>JAMCQP010000039.1 GCA_023381695.1 Bacillota bacterium | reverse complement strand
CGGAGGAGATCCTGGCGGCGGGGGAGGCGTTGCTTGCCCGCCGGAGGGATTTCTTGGGAAAGACCATTCTGGTTACCGCCGGTGCGACCAGAGAACGGCTGGATCCTTTCAGGTTCATCACCAATGCGTCCACCGGCAAGATGGGCTATGCCGTCGCAGAGGCGGCTCTGGCCAGGGGGGCGCAGGTGGTGCTGATCTCGGGACCCGGTGAATTGCCGCCGCCGCCGGGCGCCCGGGTCCGGAAGGTGGAGTCGGCTTTGGAGATGTACGGGGCCGTTATGGAGGAATTTCCCGCGGCCGACGTGGTGATCAAGGCCGCGGCGGTGGGTGACTACCGGCCGGCGGAGGCCAGCCCGGTGAAGATTAAGAAGGATCAGGGGGAACTCACCGTGACCCTGGTAAAAAATCCGGATATCCTGACGGCGCTTGGCCAGAGGAAGGGCCGGAAGATCCTGGTCGGCTTTGCGGCGGAGAGCAACAATATCCTCGAATACGCCCGGGAGAAGCTCCGCAAGAAGAATGCGGATCTGATTGTGGCCAACGACATTACCCAGGAAGGGGCCGGTTTTGCGGGGGATACCAATGTGGTGCATCTGGTGGCCGCCAATGGCGAAATTGAGTCGCTTCCGGTGCTGAGCAAGCGGGAGGTTGCCGACCGGATCCTGGATAGAGTCCTGGCGCTCTCCGGCGGACGCTGACCAGTGGGCGGGGCAGAGAAGGTGCTCCGCCTTGTTGATCTAAGTGGGGGATGGGACGGATGCAGGAGTTCGCCGAGGTCATTGTCAATGTACCGGCCCAGGCCCTGGACCGTTCTTTTCATTACCGCATCGGGCCGAACCTGGCTGGCGGGGTGCAGGTTGGATCCCGGGTTCTGGTGCCCTTTGCGCACCGGCGGGTGGAAGGCTTTGTGGTCGGCGTCACCGATACCGCGGGGGTGGCGCCGGGGGAGATCCGCGAGATCCTGGCGGTGGTGGATGCGGGGCCGCTGTTGACACCCACCATGGTGGAATTGGCCAGATGGATCGCCGGGTTTTACTGTTCCTCCTTGCTGGATGCCATCCGGGCCATGTTGCCCGCCGGAATCGAGATCCAGGGGACGGAGGTCTGGTCGGCCACCGGGGCCGGAGGTGCGGGTGGTGTGGACGATGTGGGCGCCGCGGTTGATACGGGTGGGTCCGGTGGACCGGGGCTCGACGAACTCCGGCGGGCGGCGCCCAGGCAGGCGGAGGTGCTGGCGTTTCTCTCCGCCGCCGGCAAGCCGGTGGACAGGCAGGAACTGGTGGAAAAGTTTGGTTCCCGAGTGGGGGGAATTTTGCAGACCCTGGCGGAGAAGGGACTGGCGACTTTCAGGCCGGTGTGGCGGTCGCCCAGGGTCAAACCGCGGGTGGCCCAGGTGGTAAGGCTCAGCAAGGCGATTAGCGCCGCGGCCCCCGCCGATCTCCGGGAAAGAATGATGGCCGGGGTGGTCGGGCGTTCCAGGGCGCAGGCCAGGGTCTTGGACTTCCTTTTATCTCAGGCACAGGCTGTGGTTGAGCAAGCCGCAGCCGGACAGGCTGCAGGTGAGCAAGCTGCACTGGAGCCGCCCGCGTTCACCGTGGCGGAACTGGCCCGCCTGGCCGGAGTTGATCCGGGGGCGATCCGGGGCTTGCGTGAAAAGCGGCTGGTCACCCTGGAACCGGTCGAAAGACGGAGGAATCCCCTGGAAGCGCTGGGCCCGGCGCCGGGTCCGGAAGGCCAGGCCGGACCGGTGGTCCTTACCGGCGCCCAGGAAGAGGCTCTGGCCGGTATTCGCGCCGAGCTGCAGGCGGGGCGGCATCAGGTCATGCTGCTCCATGGGGTTACGGGGAGCGGCAAGACCGAGGTTTACTTGCGGGCGATGTCCGAGGCCCTGCGCATGGGCCGCCGGGCTCTGGTACTGGTGCCGGAGATTGCGCTGACTCCCCAGATGGCCCGGGCCTTCCATCAGAGGTTCGGCGACGCCGTGGCCGTCCTGCACAGCCGCCTTTCGGCGGGGGAGCGTTTCGACGAGTGGCGGAGAGCCAGGGAAGGTTCCGTCCGGATGGTGGTGGGCGCCAGATCGGCTGTCTTTGCTCCCCTGGAAAACATCGGGCTGATTGTGGTGGACGAGGAGCACGAGACCAGTTACAAGCAGGAGGAGAGTCCCCGTTACCACCTGCGGGAAGTGGCCGTGGAAAGAGGCAGGTTGGAGCGGGCGGTGGTGGTGCTGGGAAGCGCCACTCCCTCCCTGGAGACCTACTTTAAGGCGCAATCCGGAAAGATCCGGTACTATTCCCTGCCCGAACGGATTGGCGCGCGGCCGCTGCCCCAGGTCCAGGTGGTGGACATGCGGGAGGAGCTCAAGCAGGGGAACCGGACCATCTTCAGCCGCCTGTTGCAGGATGGGATCCAGGAACGGCTGGCCCGCCGGGAGCAGGTGATCCTCTTTCTCAACCGCCGCGGCTACGCCTCGTTTTACCTGTGCCGGGAGTGCGGCCACGTGATCCGGTGCAAGGACTGCCAGGTCTCTCTGACCTATCACGCGGACGCCAGGCGCTTGCAATGCCATTATTGCGGCTACAGCCGGGAGGTGCCCCAGATCTGTCCCGTTTGCGGGAGCCGGTACATCCGCCACTTCGGCATCGGAACGGAAAGGGTGGCGCAGGAGGCGGCGGCGGCCTTTCCCGGCGCGCGGGTGGTCCGGATGGACGCCGACACCACCACCCGCAAGGGCTCGCATGGACGCCTGCTGGGCGCTTTTTCCCGCGGCGAGTACGATATTCTGGTGGGGACGCAGATGGTGGCCAAGGGGCTGGACATCCCCCGGGTCACCCTCGTGGGGGTGGTGACGGCGGACACCGCGTTGAATCTTCCCGACTTCCGGGCGGCGGAACGGACTTTCCAGCTTCTCACGCAGGTGGCGGGCCGGGCGGGCCGCGGGGATTCTGGCGGCGCCGTGGTGGTTCAGACCTATTCCCCGGAGCATTTCAGCATCCAGGCCGCGGCGGGCCATGATTATCCGGGGTTCTACAACAAGGAAATCGGCTATAGAAAGCAGTTGGGCTATCCTCCCCATGCGGACCTGATCCTGGTTACATTCAGCGGGGCGGCCGAAGAAGAGGTGATCCGGGCCGCGGAACGATTCCGATTGGAATTGGGCCGGCCCAATTTTGAGGTGATTGGGCCGATGCCGGCGCCGCTGGTCAAACTGCGGGGGAAGTTCCGCTACCAGATCATTGGCAAAGGGGTCGATCTGGCGGCGATGCGTGAGGATGTCACAGGTTGCTTGCGCCGGCTGGCGGTGTATCGGGAAGGGGCGGGAGTCTCGGCCAGCATCGATGTCCAGCCCACTTCATTACTTTGAGATTGGAGGAGGCAGATTGGCGATCCTGGAAATTTGCAGGCTTGGGGCGCCTGTGCTGCGCGAGAAGGCCAAACCCGTGCACCGGCTTACCAAGCGTCACCAGAAGTTGCTGAAAGACATGGCGGAGACGCTGTACGAGGCCGACGGAGTAGGGTTGGCCGCTCCGCAGATCGGGATCTCCGAACGGATCGTGGTGATTGATGCGGGGAAAGGGCTTTTGCAGCTTGTAAACCCGGTCATTGTGGACTCGGAGGGGGCTCAGACGGATGTGGAAGGATGCTTGAGCATTCCGGGCGTCACCGGCTACGTGACCAGGGCGGAGGATGTGGTGGTGGAGGCCGTAAGCGGGGAAGGGCGCCCCATTCGCATCGAAGGGCATGGGCTGTTGGCCAGAGCTTTGCAGCATGAAATCGACCATCTGGACGGGATCCTGTTTATAGACAGGGCCAGCGGGCTGGGCCAGGAACCAGTCCAGGAGACCGCCGAGGTCAAGGAGCCGGAGAATAAATGATAAAAAGCAGAGGGGGCGCCGTCCAGCCCCTGCGGGTGATCTACCTGGGGACGCCGGACTTTGCCGTGCCGGGCCTGGAAAGGTTGGTACAGGGCGGGTACGACGTCGCCGGCGTGGTAACCCAGCCCGACCGGCCGCGGGGGCGGGGGCAAAAACCCGGTGTCTCGCCGGTGAAGGCCTGTGCACTAAAATTGGGCTTGCCGGTCCACCAGCCCGAACGGGTGGCGGATCCGGCCTTCATTGAGGCCGTGCGCGCGCTTGCGCCGGAGGCCATGGTGGTTGTGGCGTTCGGGCAAAAGATCCCCGCGCCGCTTTTGACGCTGGCTCCCCTCGGGTGTATCAACGTACACGCCTCGCTCTTGCCGGAATATCGCGGGGCGGCTCCGATTCACCGGGCGATCATCGACGGCCGGCGGGAGACGGGGGTGACCACCATCTACCTGGATGAAGGCTGGGATACCGGGGATATTATTTTACAGCGGAGGGTGCCGATTACCTATGAAGACACGGTGGGCGCCCTGCACGACCGGCTGGCGGAGGCCGGGGCCGGTTTGCTTCTGGAGACCCTGGCGGCGATCACGCGGGGGGAAGCGCCTCGCACCCCGCAGGATGAGAGCCGGGCGTCCTACGCTCTGAAGCTGACCAACGCGGACGGGGCGATTCCCTGGAGCAGGGACGCCGGGGCGATCCACGACCTGGTGCGGGGAATGAACCCCTGGCCGGGCGCATACACGTGGTATGAGGGGGTGTTGTTGAAAGTCTGGAAGACCCAACCCGTTTCGGGGGGATCGGAGCCCGCCTGGTCCCAACCCGGGGAGGTCCTGGCGGTGGATCGGGATGGAATACTGGTGGCCACCGGCCGGGGCCGCCTGAGACTTCTGGAGGTGCAGCCGGAGGGAGGGCGCCGCATGTCCGGCGCGGACTTTTCGAGGGGACGCCGGCTGGAAGCCGGAACTTATTTTACGGTTAAAACGTTATAAAGATGTCAGGTTGTCAAAAGGGAGGCGAGACCATGTTTTTCTGGGGATTTGATCCCACCTATATTTTGCTGATTCCCGCGTTGATTTTCGCCTTTTACGCCCAGAGCAAGGTGAACAGCACCTTCCATCGCTATCTGCAGGTCCGTTCCCGGAGCGGGTATACAGGCGCCCAGGTGGCAAGGGAGCTTCTGGCGCGCAACGGAGCGGAGAACGTTCATGTGGAAGAGATCGGCGGCCACCTGGCGGATCACTACGATCCGCGGGATCAGGTGATCAAGCTGTCGCCCGAGGTCTACGAGAGCTCTTCGCTGGCGGCGCTGGGGGTGGCGGCCCATGAGACGGGGCATGCCCTGCAGCATGCCGAACATTACGCGCCTCTGGGCATTCGCAACAACCTTTTCCCGGTGGCCAACATCGGTTCCACCCTGGCTTTTCCGCTCTTCTTCATCGGTTTTCTCTTTCCGCGGGGGGCGGGGGGAGTTCTGATGGATCTGGGGATCCTGCTCTTTCTGGGAGCGCTTCTTTTCCAGGTCATCACCCTGCCGGTGGAGTACAACGCCAGCCGCCGGGCCATGGCGATGCTGGAGGCCGGCGGGTACATCGCCCGCGATGAGGTCGGCGACACCAGGCGGGTGCTGAGCGCCGCAGCCATGACTTATGTGGCGGCCACGGCCATGGCGGCCTTGCAACTGGTGCGGCTGCTGTTCCTGCGTAATCTCCGCGAGCGTTAGGCGGGTCGCAATCTCCGTGAACGTTGAGGCCGGCGAATAAGAGCGTTAGGTCGGTGAGTGAATGGTTGCCGCGCGGGAAGTCGCACTGGAGATCCTCCGCGAGATCGATGCAAATGAAGCCTATGCAAATATTGCTCTGGATCGCCACCTGAGAAAGTATGGCCCTGCCCCCGCGGACAGGGCCTTTATTACCGAGGTGGTTTACGGTACGGTCCGCCGCTTGCTTACCCTGGACTGGATCATCGAACGGTTTTCCGACCGTCCGGTAAGCAAGATGACGCCCTGGATCAGGAACATACTGAGGATGGCTGTTTACCAGATCAAATACCTGTCCTCGGTGCCCGCGGCGGTGGCCGGCAACGAGGCGGTGGAGCTGGCGAAGAAACACGGCCACCAGGGTACGGCGCGCTTCGTAAACGGGGTGTTGCGCAATCTGGTCCGAAAGCTTCCGGATCTGGCGATGCCTTCGCCAAAGATCGATCCCGTGGAGCATCTGGCGGTGGCCTACTCCCATCCCAGATGGCTGGTGGAGCTCTGGCTGAAACGCTGGGGCTTTGATGAGACCGCCGCCATGCTTGCGGCCAACAATCTTCCCCCACCGCTTACGATGCGGGCCAACACCCTGAAAATTTCGCCGGAGGAGCTGAAGCAGCGTTTCACCGCCGCCGGGGTGGATGCCGAACCGGTAAACTTTGCTCCGGAGGGGCTCCGCCTGCGCAGAAGCGTGGAGGTGGGCTCCGGCTCGGCGGGTGAAACTGATTTGAAGGACGAAGCTGATCCGAAGGCCGAAGAGCCTCTGGCGTCGGGTGAACCCGTATTTGAAGCCCTTGAAAGGGGGCTCGGCTATGCCCAGGATGAAAGTTCGATGCTGGTGGCCCACCTTCTCGACCCCCGGCCGGGGGTCGAGGTGCTGGATACCTGCAGCGCCCCCGGGGGGAAGACCACGCACCTGGCTCAACTGATGCAAGACCAGGGCGTTGTAGTTGCGGTCGACGATCACGAGCACAAGCTTCGGCTGGTGGCGGAAAACTGTTCCCGGCTGGGAATCGGGATGGTCCGGACGCTCCTGGCCGACGCGCGCCGGCTGGGGGATGACCCGGCCCACCGGGCAAAGTACGACCGGGTGCTGGTGGATGCCCCGTGCTCCGGGCTCGGGGTGTTGCGTCGCCGGGCCGACGCCAGGTGGCGCAAATCGCCGGAAAGCCTGGCGGCGTTTCCCCGCCTGCAGTCGGAGATCCTGGAGAGCGCCGCGGCCTGCTTGAAACCCGGCGGGGTCCTGGTCTACAGCACCTGTACCGTGGAGCCCGCGGAAAATGATGAGGTGGTGGAAAGATTCCTGGCGGATCACCCGGACTTCGCCCGCGAGGAGATCGGGATCTTCCTCGGGGAAAGATGGCCCTGGATGGCCGGGGAGGTCGCAAAACAGATTACGGATCATGGGTATTTGCGGCTTTGCCCGCACCGGCACGGAACCGACGGGTTTTTTGCCGCCAGGATGAGAAAGCTGGAGTGAGAAAGCCGGGTTTTAAACCGATTCCACAGTTTCCGGGATGAGAAAAAAAGGGAATCCAGTCTACGCGTCGAATCTCTCCTCCAGATAAAAAAGGTTGGCGCAAGAGGGGGAGGACACATGATTCGGGTGTTGCTGGCGGATAACAATGTGGAGCTCTGCGAGATTCTGGCGCGATTTTTCCAGCGGCAGGACGACATTGAACTGGTGGCCGCGGCTTATGACGGGGAGCAGGCTTTGAAGTTAATTGAGAAGCATCTCCCGGATGTGGTGATCCTGGACATTACCATGCCGATCCTGGACGGGCTGGGGGTGCTGGAGAGACTGCCGGGGATGAACCTGTCCAAACGGCCCAAGATCATCATTCTTACCGCCTTTGGCCGGGAGGACCTGATTCTCAAGCTCACCAGGCTTGGCGCGGACTATTACATTATCAAACCCTTTGACATGGATCTCCTGGCGACGCGAATCCGGCAGTTCGCCGATGACACCAACTCGATGATCAGCGACGGCGGTCATCAGCACGCCGCAAGCGGCGCCACGCCAGAGGGAGCCAAATCCGCCGCGGTTCCGGTGGCGGCGGCCCGCAAGGACCTGCATTCAATGGTGACCGAGATTATTCATTCCATGGGCATTCCGGCGCACTTTAAAGGTTATAACTACATGCGGGACGCGGTGGTGCTGGTTCTGGAGGAGGACGGCATCCTGGGCGGCAACCTGACCAAGATGCTCTACCCCAAGATTGCGACCAAATACCAGACGACCAACGGCGGGGTGGAGGCCGCGATCCGCAATGCCATCATCACCGCCTGGCGGTACGGCAACCGGGACTATATCATGAGCATCGTGGGCAGGAGCGCCATTTCCACCAAGGGCAGATTTCCTTCGAACTCCCTGATGATCGCCAAGGTGGCGGATCAGTTGCGGCTCAGGATGCGAGCCAGTTGAGGGGAGAATCAGCTGAGGGAAATAAAAAAGGACCGCCGCCAACCGGTGCGGTCCTTAATCTCGCAAATGGTCGGGGCGACACGATTTGAACGTGCGACCTTTCGGTCCCGAACCGAACGCTCTACCAAACTGAGCTACGCCCCGTGGCTTATTAACGAAAGCAATATGTATTGTACCGCAAAGTTGCCGTTTTGTCAAGGAGCCGGTTTCGTATGGCTTTCCTTTTTTTTCACAGAATAAGAAGGCGAAACGGGCCGGGAAGCGAAGTACAAGGTATGGAAGCGCAAGGTGTGGAAACAAAGGCATGCCGGATAAGATGAAACCCGCCGGGAAGGTCTTGCTCAAGGACCTTTCCCGGGCGGAACTCGAAGATTTTTTCAGCGGAATGGGCGAGCGCTCTTTCCGGGCCGTCCAGCTCATGGGCTGGCTCTATCAACGCCAGGCGACCACCTTTGACCAGATGACGGATCTGAGCCTCAAACTGCGCCAGAAGCTGGAGAGCGCGGCAATAGTCAACGCCGTCACGGTGGCGCGCCGGCAGGAGTCGGTCGGAGATGGGACGGTCAAGTATCTCTTCATGTTGGGCGATGGAAATACCTGTGAAGGGGTGCTGATGCGCCATGATTACGGCAACAGTTTCTGCGTCTCCACCCAGGTCGGATGCGCCATGGGCTGCCGGTTTTGCGCTTCCACGCTGGGAGGGCGGATACGCGACCTTTCGGTGGGTGAGATCGTCGACCAGGTGGTGACGGCGCAGAGGGAGCTTGCGGCGGAGGAGAAGCGGATTTCCAGCGTGGTCTTCATGGGGACCGGCGAGCCGCTGGAAAACTATGCGGCCACGGTGGGGGCTCTGAGGCTTCTGAACAGCCCCGAGGGACTGAATATCGGGTACCGGCACCTGACCGTCTCCACCAGCGGGTTGTCGGAGCAGATCCGCCGGCTGGCCGGGGAGGAACTGCCGATTACCCTGTCCGTATCCCTGCATGCGCCAAACGACGCGCTGCGCTCGGAACTAATGCCGGTAAACCGGCGTTTTCCAATAGGGGAGTTGCTGCCGGCATGCCGCGATTATATCCAGCGGACCGGGCGGCGGATCACCTTCGAGTATGCGATGATGGACGGCATCAACGATTCCGGGGAGCAGGCCCGCCAGCTGGCCGGGCTTTTGCGCGGGATGCTCTGCCATGTGAACCTCATCCCGCTCAACCCGGTGGCGGAACGGGGGATAGCCCGCAGCAGCCTGGAGACTGTCAGACGATTTCAGGCCATCCTCGAGGAAGAAGGGATAGAGACCACCGTCAGGCGTGAGATGGGCGGCGACATTGACGCCGCCTGCGGCCAACTCCGGCGAAGAGCGATGCTGGAATCCGGAATGGGGGAGAAGTAATGGCCTTGTTCATGCGGCTGGAACGCTGGCTGGAGAAGAATATCGAAGGAATCTTCAAGCGGGGTTATTCAGGCAAGGTCCAGCCCGTGGAACTGGCCAGGCAGCTGGTCAGGGCCATGGAGGACCACCGGCGGGTCAGCGTGTCCCGCACGTATGTGCCGAACCTTTACCGGATCGGTTTAAACCAGGAGGACTATCAGAGCCTGGTCACCTTTACCGCCCCGCTTATTGAGGAGCTGGAGGGATACCTCAAAAAACGTTTCAAGGGCGATAATCTGCTGATGGTAGGCCCTTTGAAGATTGAACTCGTTCTCAAGGAGACGCTTGCCGCCGGGCAGTTTTCCGTCGACGCGGAATTCGCTCCCGGAAAGGACGGCCAGGGTGAGGAGGCCGGGGGCGAAGGCGGCCGGGGTCAGAGTGAGCGAGTTCGAGACGACGAAGCATCCCCGGAAACTCCAGGAGGAATTTCTCCGGAGAAGGAAGAAATACGTGAAGGCAAGGATGCCGCCGGAGGGACGGATGATCATACCGGAGGGACGGATGATGATACCGGAGGGACAATGGTCTTTTCCATCCGGCATCAGACGGTTCCCGAAGAGAAGGTTCTCTGCGAGGTGACGATCCGTTCCGGCCCCGAAAAGGACCAGGTCTTCCGGCTGGCCGCCGGCAGGCGCATCATCGGCCGGGATCCGGCCAGCGACGTTCACCTGGCGGATGCCAGTGTGTCGCGCCGGCACGCGGTGCTGGTGGTGGACGGGGCCGGCTGCCTGATTGCGGATCAGAACAGCACCAATGGGACCTTCGTCAACGGTGTTCCGGTCAAGGAGAGGCCGCTGGCGGGCGGAGAACAGATCCGCGTGGGGCAGACCGTCCTGGAGTTTAGGGTGGTGTAAAATTGGTTGAAAACCTGTTGTGGTTGGCCCGGTTGCTCTTTTTGGGCTTGATCTACTGGTTTTTTTTCAAGCTGATCCGGGTGGTAACCGTGGATCTCGGGGAAATATCCTCGGGAAGCAGGCCATCGGGAGAAGGCCAACCGGTGGAAGGCCGGTCGGGAGAAGATGAAGGCCGGTCCGGAGGTGGCCGAGGGGGCCGGGGGAACCAACGGAATCGAGGGGGCGCCCAGCCCGTCCCGGCACTTTACCTGCGCAAGAAGCCGGAACAGGCCGAAATTTACGCCCGGCTGCCTGACGGGCAGGAGCGGGCTATCGAGGCGGGCCAAGCGGTTCCCCTGGGGGAGGGCGCCAGCATTGGCCAAAACCCCGACAACCGGATCGTGGTTATGGAATCTTTTGTTTCAGGCCGGCACGCCCGGATTTACCGGCAAGACGGCGGCTACTGGGTGGAGGACGCGGGCAGCACCAACGGGACCTTTTTGAACGGAAGACGGCTGAAAAAGCCGCATAAGTTGCGTTTTGGGGATAAGATCGCGCTTGGCGATACGGTTTTTGAGTTTGCGAGGTGACCAGGATGCGGGTCGGTGCGGCAACAGATAAAGGGAAGGTTCGCCAGACCAATGAGGATGCGTATTGTGTGCTGCCAAGCTTTTTTGCGGTTGCGGACGGGATGGGCGGCCACGAGGCCGGAGAAGTGGCCAGCTCGGTGGTGATCCAGACCCTGGAGCATTTCCCCTATGACGGCCATAATCCTGGCGACAGCCTTCGCCACGCCGTGGAGACCGCAAATCAAAAGATCTACGCCCTGGCCGAGTCCAACGAACAGTACCGGGGCATGGGGACCACGGTTACCGCCGCCAAGGTGCTGGAGGATCGGATTTATATTGTCCACGTGGGGGACAGCCGTGCCTACCACATCAGTGACGGGGCGATCCAGCAGGTCACCGCCGACCATTCGGTGGTGGGGGAACTGAAACGCAGCGGGAGCATAACCGAGGACGAGGCGATGATTCACCCTCAACGCAACTTGCTTACCAGGGCGGTGGGGACCGATCCTCAGGTGGAAGTGGATCTGGTGGAGTTTCGGGTCCAGCTGGACGATGTGCTGGTGCTCTGCACCGACGGGCTCACCGGCCAGGTAACCGCCGAGGAGATCCGCGAGGTGGTTGAACGGTGCGTTCACCCTCAGGCTGCCGCGGACGCCCTGGTGCGGATGGCCAACGAGCGTGGAGGGCCGGATAACATCAGCGTGATTGTGGTTTATATGTTGCCGCCCCAGGAAGGGCTGGAGAAGATCTTCGAAGATACCGCCCACGTCGAGGATCTCACCGCGCTGGACGAGATGATCTGTGCCCCGGCGGTGACTTTGGAACCGGTGGGAGCGGCGAAGCAGCCTTCCCGGCCGCGGATACGCAGTATCTACCTGCTTTTGGGGGCCTTGCTGCTGGTGGGGCTGGTGGCCGGAATCTCCTTTTCTCTTTACCTCAATAATGTATATTTTATTGCTCTGAACGACGGGAGGGTCAGCGTCTTTCAGGGCTTGCCGCTGGGGTTTGGGCCGTTCAAGTTTTACCGGCTGGCCGCTTCCACCGATTTTACCGAGGAGGACGTCATTCCACGATACCGGGAGAGCCTGCGCAGGGGGGTCATTGTGGAGAACCGCAATGACGCGGAGAAGCAGATCCTGGATCTGCTCAGCCGGACAAAGAAGCTGGGCCGGTGACAGGGAATAAGCTGATGGCGACCGGATGGGGGCGAATGGTGACTGGATCGGGACGAAGATCAAAAGAGGCCCGCCTTTTGGCTCTGGCGATGGGGATTACGCTTTTGGGCCTTGCTCTGGCGGCGCTGGCCGGGGCGTTAATGCGCGGGGCGCCGGTGCCGATAAAGACCGTAGTCGGCTTTGGAGCAGGGTATGTGGCGGTGTTCCTGATTGCCCATCTGGGGTTGAGAGGGGCCGGTTATGCGGGGGATGAGGCGCTCCTCCCGCTGGTGGCCTTTTTAAGCGGGCTGGGGCTCGTGATGCTCTACCGTCTGGACACCCACCTGGCTTTTTTGCAGCTGGTCTGGCTGGCCATCGGGGTGGCCGCCCTGCTGGCGGTTGTCCTGCTCTGGCGCGACTATCGCTGGCTGGAACAGTACCGATACCTGGCGGGAATAGTCGGGCTGATCCTGTTGACGGTGACGGTCGTCCTGGGCCATCAGGCCGGGGGGGCCAGGGCGTGGCTGGCGATTGGCCCGGTGGTTTTTGAACCGGTGGAGATCGGCAAGCTTTTGCTGGTGTTGTTTCTGGCCGGGTATCTGAATCAGGTCAAGGAGTTGATCTCCCTCAGGGACGGCCGTTTTGGCGGAATACTCATTCCGAATATCCGGTACTCCGGGCCTATTCTGGTGATGTGGAGCTTCTCGATGCTGCTCCTGGTGGTCCAGAACGACCTGGGAGCGGCCCTGTTATACTTTGGGATCTTGCTGGCGATGATCTACATCGCCACGAGCAGGGCTTCCTATGTGGTCTCCGGTCTTGTTCTGGCCGTGGCCGGGGTGGCGGTGGCCTACTTCTTGCTCCCGCATATCCGGATCCGTGTTGAAGTCTGGCTCAATCCCTGGCCGGTGGCAACCGGCAGGGGGTACCAGACGGTGCAGTCGTTGTTTGCCATGGGAAGCGGGGGGATCTTCGGCTCCGGGCTCGGCCTGGGCCACCCGGAATTGATCCCCGCGGTGGAGACGGATTTTATCTTTGCCGCCATCGGCGAGGAACTGGGGCTGGCCGGGGCCCTGGCGGTGCTTCTGGCCCTGTCGCTTTTGATCTGGCGCGGGTTTGGGGTGGCATTGTCCACCCAGGATGATTTCGGTCTTTTGATGGCCGCGGGGTTGACCAGCATCCTGGCCATTCAGACTCTGGTGATCGCCGGCGGGGTCACCAGGCTAATCCCTTTGACCGGGATTACGCTTCCTTTTGTGAGCTACGGCGGGAGCTCGCTGGTGACCAACTTTATCCTGGTGGGGCTTTTGGGGCTGGTTTCGGGGAGGGAGAAGGTCTAGTGCAGGAGAGGATGCGCGGGGCCGCCCGGCGCTTGTTTTACGGTTTTACCGGCGGGGTGGTTCTGCTGGCTCTGGCGTTGGGTTACTGGCACTTCTGGCAGGCGCCCTCCCTGGAGAGGAACCCGTATAATCCAAGGCTGCTTCTGGCCCGACAGGCGATCCAGCGGGGAACCATCTTTGACCGGGCGGGGAACCCCCTGGCCAGGAGTGTCGCCGAAGGCGGCCAGTACCGGCGTATCTATCTTGCTCCGGCTTCTCTGGCGCAGGTGGTGGGGTACGCGCACCCCAAGCTGGGAGTGGCGGGCCTGGAATTGGCTTTTAACGACTACCTGGTGGCGTCCAATCCCCAGCAGCAGTTGACGGGGTTTTTGGAACGATGGCTCGGACGGAGGGAGGCGGGTGACGACCTTTTCACCACCATTGATCCGGAGATCCAGAAGGCGGCGGCCGATGCGCTGGGGGGGCGGCGCGGGGCGGTGGTGGTGCTCGACTCGCGTACCGGCGAGATCCTGGCCTCGGTGAGCGAGCCGGGCTTCAACCCAAACGAGATGGAAAACAGGTGGGAAGGGTTGATTAAGGATCCGGAAAGCCCGCTTCTGAACCGGGCCGTCCAGGGGCTTTACCCGCCGGGATCGGCTTTCAAGGTCTTGATCGCGGCGGCGGGAATCGACAGCGGACTGGTGACGCCCGAGACGTCTTATGATTGCAAAGGAGTGCGGGCGGTCGGGAAGGATGAAATTCGCGATTTTAACAACGCGGTGCACGGGCCGTTGACCCTTGCCCAGGCTCTGGTTGTTTCCTGCAACTATACGTTTTCCGGGTTGGGGTTGCAACTGGGCAAGGACCGGTTTTTCCGGTATGCGAACCGGTTTCGGCTTGGGGATCCGCTGGCCGTGCTCGGGATCCCCTTCAACACCGGGCGTTTACCGGCCAAGCTGGGCTTGCCGGCGGATTACCTGGCGGAGATTGGGATCGGGCAGGGAAATCTGCTGGTGACGCCGCTGGAGATGGCGCTGGTGGCCGGGGCGGTGGCAAACGGCGGGACGATGATGGAACCATATCTGGTAAAAGAGGTCCGGACGGCGAGCGGCCGGGTGGTGGAAAGCTTCCCTCCCCGGCGGCGGGCGCGCCCCATCTCCTCCTCCACCTCGCTGGCGTTGCGGGAGATGATGGAAGCGGTGGTGCGCGAGGGAACCGGGCGCGGCGCCCAGGTAGCCGGGGTACGCGTGGCGGGGAAGACCGGCACCGCCGATAACCCTCATGGGCGGCCCCATGCCTGGTTCATCGGCTTTGCGCCCGCGGACGCTCCGAGAGTGGCCCTGGCGGTGGTGGTGGAAAACGCCGGTACAGGCGGCGGGGTGGCGGCGCCAATCGCGGCGCGGGTCTTTGCCGCCGCGCTCCAGAAATCGGGTGGCCGATAAACAGGGCGGACGGCGGTGCATCGGCAACCCTGACCGCTTTCACGGGCATGGCATGCGGCTGGTACCAAAAAATGAGGGTGGAATCCGCTTTCCAGGTATTATAAAATAACTTTATATGCCCTTTTGCATTGGGAACTGCTGTTTGCGGGTATTTAGCGGGGATGCATTGATTAGAGGTGTAATACTTGATCGGAACCCTTCTGGCCAACAGGTATCAGATTCTGGAAAAGATCGGCGAAGGTGGCATGGCGCTCGTTTACAAGGCCCGTTGCACTCTTTTGCACCGGATCGTGGCCGTCAAAATTTTACGGCCGCAATACGCCAGCGACGAGGAGTTTGTGGAGCGCTTCAGGCGGGAGGCCCAGTCGGCCGCCAGCCTCTCTCATCCCAACGTGGTGAATATCTACGACGTGGGTGAGGTCGGGGACATCTACTACATCGTCATGGAATACATCGAGGGGCAGAGCTTGAAAGATCTGATTCGCCAGGAAGCGCCGTTGCCGGCGCCGACCGCGCTTCGGATCGCCGGCCAGATTTGCGAGGCGCTCCAGCACGCCCATGAACACAATATCGTGCACCGGGATATCAAGCCGCATAATATCCTGCTGACCAACGACGGGCGGGTGAAGGTGACGGATTTCGGCATCGCTCGCGCCGCCAGCAGTGCGACTTTGACGCAGACCGGTTTTGTAATCGGCTCGGTGCACTACTTTTCGCCCGAACAGGCCAAAGGCGGCCAGATTGGGCCGCAATCGGATCTGTACTCCCTGGGCGTGGTCATGTACGAGATGTTGACCGGCAAGGTGCCTTTCGAGGGGGACAGCCCGATCTCCATCGCCCTGAAACAGATCCAGGAGAACCCCAAGCCGCCGGTGGAGCTCAACCCGTCACTCCCGGCCGGTGTTCAGGAGATTATTCTCAAGGCCATGGCCAAGGACCTCAAGGTCCGTTACAGCCGGGCCGGGGAGATGCTGGCCGATTTGAGGCGTTTTTCCCGGGTCGGGGACGATCAGACCATGGCGATCCCGGTCGGGGAGTTTGCCACCCAGGCTCTGCCCCGGGCGGCCACCAGGAAGCAGAAGGCCGTCCGGGAGGCGACCATGCTCCAGACCCGGCCGAAGAAACGACGGATGGGCTGGCTGTGGGTGGCGCTCCTGGTGGCGGTTTTGGTGGGCGGAATGGGTCTATTCTTCCAGAACCTGTTTGTGGCGACACCGGAGGTGCAGGTTCCCCAGCTGGTGGGCAAGAGCATCGAGGAAGCCCAGGTGTTGACGAGAGAGCGCCAGCTCCGGTTGAATGTGGAGCGGAGGATCTTTCACAGCACCGTCCCGGCTGACTATATCGTCTCCCAGGATCCGGTGGACGGCAAAAAGGTGAAGATCCGGCGAACCATCCACGTTACGGTGAGCAAGGGCCCGGAGACCTTCATCGTTCCGGATCTGGTGGGCAAGACCGTCCGGGAGGCCAAGGTGGACATCAACGAGGCCGGCCTGAGCCTGGGCCTCGAACAGCAGGAATACAGCTCCGACGTGGAAGAGGGGCGGATCATTCGCCAGGATCCCGAGCCCGGCGCCCGGCTGGAACGCGGGATGACGGTGGATATCACGGTGAGCAAGGGTCCGACGCCGGATCAGGTGATCGTTCCCGACTTCGTCGGGCAGCCATACAGCAAGGTGGCTTCTCAGTTGGCGTCGATCGGGCTCGCGCCTGGCCGGATCTTTGAGCAGGCGGCGGGAGATTTCCGGCCGGGAATCGTGATCGATCAGTATCCCAGGCCCAATACGCCTGTAGCGGCCGGCTCTCCGGTGGACTTTGTGATCAGCAAGGGAGCGCGGGATGGCGGGATAGTCGGGCCGGGCAATTCCGACGGCCAGCAAGGGGGTGCTCCCGGCAGCGGCTCCGGCAGCGCTCCGGGCAATGCTTCCGGGGAATCGAACGGGGCCGGCCTTCAGCCCAACGCCCCCGCCAGGGAGTCTTCAAAACAGTTGCCGGCCTCGGTTCAGGGCCGCAAGGGCAAGCCGAAACGCGCGGAAGTAAAGGTTGTCGTGCCGCCCGGGCCGGAGCGGCAGCGGGTCCAGATCGTGGTTACCGACGAATATCCATCCCGAATGGTCTATGATGCCACCCACAAGCCGGGGGACAATATCCTCCAGAATGTGGAGGGATATGGGGACAACATCAAGGTGCAGGTCTATATCGACGGAGTGCTCTACAAGGAGGAATCCTTATAGACGATGCAGGACGGCGTCGTGGTGCGAGCCTATAGCGGGTTTTATTACGTGCAACTGGCCGGCCGTGAAGCCGAGGCGCCGGTGGAATGCACTTTGAGGGGAAGGTTCCGGCAACATTCCCCCGAGGAAAAGATTCGCGCCGGAGGCCGCGGCGCCGGGAAGGCCGCAAACAGCGCCACCCTGGTTGCGCTTGTCGGCGACCGGGTCAAGGTGCAGTTGGCCGACTCCACGCACGGGGTGATCGAGGCCATCCAGGAGCGGAGATCGGAACTTGCCAGGCCGGCGCTGGCCAACGTGGAACAGGTGGTGGTCGTTTTTGCGGTCACCAGCCCGGAGCCCAATCTGGCTCTCGTGGATCGCTTGCTGGCCGTTGTGGCCGCCCGGGATCTGCAGATCATCCTGTGCTTCAACAAGATCGACCTGACGGATCGCCAGGCTTCAAAGACGCTGGCCTTGACGTACGAGGAGGCGGGTTACCGGGTGATCCTCACCAGCGCCAAAAAAGGCGCCAACATCGGGCGGTTGCGGGAAGCGTTGCAAGGGCGTCTTTCTACCTTTGCGGGCCCGTCCGGGGTTGGAAAGTCCGCTCTTCTGAACGCGGTTTGCCCGGGGCACCAACTGGTGACCGGCGAGGTCAGCGACAAGATCCGCCGCGGGAGGCACACCACCCGGTATGCGCAGCTTCTGCCGCTGGAAGGCGGGGGTTGGGTGGCGGACACGCCGGGCTTCAGCCAGCTTGAGCTGTCCGGGATCTCTCCCGGGGAACTCTCCTTTCTTTTTCCGGAGTTTGAGCCGTATCTTGGCGAATGCAGATTTCAACCCTGTTTCCACGACCAGGAACCGGATTGTGCCGTGAAAAGGGCGTTAAGGGATGGAAAGATCAACCCCATTCGTTATGAACATTACCTGGAGTTTTTAAAGGACTTGCGTGCGCAAAAGCCCTGGTAGGGGCGAGAGAGGTGCATTCGACAGGATGTCGAGGCACCGCGAAGCCCATGGAGGGGCGAGAGAGGTGACTTGTGACCATACAGATTGCTCCTTCAATCCTTTCGGCGGATTTTTCAAATCTGGCGGAGGCAGTGCGGCGGGTCGAAAATGCCGACCTGATCCACGTGGATGTCATGGACGGCCACTTTGTGCCGAATATCACCATTGGCCCTCTGGTGGTGGCGGCTTTGCGGAAGGTCACGACCCTGCCGCTGGATGTGCACCTGATGATCAGCAACCCGGAGCTCTACGTTGATGCATTCGCGCGCGCCGGGGCGGACATCATCACCGTGCATGCCGAGACCTGCATTCATCTTCATCGCACCGTGAACCTGATCAAGGAGAAGAAGATCAGGGCCGGGGTGGCGCTTAATCCGGCGACCCCGCTCGGCACCATCAAATACCTCCTTGATGAACTCGATCTGGTGCTTCTGATGACTGTTAACCCCGGTTTTGGAGGGCAGGAGCTTATTCCGGCGGTTTTACCGAAGATCAGCGAGCTGCATGGCCGGATCAAGCAGAAGAAGCTACCCGTCTCCCTGGAGGTCGACGGCGGGATAAACCCGCAAACCGCCGGGCAGGTGGTGGAAGCCGGCGCGGATATTCTTGTGGCGGGCTCGGCGGTCTTTGGCCAGCCGGACCCGGGACAAGCCGTGGAAGAACTGAGAAAGATCGCCGAAAGCCGGGCGACCAGCGGATAGAACGTGTGAGGTGGCGCATGTTTCGGAAGATCCTTGATACAACCCGAAAGATGATCAGTGTGGCCTGGGTTCCCCTGGTGGTGCTTATGGCAGGGGTTGGAGCCCAAAAATTGATGCTGCTGAGCTGGAATGCGGTTGTTGATTACCACAGCCCGCATTACTATGAGAGCATGCCTGTTTCTCCCAGGCAGCCCGCCATCAGCGGGCAGGTTGTCCTGGTGGTTGTGGATGGGTTGCGCTATGATACGGCCATGGGCCTTCCCGGCCTGACCAGGCTGCGCGAGCGGGGGGCGGGTCTCCGGCTGGCGACGGGGGAACCTTCATTGTCTTTGCCTGGCTGGGCGGTGATTGGGACCGGCGCCTGGCAGGAGATTACCGGGGTGACCACCAACTGGTACAAGGGCCGCATTCGGGTGGACAGTATCTTCGCTGAGGCCAGGCGGGCGGGGCTTTTGACCGCCGTGGCGGGCGCCCCGGAGTGGGAGGCCCTGTATGGACCCTGGATCAGCCAGGAAAGGTTGGTACGGAACGACGATCCGGCTGTTTTAAGAGAAGCCTTGAGCCTTCAGGCCGGGAAGCCGGATCTTTTGTTAATCCATTTTGCTTCCGTGGACAAGGCGGGCCACGAGTTTGGCGGGGCATCCCGGCAGTATTATACCGCCGCCCGGGAGGTGGACAATCTTATCGGCCGGTTGGCGGCCTCACTGGATCTTCGGAAGACAACGCTCTTGATCACGTCGGATCACGGCCACCGGGATGCAGGTGGACACGGCGGCTGGGAAGAAAGCGTCACCTCCGTGCCGCTGGTGGCGCTGGGAAAAGGGATCAGACCGGGTTGGGCCGGAGGAGGAGGGCAGGTGGATATCGCTCCCACCGTCGCCGCGCTTTTGGGAACTTCCCTGCCCCGGCACGCTGTGGGCCAGCCGCTCTATCCCGTCCTTGATCTGTCCTGGGCCAACCGGGTGTCTTTGGAACTGGCGGTGGCGGAACAGAGGGCGGCTTTCGACAGCCGGTACATACAGACCCTCGAAGGAAGAGGCCTGCCCCAAAACGCGACCGCTCCCCTGCTGGCCAGGCGGGCTTTCCAGGAAAGAGACCTCCGCAAAGCAGAGATGGAACTAAAAAGTTTCGACGAGCTCCGGGAGACCGCGGTGGCCAACGCCAGGGAGAACCGGCTGAAAGAGGACCGGCTCCGCCGCCTCCCTCTGGTGGGAGGGGCGTTCATCCTGGCCTCCCTGTACCTCTTTATCCTGTACCGGCACCGGTACATGGGCACGGCGGTTTCGGGGGCATTGCTTTACTTTGCGATCTATTACGCGTTTTACCTGGCACGGGGTTATCATTTTTCTTTGAGCGACGTCAACTCCGAGGAGTTGATGGCCGCGTTTTTCCGGCAGCGTTTGATTGAAGCGGGGATTGCCGCGCTCCTTTCCGGCCTGGTGCTTGCGTACAGGATCGGCCGAAAAAAGGACGCCACGGCATATATCCTCGGCAAATGCGCGGGCGGAATGGTTTACATCATCGCCTACCTGTTGCTGGCTCAGGTGCTGACCTTTGTGTACCTGTACGGAATCCGGTTTGAGTGGGCGCTGCCCGATCTGCGGCTCGGGTTCAAGTATTACCTGGACCTGCTCCAGATGTTTGCCACCGGCCTGTCTGCGCCGGTGGTGGTACTGGCGGCGGCCGTTTTTGGCAAGGCGGTCTGGTGGGCGGCGGGTCGACGGCGGCGGCGCCGCAAACGGCTGGCGGGGGCCAGGAGCGGGGGGACGGCATAACTCAAGATGCTTGTAGATTATCACATACATACCAAGAAATGCGGCCATGCCCGGGGCGAGATGCATGAATACGTCGAAGCGGCCATTGCCAGGGGATTGCCGGAGATGGGCTTTTCGGACCACATGCCCCTGCCCTATCTGCCTCTGGACGAGGAATACGTGATGCCGGCGGCCAGATTTCCGGAGTACCTGGCCGATGCAGCCAGGCTGCAGGAAAAATATCCACGCATCCGGATCCGGCTGGGGGTGGAGGCCGACTTTATTCCAGGGTATACGGAGCAGCTTGTGCAGATCCTCTCCGGCTACCCGCTGGATTACGTTTACGGCTCCGTGCATTTCATCGACGGCTGGCTGCACGACGATTCGAGGTTTATCGACGGCTACCAACGTCGTGGCGTGGATAATGTGTACCGGGATTACTTCCGCCTGGTGCAGGAGGCTGCGGAGAGCGGGGCTTTCGACATCCTGAGCCATCTGGATCTGGTCAAAAAGTTCGGCTTCAGGCCGCAAAGGGATATCCGCGGCCTTTTGGAAGAAACCGTGGCGGCGGTGGCCGAATCCGGCAAGTGCATCGAGATCAACACGTCCGGGTTGAGAAAGCCGGTCAAGGAGATCTACCCCGGTCGGGAACTGTTGGAGCTTCTTTTTCAGGCCAGTGTGCCCGTGACTCTGGGTTCGGACGCGCACGCACCGGAAGAGGTGGCTTCCGATTTTGACCTGGCGGTAGCGCTTTTGCGGCAGGTTGGTTACCGCCGGATTGCCACCTTCCGGAGACGCCGGCGTTACCTGGTGGATTTGTAAGGTCCATTTTGATGCGGATGGAGGGGGAAGAATGAAGGTCGAAACGCAGAAAGTAGGAAAGGCGCTGGTGGTTCGCTGCGGGGGAGAACTGGACATGCGGACCGCGCCGCAATTTCGCCAGGAGATTGAGGAGAAGCTCAACAATTTTGAAACCATTCTAAGCCTGATCCTGAATTTTGCCGATGTAACCTTTGTGGACAGTTCGGGGCTCGGGGTAATCCTCGGGCGCTACAAAAAGATGGCCCAGCGGGGTGGACAGGTGATGCTGGTCAGCGTGCCGCCGCAGGTGCGCAAGGTCTTTGAACTGTCGGGCATCTTCAAGATCATTGCCCATTACGACTCCGAGCAAGAGGCCTTGCGTCTGGCCTGAGGGAGGATTGACGTGCATGCCTGATGGAGTGAAAAATTACGTGCACCTGGAGTTTCCCAGCGACCCCGAAAACGTGGGGGTGGCCAGAGTGCTGGTGGCCTCCTTTGCCGCCCAGCTGGATTTCACCCTGGAGGAGATCGACGAGATCCGGGTGGCCACTTCTGAAGCAGTGTCCAACGCGATTATTCACGGGTACGTGCATTCGCCCGGGATGGTTTCGGTGCGGGTCAATCTCTACGAGAACCTTTTGGAGATTATCGTGGAGGATCAGGGCGTGGGAATTGAGGATATTGCCCTGGCTTCCCAGCCCTCCTTCAGCACCGATCCCGAACGCATGGGACTCGGGCTCGTTTTTATGGACTCTTTCATGGATAAGCTGGAGATTGATTCCGCGCCGGGCCGGGGCACCAGAGTGCGGATGTTGAAGTCGCCACAGCAAACAGCCGGTCGCAACCGGAATTAAGGGGGGCTGTTCATGCAACAGCGCCTCGAACTTCGTTTACCGCCCCACAGGGTCCTGACGGATCAGGAGGTGCGAAGCCTTTTGTTCCAGGCCAGGCGGGGGGATAGAGGCGCGCGGGAGGAACTGGTCAATTGCAACCTGCGGCTGGTGGCCAGCATTGTTCAACGGTTCGCCAACAGGGGTTACGAGCTCGAAGATCTCTTTCAGATTGGCTGTGTGGGGCTGGTCAAGGCGGTGGACAAGTTTGACACCGGTTTTGCCGTGAAGTTTTCCACTTACGCCGTACCCC
The DNA here is from genome assembly GCA_023381695.1 of Bacillota bacterium. Lineage (GTDB taxonomy): Bacteria > Bacillota > UBA5301 > JAMCQP01 > JAMCQP01 > JAMCQP01. The sequence continues at coordinate 141,608 of JAMCQP010000039.1, read as the reverse complement.
TGATTATGGGGGAGATCCAGGGTTTTTTGCGTGATGATCATCCGATCAAGATCGGCCGTTCCACGAAGGAAGCCGCCCGGCAGATCCGCCGGGTGCAGGAGGAGATGGCCAACCAGCTCGGGCGTGAGCCGACCTTAAACGAGGTGGCCGCCAGGGTCGACCTTCCCCCGGAAGAGCTGGTGGCCGTTCTGGATGCGGTTCAAACTCCAGTCTCCCTCCAGGAAGTAATTGGTGAGGACGATCAGCCGATCTTCCTGGAGGATCAAATGGCGGCGGGAACGGACGCCAGCGCGCAGACCATCGAGAGCCTGGCTCTCCAGCAAGCGTTGGCCCAGCTGGGAGAACGGGACCGGCGGATTGTGCAACTTCGTTTCTTTCAGGGAAAGACGCAGTCGGAGGTGGCTGGACTTCTGGGCCTGTCCCAGGTTCAGGTTTGCCGGCTGGAGAAGAAAGCGCTGCTTTCGCTGCGGGGTTTGCTTGGCTAGGGAGGGATCCTTCTGCTTTTTCAGGACGCCAGAGTTGCCAGCATTAAAAAGAACCTTGGCCGGGTGGCAATCTACTTCGGTTCGCTGGTGCTTTCCGGCCTGGTTTACAATCTTCTGCGCGCCGGTCCGTGGTGGGCCCAGATCTTTTACCTGCCTGTTCTCCTGGGGGCGCATTTTTATGGGGTCCTGGGAGGGGTCACCAGCGGGGTGGTGGCCGGCCTCAGCGCCGGGTTGATCAGCGTGCTCAACGCCTCGGCGCCTGCCAATGTCGGGTACCTCAGCCTGGCCATCCAACTGTTTTTCTTTATCGGTTTCGGCTGGGGGTCCGGACTTTTAGTCACCCTGCGGGAACTTCAGCTGGGCAAGCGGCTTGAGGAGTACCGTGCCCTGGCGGATGCCCACATCGAAATATACGACGCCAACCAACTTTCCACGGAGAGGCTGCAGGAGAAAAACGCCGAACTGGACAGGCGGATGAACCAGTTTACGGCGGTCTACGGCCTCACGGATCTGATTGGCGCCACCATGCAGGTGGATTCGATCCTGGCCCCGGTCCTGGATACGGCGGGCCGGATCTTGCCCTGCGACGCCCGTGTGCTGCATTTTTTGGATGAAGATTCGCGGCAACTGGTGGCCCGCGAGGCACGCGGCCCAAAAAAGGGGTGGCAAACCGGGGACCGGCAGCCGCTTGACCGGGGAATTGCCGGCTGGGTGGCCAGAAACGGCCAGGGAGTCCTGTGCGCGGATGTGGGAACCGATACGCGCTTCAAGCCCACTGCGGAGGAGGGCCAATTCCGGTCTTTTGTCTCCGTGCCGATCGTGATCGAAAGCCGGGTGGCGGGGGTATTGAGCCTTGGCCGGGTGGACGATCACCGCTTTACGAACGACGACCTTTCCCTGCTCTCCCACCTGGCCAGCCAGGCCGCCTTCGCCGTGCACCGGGCGCAGCTTTATCAGAAGCTCGAAGAATTGGCGATTACCGACGGGCTGACCGGTCTCTTCAACCGCCGGCATTTCCAGGAGGCTCTGGAGCATGAGTGCCAGCGGGCCCAGCGCTACGGGACCAACCTGTCCCTTTTGATGATCGATCTGGACTTCTTCAAGAAATTTAACGACGCCAATGGCCATCCTGCCGGAGACCGGCTATTGCAGCAAATAGCCAGGATCATCTCGGAAAATACGCGAAATGTGGATGTAACCGCCCGCTACGGGGGCGAAGAATTTGTGATCATCCTTCCGGACAGCGATGCCGCAGCCTCCATGGTGGTGGCAAAGCGGATCCTGGCGGCGGTGGCTTCCCGGATTTTTGAGGGGCAGGAGAGCCAGCCAGGCGGCCGGGTGACCCTGAGCGTGGGGCTGGCGGCCTATCCGGAGCACACACCGGATTCCGACCAACTGCTGGAAATGGCTGACCAGGCGTTGTACCAGGCCAAAAAACGGGGAAGGAATCGGATTGTGGCTGCCGTGCCGCCAGACGAAACCCCATTGCGGCGGTCAGGCGCCACCGAGGGGGTAGGAAGCACTTAAGACCTGTCATGGCAACTGGTGCTAGTCGAACGAAGGAATGGCGGGCGTTTAACCCCATTCCTGGATAGAATTGCTTGCAGGTTTTGGCTGCGCCGGGGCGAATAATTGCAGATGTAATTGCAGATGTACAGGTCAAAAGAATAGCGGTGTTCCAATCGTTGCACTAAATCCTACCACCATTGACAGCATTATTTAAGAACTAACCGAAGAAGGAGTGGCAGCAAAAGATGATGCGAGGAGACCTGGTTATTTTACGTCCCGTTACCCGCGACGATTTTGCAAAGATTGTGGCGTGGAGCAAGGATCCCGATGTTCACGGCCTGATGGACGGAGATCTGCCGGAAAGCCTGGAAGAATGCGAGGAATGGCATAAACGGATCGCCAGCGACCGGTACAACAAGGTTTTTTCAATTACCACCCTGGACGGGGAACTGATCGGTGATATCGAACTCAACCATATCACATGGCGCAACGGGCATGCGGAGATGCGGGTGCGCATCGGGGAAAAAGCCTACTGGGACAAGGGGTACGGCACTGATGCGGTGAAGTGCCTGCTGCTTCATGCTTTTTCCGAACTGAGCCTGCAGAGAGTTTACCTGCGGGTTTATGGTTTTAATCACCGGGCCGTCCGGTGTTACGAAAAATGCAACTTTAAAAAAGAGGGCCGCATCCGCCGGGTCATTAACGGCGCCGAGGAAAGGGACATAGTGTTGATGCGCATCATGCGGGAAGAATTTCTGAGAAAACAACTGATGCGCCAGAAGATTGGCTGAAAAAATCATATAGCGTTACTAACCGGATCTAAGCGTCACGGCAACCGTGACGCTTTTTTTGTAGAAAATTCTATGGGTTTAAAGGATATTGCTATTTTGCATAGAAATAAAACGTATTTAAACTGTTGTTTACATAGATTTACCAAGTTCGGGAGGTACCGGAGATGATACAGAACTTATACAAACCAAAGGTTTGTGACTTGATGCTGGATCCTGTACTTGTCCTTCCCGGAAACTCAACGGTCGCCTTTGCTGTTGACAGTCTGCAAACCACCAGGTCAAGAGCGGCGGTGGTGATAGATTCCGCCGGAAGGGCGGGAGGAATATTTGCCCCTTTTTTGCTCTTAAATCTTGTGCGAAGCGGAGCCCTTGACTGGAATTCGGAACTTGCAACGATGGAGCTGGAAAGTATTCCAGTATGCCACAAGGACGATCTGGTCGATGAGAAAATGCTCATGTCGGCCGAGCGCTTTCTTGTGGTTGACCAAAATTGCCACCCCCTCGGCGTCTTGCACAGGGATAGGGGGCTGCGAGAATTGTATAAGGTAACCACGACCTTCCTGCAGACCTTTTTGGATCATTTGCCCAGCGCTGCCATAGGGATTGATTTACAAGAGCGAATTGGTGTTTTTAATGCTGCCGCGGCGAATCTTACGGGTATTCCCATGGAAACAGCGCGGGGAGCCCAGATCAGGGATGTGATCCCTAATACAAGACTTCCGGAGGTCATCCGGTCGGGCGAGGAGGAAACTAACGAGAGGATTTGCATCGGGGACGCCATTTTAGCCACCAGCCGTTTCCCCATCAACCACGGAGGGCGGATCATCGGTGCCGCAGCCGTTCTGCAGGACATCTCCGTTGCGGAAGCAACCTCTCATAAGCTTGATCTGGTTGAGGAATTAAACCGGGAACTCCATAGTATCATCGAGTTGAGTGCCGACGGTCTCGTCGTTTCGGACGGCAAGGGCGTTTTGCTGCAGATTAACAAGGCATATGAGGAGATTGTCGGGATCAGGGCGAAAGACTTCGTAGGCAAGCATGTCAACGAACTGATAAAAAATGGCGTCCTGCCGGATGCCGTCACCCTCCACGTGCTCAAGAGCGGCAAGCAGGAAAATCTTTGCCTCCGGTTGCGGGGGAGGGAGGTCCTGTTGACCGGCCAGCCCATCTTTGACGACGAGGGGCGACTGATTCGCGTGGTAGCTACCATCCGGGATTTGACGGAGCTTAGCATGCTGAAAGAACAGGTACAAACTTTTAAAGAATTAAGCGACCGGTACCGCGCGGAATTGGCGCAGTTCAGGGCGAGAGAAACGCAGATTAATATAGTTTCGGAAGGAGTGGCGATGAGGCGGATCGTGGACCTGTGCCTGAGGGTGGCTCAGGTGGATTCCAATATCCTGATCACGGGTGAATCCGGCACTGGTAAAGAACTGCTGGCAAAATTGATTCACCGCTCCAGCCAGCGAACAGAAGGCCCGTTTATCGCCATCAATTGCGGGGCGATTCCCCATGCGCTGCTGGAGTCCGAGCTGTTCGGGTATGAAGAAGGGGCGTTCAGCGGGGCCAAACGCTCCGGAAAACCGGGCCTTTTGGAAACGGCGCAAGGCGGCGCGCTCTTTTTGGACGAAATTGCGGAAATGCCGCTGGAACTGCAGGTCAAGCTATTGCGGGTGATCCAGGAACGGTCCTACTACAGGGTCGGAGGGAACCGGACCGTTGTTCTTGACGCCCGGGTCATCGCCGCAACCAACAAATACCTTCCTGGCATGGTTTCAGAAGGGCAGTTCAGGGAGGATCTTTTTTATCGACTAAACGTGATACAGATTAACATCCCTCCATTGCGGGAACGGAAAGAAGAGATTCCTTCCCTGGTCATGCATTTTTTGGATAAGTTTAATAAAAAATACCAGTTTCAACGGCGAATCTCCCCGGAAACCATGGGATATCTCATGAGCCATGATTGGCCGGGAAATGTGCGCGAGTTGGAAAATACCCTGGAGAGAATGGTGGTGTTAAGCACGGGCGGCACTCTTGACCCGGAACTGTTACATGCAAATGGGCCAGGTAGCCATGCCGCACCCATGCAAAGATCTCTCAAACAAACCCTGGAGCATGTGGAGAGAGAGGCTTTGATCTCCGCGTATGGAAAGTATTGCAGTACCCGGGCAGCGGCGAGAGTACTGGGCATCAGCCAGGCGTCAGTGGTCCGCAAGCTGCAAAGGTATGGATTTAGCATAAAAGGCAACTCGCAACTATAAGAAAGCCATAACCCGGTATCCCGGCAGAGGGAAATAACGCGATACAGAAACAAATCGGTCCGATACACATTTGTATCGGACCGATTTGTCACTGAGGATACCTGTGGGACGATGAGGCAGGATATTTCTGACGGATGAGCTCTGATGATCTTTTGAATCAGCAGTTGGACAAAGGGGTGGTTTTCCGGGGCATAATGCCCATTTTGCCTTTGGCACAGGTTTTGCATTGTAAAAAGGTGCAAGGGATTTCAACCGGGAGAGGGGGGAGCGAAAGACCGGCTCAAAGTTACGACGTAGTCAAAAAAAGGCATTTCAAGATCGAGGAGGCTGGAAAATGAAATCCATGAAAAGCAAACTGATGGTATTCTGGTTAGCTTGTTTCGTTGCCCTGGTTGTGCTCGCCGGTCTCGGCATCGCCGCCAGCGCGGCTGGGCAGCAGACTTTTTCCCTCAAGCTGGGCCACGTGGGTCCCGCCGATCCGGAACACCCCTGGGAGAAGTATGCCCAAAAGTTTGCGCAGCGTGTTGAAAAAGAGACCAATGGCAGGGTGAAGATCAAAACATACCCGGCCAGCCAGCTCGGGGCGGACCGTGAAATGACCGAGGCCATCCAGCAGGATACCATGGAAATGGGCCTGATCAGCACCATCGCCATGGGCAACTTTGTACCGGAGTTTCAGTTGTGGGATCTTCCCTACATCTTCCCGGCGGACAATGCGAAAGTGGACCAGATCCTGGAGGGGCCCATCGCTAAAAAGCTGGCGGCCGCCGCCGCCCGGAGACGGATCGTGCCCATCGCTTTCTGGGAGAATGACTGGCGAAACCTGTCGAACAACAAGCTGCCCATCACCCGAGTGGCCGACATGAAAGGGCTGAAAATGAGGATTGTGGAAAACAAGCCCTCCATGGACTGGTTCCAGAGGATAGGGAGCATCCCCACCCCCATGGCGTTCAGCGAACTTTATACCGCCTTGCAGCAGCGCGTGGTGGACGGCCAGGATAACGGCGTGGTGCTCACCTACGGGTCGCGTCTCTATGAGGCGACCAAATATTACACGATCTCCCGGCATATTTATTGCCCCCTGGCCCTGGTGGTCAGCGACAAAACCTGGAAGCAACTACCCCCGGACATCCAGGAGACCATGAAAAAAATCGCGGTGGAGGTTGGCCGGGAGCAGCGCCAGTACAACCGCCAGAAGGCCGCCGAGTGGATTGGCAACATGAAAAAAGCCGGCGTCAAGGTAAACGGGCTGTCCCCGAAAGCCCTTAAGGAGTTTCAGGAGAGCGCGAAGGGAACCTATGAGAAACTGGCGGACTCGGTCGGCCAGGAGCTGATCGACGAAATGCTCCAGTACAGGAAGTGATGAAATGAAAATGCTGCGCAACGCTGAGGCCGGCGTGATCGGAATCTTGATTCTGGTTATGTCACTCCTGGCTTTTGTCCAGGTGCTTACCCGCTACGTGTTCAAGTACCCGCTTCCCTGGATTGAGGAGTTGACCCGTTACATAATGGTCTGGATGGTGTTAATCGGGGCCGCGACCGGCGTTGCCAGCAAGTCGCACCTGGGCGTGGAAATCATGGGGATCTTTCTCTCTCCTTCCAGGCTGCGGATTCTCAACATCTTCACAATGGGTTTGACCGTAATCCTGGGAGCGGTGCTGGTGGTTGTAAGCACGCGGTTTTCACTGGATCAGATCGACACCCAGCAACTCAGCCCGGCGATGCAGATTCCGATGGCCTATGTGACGGCGGCCCTGGCGGTGGGCTCGCTCTTGATCACCATCCATGCCGGGCATCAGCTTCTGACGTTGTTGAATGATAGGCTCGAAAAGAGCCAACTTGGAAAGAGCAGGTTCGGAAAGGGCCAGTAAAGAGGGAGGGACACCATGAGTATTGCGGTGCTGGTAATCTTGAGTTTTTTGCTTCTGGTCTTCCTGGGGCTGCCGATTGCTTTCGCTTTCGCTACGGCGTCACTGGCGTTTTTGACGCTGAACCTGGGATCTTCGTCCCTGCCCCTGCTGGTTTCCAGAACCTTCGGTTCGATCGACTCCTTTCCCCTGATGGCCATCCCGTTCTTTGTCCTCTCCGGGGATCTGATGAAAGAGAGCGGCATCTCGCGCGGCCTGGTCAATTTTGCGGAACTCTTCATCGGTAAAATCAAGGGGGGGCTCGGCCATGTAACGGTTCTGGCCTGCATGTTTTTCGGCGCCATCTCGGGCTCCTCGGCTGCCACGGTGGCGGCCATTGGCGGGATCATGGTACCCGAGATGGTTTCCAGGGGATACGACAAGAGGTATGCCGTGGCTCTGGCGGCTTCCTCGGGATTCCTGGGAATCCTGATTCCCCCCAGCATTCCGCTGATTGTTTACGGGATCAACGCCGAGGTCTCCATTGCCAGGCTCTTTCTCGGGGGGGTTGGCCCCGGCGTGTTGATGGGACTGGCCTTCATGATCGTGAATCGCATTATGGCGCCCCGGTATATGACGCGGGAGGCGCTTTCATCCGAGATTGCCGGAAAAATCAAAGAAACTCCTTTGCAGGTAGGGAGGCAGGCGATCCCGGCCCTGATCATGCCGATCCTTATCCTCGGCGGGATTTACAGCGGGGCCTTCACGCCAACGGAGGCCGGCGCGGTGGCCGTGGTCTATACCCTTCTGGTTGGGGTGCTTCACTATCGGAGTTTGAGTCCCAAAAAACTGCTGAATATCGCGGGGGGTTCGGCCCTCACCAGTGCGGTAATCCTGATTATTATCGGTTTTGCCGGGGTGTTTGGCTGGATTGTCACGACGGAACAGGTCCCCGCAAGGGTGTCGCAGTTTGTCACCGCGTTGACCAATAACCCTTATCTGGTGCTGTTTTTGCTCAACATTTTTTACCTTATTCTGGGAACATTTATGGAAACGGTGACGGCTATCGTGATCACCACCCCCATTTTTTTACCGCTAATCAAAGCCCTGGGAATCGACCCGGTGTATTTTGGCGTGGTTCAGACGGTAAATCTCTGCGTGGGTTTGATCACGCCGCCCATGGCGCTCAATCTCTTGATGGCGAGCAAGGTCGGGCAGGTAAGCATCTATGAGGTGATCAAGCCCTTGATGCCCTATCTGATTACCGCCATCCTGGTCTTGATGCTTGTCACCTACGTCCCCCAGGTTATTCTCTTCTTGCCAAATCTGCTGCTTGGTTGATATCGGGGAGCACGGAGGCAGGCTTCGAAGCCTGCCTCCGTCGTAACAAAACATCTGAAAGCGTGAGGGCCATGGACAGGATTCGGGAACTTCAGAAAAGGTTGCGGCGTGAACGGATCGATCTGGCGATCGTCATGCAGCCGAGGGATCTTTACTATTACTCCGGAACCGCCCAGCCTTGCAACCTGGTGGTGCCTGCGGCGGGCGAACCGTTGCTCTTTGTCCGGCGGGCCTGGGAATTTGTCATTGAGGAAACGGATCTGGCGGCCAGTCAAGTTTTGCGGGGAGCTGGCCTCCCGGAAATTCACGCGGTCCTTAAATCACGCAAAATCCCGGAAGGCCGGATTGCCGTCACCGAGGACGCCATTCCGGCCGGCATTTACAAGAAGGTGCAGGCGACCTTCCGGGACAGCGAAATTGTCGATCTCTCCCCGCTGGTTCTCGAGCAAAGGATGATCAAGGACGCGGAGGAACTCCAGTCTATTTGCCGGGCCGCGGATATGTTCAGGTACGCGCATCAGGCGGTACTGGAGTTTCTCCGGCCGGGCGTGACGGAGGTGCAACTTGCCGCCAGGGTGCTGGAGAAGATCCGGGAGAACGGCGGGGAATCCATCGTGCGCAACCGGCGATGGGATGCCAGCCTGCCCCCCGAGGGCCTGGTGGTGAGCCGCGCCAATATGTGGAAAATTTCCGGGCATGCCATGACCATCACCGGTGTCGGCCTGAGCAGGTCCTTGCCCTGGGGGGCTTCCGGGACGGCAATCCAGCCGGGGGACCTGGTAATTCTGGATATGGGCATCAACCGGCAGGGATACCATGCCGACATCGCCCGGACATATGTCGCGGGCGGCGCAAGCAGTGAACAGCGGGAGGTATTCGGGCAGGTGCTGGCCATCCAACAGGCCATCCTGGACAAGATCAGGCCGGGTATAGCCGCCGGGGAGCTTTATGCGATCGCCGCGGCCAAGGCAGCTGAGTTGGGGCGATTCGAGTTCTTTCAGGGTTTCGACGAGATGAAGGGACGGTACATTGGGCACGGGTTGGGGCTTGAATTGGACGAACCGCCGACGCTCGACGGCAAAAACGGCGCCTGTCTCAGGCCGGGAATGGTGCTGGCCATTGAGCCCAAATTGATTATTCCCGGTTTTGGGGGAGTGGTCCTTGAAGATGATGTCATCGTCACCGAAGACGGGTACCGCCTGATCACGCCGGTTGAAAGCACCTTGTTTGAAGTATTCCCGAAGGGGTGATGCTGCTTGTCTGATTCGAAACTGATGTCTGCGCGCGAAGCGGTTAACTTGATCGAAGACGGATGCCGTTTGTTCACGGGGGGCTGGACGGTGGTTCGCAAGCCGATGGGACTGGTTTACGAACTGATCCGCCAGGGGAAAAAAAATTTATCCCTCATTTCGAATCCGGGAGGGCCGGAGATCGACCTCCTGGTGGGCGCCGGGTGCGTCAGCCTCACGGAGAGCAATTATATCGGCCATGAAGTCTTTGGACATCCCTACTCTTTTCGGAGAAAGGTGGAAGAGGGGCCCGAAAGGACGGGCTACCATCACGACGATTGGACGGTTCAGACCGGAGCACTGAGGCTGCTGGCCGGCGCGATGGGTTTACCCTTCATGCCCACTCTTTCGCTGAAGGGCTCCGACCTGATCAATCCGGACCTTGACCCCATGCGGGAACTGCGGGGAAAAGACCCCAGGCTTCCCAAACAAAAGGTGGCTTTTATCAAGGATCCTTTCTGGGAAGGGGAGGAAGTCACCCTGGTCCCCGCGCTGCGGCCCGATGTTTGTTTGATCCATGCCCAGGAAGTCGGCGAGCAGGGCACGGTCCGCCTGAAGGGGGGAGCCTTCCTGGATTATTACGCAGCGATGGCCGCCAAACTGACCATCGTCAGCGCTGAGCGGATTGTGCCGGAAGACAGCCTGCGGGATCTTCCCCAGGCAAACACCATACCCGCCCAGGTCGTTCACGCCATTGTGGAAATGCCCTATGGCGCGCATCCGACCGCCGTCTGGGGTTTTTATGACAATGATCCCTGGTGGTTCAAAGATTACCTGACGGCCTCCAAAGAGGAGGAAGGCTTCGGAGCCTGGCTCAAGGAATGGGTCCTGGACCTGCAAAACCACGATGAATACCTTGCAAAAATCGGTTTGAAACGGCTGATGTCCTTGCGGGCCGACCCGGTGCTCGGGTATAACCCCAAAATTCGCCGCCGCCTTGACAAGCTCCAGGAGGTGAACTGAGCGATGGGCCTGATCAATCCGGCGCCGGTGGTCGGCGGTAATGCGGAAAAAGCTCCGTGCAGCAGTCTCGAAAGGATGGTGGTGGCCGCCAGCAGGCTGCTGCAGAACGGGCAAATGGTGCTTGTCGGAACGGGCTTGCCGCTTGTCGGCGCAACTCTGGCCAAACATGTCCATGCTCCCAAAATGACCGTCGTGATGGAAGCCGTGGCCTTTGACAGCAAGCCTTTTGCGCTTCCCTTTTGCGTCGCCGACGCCAGGGGGGTGTACCGGACGCCATGGATGCCCACCGCCGTGGAGGTAATGGGCCAGTTTCTCCAAAACAGGCGGATCGATGTCGGTTTTCTGGGAGGGGCGCAGGTGGATAAATACGGCAATCTTAATTCCACCTGCATGGGATCGTATCTTCACCCGGAGAAACGGTTCGAGGGTTCCGGCGGCGCCTGCGACATCGCGGTGCTGTCGGGGAAGACCATCATCATCATGGTGCACGAAAAACGGCGCTTTGTGGAGCAGGTCGACTACATCACCAGCCCGGGCTGGAAGTGCCGCGACCATCGCACGGGAAGGCTGGTGGACCGGCGGGAGCTGGGGATGTGGGGAGGGCCGTCCGCGGTGGTCTCCACGATGGGTGTCATGAAATTTGATCCCGAAAGCCACGAGATGTATGTGGACGAATACTTTGCCGATCTGGGCGTCACTCTTGGGGCCATGAAAGAAAACACCGGGTTTGACATCCGCATCGACGGCGCCAGGCCGGCCCCTCCTCCCAAAGCGGAGGAACTGGAGGTTTTGAGGACTGTTGTCGACCCGGAAGGCATTTTTATGAAGTATTAGCCGGGGGGGCGGGAAATGTCCTGGACGGAATTGTTGCCGGCGTTACGGGCCGGGGACCCGCTGGCTCTGTCGAGGCTAATCAGCCGGGTGGAGAATCAGGGGTCGGAGAAGGTCCAGATTATGAAGACGGTCTTTGCCTGGACCGGGAAGGCTTATATTGTCGGGTTGACCGGGCCGCCCGGAGCGGGAAAGAGTACAATCACCAACGGGCTTGTGGAGTTGTTGGCGGAAAAGGGGTTGAAGGTGGGGGTAGTCTGTGTCGATCCATCAAGCCCTTTCAGCGGGGGGGCGTTTCTGGGGGACAGGATTCGCATGACCAGCCTCGACGCCAAACCGGGTGTGTTCATCCGTAGTTTGGCCAGTAGAGGCAGTCTGGGCGGGTTGTCCGCCGCCGCGAAGGATGTTGTTCAACTTCTGGATGCCGCCGGCAAGGATGTTGTCTTGATTGAAACCGTGGGCATGGGCCAGGTGGGCGATGAAATCAAGAAACTGGCGGACACCACCGTCCTCGTAACGGTTCCCGGTCTCGGTGACGGTATCCAGACTTTCAAAGCCGGGATCATGGAAATTGCGGATATTTTTATCGTCAATAAGGCGGAACGGGAGGGCGCCGACGAAACCGTCAGAGATCTTGAAATGATGCTCAGCGAGGTGGAACCAAAAAAGTGGAGACCGAGGGTTCTCAAAACCTGCGCTTTACGCAAGGAAGGCCTGGAGGAACTGTGGGAATCGCTCCAGGAGCACCGGCGGCTTCTGGAACAGTCGGGGCAATGGATGGCACAGCGCCGTAACCGTGCCAACACCATTTTACTGGAAAACAGCAAGGAACATGTCCTGGAAAAATTTCAACGGGAACTGGAGAAGGATGAACTGCTGTTGGGCATGCGCCGGCGGGTTGACGAAGGCAGCCTGGATCCTTACACCGCCGCGCTGTTTATCTCGGAGTATTTTTTGGCGAACAGAACATGACCGACAAAAGGAGGTCCCTGAGATGACTGATGAGTATTACACGGAATCCGGAATTCCCGTCAAACTTCTCTATGCCCCCGAGGATATCGCCGGGTACGACTACGAAAAGGAGATCGGGTTTCCCGGAAAACCGCCGTTTGTCCGCGGGGTGTACCCAAACATGTATCGCGGCCGCCTGTTTACCGTCCGGCAGTTGGCGGGATTCGGCGCCCCCGAGGATTGCAATGAACGGATCAAATTTTTGCTGCGTCACGGCGCCACGGGAGTAAACATTGTTTTCGATCTGCCGACCGTGCGAGGATATGATTCGGATTCCCCCGAAGCGGAAGGCAACGTCGGCGCCTGCGGCGTGGCCATCGACTCCCTGGAAGACATGGAGCGCCTCTTCCAGGACGTGCCCATTGATCAGGTTTCCGCGTCGGTGGTCACGCACCTGCCGAGCACTACGGTTGTTCTCATGGCCATGTACATGGTCATGGCCGAAAACCGCGGGATTTCATTCGATAAACTCTCGGGGACAAACCAGAACGATTTCATCATGGAAACTACCGTGGGGAGCGGTCCGGAGATCTTGCCCCCGCAGGCGTCCTTCCGGCTGCAGTGCGATGCCATTGAGTTTGCCACCAAGAATCTGCCAAGGTGGAACCCGGTCAGCTACAACGGCTATAACCTGCGTGAGGCAGGGACAAATGCGGTTCAAGAGGTGGCGGTCGCCATCGCCAACGCCATCGCCACGGCGGAAGAGTTGATTCGCAGGGGATTGCCCGTGGATTCTTTTGCTCGCCGCATGTCTTTCTTCTGGGATCTCTGCAACGATTTCTTTGAGGAGATCGCCAAATGCCGGGCTTCCCGCAAGGTTTTTCATGAAGTGATGAAGGAACGCTTCCATGCCCAGGACGAACGTTCCTGCCATATGCGTTTCCATGTTCAGACCGCCGGGATCACCTTGACCGCCGTCGAGCCCTTCAACAATGTCGCCCGCTCGGCGATCCAGGGGCTGGCCGCGATTTTTGGCGGCGCCCAGTCCCTGCACATTGATTCATATGACGAGGCCTATTCCGCTCCGACCGAGCAGGCGGCTCTGATCTCGCTGCGAACCCAGCAAATCTTGCAGGTGGAAACCAATGTGGTCAATACCGTCGATCCCCTGGCCGGCTCGTACTTTGTGGAGTACCTGACCATGGAGATGGCGCGGAGAATCCGGGATTACGTGGCGGAGATCGAGAAACGGGGCGGCCTGGTGGCCTGCGTGGAAAGCGGCTGGCTGCACCGGGAGATCTCCAACTACGCCTACCAGCAGCAAAAGGCGATTGAAAGCGGGGAAAGAAAGATCGTTGGCGTTAACTACCTGAAGGCCGATCACGCCCACTCGGGGGAAATTGAAGTATTTCGTTACCCGGATACGGAGGAGCGCCAGAAAGCCAAATTACGGGCGTTGAGAGAACGGCGCGACGGCAAGAGGCTGGCGGAAGCCATGATTTCGCTGAGAACCGGGTGTAAGACCAACGAGAATATCATGCCCCATGTGATGGAGGCGGTAAGGGCCAACGCGACCCTGGGGGAAATTGAAAAGGTCTTTCGCGAGGAGTTCGGTTTGTGGCAGTTTCCCTTAGCCTAAAACAATTTTGTTTAATTGAACTTCGAAAGGAGATGCGGCGGATGAGCAGAAAGATCAAGGTCCTGATGGCCAAGTTGGGGCTGGATATCCACTGGAGGGGCGCGGTGGCGGTATCCCGGATGCTGCGGGATGCGGGGATGGAGGTTGTTTACCTGGGCAACCAGTTTCCGGAGGAGATTATCAATGCCGCCATCCAGGAAGACGCGGATGTGGTGGGGTTGAGTACTCTGGGTGGGAATCATGCCGTGCTCGGCCCAAAGGTCGTCCGCCTGTTAAGGGAGAAGGGGATGGGCGACGTTTTGGTCTTGATGGGCGGCGTGATTCCCAGAGACGACATGCCGGCGCTCAAAAAGGCGGGAATCGCCGAGGTGTTCGGGCCGGAAACCCAGATTCAGGAGATTGTGGATTTTATCCATGCCAATTTGAAAAAGGCTTCCGCGGCCAGTTAGTTGCGGCCGTTCGGCGAGCGTTTTGCAAGATAATTCAAGGCGGTGAAAGGGTATGCGGTTAGCGGGTAAAGTGGCTTTGATTACCGGGGGCGGCAAGGGGATCGGGCGGGAAACGGCGCTCCTTTTTGCCCGGGAGGGTGCAAATCTGGTGATTGCGGACGTTGACGCCGCCGCCGGAGAGACGACCGTCGCGGAGGTTATCCGGCTCGGAAGGGAAGCGATCTTCTGCCGGGTGGATGTTTCCAACCGGGCGGAGGTTCAGGCGATGGCGCAGAGCGCCGTTCAGAGATTCGGGCGGGTTGACGTTCTGCTGAACAATTCAGGCGTGACGCGGGATGGCTTTTTGACCAGGATGGATGAAGCTTCATGGAATACAGTGATTAATATTAACCTGACGGGTGTGTTTAATTGCACCCAGGCGGTTGTCCCCATCATGATGCAACAGGGGAGTGGGAGCATTATTTCGGCCTCCTCGGTGGTCGGCGTTTACGGCAATCTGGGCCAAACTAATTACGCCGCCTCCAAAGCGGGGGTGATCGGCATGACCAAAAGCTGGGCCAAGGAACTGGGCAAGAAGGGCATACGGGCCAACGCGGTCGCGCCGGGATTTATTCTCAGCGACATGACGGCTAAAGTGCCGGAAAAGGTGCTGGAGATGATGAAGGAGAGGACTCCCCTGGGAAGGCTCGGCGCCCCTCGGGATGTAGCCTTTGCTTATCTTTTCCTGGCTTCGGACGAGAGCAGCTTCATCAACGGAGCGGTTCTGGGGGTAGACGGAGGACTGGTTATCTAAGCAAAAGTTATCTGGTTCCACCTGAAAAAGTCTCCCGCTGCTTCAGAAGTTTCTTGCCGACCAAAGATGGCTCGATCTCGGTCGAAATCGGCCTTCCTGACCACATACTTTCCTTAGAATGAGGCCGGCTCCGTGCATCGTGCACTCCAGGCCGCATTTGACAGGAGGTCAAGGCACCGTGGAGCCCATGGAAGGGCGAGAACGGTGATTTCTCCAGGCGGAGGCTTTTAATTTTGCGCCGTTTTTTCTCCTGAGCCACTTTATCTGCTCCTGAGAGACAGATATTTAGAGTCTCGCGCGAATAACTCTTAATACAAAGCATATTGGCGAGGTGATGGCATGGTTTGACTTTTTTGAGCTAATTTGGTTTTTTTGAGAGGAGATCAATGCCTTGTGTCGAAGGATTAAGATCAGCCGCTCTTTACGGAGTGGCGACAGTTGGATAAACTGAAATAAGGAGGAAGTATGATGAGACTCAGATCTGGTTTGCTTGCGGTGTTGCTTGTTTTGGCGATGGCTGTTCCAGCCCTGGCTGCTGCTGAAGCTCCCGCATCGTTCCCGGACGTACCTCCCGGGCATTGGGCGTATGATGCGGTAAACAAACTTCTTAAAGCCGGCTTGATGATTGGCTACCCTGATAAGACTTTCGGCGGAGATAAACCGATTACCCGTTATGAGGCGGCGATGGTCATCGCCCGCTACCTGGGGACCTTCCCCGCCGGACAGCTCAGCCAGGACCAGAAAGCCAGCCTGGATCAGTTGCGGCAGGAATTTCAAGGTGAATTGCGGGCGATCGGCGACCGGCTGGGGGTACTGGAATCAAAACTGGGAGAGGGTCAGGGCCAATCCGACGTTTCCCCGCAGGAGATGGCGGCCATTGGCCAGCGCCTGAAGACGCTGGAGGATTCGGTTTCCGGCCTCCGGACGGATGTGGACGGGATGAAAACCGATATCTCTTCCCTCAAACAGCAGATGCAGCAGGCGAACGCGGATATTGAAGCCCTGAAGGCCCGTCCACAAGGATCCGGCGGCGGAAATATCGACGGCCTGGAGAACGATGTCCGCGTCCTGAAGGCTCAGGTGGAGAAACAAAACAAGCAGATGACCTGGGTGTACATTATTGGCGCGTTGATCGGAGTGTTGGCGGCCGTAAAGTAGCAAGCGAGCATATGGTGAACAGTGCAAAGACAGATCGAAGGGCGCAGTGGGTAACGCTGTGCCTTTTTTCTTGGCTCCGGTAAATCCCTCTTTCTTCCAGGAATACGTCCTATTCTGTTGCAGGATATGCCGGTATTCTGTCGAAGATAGCCTTATAGCCTTAGGAAGCTCTTCCATGGCAGGAGGTATTTTGCGGTGTTTGATCTTTTTACCAAAGGCGGGCCGGTGATGTACCCCCTCCTCTTATGCTCGGTTTTTGCGCTGGCGATAAGCCTGGAGCGGTGGTACTATCTATTGCGGTCGCGCATCGACGTGGATGATCTTCTGGCGGATGTGAAGACGGCCCTGTTGCAGGATCGGGTGCTGGAGGCCATGCAGATTGCCAAACGTTCCCGGGGGCCGGTGGCGGCCCTGGTCATGGCCGGCCTGAGCCAGTACGGCAAGGATGAAAAGGTTGTCGAAACCGCCCTCGAAGATGCGGCCAGGCAAGAAGTATACAAGCTGGAACGGCGGCTGCCGGTCCTGGATGCGATCGTCACTATCGCCCCGCTTTTGGGCCTTCTGGGTACGGTCACCGGGATCATCAGAAGCTTCAATGTGCTGGCCGCCTTGCAGGGGCTGGCCACCCCCAGCGTGCTGAGTTCCGGTATCGCCGAGGCTTTGCTGACCACGGCGATGGGCCTGATCATCGCCATTCCCGCCATGGCCTTTTACGCCTATCTGTCAAGCCTGGTGGATCGGCGGATCCTGGAGCTGAACCGCGCGGCGACCCAGATCTTGAGCATGGCGGTTAAAAAAGAGACGGTGGCAAGACGGAGTGAGGTCCGATGAATATTGAACGGGCAAAGCGAAAGAAGATGCGCCTGGAGATCATTCCGATGATTGATGTCCTCTTCTTTTTGCTGGTCTTCTTCATGCTCTTCAGCACCTTCAAGACCAATGTTACTGGCCTGAATATCAATCTTCCCAGGGCGGTGACCGTAACCGCCCAGGAACAGAGCAAGGTGGTGGTCACCGTGGCGCGAGACGGCGCCTTTTACCTCGGGCGCCAGCAGGTGGACGAGCAGCGGTTGAAGGCCGAACTCCACAGGGCGCTGGGAAGTAACGGCGATGCCGTGGTGGTCATTGAGGCGGATGAGGCGGTCCTTTACAAGCATCTGGTGGCGGCGATGGACGCGGTGCGTCAAGCCGGCGGCTACCGTATCGCCCTGGCGGTGGACCGCAAGGCTCCCTAAAGGCTCCCTGGCAGGAGGAATGGCCGGTGAAAATCGGTTTTGAGCAGGAGATTAATGTCAGCCGGAAAGAGCACGCCTTTTGGTTGGCGCTGCTTGTTTCTGTGGCAATCCATCTCCTTTTTTTGTCCGTGGCGCCTTTCTGGGGTCCCGGCCATCCGGGTGGGCTTTATATGATCGAGGGCGGGGTCATCGATATGATGGCGGAAACCGCGGGAGAGACGACGGGAAAGATCTCCCATGCCGCCAAGGCGATGACCGCTTCCGCCAAGCCGGCGGAGAAGGCGCGGGTGGAGAAGAAACTGGAGAAGAAACAGGCGGGTACGAGATCAGAGGTGATCACCAGCGCCAGGGGGCTCGAAAAGCTGGCTGAAAAACCCGCGAAAAAACCGGGGGAAAAACCCACGAAAAAGCCCGCGAAAAAACCGGTTGAAAAGGAATCCCAGGGGCAAGAAGCAGCGGCGGGCAGCCAGCCGCCGGATTCCAAAGGGGCGGAGGAAAGCAAGGGGATGGCCGGCCAGCCGGGAGGCAAAGGCCTGGGATCCGGATCAGGTCCGGGAGCCGGCGCCGGTCCGGGGATGGGCGCCGGCTCCGGGGATGGTTCCGGGACCGGCAAAGGCGGTTTTGGGGTGCTCGGCGGGCAGGAGTTGCTGGCTCTGGGAAAGGCGATTGTTTACCCCAAGAATGCCCAGAACGAAGGGGTTACCGGCACGGTGATCTTGAAGGTTTTTGTCACAACCGGCGGCGCCACGGAAAAAGTAACCGTGGAGAAGTCCTCCGGGGACGCGCGCCTGGACACCCAGGCGGTTAAGACGGTGGCGGGCCAGTCTTTCCGGCCGGCGGCCAAAAACTACATCTTCTTCTTGAAGATCGCTTTCGAAGAGGGCGGCGTAGTTTCCGCGAGCAATTACGAATAAGGGCAATTCTCATGAGGATCAAGAGGACTGATTTCGATACGAGGTGGACGTGGAGGGTGGCTTTTGTGCAAAAAGCAGGAACGAAGATCATCAGTCTTTGCGTATTCGGGCTTTTGGCAATGGCAACACCGGCTGGGTCCCAACCGGCGGACAAACCAGTGGCGGGTGAGGTTGGCGAAGCCGCCGGCGGGCCAAGGGTGCTCTCGGTTCACAACGATTATATCGCCATTTCGGTGAATGCAGGCGTTCACGATACCGGACGCTTTGCCGTGGATACCACGGGGGGCGATCCAAACCGCACCGGGGACGAAAACCTCCCTCTGATTTATGGGCGGCCGCAACCCTGGACCTCGTATACTACCGTGCGTGTGGACGGAAAAGATTACGTCTACGGCGGCCCGACCCAAAAACGGGCCGGCCGGGAAGGGGTCTATGGCCCGGCGCTTCGTTTGCCGGAGATCACCGGCGGCTCAGCAATGGACAGCGCCTGGCTTTTGGGGCCTTTAGAGGTGGCGCAGGACCTGAGTATTGTAAAGAGCAGCACCACCGGGTTATCGGATACAGCCCAGATCATGTACACGGTCCAGAACACGGACAAGAAACCCCACCTGGTGGGGTTGCGCATCATGCTCGACACCATGCTGGGTGGAAATGACGGGGCGCCCTTTCGCTTTGGCGAGCGGGCTCTGGTGGAGGATACAGTAATCCAGGCCAGTAGGATGCCGGAGTTCTGGCAGGCTTTTGACAGCCTGAGCGACCCAAAGGTGGTGGCTCAGGGAACCTTGCAGGGGCCGGGCGTTACCCGACCGGACAAGGTTTATGTGAGCAACTGGGGGGCACTGGCCGACGGGCCCTGGGACTTTGATTTTCGCCCGGGACGGGATTTTTTGCGCCAGGGAGAGTTTGAACTGGACAGCGCCGTGGCGCTTTACTGGGACCCTATTCCCTTGCCGCCCGGCGAAAAGCGGGTCTATGTGACCTGGTACGGCCTGGGAGGGATCACCATCGCTCCCGGGGCGCTCTCCGTGGGGGTAAGCTCTCCGGGCGAGGTCTACGCCGATGCGGGCGCCGGCAAAAAAAGTTACCTGCCGGTGGTGGTCTACATTGAAAACACCGATGAAGTTGAGGCCAGAAACGTGGTCGCCGCGATCAGCCTCCCCAAGGGATTGACGCTGGCTTCCGGGCAGCAATCCCGCCGGGTTGTCGGCAATCTGGCCGGGCATAACTCTTCCCAGATCACGTGGCGGGTGGTCGCCACGGGGGAAGTCACCGGCCTTCTGCGTTACCAGGTTCAGGTGGAGGCCGCCAATGTGGAGCTCAATAATGTGGAGCGAACCGTGCGGGTGGTCGCCCCGCCCAGGATCTCCATCAAACTGGCCGGGCCGGCCCCCGAAAAGGATGCGCCTGCTACAGCTGCTGCACCCGCTGCTGCACCCGCCGCTCCCGGCTTTTTGGCCACCTTCACGAACACGGGCGGAGCGCCTGCCTATCTGCTTGAAGCAACCGTGGAACCGTCAACCGGCCTGAGTCTGGCCGAACTGGACAAAGCGGAACGCTTTCTGGGGACTCTGGAGCCCGGCGGCAGCGTGGAGGTGCTCTGGCGGTTTTCCGCAAAAAGCCGCCAGCCAAATGAACAGGGCGCCGGCACAGCTAGATCGACCCGGCCGAAGGGCGTCCCGGCTTTTGTGGTTAAAGCGGAGGGTTCCAACTTTCAGGCGGTTAGCGCAAAGGGCGCCCTGGAGATCCCGGCGTTTAAACCACGCATTGCCGTGGCGCCGGATAAACCCGCGGTGGCGCCTGGCGAACTGGTGACGGTAAATGTGCTGGCCACCAATCTGGATGGCGTTGCCGGGGTTGAACTCGGAATGAAGTTTGATCCGGCGGTCCTCGAGGTGATTGGCGTCTCCCGGGGAAGCCTCTTTGTGGAAAACGAGGAACTGGCTTTCTGGCAGATGCCCCGCTGGGACAACCAGAAAGGGACGGTATCCGGGGCGGTGGGCCGCCGTACCGCGCCTTTTGATGTGGATCAGGAGGTTGTGATGAGTGTTCATTTCCGGGCCAGGGCGGCGGGAAAATCCGCGCTGGTGCTCAAGGACGTCAAGATTACCGGGCCGGGGGAGGCTCTGCTTCCTGCGATAGCGGTGACGGATGGGGAATTGGTGATCAAATAAGCGACCGGGTCTTTGCATTTGACAGGAGGTCAAGGTGCCGCGGAGTCCAGGGAAGGACGGGAGCGGCCAGAGGAGGGAAGGGTTAATGCACTATTTTTTGAATCAGAGGGAGAGATTACTGTTGCGGGGGAGATATCTACGCGTGCTTTCCCTGGGTTTGGCACTGGCGGCGGTTTTGATGGGTTTGGCGGGGACGACCCCGGTTCTGGCACAGGCTGCGCCGGTGCAGGTTCAGGATGTGCCGTCGGATCACTGGGCCTACAAGGCGGTAGTCACTCTGGTGGAAAAGGGTTATCTGGGCCTCTACCAGGATGGGACTTTTCAGGGGACAAAGGCCGTGGATCGGTTTACCCTGGCGACGGTGATCGCCAAGCTGCTGAACGATGTCCAGGCGGGGCAGGTAACGTTGAGCGACGAGGACATGAAGCTCTTGCGGAAGCTCTCCACGGAGTTTCGCGAGGAGTTGGTCTCTTTGGCCGGGCAAACCGACGCCCTGGCCGCGGATCTGGGCAAGGCCAACCGGAATCTGGTGGTGCTGCGCGAGGATCTGACCCGGGTAACGGGGGAAACATACGCCTTGCGCCAGGACATGGCCAAGGTTGACGGTCTCAAGGCCGACCAGGGCGATCTCCGGCAGCGATTGGACCGCTTGGAGGCGGAGGTCAAGGCCACCAGCAACCGGGTTGCTTCTCTGGAAAACCAGATTGGAGATGTGCTGGCGGCGCAGCAGACCGTCAACATGCTCCGGCAAAAAGGGCTGGAAGACCGGGTGGCTGAACTCCAGTCGGAGATGACCAGTTACAGGCGCAATACGGATCAGGAGATGGAGAATTTAAAGTCCACCAACCGGCTTTTGCTGGGAGGAGTGGTATTGGCCGCGGTCCTGGCGGTAATCAAGGTCAGGTAGTGGAATGGACGGGTTTCGGAAGGCAGGCGCCGGGATGGAAAGGGATAAACTTCAGCAATTATTGCAGGGGAAAGTAATCAAGGCCGCCGACCTCAGCCGGGGCACGGTGCACCTGGTTTTCACCGATGGCACCAGGTTTGAACGGGAGAAGACCTTCGAGGGCAAGATTACGGCTACACTCTTTGACAAGGACGGCAAGGTCGTGCTGCGAACGCCGATCTGATCTGTTCTGAGTGGATGGCGGGCAAGTGAGCGGGCCAGGGAGGCAGGACGACCTATGGCATTCCTATTGGCCATAAACACTTGACAAACAGGCTCAACAAGGTTTATTATTAATTTTAGGTGCATAGCATTCTTCCATTTCTTACGCTTATTCTAAGAATATGCAGCGGGTGGGGGTGGTAAAATGGACGGTAGCCCTAGTAGTAAACGTGGCGATGCCAGGCTGTTTTTTGTGGTTGCCCGGATAGCGGAATTGAACTTGGGGAGGTCCATTTTGACACCCGCCAGTGAATTTTCCCTTTCCTGACAGGAAATTTTTGCTGGCTGCGAGGACCTTCGCAAGGGTCCTCGTATTTTTTTGCCTTTTTACAACTGGAGGTGAGTCGAATGGTCACAAAAGGCGGGCTGTATGTCAGCGAAATATTGGATAGATCGGTCCTTGTTCCGGGGTTCAAGACGCTGGGCAGGGTGACCGACGTGCTTGTGGAGCTGGGAGACACGTTTCCCAGGGTCACCAGCGTGGAGATTACCGCCGGACGGCGCAAAACGCCGGTTCTTGTTCCATGGGGCCAACTGGAGCTCTCTTCCCTTGATTCGTTGAAGATTCACCTGAACACCAACGAGGTGGCCACCTCCAAGGCCAGTGACCAGGAGATCTACCTGCGCAAAGACCTTCTGGACAAACAGATTGTGGATACCCACGGCGCGAAGGTGGTCCGGGTTAACGATCTTCTTCTGGAGAATGTCCATGGCGCCGTGAGGCTGATCGCCGTGGACATCGGGACCCGGGGGTTGTTCCGCCGGCTGGGCTTTGAGCGGGCGGTGGACGGCCTGGGGCGGGCGCTGGGTTTCCGGATCTCCGATCAACTGGTAAGCTGGGAACTGGTGGATCCGTTGGCCACGGATCTCAGCCGGGTCAAGCTCTCCGTGCCGCACCAGAAGCTGGCCAAACTTCACCCGGCGGAGATCGCGGATATTGTCAGCGATCTGGATACCAGGGAGAGAAGAGCGGTCTTCCAGTCGCTGGACGATGAGACCGCCGCCGATGCTTTAAGCGAGGTGGACCCTCGCCTGCAGGCATTGATCCTCGAAGATCTGGGCAGCGAACGGGCCTCGGATATCCTGGAGGAGATGGCGCCGGATGACGCCGCCGACGCGCTGGGGGAACTTCCGGAGGAGAAGGCCGAAGAGCTGCTGAACCTGATGGAAAAGGAGGACGCGGAAGAGGTCCGGGAACTTCTGGACTACGACGAAAATACGGCCGGAGGCCTGATGAATACCGAGTTCATCGCCTTCCCGGCGCAGCTTACCACCGATGAGACCATCAGGGAGTTGCGGCGGCAACAACCGTCGGCGGAGAGCATCTATTACGTTTACGTGGTTGATAAGATGAGCCGGCTGTGCGGGGTAGTCGCGCTTCGGGATCTGATCGTCGCCCCCTCGGATACGTCCCTTTCCAGGATCATGATTACCAAGGTGGTGAGCGTCCCCGTGGACATGGGCAAGCAGCAGATTGCCAACGTGATCACCAAATACGATCTTCTGGCGATACCCGTGGTGGATGAAAAGGGCGTGCTCCAGGGAATAGTGTCGATATACGACGTGGTCGACTCGGTGCTCACGCCCAAATGGCTCAAGAAGCTGCAGAGCAAGGATTAGCGATTGGCGCGCATCGCCTTTTCCAGGGCCGCACGCGTTGAGAGCGGGGTGAAGAGAATGAATGCCAGGTTCAAAAATTTGCTGGTCATCCTGGCGGTAATTGGCCCGGGCATTGTCACCGCCAGCGTGGATAACGACGCCGGCGGCATCACCACCTATTCGGTGGCCGGGGCGCATTTCGGATACAGCCTGTTGTGGACATTGATCCCGATTACCATGGCGCTCATCGTGGTTCAGGAGATGTCAGCCAGGATGGGCGTGGTGACCGGCCAGGGGCTGGCGGACCTGATCCGGGAGAACTTCGGGGTGAAGGTCACCTTCTATCTGATGGTGGGGCTGCTCTTTGCCAACCTGGGCAATATTGTGGCGGAGTTTGCCGGCGTGGCGGCCAGCGGGGAGATCTTTGGAATTCCCAGGTATGTCTCCGTGCCGATCAGCGCCCTTCTGGTCTGGTGGCTGGTGGTGGGCGGGACTTATGATCTGGTGGAGAAGGTCTTTTTGACGGCCTCGGCCTTCTATGCCACCTACGTGATCTCCGGTTTTCTGGCCAGGCCGGACTGGGGGCTGGTCTTTCGCCAGGCGGTTTCCCCCAGTTTGAGCTTCAAACCGGACTATCTGATGATGGTCATCGGCCTGGTGGGGACCACCATCGCGCCCTGGATGCAGTTCTACCTGCAATCGGCCGTGGTGGAAAAGGGGATCAAGATCCGGGATTACAGATACTCGCGGCTGGATGTAATTGTGGGTAGTTTTGTCACGGATCTGGTGGCGTTTTTTATCGTGGTTACCTGCGCCGCCACCCTCTTTGCCAGGGGAATCAGCATAGAAACCGCGGCGGATGCGGCTATCGCGCTTCAGCCTCTAGCCGGCCGGTTTGCGGCGGCGCTCTTCGCGTTCGGGCTGTATAACGCCTCGGTCTTTTCGGCTTCGATCTTGCCCCTTTCCACCGCCTATTCCGTGTGCGAGGGCATGGGGTGGGAAACCGGCATTAGCAAGCGATTCCGGGAGGCGCCGCAGTTTTTTGGGCTGTACACCGGCTTGATTATCGCCGGGGTGGCGATTGTCCTGATTCCCAGGGCGCCGCTGTTGCTCTTGATGCTGTTATCCCAGGTGGTAAACGGCATCCTCCTCCCGGTAATTCTGATCTTTATCCTGATCCTGATCAACAACCGCCGGTTGATGGGGGAATACGTAAACAGCCGCTTCTTTAACGGCGTGGCCTGGGCGACGACCGTGGGAATGGCGGTTCTTACCGTGGTGTGGGCGGCTACCAGCCTCCCGGGCTTGTTTAAATGAGCCTTACTCCGGGGGATAAATGAGCCTTGCCCGGAGATTCCTTCGCGGTCTCTTTGAGCGCGTATAGTGCCGGGAGAACTTGGCCAACCTAGAGACGGCCTCCCTGCATTACCAGGCCGAAGTATTCTGAAACAGAAAAGGAGATGGCAAAGGAGATGGGCAAGATGACATCGGTCAATTGCACTGTCAGCGACTGCAGTTACTGGGGCAAGGGCAACATTTGCGACGCCGGCGAGATTACGGTGACCAGTGACGCAGCCACCGACAACACGATGATGGAGATGGGCGCCATCGGCAAAACGCCCTCCCACACATCTGCAAGGACGGCCTGCAAGACCTTTAAACCCAAAAAGTAGAAATAACCCCCAGGAAGTTTCCCCGCTACGATGCTTTTCTTTGGCCCGGCGATCTTGTCCGGGCTTTTTATTGCCCGCGTCCACGGGTTGGGATATAATAAACTCTGAACACAATGCGTGGGGTGAAAAGAATGCCTGCAGCAAAGCCAAAGTACCTGATCAACACCTTCGGGTGCCAGATGAACGAGCACGACTCGGAGAAGATCGCCGGCCTTCTGGAGGCCATGGGTTATCAACCGGCCGGGGACCGGGAGGAGGCGGACCTGATCCTCTTCAACACCTGCAGCGTCCGCGACAATCCCGAACGGAAGGTCTACGGCCAGGTCGCCGGCCTGAAGGGCTTAAAGCAGCGCAAGCCGGATCTAAAGATCGGGATCTGCGGTTGCATGGTCCAGCAGCCGGAGGAGCTGGCTGGAATCAAGGCCAAATTGCCCCAGGTGGATCTGGTCTTTGGCACCCACAATATTCATGAGCTGCCCGAACTCCTGCAAAAGGTGGCCGTCGGCGAGGGGCCGGTGATTGCCGTGGAGGAGGACAGCGAGGAGATTGTGGAGGGGGTGCCGGTCAGGCGCGAGAGCCGGCTCAAAGCCTGGGTGAATATCACCTACGGCTGCAACAATTTCTGCACGTACTGCATAGTTCCCTATGTGCGCGGGCGGGAGAAGAGCCGGGATCCGGAGCAGATCCTGGCGGAGGTGACCGCGCTTGGCGAGGATGGGTGCAAGGAGATTACCCTTTTAGGCCAGAATGTCAACTCCTACGGGAGGGATCTTCCCGCCGACCGGCGGGTGGACTTCGCGGATCTGCTGCGGAGGCTCAACCCGGTCCCGGGCATTGAGCGGATCCGTTTTACCACCTCGCATCCCAAGGACCTTTCCGACAAGATGATCTCCGCCATGAAAGAGTTGGACAAGGTCTGCGAGCACCTGCACCTGCCCCTGCAGGCCGGCGGCAACCGGATTTTGCAGCGGATGAACCGGGGGTACACCGCCGAAATGTACCTGGAACTGGTGGGGAAATTAAGGCAGGCCATTCCGGAGATCAGCCTGACCACCGACCTGATCGTCGGTTTTCCCGGCGAGACCGAAGAGGACTTTGAGGAAACCCTGCGCGTGGTGCGGGAGGTCCGGTATGACGGCGCTTTCACCTTCATCTATTCCCCCCGTAAAGGAACTCCCGCGGCCGGGATGCCGGATCAGGTCCCGGAGGATGTGAAGCGGGAGAGGATCTACCGGCTGATCGAGTTGCAGCAGGGGATCAGCCGGGAAAAGAACGAGGAGTACGACGGCCAAACCGTGGAGGTGCTGGTGGAAGGCGGGAGCAAGACCGATCCGGAGATACTCACCGGCCGGACCCGCACCAACAAACTGGTGCATTTTGCAGGGGATCCCGCGCTCACCGGCGAATTAGTCCGGGTAAAGATTACCAATGTCCATACCTGGAGCTTATTTGGAAATTTGGTCGACGCCGGCGTTTAAGAACGGCGCGGGAGACCAAACGGCGAGGGACCACGGCAGGGAGGCGGATGCCGGTGAACGAGCAATTAACGCCGATGTTGCAGCAGTATTACGCGGTAAAGGAACAGTACCGCGATGCCATAGTGCTCTTCAGATTGGGCGACTTCTATGAGATGTTCGATGCGGATGCCCAGGTGGCGTCCAGGGTCCTGGAGATTACCCTGACTTCCCGGGATGCCGGCAAGGCGGAGCGCATTCCCATGTGCGGCGTGCCCTACCATGCGGTGGAAGGGTATATCGCGCAGCTTCTGGCCAATGGGTTCAAGGTGGCCATTTGTGACCAGATGGAGGATCCCAGGCTGGCCAAGGGAGTGGTCAAGCGCGAGGTCACCCGGGTGATTACCCCGGGAACGGTGATTGAACGGGCCAGTCTGGAGGAGAAGCGGAACAACTTCCTGGTGGCGATCAACCCGGATGATCACGGGAATTTCGGGCTGGCCTATGCGGATGTCTCGACCGGCGCCTTTGCCGCCGCGGAGATCCGCGGGGCGAAGGCCCTGGAGCGGCTGGTCAACGAGTTTGTCCGGCTGCAGCCGTCGGAATGCCTCTGGCCGTCCGGGCAGGCGGACGCGGAGGGGGCGGAGCCCGTGGCGATGCCCGCGGGCGCGTCTGTTGCGGCGTCGGAAGAAGATTTCCCCGGTGCGGATGCCGTCTTACCCGCCGTCACGCGCGTCTTGCCCAGGCTTTTTGTGACCAGATACGATCCGCAGGCTTTTTCGAGGGATAGAGCTTACCGGGGTTTGACCCGGCACCTGGGGACGGTTTCCCTGGAGGGGTTCGGCTGTGAGTCCCTGCCGCTGGCCATCGGCGCCGCCGGGGCGGTGATCGCCTACCTCCAGGAGACCCAGAAGACCAATCTGGGCCATATCAACCGGTTGGCCACCTATACCACCGATCAGTTCATGACCCTGGATGTGGCTACCCGCCGCAATCTGGAACTCACCCAGACCATCCGGGATGGAAACCGGAAAGGGTCGCTCCTCTGGGTGCTGGACCGCACGGTGACGTCCATGGGCGGCCGGATGCTGCGAGACTGGGTGGAACGCCCTCTGGTGGATCCCGAGGCCGTCCGGCGGCGTCTGAGCGCCGTGCAGACCCTGGTTGACGATATTCTGTTTCGGGAGGAGTTGCGGGAACTGCTGGCGGCCGTTTACGACCTGGAGCGGCTGGTAAGCCGCGTGACCTACGGCGTGGCCAACGGCCGGGATCTCGTCGCCCTGCGCGACTCCTGCGCCGTACTGCCCGGAATCAAAGAGGTGCTGCGGACGGCCAACGCTTCCGCGGCCGGCGGGGTGAAGGATCCCTGGCTGGGCCGGCTGGAAGATTCCCTGGATGCTCTGGCGGATATTGCCGAACTTTTGCGGGCGGCGATCACGGACAACCCTCCCATCTCGGTCCGGGAGGGTGATCTGATCAAGGCCGGTTATAACGCGGAGGTCGACCAGCTCCGGGAGGCAAGCACTTCCGGCAAGAGCTGGATTGCGGAGCTGGAGGCCAGGGAACGGGAAGCCACCGGGATCAAGTCGCTGAAGGTAGGATTTAATAAGGTCTTTGGCTACTATCTCGAGGTGACCAATGCCAACCGCTCCCTGATCCCGGACCGGTATCTTCGCAAGCAGACCCTGGCCAATGCGGAACGCTTCATCACGCCCGAATTGAAAGAATATGAGAACCGGATTCTGGGCGCTGAAGAGCGGCTGGTGGAACTGGAATACCAGCTCTTTGTGGAGGTCAGGCAGACGGTGGCCAAAGCCGCGCCCCGCATTCAGCAAACGGCGGGTGTGCTGGCGCAACTGGATGTGCTGGCGGCGCTGGCCACGGTGGCGGTGGCCAACGGTTACGTGCGGCCGGTGCTGGACGATTCCGATGAGATCAAGATTGTCGAGGGGCGCCACCCGGTGGTGGAGAAGATGCTGCAGAACGGTCTCTTTGTCCCCAACGACTGTCTTCTGGATCATGAGGAGAACCAGTTTTTGCTCATCACCGGGCCCAATATGGCCGGCAAGTCCACCTTTATGCGCCAGGTGGCGCTGATCGTCCTGATGGCGCAGGTGGGTTCTTTTGTCCCGGCGGCGGAGGCCCGGATCGGGGTGGTGGATCGGGTCTTCACCAGGGTGGGGGCGGCGGATGACCTGGCCACCGGTCAGAGCACCTTTATGGTGGAGATGAACGAGGTGGCCAACATCCTGAACAACGCCACCCGCAAAAGCCTGGTGATTCTCGACGAGATCGGCCGGGGCACCAGCACGTTTGACGGCCTCAGCATCGCCTGGGCGGTCACCGAATATTTGCACGATCCCGTCAAGGTGGGGGCCAAGACGCTCTTTGCCACCCATTATCATGAACTGACGGATATGGTGGAACGGTTGCCGCACGCCCGCAATTACAGCGTGGCCGTGGAGGAGGAGGGGGAATCCATCGTCTTTCTCCGCCGGATTATCGCCGGTGGAACGGATCGCAGCTACGGGATTGAAGTGGCCCGGCTGGCCGGGCTGCCAGGGGAGATCCTCCAGCGCGCCAAGGAGGTTTTGAGCGAGCTGGAAGGCCGCCAGGAGGCCGGGGGCGCGGTGGTACAGGCTGCCGGAACCCTGGAGGCGGGAATCCAGGAGGCCGGGATCCGGGAGGCCGGCCTGGAAGCCGGGCTGGCATATGATGCGGTGGCGGCCGCGGGCCCGGAGAAGTCAAACCTTGTCCAACTGGCGCTCTTTGACCGCGGGCACAGCGCGGTGGTTGAGGAGTTGTGCCGTCTGGACGTGGCCAACCTGACTCCCATCGAGGCCATCAACACGTTGCACCAGCTGCAGCAGAAAGCGCTGGCCGAAACGGGCAAATCAAAACGGCGCGCTTCCGCCGCGAAAACTTGAAAAGAGGCGGATAAATGGGGAAGATCCAGGTTCTTACCGAAGAACTGGCCAACCGGATTGCGGCTGGCGAGGTGATCGAGCGGCCGGCTTCGGTGGTGAAGGAACTGGTGGAAAATTCGCTGGATGCCGGCGCGCGCCGGATTGAGATCGAGGCGCGGGGCGGCGGCAAGGAGCTCATCCGGGTCACCGACGACGGCGAGGGGATAGTCCCGGAGGATATTCCCCTGGCCTTTGAGAGGCACGCCACCAGCAAGGTGAAGACGGCGGAGGATCTCTTCCGGATCACCACGCTGGGTTTCCGGGGCGAAGCTCTGCCCAGCATCGGCAGTGTGGCCAGGGTGCAACTGATCAGCCGGCCGCGGGAACTTCTTTCCGGCAAAGAACTGGAGGTGGAGGGCGGGCGGCTTCTACCGCCGAGAGAAGCCGGCTGTCCGGCGGGAACCGCGATCATGGTGCGGGACCTCTTCTTCAACACCCCCGCCCGTTTGAAGTATCTGAAGTCGGATCAGGCGGAAGCCGGGCAAATTACCGAGGTGGTGACCGCTCTGGCCCTGGCGCATCCCGGCGTGGCGTTTGTCTTGCGGCAGGACGGCCGTGATCTGCTTCAGACCTCCGGCAACGGGGATCTTTTGACGGCGATCACTTCGATCTTCGGGAAAGAGGTGGCCAGGCAGCTATTGCCGGTGGCCAGCCCCGGCCAGTGGCTGGGGGTCTCCGGTTATATTTCGAAACCGCAACTTACCCGCGGGACGCGCGGATACCAGTACTTCTCCTTGAACGGCCGGGCGATCCAGAGCCGGATGTTGCAAAACGCATTGGAACGCCCGTATATGACCCTGTTGCCGGCCAAAAGGCATCCGGTGGCGTTTCTCGCGCTGACGATCGACACCAGCATGGTGGATGTCAATGTCCATCCGGGGAAGCGGGAGGTCCGTTTCTCACGGGAGGACGAGGTCCACCGGATCCTGCATGGGGTGGTCCGGAGCACCCTGGCCGGGGCTTCATTGGCGGCGGAAGGGAAGTTTTACGACAGGGGGCTGGCCGGGGCCGCCTCGGAGGCGGTGAAGGCGGTTGAAGACGTTGAGACGGTTGAAGTGGTTGGGGTGGAAGAGACGCCGGGCGGCGGGACGGTTTTTGTAGTGCGGGAGGACCACCGGCTGGATCCGGAGCTGCACCAGGGGAAACTCGACGGCTTCGGGGAAACCGGAGGGCTCCTTGCCATGGAAACCGGTGTCATCGGCACGGCCGGGGAATTCATTACAGACAAGCCCTTCACCAGGAGCGGCACTGCCACAGGTGAAAGGCACGGGCCGGCGCGTTTCCCGGAACTCACTCTACTGGGGCAGGTGCACAGGATGTACCTGGTGGGTGAATCCAGCGGGGCGATCTGGCTCATCGATCAGCATGCCGCACATGAACGAATCCTTTACGAAGCCCTCTCCAAAACGCTGGGGCAGGTGGTAAGCCAGCGCCTGCTGATGCCGATCACCGTGAATCTCTCACCGGCGGAAAGCCAGATCATGGCCGGCAGCGCCGGGCTTTTACGGGAGATGGGGTTTGAAGTCGAACCTTTCGGCGGGAATACCTACCTGGTCAGGGCGGTCCCCCGGACTCTGAGGCGCCTGCAGGAGGAGGCCCTGTTGCGTGACCTGATCTCGGAACTGGTGGCCGCCCCGGACGAACACCCCCCGGTCGCCAACCGCCTGGAGCGTCTTCGCATGACAGTGGCCTGCAAGGCCGCCATCAAGGCCGGCCAGCCATTGTCTCCGCCGGAGGCGAAGGTGTTGATCGCAGACCTGGCGGCCACCGACCAGCCATTCACCTGTCCTCATGGGCGGCCGACCATGTTGCAATTCTCTCTTGATGATTTGCACCGGCAGTTTTTCCGCAAATAAGGGGCCATAAATTGAGACTGGAAACGCCCGAACTGATCGTGACCACCACCAACAAAGCGAATAGGGAGGCCGTAGATGCCGCACATGCTCTTGCGGCGCGTTATGGGTTGCGCTTTGTCTCCCGGGAGAGCGTCAAAATCACGGACAACGGTGGTGCCGGATCCGGCGTCAATGCTTTTTCCAATTTGCAGGAGATCTCCCCGCCGCTTTTTTTGATCGTCGGGAATGAGCAGCTTTTCTTGCAAACCCCTTCCGGCAAATACCATTTCCATCCGGGAATGGCGGCCTTGCGCGTCAAAAGGCTGGTGGCCGGAGAAACCGACACCATGGTCAGCGCCATGGGACTCCGTCCGGGAGATGCCGTGCTGGACTGCACTCTTGGCCTGGGCGGCGATGCCATTGTAGCCGGCCACGCGGTGGGCGACGCCGGACGGGTGGTGGGGCTGGAGAGTGTCCTGTCCCTGGCGATCCTGGTTAAAGAGGGGCTGGCCCACTATCATTTCGGTTATCGGGAGATCGACGAGGCCATGCGGCGGGTGACGGCTCATCATGCCTCAAACCATGACTACCTGGCGCGCCTGCCGGATCGCAGCTTCGACGTGGTATACTTTGATCCCATGTTCCGGGTTACTGTCAATACATCCCAGGGAATGGTTCCCCTGCGGGAACTGGGGAACCCCGGCCGGGTTACGAAAGAACTGGTCGCTCAGGCCAGGCGGGCGGCCCGGCGGCGGGTGGTCTTAAAAGAACGGCGGGGGAGCGCGGAATTTGCCCGGCTGGGGTTCACGAACCTTGCGGGTGGCCGTTCCAACCATATTGCCTATGGGTACATCGAAAGGAACGATTGACGGTGGAAAAGCTTCTGGCCATCGTGGGGCCTACCGGGGTCGGCAAGTCTGATTTTGGTGTGGAGCTTGCTTTGCGCTATGACGGTGAGGTGATCTCGGCGGATTCCATGCAGGTCTACCGGGGAATGGACATCGGGACCGCCAAGCTCTCGCCGGAAGAGATGCGGGGTGTGCCGCATCACCTTGTTGACGTGGTGGATCCGGATCAAGAGTTCAGCGTGGCGGAGTATCAGAAATACGCCGAGGCGGCGATCGATGCAATTTTGGCGCGAGGGTGTCTGCCTGTTGTGGTGGGAGGAACCGGCCTTTACATCCGGACGCTGCTGGAGGACATGCTCTTTCCCGATCCGGGGGCGGACTGGGAGCTGCGAAGAGAGCTGCAACAGGAGGCGGCCCGGCACGGAAACGAATATCTGCATCGCCGGTTGGCCGGGGTTGATCCGGAGGCGGCGGCCAGACTACATCCCAATGATCTGCGGCGGGTGATTCGAGCTCTGGAGGTGTACACCCGAACCGGGACGCCGATCTCGGCACTGCAGGCCGCCAGCCGCAACAAACCCCCCAGGTATGATCTGTTGATCATCGGCCTGACCGGTGATCGCCAGGAACTCTATCGGCGGATCGATCTCCGTGTGGACCGGATGATTGCCGCCGGGCTGGTGGATGAAGTGCGCGCCTTGCTTGAACGTTACCCGCCGGGTTTGACGGCCATGCAGGCGCTGGGTTACAAGGAGATCCAGGGGTACCTGGCCGGCCGGTACACCCTTGACGAAGCCATCGAAATCCTCAAACGGGAGACCCGCCGTTATGCCAAGCGGCAGTACACCTGGTTTCGCCGGGATAAAAGAGTGATCTGGGTAGACCTTGGGAGCTTTTCTTCTAAAACAGAAGCTTCTGGTTATCTTTCACAAATAATTGAAGGAAGATGGCCGGACTTGGCGAATAGATCTAGACTAGGCAACGGGACTGTAAAATGTCTTAATTGATCTTTTTGGAGGGATAGTTTTGAACACGAAGCCTCAACTTAACCTTCAGGACGGCTTCCTCAACCAGGTACGCAAAGATAATGTACCGGTCACAATCTATCTGGTAAACGGCTTTCAACTTAAAGGGGTTGTGAAGGGGTTTGACAACTTCACGGTGATCCTGGAGAGCGACGGGAAGCAGGAGATGGTCTATAAACACGCAGTATCCACCATTTCACCCCTTCGCCCCATGAGCTTTAATTTTGGTGAATCCAAGCGTGAAGAATAAGCCGGCAAAACGTAAAAACAGAGGCAACGCGGAGCCACCAGGTTCTTCTGGTGGCTCTTAACATATTCATGATCAGGCGGCGGAGAACTATCCAAAGAGGCGGTAGGTGGCCCAGGCGGCGCCCAGGAAGGCGGCCAGGTCCGCCAGCAGCCCCACGGCCAGGGTATGCCGGGTGTTCTTCACCCCGATGGCCCCGAAGTAGACCGTGAGGACGTAAAAGGTGGTTTCGGTGCTGCCCTGCAAGACGGAGGCCATGCGGCCGATCAACGAGTCCGGGCCGTGGACCTTCAAGAGTTCGATCATCACTCCCATGGCTCCGTTTCCGGAGAGGGGGCGGATCAAGACCAGCGGCATAACCTCCGCCGGTACGTGCAAAAGGCGGGTGAAGGGAGCGATGGCGTTGGTGGCCCACTCCAGGACACCGGAGGTCCTGAAGATCGCGATGGCCACAAAGATAGCCACCAGGTAAGGGATGATCCTCACCCCGGTCATCACGCCTTCTCTGGCTCCCTTGATGAATGTGTTGTAAACGTTTATCCCTTTCAGGTACCCGTACACCGGAATGGCCACCAGCATCAAGGGGATCGTCCACCCGGAGATCTCCTTAAAAATGGCGATCAGCATCTGATTTACCTCTTACGCAGGAGCCGGTCGGTGATCAACGCAACCAGGGTGGCGACGGCCGTGGAGAAGAAGATGGGCCCCACCACCCCGGCGGGGTTGGCGCTGCCGGCGCTGGCTCGGATGGAAATGATGGTGGTCGGCAAGATGGTCAGGCTGGACATGGTCAGGGCCACAAATGTGCACATGGCGTCGGTGGCGCGACCCGGCGCCTTGTTCAATTTGTCCATCTCCTGCATGGCCTTGATGGATAATGGCGTGCAGGCGTTCCCCAGGCCGAGGAGGTTGGCGCTGTAGGCCATTACGATGGCGCCCATGGCCGGGTGATCCGGCGGAATGCTCGGGAAGAGACGCCGGGTGACCGGCGCGATGATCCTCCCGATTACCCGGATTAAACCGGCTTCCTCGGCAATCTTCATGATTCCCGACCACATGGCCAAAGCACCGAGAAGGCTCAACGCGATGCCGACAGCGGATTCGCCGGAGTTCAAGGCGGCGTTGGTTGTTTGATCCAGCTTGCCGGTAAAAACCGCGGCGATCATTCCAATGGCTATCAGGGCTACCCAGACGGTGTTGAGCATCTTCCTCACCTCTGCGTCTTTCTTAACGCTTTACCTCTGGGTAAAATATATACTGCTGATTGAATCAGCATGACGGGCAAATCCGCCGATCTGGTGGATAATATTTTTGTGCCTGATGCGCCAGGGGCGGCCGTCTTTCAGGTAGAGCCGCGGGATCCAGCGGTTTACCACCGGTTGCCGGACCAGGAGCTCCACCTCGTCGCCTATCGCGACTTCCTTGCCCGGTTTGGCTTTTTTCACCGCCGTGACGTCGATGGTGGCCAGGCCCATGGAGACCTTCCCCACGAGTTCAGCCTTGACTCCTTTGACGAAGATCGAGCCGTGGTCCAGCGGGAGGTGCAGGGTGGCGGCAACGGTTTTTAAACCCTTGCGCAGAAGTTCCGGCAGGTCCCCCGGGCGAATGGGGCCGTGCACCGGTTCAAGGTTAAAACCGTCGGCGTAGCCGATGGGGAGGGTGGCGACCGTCGTGGGCCGGTGGGTGACGAAGGTGGCGCCGTAGCCGATCCGGGTTCCCGCCGGGACCTCCTTGACTTGGATTACCCTTGCCTTGAAGGTCCAGGCCTCTTTCAGGGCAAACCGCCGCCGGGCCGAAGCCGACGGGTACTGTCCGTACAGCAGGTTTCCCGGCCGTACCGCATCCAGGTGCGTTTCGGGGAAATCCACGAGTGCGGCGCTGTTTGCCGCATGCAGCATGGGAACCCGGAGTTGGGCAGCCCGGATCTCCCTTGAAACCGTCAAGAATTGTTCAAACTGCGCCCGGGTATAGCGCGAGTTGTGGCTGTGGGCGGCGGCAAAGTGGGTATATACCCCCTCAACCGCCAGCCCCATTTCTGAAAGCCGCCTGATAAATGGAACGGTTTCTTCAGGGCGAATGCCGATTCGGCCCATTCCGGTATCTACCTTGGCATGGACTTTGGGCGGTTTTCTGGCGCGCTCTGCGGATCTGGCCACCTGCGCCAGGGCTTGAGCCAGTTTCAGATCGCAGACGGTCTGGACCAGATCGTATTTTATAACATCGGGCGCCTGCTCGGGCAAGGCGGGCGTAAAGATCAGGATTGGGGCCAAAATGCCGGCCTGGCGCAGTTCCAGACCCTCGTCGACGGTGCTGACCGCCAGCATGCTTGCGCCATTGGCCAGCGCTACTCTGGCGACTTCCACGGCGCCGTATCCATAGGCATCGGCTTTGACCACCGCGATAAGTGTAGTGGCCGGCGAGAGAAGGCGGCGGGTCATCCGGAGATTATGGGCGATAGCGTCAAGGTCCACTTCTACCCATATGGGGCCGAGAAACCTGCCAAGCTCTGAAAGGTCGATCATCTTGTTGTACCCTCATTTTTGTTGTGCGCTGCCCGGTGTGGCTTTTAAACGGCGTTTGGCCGCCGACAGGAGCCGGACGGGAAGCCCCGGCAACCGCCGGATGGCCTGCTTGCCCTCATAGAACCTGGCCTGCATGGTCTCCATTCCCACCCACAACCAGTACCAGCCGGTTGAAAAAGGCAGGTCGAACTCCCCGATGAACTCGGTGAATTCCGCCCCGAAACCCTTCTTGAAACGGTAGAGGCCGTAGAGAGGGTTGGCCGGGTGGAGATCGCCGGAGACGCCCCGGAGATCGTACATCCGGCATCCCTGGCTTTGAGCCCAGAGGATCATCCGCCACTGGAGGGCGTAGTTGGGCATCACCCCGCGGTGCTGGTTGGCCGAGGCGCCGTAGATGTACCAGCACTTGTCCCCAAAGAGAAAGGCCAGGGTGCCGGCGATGAATTCCCCTTGATAGTGGGCCATGAAGAGTTTGGCCATGCCCTTTGACACCAGGAGATCCCAGAGCTTTTCAAAGTAGTCGTAGGAACGCACCAGGAATTTATCCCGTTTCGTCGTCTCCTGAAGCAGCAGATAAAAGGCTTTGAGGTCTTCTTTGGTGCAGTTGTCGTTGATGACGACCCCCTTCCGCTCCGCCAGCCGGATATTGTATCTGGTCTTCCCCTCCATCTGTTTGAGAAGCTCCTCGGGGGAACGGGTGATGTCCAGGCGAAAGACGAACCTGGGTTGAACGCCCTCAAAACTGAGTCCTTTGTCAATCTTCCGAAAGCCTCTGGTCTTGAGAAATTTGGTGACATCGGCAAACTCTTTGGCCGGCAGGTCGGGATCGATCTTCAGGAAGATGGCCCGGTGGCTTCTGGCCAGTTTCCGTGCCTCGTCCGTTAAAAAGTCCAGGGTGGTCTTGTCCCGGAAGTCGATCACCGGCCCGCGGGGGGCGTAAAAGAGCGAACGGCCGAAGATGGGCAACCTGCGTTTTAAGATCAGGGCGGTGGCCCGGTAGGTTCCCCTATCGGATACCGCCAGGCGCAGCGGCTCCCAGCCGGTGAATCTTTTGACCTCTCCCCACTCGTGGGATTGCAGGATATGCCCCTTGGGCGAACCGGCCACAAAGGCGTTGAAATCCCTGGGCGGCGGATTATGGATGATTCTCAAGGACGGAGCACCTCCCAACAGAAGTAGCATATTTTTCTCCCGCGGTTTTGGTGCAGTTACCGCACCCAGCCCATCGCCATTTCCCCCCATGCCGGGCTTTGCAATGCCGCGGCATCCTCCCGAATGCCTGGACGCACGAATATTACGGGGGGGACGGTAATAGATCTTTGTGGAGAGCTTTAAGCCCCAGACGGGCGCAAAGATGAGGTGAATTCGATGGAACGTGGGGGAAGAGGATGGCCGCGGTCCGGGAAGGTTGTCTGGCTGGTTACCGCGCTGGCGGTCTTCCTCCTGACCGCCAGCCCTGCTCTTGCAGCCGTGGACCTTTCACGGGAGATCCGGGCCGGGTCGGCTATTCTGGTTGACTACCGGTCCGGGCAGGTTCTCTTCGAAAAGGACGCCTACCGGCGCATGGGAATCGCCAGCCTGACCAAGCTCATAACCTTGCTTCTGGTAGTGGAGATGATCGAAAATAAGAAGATTCGCCTCACGGATGTGGTCACGATCAGCGATTATGCCGCTTCCATGGACGGAACCATCCTGGAAGTCAAGGCAGGCGACCGGATCTCCGTGCGGGATCTCCTCTACTCCGCGGCGCTGATCTCGGCGAATGACTCCGCGGTGGCCCTGTCCGAATATATCGCGGGCAGCGAGTCGGCCTTCGCCAACATGATGACGCAACGGGCCAAGGAACTGGGCCTCAAGAACACACAGTTCCGCGACGCCACAGGTATTCTGGGTTCCTGGTCCGGTTCCCATTCGACGGCCTACGATGTGGCCCAGCTTACCCGCATCGCCCTGCAACACCCGCTCTTTGCCCGTCTGGTCTCCACCAGACAGGCGAAACTGGCGTACCAGGACGTCTCGCTTTCCAACTCCAACCTTCTTCTGGGGACCTTCAAGGGCGCGGACGGCGTGAAGACCGGCTTTACCAGCGAGGCCGGGCATGCCTTTGTGGGGAGCGCCACCAGGGAAGGCCGGCGCCTGATCGCCGTGGTTCTGGATGAAGACACCCGCACGGACCGCTGGAACGATGCCAAAAGGCTGCTTACCTATGGTTTTGAGCATTTCATAAATGTGGTGGTCCGGGAGGGCGAGACGGTCGCCCGTTCCCAGGTGGACAATGGACGTTACGACGGGGTTCCCCTGGTTGCCAGGCAATCGGTGGCGACGCTCACCCACAAGGATGATGACGGGCTCTTTGAAAAAGTGGTGATGATCGGCAAAACCCCGGCGGCGCCCATCAAGAAGGGTCAGATTATCGGTCGCCTCATCGTGAAAAAGAATGGAAAAGAGGTAGGCCGGACCGAACTGATCGCCGGGCAACGGGTGCCACGGGCGGGCTTGTTGTTTAAGCTCTGGCGGTGGTTATCCGGTCTGGTCAGTCCCTAGTTTAGTCAGATCTCTCCATACCCTGCCAGAAAGCAAAGAGAGAGGACACAACGCCCGTGCGCAAACAAAATTTCCTGCAAGGAGCCGCAATCCTTGCAGTGGCCGGCTTTGCCAGCCGTCTTTTGGGGGCGATCTTGCGCATCCTTTTGCCGCGCCTGTTGGGGGCGGAAGTAATCGGGGTTTTGGAGATGGCTACCCCCGTTTACACACTGTTTACGGTGGTTGCCGTCGCCGGCCTTCCGGTGACGGTCTCCAAGCTGGTGGCCGAACAAGCCACCTTGCGCAGCAGCGAAGGCGTCTTCCGGGTCTTCCACGTGGCCACCGCTTTCTTTTTGCTGGTGGGGATCACCCTCTCCTTTTTGCTGGTGATCTCGGCTCATGGGCTGGCGAGCCGGGTGCTCGGGGACTTTGGCGCGTTTTATTCCATCGTGGTCTTTGCGCCCGCCATCCTCTTTTTATCGGTGGCGGCCGCGCTCCGGGGGTTTTTTCAGGGGCTCCAGGACATGATTCCCAGCGCTCTGTCCCAGATTGCGGAGCAAGTGGTCCGGGTGCCGATGATGCTGCTTCTGGCGGTCATATGGCTGCCCTCCGGGGTGGAATACGGCGCGGCGGGGGCGGCCCTGGGCGGGGCGATCGGGGCTGCCGCCGGGTCCATGGTTTTGGTGGCGATCTACCTGCGCAGCCGGAAAAAGTTGCGGGCCGAGATCGGCCCCGCGCGGCCCCCGGCGGGAGCAAGCACCGGCCGGATCCTCTTCCGGGTACTTTACCTTGCGGTCCCCATCGTGATTGGAGCATTGATTGCACCGGTGATGACCCTGCTGGATGCGGTGATTGTCCCCAGGCAGTTGCAGAAGATCGGGATGGCCATGGAGATTGTCCGGCGCCTTTTTGGAGAGTTGAACGGCATGGCGATGGTTTTGGCGATCTTTCCCTCGCTTTTGACCCAGGCGTTGGCGGTCAGCCTGGTTCCCGCCGTGGCGGGAGCGATGGTGGTAAAAGACCGCGGGCTCTTGAAAGAGCGGGTGGAGGACGCCGTTCGCCTGAGCATTCTGGTGGGCCTGCCCGCCGCCGCCGGGCTGGTCATCCTGGCCGAACCCATCTGTACTTTTCTCTTCACCGATCCCGGCGCCGCAATCCCGCTGGTCTATCTGGCGCTCGGCACACCTTTTCTCTGCCTGCAGGACGCCACCGTGGGCATCCTCCAAGGAATGGGCCATGTGCGGGAACCGGTGTGG
This sequence comes from Bacillota bacterium, assembly GCA_023381695.1. Lineage (GTDB taxonomy): Bacteria > Bacillota > UBA5301 > JAMCQP01 > JAMCQP01 > JAMCQP01. The sequence goes on along the minus strand of JAMCQP010000039.1, from coordinate 101,865 downwards.
TATCTTTTCTACGGCGCGTTGGCGAAGGGGGTTCTTACGTATCTGCTCACCGGGATCCCATCCCTGGGGGTGCGCGGGGCGGCGCTGGCCACCGCCGTCGGGTTTTCCGTCACAGCCATGCTCAACCTTCGCGCGGTTTGCCGCCATACCGGAACGAGGTTCAACCTGGGGGATCTGGTGGCCAAACCAGCCTTCAGCCTCATCTTGATGGTCGTGGTGGTAAATTCGGTTTACAATTTTCTGAGCGCGATGGGGATTATCTACAACTCGCAGGGGAACAGCGCCGTCAGCACCCTGGGAGCGGTAATGGCGGGGGCCGTCGTGTATCTTTTGGGGATTGCGGTATCCGGCGTCCTCAAAGAACGGGATCTGAAGGTCTTTGGCCGGGTGGGGGAGCGGCTGGCCCTTTTGTGGAAGGGGAGGGGATAGATGGCGAAGATCACCTACCTGGCGGTGAAAAAACGGATTGCCGTCCTGTTTCTTGCGGCAACGGCCATCGTGGTCTTTCTGGCTTTCCGGATGGCCTTCCTTCAGATCTACCGGACGGACTGGCTCTCCTCCAAGGCCTGGGATCAGCGGATGCGGCCGATTCAGGTGGATGCCAAACGCGGCACGATCTACGACCGCAATGGAATTGAGATGGCGGTAAGTGTGAGCGCGGAGGCGATCTATGCCGTTCCCGCCGAGATCCATGACCCGGAGGAGACCGCGCGGAAACTGGCCGAAGTCCTGGATTTGCGCAAGGAGTTTATCTACAAGCGGATCACCAGATTCTCCGCCGCGGAATGGATCAAGAAGAGGGTCACGCCCGAGGAGGCCAGGGCGGTGCGCTACCTGGGCCTGCCCGGTATCGGCGTGGTCGAAAATCCCCAGCGTTACTATCCCAATGGCAGCCTGGCGGCCCAGGTGATCGGGATCTCCGGCATCGACAACCAGGGCCTGGAAGGGCTGGAACTGTGGTACGACGAGTACCTCCGGGGGAAATCGGGAATGGTGATCACCGAACGCGACGCCACCGGGTACCGGATCAAGGGAGGAACGCAGAAGTACCTGCCCGCCCAGGAGGGAGACTCCTTGACACTGACCATCGACAAGCGAATCCAGCTGATCGCCGAGCGGGAGCTGGCCAAGGCTCTGGCCGACACGGGATCCAGGAACGGCACCGTGGTAGTCATGGACCCCAATAGTGGTGAGATCCTGGCCATGGCCGTACAACCTGGATACAACCCGAATTCCTTTGAGGATTACCCACTGCAGAACCGGCGGAATATCGCGGTGACCGACGAGTATGAGCCGGGTTCCACCTGGAAGGCCGTTACCGCCGCAGTGGCGTTGGAAGAGGGAATCACGTCGCTGGAACGCCACTTTTTTGATCCCGGTTTCATCGTCGTCGGAGGCTGGACCATCTACTGCTGGGCCGGGGGCGGCCACGGCAGCCAGAGCTTTGTGGAAACCCTGCAAAACTCCTGCAACCCGGTCTTTGCCATGCTGGGCATGGAACTGGGAGACAAACGATTTTACCGCTACATCCGCGCCTTTGGATTCGGCGAGCTCACCGGAGTTGGTTTTCCAGGGGAAGCTCCCGGCAGCGTCCGGGAGCCAGGCACAGTTGGTCTGGTAACCTGGGCGAATATCGGGTTCGGCCAGGGCATGACCCTGACCCCCCTCCAATTGTTGAACGCCTATGCCGCCATTGTCAATGGCGGGTATCTGCTCCGCCCCCATCTGGTCAAGGAGATCCGCAAGGCCGACGGGACTCTGGTGAAACAGTTCGGGCGGGAGGTAATCCGGCAGGTGATCTCCAAGAAGACCTCGGATACCATGCGGTTTATGCTGCGCTCCGCCATAGCCAATGGTTCCGGCAAAAGGGCGGATGTTCCCGGTTACAGGGTGGGAGGCAAGACCGGCACCTCCCAGTTGGTGGAAGGGGGGGCATACAGCCATTCCAAGATGCTCTCCTCGTTTGCGGGTGTCGCTCCGGCCGACGATCCCCGGATGGTAGGGATCATCACCCTGCGTGAACCTCAGGGTGAGTACTTTGGCGGGGTAATCGTGGCGCCGGTCTTCGCACGGCTGGGCGCCGACCTCTTTCCGTACCTGAAGATCCCGCCGAAGTTCGAGCCCAAAGCCAAAACCGTCGCTGGCGCCAATGGCGAAAAAAAGGTTTTGGTTCCCAATGTGCGCTATTATAACACCCCTGACGCGCTGGCTGCCCTGACGGCCGCGGGCTTGCGGATCAAACAGGTGGGCGGAGGGGAGATCATCATCGATCAGACACCCAAAGGCGGCGCGGAGGTGGCGTTGGGAACGGCGGTCATCCTTTATACCGGCCCCCTGGCCATGCTCGATCAGGACCTGGTGCCTCCCCTGAACAAGGAGAAGATGTCTCCCACGGGCAAAGAGAAGCAAGATGTCCCGCCCCCTCCTGAATCATCTCCACCATAATTGTCTCCACCTGGTGTATCATTTTGAAACTCTTGCATATACTACAAATACAGAGCCCATGCGGGTGTGGTCCAAGAAGGACGCCCGGTTTCCGACCGGGAGGTGGAGGTTAACCCCCCCACCCGCTCCAACCTCCCTCGACCTTGCCCTGGTTTGGGGTCTCCGGATCAGCGGGAGATCTTTTCACCCGGAAAACTCCGGGTGATTATTTTTTTGGGGGGAAAACTGATCCTGCATTTTAAAGGCAGGCAAAGGAAGAATCCGTGATGAGAGGCTGTTATCGGGCGGCAATCCTGGCCCTGGCGGGCGTTATGGCTTTGGGGTCCCTGCTTGCGGGTTGTGGCGGTAAAAAGGCTCAGGAGATTAGCCTGGATCGGGTGGAGAAGGGAGTAACCGTTGAAGGGGTCCGCCTGGCTGGTCTTACGCAAAAGCAGGCTTACGAGCAGTTGAACAGGATAGCTGGCGACAAAAGGCGCGCCCCCCAAAACGCACGATTCGACGAGAAAACATGGGAAATTATGCCTGAAAGGCCGGGTGTCGCCCCTGATGTGGCGGAAACTCTCCGGCGGGTCATGGCGGCGAATCCGGGCGAAAAATTGCGGCTGATCACCCGTCCGGCCAGGCCTGGCGTTACCAGAGAGGACTTGCAGGGCAAGATCCAGACGATAAGTAGTTTTACAACCACCATCAATGAGGACAAGCCCGACCGTACGGAGAATATCCGGATCACCGTCAAAAACTTGAACTACGCCATTGTGCGGCCGGGGGAGGTATTTTCCTTCAACCGGGTGGTTGGAATGCCTACCAGGGCCAGGGGATACAAGCCCGGGATCGTATTCGAGGACGACGGCACCCCGAAGATCGAGCTCGGGGGCGGAATGTGCCAGGTTTCTTCCACCCTCTACAACGCCGTTCTGGAAGCCCGGCTTCCGATTCTGGAGCGCCACAAGCACTCCAGGCCGGTTTCTTATGTGCCGCCGGGGCGGGATGCCACGGTGTACGACGACAAGGATTTTCGTTTCCGCAATAATCGCGCCAACCCGGTGATGATCCGGAGCAAAGTGGTCGATTACCGGATAAACATCGCCATTTTGGAGAGACGGCCATGAACTGCCAAAAAACCGCCCGCCTGCATAAGCTGTTCTGGCTCTGTGCAATCTTCCTGGCATTGCTGATCGCCGTCCCGGGGTGCAACGGCCGGCCCGGCCGCAGCCAAAATCCGGCAAAAAAGCCCCAGGCTCTTCCGGCCAAACCGGAAGCTGATGGGACCGACAGTTCCCGGAAGAAGGAGAAAGCGCAGAAGAGAAGCGCCGTTCCAGGGGCCGGAATAGTCACCGGGTTGGTGGTCAACGTCCGGGCCAGACCAACCAGCCAATCGGAACGGGTCACCCAGGTGGTGTACAATGATCCGGTAAAGATCCTGGAAACCGCCGGGGACTGGCTGAGGGTCAGGGTGCCGGATGGTTACGAGGGATGGGTCGAGAGACAACGCGTTAGGCCTGTTGTGCCCGATCAGGGCAATGGATCGGCCGGGCAAACGGCCCGGGTGATTGTCGCCGCACGCACGGCCAGCCTTTTCGGAGAGCCTGCTTCCTCGGGGGAGCCCCTTTTACAGGTGGTCATGGGCACGGGTCTCCCTGTGCTGGGAGAAAGGCCGGGGTGGTACAGGGTCAGGCTTGCCGACGGTGGTACCGCCTGGATGGCCGCCCGCTCCGTAAAAAAATATGATCCCGGGGAGCCGGGACAGGCAGACGGGCAGGATAAGATTACCGGCCAACAAGTGGTGCGACACGCGCTCCAGTTGTTGGGCATTCCATACCTGTGGGGGGGAAGGACGCCGCGGGGGATCGATTGTTCAGGGCTCACCTATCTGGCTTTGCTGGTGGAGGGGATCAGGATCCCGCGGGACGCCGAGGAGCAATTTCAAGCCGGCCGCAAGGTTTCCCGCGAGGAACTTGCCCCCGGGGATCTGGTCTTCTTTGACACCACCGGCGAAGGTGTCTCCCATGTGGGGATCTATGCCGGAGGCGGCCGGTTCATCGAAGCCTCACAGGGGCAGAAAGCAGTGGTGATTACTTCCCTGCAGGATCCGTACTACCGGAAACGTTATCTGGGAGCCCGCCGATACCATTAGCAGGAATATTTTTACTTTCGTGGCAAAAACCGAGTCTTCTAATGGGAGGCATTCCATGTTAACATAATAAATGGGGCGCTTGATGAATAAGGCGCTGGCCTGACGGTGGGCTAGAGTTTGAAGTGGGCCTGGGTCTGATGGTGGGCCTGGACCTGGCTGTGGGCTTTTCTAAGGGGGAAGAACGTTGTTTAACCTGCCAAAGCTTCGCTATGCCGTTTTGGCGGCCGGGTTAACGCTTTTGTTTTGGGTTTTTGGCGGCTGGGTTTTGGGCGGTTCGTTTGGCACGGGCGATGCTCCAACTCGTTTCGGCTCTGTTCAGGCTGCCGGTTGGCAGCAAGCCGACGGCAAGATCCGGATTTTAGCGCCCCAGCCCATGGGGTTTGAAGAGTGGTTCCGGTGGGATGTGGGGCGCTTGAAAGAGATCGAGGCGGATTACGCGCCGGATCCTGCGGGCGGGAAAAGGTTGCTGGACGGGGAGATAAAAGCCATTGACGCCGAGATGCGACGGATCCAGGAGACGGAGGGCTATCTGGACCCGGTGCGTAAATTCCGGGTTTATCCGCCGGAGGTGACGGGAAAGCTCCACGTGCTGTTTTTGGCGATTCAGAATCGGGGCAGGCTGCTGGCCGCCTGGTCGTCGGCCAATCTGCCGCGCTTTGAGGATCTGTACCAGTTGGGCAGCTTCCGCCTGTATCCCACCACCGCGGAAAAATACCCGTCGGTGGCGCAAGCCATTGAGACGCTGCAGGAGATTCGATTGCCCGATCGTTTCTTCAATGACTACCGGGTGTATCTTCTTCCCTATTCGCTGGGGGAGATCGGCGGGGAAGGGGGCAACGGCTACAGCTTTATCAGCGCCGAGCCGGCGGCGACGGATCTCATTGACGATCATGTCTTTGTCACTTTGACCCACGAATTCGGGCATCATCTCGAACTGCGCTACCTGGGGGGGTCCTACCAGGATAACCCCGGCCTGTGGGATGAATATATGGCGATCCGGAAGATTCCCGGCTGGCGCAACGACGGCGAGGTGCAGACCAGGGACTGGTCGCTTTCGCCCGAAGAGACCTTTGCCGAGGATGTGCGGGTCTTATTCGGTTCCAAAAGGGCGGTCGCGGATTTTTATGATTCCGCCTATACAAACCCCAGATCGGATCCTGGCATGCGCCAGGCGGTTGAAAAGTTCATCCTCTCCCTGGGTGAGTCCGGGCCGGGCTGGCCCGTGGAGGATCCCTGGGCTTACGCGCGGCGCAACGATGCATACGATCTTTTGAAGAGCGAGCTTCATCATGTGGTGGGAGGAGGCGGGGAGGGCCGCGGGTGGCCCATTGCGGCTTCGATTTTGGCGGCCGCCGGTCTGGGCGTGGCCGGCGCCCGGTTTGCCAGGCGGCGGGGACGAACACAGAGAGGTCAAGCGCGGAGGAGTCAGGCCCAACGGGGCCAGGCACTTTAATACTCTTTTTCCCATCACTGCCTTTTTCCGTGATCATATTTCCTGGTAAAGGAGGTATGCTAAACGGCAGGAGGTGATAGATGATGCGAAGGACCAAAAAATGGCTGACATCCTTGCTGGCAAGCATTGTGGCGATCGTCATGCTGATCACCCTGGCGGTCGGGTGCGTTGGTCCGGGAGGAACGACCAGGCCTGCTCCCTCAAAAAAGAAGCCGGCGCCAACCAGGACAACGCCAACCCGGCCAGCTCCAACCAGGCCAGCGCCGGTCAGCCCGACTCCGACCACGCCGGCGCCGACCAAGCCGGGCGTCACCAGGGGAACGACTGGTACCAGCAATGTCGCGCCGACGCCGACCCGCCCAGCTCCGACCCGGCCTTCACCAGCCGCTCCGGCTCCGACCAGAACGACGGGCCGGACGGTAACCACCCGGGCGGATCTGCGAAATGCGGTTCAGGCTGTGAAGTTGGCGGTCGACAAGAAGCAATGGGCCACCGCGGACCGGGAAGCGACCAGGATGGGGCGAGCGTGGACCAATTTCAAGCCACGGACGACCAGAGTGGGTACAGCTTCTTCGGACGTCGCGCAATTTGAGGCCGCTTACACCAAATTGAAAGCGGACATCAAGACCAAGAACAAAACAGCGGCGGATCGGGACATAAGTACATTAATGCGATTGTCCGGGAAATTCAAATAGATCCGGCTGATTTACCTGCCATATCTTCCGTAAGCGAAAGGAATGCCTGGATGCATTCCTTTTCTTACTGTGTAGACACGCACCGCGCCTTTGGGAACCCACATATAGTGACTGTAGCTTCCTGGAAGTTCATCAATGCCCATTTGGGGCCAGGCGGGGCAAAGTGTGGGGGTGCAGCAGATGAACCAGAACCCCGGCAGGAATCGACGTCCGCTCCTCGGCGATCTTTTGGCCGGTATCGCCATCCAGGCGGTCTATAACCCCGCGAAATGCGAAGTTATGGGCATCGCGGCCGATTCCAGGCTGGTTGAGCCCGGGTTTATCTTTGTGGCCATCAACGGGAATAAACAGGATGGGCATGATTACATAAGGGTGGCGATTGCCAGGGGCGCCGTGGCGGTGGTGGCCGAGAGGGTCACCCCCGGCTTGCTGGAAGGACTGAGCGTGTCGGTGATCAAGGTCCGGTCGGGGCGCAGGGCTCTGGCAGACCTGGCCTGCGCTTTTTACGGTTTTCCAACCCGGCGGATGAAGATGATCGGTGTGACGGGCACTAACGGGAAGACCACCTCGACCTTCATGATCGACGCGATCCTGGAGGCTGCGGGCTTCAAGTCAGGGCTGATCGGGACAGTTCTGGTCAAAACCGGCGCCGGCGTCTACCCGGCGAGGCTTACCACGCCCGACGCCCTGGAGATCCAGCGTTATCTGCGCGAGATGGCGGATCAGGGCGCCCGATTTGCCACCATGGAGATCTCCTCCCAGGGTGTGGTACAGGAACGGATCCGGGGAATTGATTTTCAAATCGGGGTTTTTACCAATATGACCCCGGATCATCTGGACTTCCATGGGACCTTCGAGCACTACGTGGCCGCCAAGAAGCGTTTTATCGAGAGGTTGCCCTCCCAGGGAATCGCCGTTTTGAACAACGACGATCCGATTGTGGCGCGCAGCGTGGCGTGGACGAAGGCGCGACCGGTTACTTACGCCATTGATTCCGAAGCGGACATCACCGCCCGTGATCTTGTCTACCACCGGGGCGGGACCAGGTTCACCCTCTGCCTGAATAAACCCGTTCCTACCCTGGCGGGGCGGATGCTCCCCCGGAGCAGGTGGTCTCTGGAACTTTACCTGCCTGGTAAGCATAATGTCTATAACGCCCTGGTGGCGTCCTCCACGGCGCTGATGGCCGGGGTCTCTCCGGCGGTGATTGCCTGGGCGCTGGCCTCTTTCCGGTGTGTGGAGAGGCGCATGGAGCTCGTGGAAACCAATGGCCCCCTGATCCTGGACGATACCGCTTTAAATCCGGCCAGCATCCACAGTGTCTTTCAGGTGATCAGGACTCTGCCATATGAACGGTTGGTGGTGGTCAACGCGCTCCGGGGCAATCGGGGCGCGGAGGTGAACAGGCTTAACGCCCAGGCTCTGGCCGAATGGGCCGGAAGGCTCGGCTTTTTGCTGGTGACCACCACCAGCACGGGGGACGTGGGCGATGAAGATCTGGTGACCAAGCAGGAGGAAGAAGCCTTTATAGAGGCTCTGAACCAGGCCAGGACCCGCTTCTTGCACTTTAAAGATCTCGCCGTTGCCCTGAGGGTGGCTCTGGCGGATCTCGGCAAAGCGGATCTTCTGGTTCTGCTGGGAGCGCAGGGGATGGACGCCGGCATCCGAATTGCCCGGCAACTCCTTTGCGCCCCGCGCGAGGTAAAACCGGCGCCGGGGATGACCTTGGAACCTTTGGAAGCGATTCCGTGATCTGTTGAGGGGGGCTCGTGGTTGGTGGAGGTACAGAATCCGGCAAAAGCACCCGGTGAGGTGCTGCTGGCGTTGGAAACCGGCCGGATCACCGCGGCAAAGGCCCTGTCCCAGCTTGTGGCCATGGACAAGGGAACCGGCGGCCCCCGGGAGGATGAGGCCGCCGAAAGGCGCCGGCGTCTGGAAGAGGCCCGCGCGGAGCTAAATGGCTTGATCGGGTTGGACGGCGTGAAGAAGCTGGTCGGCGAGATGGTGGCCTTCGTGGAGGTCCAGAAGTGGCGGGCCAGGGAAAATCTGGCCACCGAGCCTCTGGCCCTGCACATGATCTTCAAGGGAAATCCGGGAACGGGCAAGACCACCGTGGCCCGGATCCTGGGCCGGATGTTCAAGGAACTCGGAGTTTTGCCCAAAGGGCACAGCATCGAGGTGGAACGCGCGGATCTGGTGGGGGAGTACATCGGGCACACGGCCCAGAAGACCAGGGAACAGATCAAACGCGCGTTAGGTGGAATTCTGTTCATCGATGAGGCATATTCTTTGGCCAGAGGGGGGCACAAGGACTTCGGCAAGGAAGCCATCGACACAATGGTCAAGGCCATGGAGGACCACAAGGACGAGTTGATCCTGATCCTGGCCGGTTATCCGCATGAGATGGAGGACTTTCTGGAGACCAACCCGGGCCTTGTCTCCAGGTTCCCGATTCAGATCGATTTTCCGGATTACACCATCCGGGAGCTGCTTCAGATTGCCGAACTGATGATTAAAAAGCGCCAGTACCGTTTTTCAGAAGGCGCCCGGGCGCGTCTGCACGAGATCCTGCTCCAGGTGAGTCTCAACGGTGATAAAAACAGCGGGAACGCCAGGCTGGTCCGGAACCTGATCGAAAGGGCCTTGCGGCAACAGGCGGTGCGCCTGCTCCACAAAGGGCAGGTCGGCCGTGAAGAACTGATGTTGCTCGTTGAGGAGGATCTTCCGCCGAAGAGCCAGTTCAAGCGCCGGCCGGAGGAGTTGTTCAGGGCGAGGGTCAGGGCCCTGGAAAAGGCGGTCGCGGGGGGAGAAACGACGCCGTGAAATCCTGTGTGGTAATCGGCCAGAGCAATGTGGGCAAGACGATGTTTGCCGTCAATTTTGCGGCTTTTCTGGGCCGGCAAGAACTGGCTATCGCCATCAAGGCGGCGGATGGGCCGGACGGCGCCCGTACCTACAACGTGGATGAGGCCATTTTAACGCTGACCGGCCCGGAAGTGCACAAGACCCGCAACCTGCTGGGCCAAAATCTGGAAATGGGCGTGGGAAAAGGGCGGAAGCCATTTTATCTGGTGGATACCACCGGCCTTTCCGAGGGGATACATCCAAATACGCAGATCCGCCGCGCCATGGCGCAGACCCTGGGAGTAATCCGCGATGCGGCGGTCATCCTGCATATGATGGATGCCTCGGCGATCCGCCGGGATCATCCCGAGATCGGGGAAGTGGATCTTGAACTGGCGAACTACGCCCGGATGCGGCCGGGGTACGCCATCCTGGCCAACAAGATGGATCTCCCTCCGGCGCAGGAAGGGCTGGCGGTCCTGCAGCAGAGATTTCAGGAGCTCCCGATCTTTCCCATTTCCGCGTTGCGCCGCCAGGGCTTCCGGGAGGTGAAGCGCTTTGTGGCCCAGCATATCTAGGCTTGGCGCGGTGCTGTGCATGGCGCTGGCCGTCAAACTCATGGACGATCTGCTGGACGGGGATCTCGGCCGGGTGGACAAAGACGGGGCCGAAGCCGTGCTCGGGGCGGGAGGAGCGGCCGCTTACGCCCTTTTTCTTGGAATGGTGGCCGCCGCTTTGAACACGGAATGGGCGGTATCCCTCTTTTTGGCCGCTTACGCGGTGGGGATGCTTGACAACCCATGGCGGCGGCTGCCGTCGCGCTTGCCCGCGGGCGTGGAATCTTTCCTGACGGTTCTGATCGGGATTTTGGCATATGGATGGCGTTCCGCGCTGGCCTCGCTGGCCTGCATGGTGGTGATCCAGGCTCTCGACGATCTGGTGGACTACCGGCGCGATCTGCAGGCCGGCCGGCGCAACTGGGTTACGGCCACCGGCAAATTTGAGGTGGCGCTGATGGCGGTGATCTGGCTGATCATCGGTTTGAGCCTGGATTGGATGCGGCTGGCGGCAAGCATTCCGGGGGCCTGGCTGGTGGGCTTTTGGGCGGCGCGCGTTTCCACCGGCCGGCTGGGGACCGGCCGGCCGGCGGACCCGGCTGTCTGACGGCCTGGTCGCATGATGGGCTCCTGAGCGCCTGGGGGGCGATCTTGGAAAGAGGGGGGGAATGCCGTATTCTGCTGCAATGGCTAGCGATCCTGTTTTTAACCGGTATCCTGTTGGGTTATGTCGCGGGGCGCCGGATCGGAAAAGAAGAGGGGTTTCGCCTGGGATTTTCTTATGCTCCGTTAGAATTACGCCGCCTGAGCCTGTTGGAGGGACAGTGCCGGCTCTGTGGGCGCCAAAACGACGATTCTTCCTTATTTGACAGGAATTTGCAGGTATGTTATGATCAAACGAAGTTGGCGGCGATTGGCCGGCCCGAGTAGCCTGAAGAGGGGTTTGTCATGCGTTTTGTGAAGATGCACGGCATCGGGAACGATTACGTTTATATCGATGGTTTCAGGGAAAAAGTGGAAAACCCAGGGGAGTTGTCCCGCAGGGTCAGCGATCGCCATTTCGGCGTCGGGTCCGACGGCCTGATCCTGATCTTGCCGTCGCAAAAGGCTGATTTACGGATGCGGATGTTCAACGCCGACGGCAGCGAGAGCGAGATGTGCGGCAACGGGATCCGCTGCGTGGCCAAGTACGGTTACGACCACGGCCTGGCCAGAAAAGAGCGGATTACCGTGGAGACCCTGGCGGGGATCAAGACCCTGGATCTGGTGGAGATCAAGGAGGGCAAGGCGGAGATGATCCGCGTGGATATGGGCCGGCCGCATTTGAGCAGGGCGGAGATCCCGATGGCGTTAAGCCCGGAGGCCGATCCCACCGCTCAGGTGGTGGGAGAGCCGCTGGTGGTGGACGGCCAGACCCTGAAGATTACCGGCGTCTCCATGGGCAACCCCCACTGCGTGCTCTTTGTGGAGGATACGGAAACCGCGCCGGTGCTCGAACTCGGCCCGAAGATCGAGAGGCATCCGGCTTTTCCCGCCAGAACCAACGTGGAATTTTGCCGGGTGATTGACGAAAACCACCTGGCGCTGCGGGTCTGGGAGCGCGGGTCCGGGGAGACCCTGGCCTGCGGCACCGGATCCTGTGCCACGGCGGTGGCCGGCGTATTAAATGGGTACAGCCAGCGCCGGGTCACGATCCAGTTGCGGGGTGGGGTTCTGGAAATCTTCTGGGATCCAGCCGGCGACCATGTCTATATGACCGGCCCGGCGGTGGAGGTATTTCAGGGGGAGTTGGACCCCTGGAATTTCATAGGTGGTCCTCGCTGAAAGGTTTACCCCTTTGCGCTAAAAAGCGATGATTTTATTTATGAAAGGGAAGAGATGCCATGGAAACCGCGCAGAGAATCAAGAAGCTCCCGCCCTACTTGTTTGCCGAGATTGACAGAAAGATGGCCAGGGCCAGGGCGGAGGGGGTGGACGTGATCAGCCTTGGGATCGGCGACCCGGACCGGCCGACGCCCACCCACATCATCGACAAGCTGGCGGAAGAGGCTTACAACCCCGCCAACCACCGTTACCCCAGCTATGAAGGGCTGCGGGAGTTTCGCGCCGCCGTGGCCGGCTGGTACGCCAGGCGGTTCGGCGTGGAGCTGGACCCCGATACCGAGGTGGTCTCCCTGATCGGTTCCAAGGAGGGCATTGCCCACATCTCGCTCTGCTTTGTGGACCCCGGGGACGTCAATCTGATCCCGGACCCGGGCTACCCGGTGTACGGCGTCGGCACCCTCTTTGCGGGGGGAGAATCCTATCGAATGCCGCTTCTGGAGAAGAACGGCTACCTTCCCCAGCTCCGGGATATTCCCGCCGAGGTGGCCAAAAAGGCCAGATTGATGTTTTTGAACTACCCCAACAATCCCACGGGAGCGGTGGCGGATCGGAGATTCTTCGAGGAAGTGGTGGCTTTTGCCCGGGAATATGAGATCATCGTCTGCCATGATGCGGCCTACTCGGAGCTTACCTTCGACGGCTACCGGGCGCCGAGCTTTCTGGAGACCCCGGGCGCCAGGGAGGTGGGCATCGAGTTTCATTCCCTGTCCAAGCCCTTTAACATGACCGGCTGGCGCATCGGCTGGGCGGCGGGGAATCCGTTCGTCATCGAGGCTCTGGGGCGGATCAAGACCAATATCGACTCCGGGGTCTTCCAGGCGATTCAATATGCCGGGATTGAAGCTCTCAACGGTTCCCAGGAGAGCGTGAAGGAGATCAGTGAGGTTTACCGCCGGCGACGGGATCTGATGGTCGACGGGTTGAACGCTCTGGGGTGGCGGCTCGAGAAGCCAAAGGGAACCTTCTACCTCTGGTGCCCGGTTCCCGCCGGCATGACCGCCACCGAGTTCACCGCGATGCTCCTGGAGAAGGCCGGGGTGGTGGTGGTTCCCGGCAACGGCTACGGTACGTACGGAGAGGGTTACTTCCGCATCTCGCTGTGCCTGGAGGAGGACCGGATCAGGGAAGCGCTCCGGCGCATGGAAGAGAGCGGGATTCGCTTTAACTTGCCAACCAGGGCGGCGTTTTGAAGATGTGGGACAGCCCTTTTCTCAAGGAATATGGTATCCCGCAGCGACTCCTGGAGCTTGGCCGGGAAGTGGACAGGCGGACGGCTCCGCTTGTGGCCGGGCGGGAGGCGATCAAGGCCCATAACCAGCTAAAAGTGCTCAAGGCGTTGCAGGACGTCGGCCTGGGTGAGCACCATTTTGCCGGCACCACCGGGTACGGTTACGGCGACAGCGGGAGGGAAACGCTGGAGCGGGCTTATACCACTGTTTTCGGCGCGGAAGCCGCTCTGGTCAGGCCGCAGATTGCTTCGGGGACCCATGCCATCGCCTCCTGTCTCTATGGGGTATTGCGCCCCGGAGACCGCCTGGTGGCGGCGACGGGCAAACCCTATGACACCCTGCTGGGGGTCATCGGCGCCGGGGGGGACTCGCCGGATTCGCCCGGAAGCCTGCGGGATCTGGGGGTGGACTACCTGGAGGTGCCGCTGGCCGCCGACGGCAAGGTGGATCGGGAGCGGCTCCTGGAAGCCCTGGACCCGCCCACCCGGATGGTGGCCTTTCAACGGTCGCGGGGTTACGCCTGGCGGCCTTCCTTATCCGTGGAAGAACTGGGGGATCTGATTCGCCTGGTCAAGGCCAGGCGCCCGGAGATCGTTTGTTTCGTGGACAATTGTTACGGGGAATTTGTGGAGCTTTTGGAACCCACCCAGGTTGGCGCCGATCTGGCGGCGGGATCGCTCATCAAGAATCCCGGCGGCGGGCTGGCGCCCATGGGCGGTTATGTGGCGGGGAAGAGGAACCTGGTTGAGCAGGCCGCCAACCGGCTTCTGGCGCCGGGAATCGGATCCAGGGTGGGGGCCACCCTGGATCTTTTGCGTCCGTTGTTTCAGGGGCTCTTTCTGGCGCCCCATGTGGTGGGAGAAGCCCTGGCCGGGGCGATCTTCGCGGCGGGGTTCTTTTCGGCCCTGGGTTTTGAGGTTTCACCGGGCGTGGATGAACGGCGGGTGGATCTCATCCAGGCGATCCGGTTTGGTGCGCCGGAACCCCTGAGCGCCTTCTGCCGGGGGTTGCAAGGGGGAGCGGTGGTGGATGCCCACGCGGTTCCTTACCCGGCTCCCATGCCGGGATACGCCGATGAGGTGATCATGGCCGGCAGCGGTTTCGTGCAGGGGGCTTCCATTGAGTTGAGCGCCGACGCCCCCATTCGCCCTCCTTACATAGGCTATCTTCAGGGCGGCCTGGCCAGGGAACAGGTGAAAGTGGGGATTTTATTGGCCGCGGCCCGGTTAGCCAACGAAGGTTTAATCTAACAGGCAGTAGCTAACTAAAGGATTTTCAAGATAAATAGCTTGTCTTAGGCCCCCACCAGATTTTTTCCCCAATGCCTTGACTTTCCGCGGGAATCTGCTACAATTTAATGGGTTGGACAGCGCTCCAGTTGTTCAACCAATCTGAAAAAAGGGGGCAAAGATGGTAGATGGAGCAAGCTTTGGGCCGTCATATCTTGTGCGAGTTAAACGGGTGTGACCCTGAGGTGCTGAACAATCGGAAACGGATCGAACAGATCATGGTTGATGCCGCTTTGGAAGCCGGCGCGGAAGTCCGGGAAGTGGCATTCCACAAGTTCAGTCCCCAGGGGGTTAGTGGGGTTGTTGTGATCTCCGAATCACATTTAGCTATCCACACCTGGCCTGAGTTAGGGTACGCTGCTGTTGACGTCTTTACCTGCGGGGAGCGGGTCGACCCGTGGGATGCCTGTAACTACATCAAACGGAAATTCAAGGCGCAACAGTTGACAGCGACCGAGGTAAAAAGAGGCGTGTTTGAAACGCATGAAGAGGTGCTCCAGAAGATCTCGTAAAACGGGTCAAAGGGGTGAAACAGTTTTTTATGTTATTTGAAGCGAGTTTATCGCCGTGTTGTGTGTCATAATAGTCCTGTGATAACGGCAAAGGTTATCACGGGACATTATTTTTTTCAGGAGGAGAGATTATTTCCATGGATGAAACGGTTCAGTTGTTCAAAGAGCTCACCGACGCCTCGGGTGTTTCGGGTTATGAGCGGGAGGTGCGGGCGATCATGCGCAAGCATCTCGAACCGCTGGCGGCCATTGAAACAGACCGGTTGGGATCCCTCATCGCCAGGAAGGATGGTTCCGCCAAGACGCCGAAGATCATGCTGGCGGCTCACATGGACGAGATCGGTTTCATGGTCAAGCAGATCACCGAGGATGGCTTCCTGCGGTTTTCCGCCCTGGGCGGCTGGTGGGAGCAGGTGATGCTGGCGCAGCGCGTGCGCGTGAAGACCGTCAAGGGCGACTACATAGGGGTGATCGGTTCGCTTCCCCCCCATATCCTCACCGATGAGGAACGCAAGAAGGTCGTCGCCAAGAAGGACATGTTCATTGACATCGGCGCGGCTGACGAGAAGGAGGCCTCGGAAAAGTTCGGCGTCCGGCCCGGCGATCCCGTCATCCCGGTAAGCGACTTCGCCACCCTGGGCGATGGCCGCCGTTACCTGGCCAAGGCCTGGGACGACCGGCTGGGTTGCGCGATGCTGATCGACATCTTCCGGCGGTTGGGAGGAGCGCCGCACCCCAACACCGTTTACGGGGCGGGAACCGTTCAGGAAGAGGTGGGGCTCAGGGGAGCCCAGACCAGCGTGCAGAGCATCTATCCCGATGTGGGAATCGCGGTGGATGTGGGGGTTGCCGCCGACACCCCCGGGCTGGAAAAGGAGAGGGTTATGGAGAGGCTTGGACGCGGGCCGGCCCTTTTGGTGCTCGATCATTCCCTGATTCCCAATCTACGGCTGCGGGACCTCATCGTGGATACCGCCAGGGAGGCCGGATTGCCGTTGCAGTTTGATGTGATGGAGGGTGGGGGCACCGACGCCGGAAAGATTCAGTTCAACCAGCACGGCGTGGCTTCCGTGGTCTTAGCCATGCCCACCAGATATATTCACTGCCACGCGGGCATCATCAGCCGGGACGACTATGATCAGGCGGTGGAACTCCTGGTTCGGGTGCTCCAAAAGCTCGATGCCAGGACGGTAGAAAGCTTTTACGAGTGATCAAATGCAGCAGGATTTTAGATCCTGCTGTCGAATGCTATATCGGAAACACATATTGGCATATATTTCCTGGAGGGTGTTGGTATGGACTGTGCAGTGCCAGATGAACGCTTAATCTCCAAGAAGCCAGTTTATGCCGAAATGCCCGACGAAGAGGTCGTCAAACTTGCACAGTCCGGTAATGAGGCGGCCACCGATTTTTTGCTCAACAAGTATCAAAAACTTGTTCAGGTGTGGACAAGACCTTATTTTTTGCAGGGAGCGGAGGATGACGACCTCATCCAGGAAGGAATGATCGGCCTTTACAAAGCCATCAGGGATTTTACCCCCGGTGGTTCAAGCTTCTGGTCGTTCGCCAAGCTCTGCATCACCCGCAACATCATCAGCGCCATCAAGGGAACCACCCGGCAAAAGCATATCCCGCTCAATTCGTATACCTCCCTTCACAAGCCGGTCTTCGACCTCGACGGGGACCGGACCCTGATGGAGGTGCTGGGGAACAACAAGGTGGATGACCCCGAAAGCCTGGTGATCGACCGGGAAAAGCTCCATCACACCCAGCAGTTTATCCGCGAGGTGCTCAGCAAATTTGAGTACCAGGTCTTCCAGCTCTACATCAACGGGCACTCCTACAAGGAGATGGCCCTGCGGCTTCAAACCCACACCAAATCCATTGACAATGCCTTGTGCCGTATCAAAAACAAGATTGAAAAACAACTTTGCTGACTGGCAGGAATGGAGTGGCGCCTGTCGAAAATCATTCTATGCTTACAGGTTAAATGACGCAGGTTAAATGACGGAGGAGGGGTAAAATGCATCTGGAGGTCAAAATGGTCGACCAGCTCCTCCAAACCATAAATAGCCTGGCTAACGATCTCGAAGGTGATGGTATCTCATACGGGGAGGCGGTGATGTCCCTGCATGAGATTCAAATTTCTTTGCGGCAGTTGCTTTTAACGGGGGCCCACGGCCCAAACGCCGACATCCGCCGTTGCTCGGTCTACGGCCTTGGCAAGATTGGGGAGCGGGAGGATATCGAGGCTTTTATCGAGGGGTTGGCCGATCCCGACGCGGTGGTCCGCGCCTGGGCGGTCGCCGGCCTGGCGAAGTTTGCGGAGCCCACGGAGATTCGTTACCTGATCGGCGCCCTGGGAGACTCCGACGCATTTGTATATTATAATACCGTCCTGGCCTTGAGGAAGTTCTCCAACGACCTGATCGTCTGGCCGCTGGTGGAGGCTCTTCGCTCTTCCGATACGCTGGTCCGGCAGCGGGCGGCAAAACTTCTCGCCAGTTTGAAGGATTCCCGGGCGGTTGACGCGCTGATCTTCGCTTTTGTCGATGAGGCTTCGGCGGTGCGCTACGAGGTGGTGGAAGCCCTGGGACAAATCGCAGACCCCAGGGCGAGCAGAATCCTGCTTTGCGCGCTCAACGACGAGGACCGCGATGTACGGCTGGCCGCCATAAAGGGATTGCAGAAGATCGGAGACGAGATGGCCATTGAACCGCTGGTGCGGATCATCTTGACCAGTGAGGAACAGCGCAATTACGCGTTGGAAACGCTGATGGCCATCTGCGGTCCACAGGCGGTGTTGCCGATCCATGAAGCTTTACGCGAGATAGATCTCCAGGCCCAGCGCATTGCCCAGGCCCTCTCCAGCGGCTCCCTCGGCCATCAGAGGGTTCCAAGCCTTTGGGATTGGGAACCCGCCCGGGTGGAAAACTAGCTTATAAAAAAAGGTGGATCGGCCGATTTGCGTGGGAACAGGCGACCCACGTATTATTTTTATCCCGGGGAAGAATAACGCTGGACCTCAACCGCATCGAGTTCCGCCTTTCGGAGGGAGCTGATTACACTAGATGAGGTGTGTAGATGGAGATCCTTTTGACCAATGATGATGGCATCTTTGCTCCCGGAATCAGGGCGCTCACGCACGAACTCTGCAAGATCGGGAACGTGACTATTCTGGCGCCGGACCGGGAGCAGAGCGCCACCGGCCATGCGATTACCGTACACCACCCGTTGCGGGTGCAAGAGATGGAATTTGGCGATGACAGCTGCGTAAAAGCCTATTCGGTGGATGGCACGCCTTCTGATTGCGTTAAGCTGGGGGCGGAGGTGGTTCTCAAGAAGAAGCCGGCCCTGGTGGTTTCCGGTATCAATCGCGGCCCCAATCTGGGAACCGATGTTCTTTATTCGGGGACGGTATCCGCGGCGTTGGAAGGGGTGATCCTGGGGATACCGTCCATTGCGGTATCGCTGGCCACGGTGGAGGAAGCCGATTACGCTTTTGCCGCCAAATTCACCCGGATCGCCTCTATCAACATTGTCACCCGGGGGCTTCCCCCGGATACCTTGCTGAATATCAACATACCCTCCCTGGAAGAGAAGGATATCGCCGGGGTGCAGATTACCCGGCTGGGCATCCGGCGCTACAAGGATGTCTTCGACCGGCGCACCGACCCCCGTGGGAAGGTCTATTACTGGCTGGCGGGGGAAGTAATCGATCTTGACGAAGACCCTGATACGGACACAGTGGCCATCAGGAACAATCTGATCTCGGTGACGCCGATCCATTTTGATCTGACCAAGCACGCTCTGATACAGGAATTGGAGAGCTGGACCTGGCCGTTGGAGAATTAGTTCCCGGCGTTGGCCAGCGCAGTAGTTAGTAAATAAGTGGTTGACAAACGAACTGGGGTTCTATATAATCAGGGGCAAGATGGTTGGGGTTCAAGCGGGGTAACAAGAGGTGAGCGGGATGGACACCCTGGCCAAACTTGCGATCCTTGGTGAGGCCGCCAAGTACGATGTTTGCGCCTCGTCGGCCACCTCCGGTTCGGGCGCCGGAGGGGCTGGACGGGGCCGGATCGGCAATTTGTCCCCGGCCGGTTGCTGTCACAGTTTCCTGCCAGACGGACGTTGCATCTCCCTTTTCAAGGTTCTTTTGACGAACGAGTGCGTGAACGACTGTTTTTACTGCCCGAACCGCAGCAGCCGCGATGTTCCCCGGACCAGCTTCCAGCCTGAAGAATTGGCCGGGCTCTTTCTGGAGTTCTACAAGCGAAATTATGTGGAGGGGCTCTTCTTGAGTTCCGGGGTGGCCAAAAACACGGCGGCCACCATGGAGGATCTTCTCAAGACCACGGAGATCCTGCGGGAACGTTACCGGTTCGGCGGTTATATCCACCTCAAGATCTTGCCGGGATCCGGCGAGGATTATATTCAGCGGGCCGCGGAACTTGCCGACCGGCTCTCCATCAACCTGGAAGCGCCCAGCGCCGGCCGGTTGAAGAACCTGTCTCGCAGGAAGGACTTTGAAAAGGACCTTCTGGAGCGGATGCGCTGGGTAAGCAAGGTGCAGGCCGGCAGGAGAGAAGGAAAGGTCCGGCTGTCGGCGGGGCAGACCACTCAATTCATCGTGGGCGCCGCCGGCGAGAATGATGCGGAGATCCTGGGCGCCGTCAGCCGCCTTTACCGGGAAGTCAGCCTGAAGCGCGCGTACTTCAGCGCCTTCCAGCCAATCGCCGGGACCCCGCTGGAAAACGGGCCGGTGGTGCCGATCTTGCGCGAGCACCGGCTCTACCAGAGCGAATTTTTGATGCGCACCTACGGCTTTGCCTATGAGGAGATCCCTTTTGGCCGCGATGGCAACCTGCCCATGGAGATTGACCCCAAGGCCGCCGCGGCTTTACGCCGTCCGGAAGCCTTCCCGGTGGAGGTGAATAAGGCTTCCCTGGGTCAGTTGCTGCGGGTGCCGGGCATCGGGCCTTTATCCGCCAGGCGGATCTTGAGCCTGAGGCGCACCTACCGGATCCGGGATTTGGAGGAGTTGAAGAACCTGGGAGTGGTGACAGGGAGGGCCGCGCCATTTTTATTGCTGGACGGGCGTTCAAAAAAACCGGAAACGGCGCCGAAACAGCTCGGGCTCTTTGATTTATCGGTTTTGGACGGGGAGGTGCCTGCCGATGGCGGCCTTCCCTGGTAAGAATGCCTCAACAATCCTGACGTCGGTTCTTGCCGCCGAAACCGGCCGGCATTCCGGGTGGCTGGAGGATCCAAGGGCCAGGAGGAGATTCCTTGGCGTTCTGGAATATGCCCTGCGGGCCGGGGCGCCAGGTGCCTCCTATGTGATCGCGCAGGTGATTCGCCAGGCTTTGCGCGAGGGGTTGCCATATGTTTACGCAAAGACCTCCCCGGAGGCCCGCCAGGTTTATCAATGGGCCAGGGCGGTTTCCAGAGAACTTTCCAGGTTAAAAGGCCTGATCAGGCTGGAGCCTTATTCCGGAAAGGGGCGACCGATACTGATCGGCAAAGCCCCCATGCGCTACAACCTGGTGGATCTGGTGCTTGCCCATTTCGCTCGCCGTTTTCCAGGGCACCGCATTATCCTGGATACCGGCCGGGGGATCTATGAATGGAACTATGGCGTAAGACTGGTCAAGGAGGAGTTCTGGGAGGAGATCGGGAAAGAGAGCAGAGGGCGGAACGCGGAGCAATGCGCCGGGGATTACTATGCGACCCTCTGGGAGGCGTATTACGAATCGCAGATCATCAAAGGGCGGCTGGACATTTCCCGGGCCATGAGAGTTCTTCCCAAACGGTACTGGAACTGGATCCGGGAGGGGAGGAAGCTCCGCTCCTTCAGTCCATAAAAACCTCTCCCCTCTCTGCGTCATATGATATAGTACACACAGGGGAGAGGGGCGATAACTTTGCTTCTGCGGGATCTGTTGTGGGGCGCCCTGCTTTTATCGATGTTAGGCATACTTCTGCTTTCTTTTGGCATAGTGTTAAGCAGTAACGGTTGGAGGCCTTCAAGGGCCTATGTACGGAGCCTGCAAGCGACCATTGTGGGTTATTACAGCCTGGTCTTCAGCATGTTGCTATATTTTTTATTCCGGTGAAGGTGGGGGAGTCAAATGTCTGAGCCGCGGATCGAGGTTCTGGGATCCGAAAGTTTTGCAGTAAACGGCGATGTACACCTGCTGGTGACCTTCTTGAACAAGATCCTCAAGGACAAGAACCTCATCTTTGGCATGGCCCGTTCCGGGGAGGACGGCCGGGTCAGTTTAATCGTCTACGAAGTCATTGAATAGCTTTACCTCAAATAAAAGCAATCAAGTCGATAGGAGTGTAGCAAATTGAAGATGCGGGTTGCGGTGATCATGGGCGGCCGTTCGTCGGAAAGGGAGGTGTCTTTGCGTACCGGGCAGCAGGTCAGCCAGGCCTTGCGTTCAAGAGGCCATGAGGTGACGGAGTTTGATGTGGATGAAAACCTGGTGGAGAACCTCAAGAAGGCCAGGGTGGATGTGGCTTACATAGCCCTTCACGGTAAATACGGCGAAGACGGCACCATGCAGGGGCTGTTGGAGTTGATGGGGATTCCCTATGTCGGCTCCGGTGTATTGGCCAGCGCGCTGGGCATGGATAAGGTGATGGCCAAGAAACTCTTCCGCTACGAAGGGATTACCACACCGGCCGACGATGTGGTTTATAAGGAGGATCTGGAAAAACAGGACCAGGGCTCATTAACCCGAAAAATCCTGGAAAAGGTCGGCCTGCCGATGGTTGTTAAGCCCAATGCCTCAGGCTCCACGGTGGGGGTGACCATTGTTCAGAGCCGGGATGAACTATGGGGGGCTTTAAAAGAAGCGTTTCGTTATGACGAAAGCGTCCTGGTGGAAGAGTACATCAAAGGTACGGAGATAACCGCCACGGTAATCGGCAACAGCCAGGCCAGGGTTTATCCGCTCATCGAGATTGTGCCCAAGACAGCTTTTTATGATTATGAGGCAAAATACACCAAAGGGATGAGCGAGCATATTATGCCGCCGCGCCTGCCGGAGGCGCCGCAGGCCAGGGCCAGGGAACTGGCGTTGCGGGCTTACAAGAGCATCGGTTGCCGCGGCTTTGCCCGCGTCGACCTGATTGTCAGGAGTTCGGATGGGGAACCATTTGTGCTGGAGATCAATACCTTGCCGGGCATGACCGAGACCAGCCTGGTGCCGGATGCCGCCCGGGCGGAAGGAATCGCTTTTCCCGATCTGGTGGAAATGCTACTGCGGCTGGCCCTGGGGCGGGAAGGATAACACTTGTAAAGCTCGCGGGGAGGAGACGCTCTTTGGGTCTCCTCTTGTTTTAGAGAAAAGATCAATAATGCGGTCATAAAAGTAGAGGTAGAAACCGATACTATAAGTAAAAGGAAAATGAAGGAAGGAGGAGGTCTGGTGGGAGACGAGAGGGAGCTCGACCAGAAAGTGATTCCTTTTCCAGGACGCGCCCGTTCCTCGCTGATGGCGGAAGAGATTTTGAAGCAGAAGCTGAGCTCCGGGGAAGCAGAATACCTCGGGAGTTTCCAGCGTGGGGGGGAGACCTGTGATTACTACCGGTTGCTTCTGGATAATGAAGTGGCCTACATCTTCAACATTCGCGATTAAGAGCAAGCACTCCGGTGTTTGCTCTTTTGTAAAAAGAAAATCCCGGACGTTCGAAAGGATTTAGAAAAAGAGTAGCGAAGCATATCATATATTGATCTGGAAGCCACGCCGAACCTTTACAAAAACCTAAAAGGGGGAATCTGAAAATGATTCAGGTGGCTAAGGATGACATCTTGAGGGGGTTGAAGAAGTTCAAGAGGCTGGCCAAACAGGATATCCTGGCGAGCCCGCTGACCTCCAACCCCAACTTCTGGAGCACACAAGCCGAGGCTCGCCGGAAAACCTATGATGAACTCATGCAGGCAGTGGAACGTAATGGAATCGAAGAAGCTTATGAGTTAGCCCTTCGAAATTACGCGAAACTGCCTGTTGTTCATTCTGACGGGGAGACTTACCCCGAGGTCAGGGGCGAGAGGCAGGCTCTTGAGATGTTCTTTGTAATTCTTGGTGTTGACAGGGCCGACCTTCGATTAAATGAAGAGCAGTCACGGTCTTCTGTTCCCCTCTTGCATTGGACCGAAACACCCACGGCGCAAACAACGCCTTGATTCCGGATCAGACCGGGCAGGGTAAAGCTGAGAATGATAAAGAGCGCGCCTCGTCAAGGCGCGCTCTTTTACCGCCAACCCGGAAGACATTGAAGACATTAATGCAGCTTCCGGATCACCCCGACAACCTTTCCCAGGATGGTTACACTCTCGGCGTAGATCGGGTCCATCCGGGAGTTTTCCGGTTGAAGACGGATCTTATCCTTTTCTTTAAAGAACCGCTTCACCGTGGCGTCGTCTTCCAGAAGGGCCACGACTATCTCGCCGTTGTTGGCCGTCTTTTGTGGCTGTACGACAACGTAGTCACCGTGAAAGATTCCAGCCTCGATCATGCTCTCACCGCGAACCCGGAGGATAAATGCCTCGCCCGTGGAGGTAAAATCTTTGGGCAAGGGGAAGTAATCTTCGATGTTTTCAGTAGCCAGGATCGGCTGGCCCGCCGCCACGCGTCCAACAATGGGGACGTTGATCAGATCCTTTCGCACGGCATCCACTCCATCCAAAACCTCGATGGTCCTCGGCTTGGTTGGATCACGCCGGATCACGCCCATTTCCTCGAGTTTATTTAAATGACTGTGAACCGTGGAGCTTGAACGAAGGCCGACCGCCTGGCCGATTTCCCGTACAGAAGGCGGATATCCCTTTTTGCGGATCTCCTGTTTGATGAACTCCATAATCTGAGTCTGGCGAGAAGAAAGGTCTGACATATCAACACTCCTTTTTAAAAATGCTTTGGCATTGGCTCGTCCTCATATTTCAAAGACCCATGGTAATTATACCACATCTTTGCGTTTTTGCAAACGCCTGTTCGCGAAAAAAATAAAATTTTTATCCCCCTTGACGTGAACATCTGTTCCTGATATAATTCAAATCAAACGGAGGTTCCGGCAACTGGTGTTCCGAGGGAACCGGCGATCCAAGAACGGCTATTCGCGTTGAGGGGGAGAGAGGATGTTGTATGTGACCGGGCCAAAGGGGCGGCAGATCCTTCAAAAGAAAAAGGCCAAAGATAAAGGGTTCAGGGGAGTCCTTGTGCTTATGGCGCTTTTGCTGTTTGCGGCGGGATGGTGGTTTGTCCCCAAAGTTTATTCGCTGGCTGTTGCCGGGCATCAGATACAATACAAGGTAGTGGTGGTGAAAGAAGGCGACACATTATGGTCTATTGCCCAATCGCAATTAGAAGAGGGGAGGGATCCCCGTAAATTAATCTATGAGATTCGTTCCGTCAATCGCCTGCAAAGCCCAATCGTAAGGCCCGGCGACTTTCTGAGAGTGCCTGCTGCCGGAATGTAAGCTGACCTGCGCTGGAAAAGACGATGGATCACTATTTCCCATAAAGATCGGTCGACAACATGATCTCCTTTAATTTGGCGCGATTCACGTGCGCATAGATCTGCGTGGTGGAAATATCGGCATGTCCCAATAATTCCTGGATATAGCGAAGGTCCACGCCGGTTTCCAGGAGCATGGTAGCGCAAGTATGGCGAAGCTTGTGGGGCGAGATCCGGGGATCCAGATTCAGCGCTTGCACAAATTGTTTAACGATATAGTAAACGCTGCTACGGCTGATCTTCCGGCCATTCCGGTCCGTAAACAAGCTTTCAGCATATCTGTGGGGTCTCTTTTGGAGATAGCGGCGGATGGTTTCCATGACGCTGTCCGGCAATGGTACAAGTCTTTGCTTGTTTCCCTTACCGTGCAGTACTTCCAGGTAATTTTCCTCAAATTTTACATCGGCTGCTTTCAGGTTGATCAATTCGCTGATGCGGAGGCCGCCATAAAGGAAGATGCAGATCATGGCCGTATTACGGTCCGCTCTTGTCCCGTGGTTTTTTACAAAGTCGATCAGAAGCTGGCTCTCCCTTTTGGTAAGGTGTTTCCGGATGGCATCCCTGGGGTTGATCTTGGGACGTTCGATATCCAGCATGGGGTTGTCTTCCTGAATCTTTTCTTTTTGCAAGAAAGAAAAAAAGCGGCGCAGGGCGGAGATCTTCCGGGCCACCCCGTATTTGGCGTTTTCGCGATAATCCTGCACATACAGCAGGAACCTTTTGATATCCTTGACGCCGATGTCTTTTATGTACAAAGGAGGAAGAGCCGCTTCGTCCCGGCGTTTAAGCTGTAGAAAGTCGCTATTGCGGCGATGCCTGTTAAGATAATCGTCCTTGTTCAACAGAAACTTTTTGAAGAGAATCAAGTCTCTCACGTAGTTTTCGATGGTGCTGGCCGATTTATCACCGGTCAAACGCAGTTCATCGACGAAGTCTTTGAGGCATGCCTCGAATTCAACCGGCGCCGGGTGGTCATTGGCCATATGGGGGTGCCTCCTTCGGCTGGTTTATAAGGGGTTTTAACTATGCAAAATATAGATTTTGTACAGTTAGCCCGCCAAAGGAATTCGCCAGGATCTGGCGAATTCCTTCCTGAGGCGGCATCTTATTCCACCGTCACCAGATCCCCGTTTTGAAGAAATGCTGCGTTGGCTTCGTCGGTATCCAGATGAGCTTCGAGGGCAAAATCGTTCCGGACCCTGATCAAAACCTGATCAAAAACCAGGGCACGCGGGCCTGGAACCCGGAGCCGGACAATATCCTTGTCCTTGACCCCAAAAGCTTCGGCATCCGCCGGGGTCATGTGGATGTGGCGCATTGCCACGATGACGCCTTTCTCCAGAGTTATTGCTCCTTTTGGCCCGACCAGAACGATGGGAGGTGTGTCCGACAGTTCACCCGAGTCGCGTACGGGGGGTTTAAGGCCCAAAAGGTAAGAATCAGTGCGGGAAACCTCTACCTGCGACTGCGATCTGACGGGGCCAAGAACCCTGATATTTTGCATTACGCCCTTGGGGCCCACCAGTGTCACCGTCTCTTCGGAGACAAATTGTCCCGGCTGGGAAAGATCCCGGACCCTTTTGAGGGCGCATCCCGGCCCGAAAAGCGCCTCCAGATCCTTTTGACTTAGATGTACATGTCTGTTTGAGATACCTACCCTGACCTGTTTTCCATTGGTGCCTGGCATGTCCGTCAACTCCTTAACTTTGCGCGAAAGCCTGCTTTTCACCTCTAACCCGCTCTATTCGGCAAATGGAGTCGAATGTCCTTCCACGTCTTGACCGTTGGCGCAAGATGTGCTAAAATAGTTGTGCACGCAGGGGAGTAGCTCAATTGGTAGAGCGTCGGTCTCCAAAACCGGTGGCTGCGGGTTCGAGTCCTGTCTCCCCTGCCATTTTTTTGCCCTCCGGTAACGTCAGTTGTTCATGATTTCAGATATTTATCCCGGTAATCCCGGCCACCAGCCCGACGAGAAATGCAGTGAAGATGGTCTGAATGATGCTTGCCGCGGGAGCGAATGGCATACCGAGCCTATTGCCGAGAAAAGCCACCGCCAGGACATAGATCATCCCGATTAGTCCGCCGATAAGCCAGCCTTTGCGCCTGGCTTTTTTTGCCGCCAGGAGGGAGCCGGTGGCCACGCTCAAGTAGTGCACCAGCAGCATTCCGGTTTCGCCGAGTCGCATCCACTCCGTGGTAGCCAAGATCAGGCTGACGAGAAACAGGATTGCCCCGGCCACCAGGAGACTTACCAGTGTCCCTTCCAAAACTGTTGCCGCAACAGGCCCCGGCTCCTGGGCGCCGTTCTTGGCGTCGGAGTTATACCTGGCAGGTTTCATCTTCATCGACCTCCCCGTCTCATGTCAAGACTAAAATATGCGAGGGGAAGTCGTTACATGATGCAAGCTTGCGGGACCAATTGGGTGTCGCTTTGCTATCCCTGCTACTTGAAAAATTTCTTGATCACATGGGGAGCTCTGGCGGCTTCTCCGACGGCCCGGAAGTACCACCCCTTATAATAATAAGCCATACCAAGAAGGAAATGCGAATACTCGTTGGATGGATTAAGCCGGACGGCTTTCTGCAGGACGGGGATGGCCTCATCAAGGCGGTCGGCTTTAAACAGGGAGAAACCCAGATAGTTGCGGGGCCATTCATTGGCGGGATCCGCCTCGATAACCTTGTAAAAGATCCGGCAGGCCTTCTCATACTGCTCTTCCGAATAATAAGCGAAGGCCAGGTAGTTCATCTCCCGCAGATCCAACCGGCCTGCCTCAAATTGCGGTTGGTAGAGGGCGATGAGCTTTTCGGCATAAACGCGTTCCTGATCAATCTCGCCGGCGTGAATAAAAGTGTTGGCGGACTCGTCGATCCGTCCTAGATTGGCGTAGGCCACCGCCAGCCGAAAGACATACTCGATGTTGTCGGGGTCGGCCGCCACCAGATCTTCCATCTCCGCGGCCACCTGTCTCCACGGAATTTCTACCGGCTGAGCGGCAAAGCCCGGATCGGGATCCAGGCAGGAGATGCCGGCAAGCCACAAGATAGCCGCGAAAAGGAAAGCGAGGGGAAGTGTCAGTGCTCCCTCTCGCCTTCCCTGGCGTATCTTTTGCGTCGGCTCGTCTGGCCGGTGGATTTGAGATCCGTGCGTGGTAAGTTCCTCCCAAGTCAATGTTAACGATGCCTTCCCGGCGCCTCGCCAATCAGGCCTCTTTTCGCTCGCTGTTTGCGGCGGCGATGATCTGTTGGGCGACATTGGCGGGAACTTCCTCATAATGGTCGAATTCCATGGAGAACGAACCGCGCCCCTGGGTCATGGAACGAAGGTCGATGGCGTATCTGAACATCTCGCTGAGCGGGGCCAGCGCCCGGATAATCTGCAGGCCGCCTTTTGGCTCCATGCCAAGAATCTTGCCGCGCTTCTTATTCATATCCCCCATGACATCCCCCATATAGGTGTCGGGGACAGTGATCTCGATCTTCATGATCGGCTCCAGGAGGATGGGTTTGGCGTCCATGAAACCTTTCTTGAAGGCCATGGAGGCCGCAATCTTGAAGGCCATTTCCGAAGAGTCCACGCTGTGGTACGATCCGTCATAGAGCGTCACCCTGACGTCCACCACCCGGTAACCGGCCAGGACGCCTTCAGCCATTGTCTCACGGACGCCCTTCTCCACCGCCGGGATATACTGGCGCGGCACCGACCCGCCAAAGATCTTGTCCACGAATTCAAAGTTGCCGCCCGGCGGCAAGGGGGACAGTTCCAGCCACACATGCCCGTACTGGCCACGGCCGCCGCTCTGCTTCTTGTGTTTGCCCTCCACCTTGACCGTTCCCCGGATGGTCTCCTTGAATGGGATACGGGGATTGGCGATCTCCACGTCGACCCCGAATTTTTTACGGAGGCGGCTGGTGATGATCTCCAGATGCAACTCACCAAGGCCGGAGATCAAGGTCTGGCCGGTTTCCGTGTTCTTTTCCACCCGGAAGGTGGGGTCTTCTTCCGCCAGCCTGGCCAGGCCGGAACCGATCTTGTCTTCATCGCCCTTGGTCTTTGGCTCAACGGCCATGGTCAACACCGGCTTTGGAAAAACGATGTTTGGAAAGACAACGGGTTTTTCCTTATCGCAAAGGGTATTCCCCGTGCCGGTCTCCTGGAGTTTGGCCACCGCGCCGATATCTCCCGCGACGATCTCCGGGACCGCTTCCTGCTCCTTCCCATGCGGGATAAAGAGCTGGCCCAGCCGTTCTTCCTTGTCACGGGTGGCGTTGTAGACGTGCGAATCCGAACGCAGTACCCCGGAATAAACCTTGAAGAGTGTCAACTTCCCGACATAGGGGTCGGCCATGGTCTTGAAGACAAAGACCGACAGGGGTTCTTTCGGATCGATATTCCGGCTGATCTCTTCTCTGGTCTTCGGGTTGATTCCCCTGGCGGGAGGCAAGGCGGTGGGGGCGGGTACCGTGGCGACGATGGCATCCAGAAGCTGCAGGATCCCCAGTCCTTTTGCGGCTGATCCACACAGCACGGGGATCACCTGGCCGTCCGCCACGCCTTTGGCCAGTCCCCGTTCGACTTCGGCCTGGGTCAACGGCTCCCCCTCAAGATACTTCATCATCAAATCATCATCGTTGGCAGCCACGGCCTCGGCCAGCACTTCGCGCATCTCCTGAGCTTCCGCGGTCAGTGGGGAGGGGATCTCCTCCTCGTGGGATTTGCCGCCGGCCTCGAAGAGGAGAGCTTTCATCTTCACCAGATCGACGATGCCCTTGAAATTCTCGGCGCTACCGATCGGAAGGTGGATCGGGACCACCCGGTTGCCGAAGGTTTCCCGCAAACCCTGGTAAGCCTTTTGAAAATTGGCGTTCTCCCGGTCCATCCGGTTCACCATGGCCAGACACGGCAGATGATCTTCGTCGGCATGGGCCATCACCTTTTCCGTGCCCACCTCCACGCCGGACGCCGCGTCCACAACCACCAGCGCCCCGTCTGCAACCCGCAGCGCGCTGATTACCTCGCCAACGAAGTCGAAGTAGCCAGGGGTGTCAACGATGTTGATCTTGTGGTTATCCCACTCACATGGGGCCAAGGAGGCGTTGATCGAGATCTTTCGCTTGATCTCCTCCGGATCATAGTCGGTTACCGTGTTTCCTTCCTCGACCTTTCCCAGACGTTTGGTGGCGCTGGTTGCGAAAAGCATGGCTTCCACAAGAGAAGTCTTTCCGGATCCTCCGTGCCCGATGACGGCAACGTTTCTGAGCTCACTGGAATTATACTTTTTCAACAGCCTTCCCCCTTATGTCTATCATTCATTGGCAGCCCCTGCTGCCAAAAAAGTCACAGCTTGTGAAAAAATTCGCCGACGCGGGTCTCTTTTCCTGCAAACTCTCAGGGGCCAGGGTTTGGAAAAAGTCCCTGGGAAACCAGATAATCCCTGACCATCTTCATGTCCTCCCAGACATCGCGTTTCTTGCCGGGATCCCGCAAGAGCGCCGCTGGATGATAGGTTGGCATATACATGATGCCGTCCTTTTCCATCCAGCTACCGCGGGCTTTGGTGATGCGCAATTCCTTGCCCAGCAGCGCCCGGGTCGCGGTGGCGCCGAGAGCGGCGATGACTTTGGGGCGAATCAGGCTTAACTGGGCGGCAAGGTGCGGGGAACAGGCTTCCGCCTCATCGTCGGTGGGGACCCGGTTATGCGGCGGGCGGCATTTGACGATGTTGGCGATGTACACATCCTCCCTGGCAAGGCCAATGGCGGCAAGGATCTTGTCCAGCAATTGCCCCGCGGCTCCCACGAAGGGCCTGCCCTGCAGGTCTTCCTGTTCGCCGGGGCCTTCGCCGATCAACATCAAGGTGGCCCGGGGGTTCCCCTCCCCAAATACCACCTGGCGGCATCCCGCCCGAAGCCCGCATCCCGTGCACTGAAGAGTGAGTTCCAGGAGTCTATCCAGATCGGGGGCGGCGGCGATATCCAAACCGGCGGCAAGGTTGCTGCCGGTATCGGGACCTGCTTTGGCCCTCGGGGACATTGTTTTAGCCTCCGGCCGTGGCCCGGATCTGGGCCGGGAGTCAGGAATAGGCCACAGGTTTAACTGTCCTTCCTTCTCCTCCACTCTTTTCCTTCCCCCGTTCCTGGCTTTATTTTTTATCTTCTGAAACACTTCTATGTAGACCCGGATATATTTTCCACACCGGGCTACCCTTTCCTGCCGTTAAACGATGGCGGTAATGCGACTTTTCTCTTGCCACCTCCGGCAAAGCGTGGTATAATATAAACATGTCGGGCGGTGGCGCAGCTTGGTAGCGCACTACCTTGGGGTGGTAGGGGTCGCACGTTCAAATCGTGTCCGCCCGACCATTTTTTTTTGCGAAAAGAGACGTTACCGTGCGGAAAGAGCCGTTACTGAAAGAGCGGGTGCTGAAAGAGCCGAGGCGCTTTATTTTTTTACCTCGGCTCCGGTTATCGATGGCGCGGTGATCAGGATGTTGCTGGATATCCCGTTTCGGGAGAAAGCCTCCTGCATCGCGGCCCCGATCGCCCTGTTTTGATCATCGCCGGCTGTTTTGCGGCTGAATGCGGCCACGGCCGGCCCGGCTCCGCTTAAGGCGACAGCCATGGCGCCTGCCTCGCGGGCGGCGCGGCGGGCATCGGCAAAGCCGGGAATCAGAGGGGCGCGGTAGGGCTGGTGCAACCTGTCTTCGGTGGCATCGGCCAGCTCCGCCAGGAAGAACGGATCCCCGTCGGGGGCGTTCGCCCCGGAAAGCAGCGCGACAAGGTAGGCTGTCCGGGAGATGTTAAAGACGGCATCGCTGAAAGGGATCATGGCTGGAAGCGCCTTGCGGGCTTGCGACGTGCGCAGGGCGAAGGTCGGAACCGCCAGGATCACCGCCAGATCTTCGGGAGGGGGAATCCTGCGCACCAGCAACCTTTCTCCCGCGACCAGCGTCACCGTGATTCCCCCTAAAAGGGCGCTGGCCACATTATCAGGGTGCCCTTCCAACCTCGCGGCAACCTCCAGCATTTCGTTCCGGCGGTAACCTTCCTGACAGTAACCTTCGTCCAAAAGGGCGTTTGCCGCCACCAATCCCCCGACGATGGCCGCGGAGCTGCTTCCCATTCCCCTGGCCAGGGGAATGCGGTTGTCGCACCGAATTTTCAAGCGTTTCGGCCGCTTGCCGGCCATCCGGAAGAGTTCGCCGGCGGAGCGGCAGACCAGGTTTTCCGGCGAACGGTTCAAGAGATCGCCGCCTTCACCTGAAATCTCGATCTCGACTTCATCATTGCCGAAAGGCCGGAAAGGAACAAAGCCCTCTTCAGCTTCCATCTGAACTTCATTATAGATGCCCAGAGCCATCCCCAGACAGTCGAATCCGGGCCCAAGGTTGGCTGTGGAGGCCGGAATTGCGACCGCCACCTGCCTGCTCATGCTTTGATCGCCTCGGTCAGCGCCTCGATGGTGGCTGGAATGGTGACGGGCGGTTCGGCGGAGGCGATCGCCCGGTCCGGGTCTTTCAACCCATGGCCGGTCAATACGCATACAATTCTCTGGCCTTGCTGGAAGAAGCCTTTCCCGGCGAGCTTGACCACCCCCGCGACCGAGGCGGCTGAAGCCGGTTCGCAGAAAACGCCCGCCATCCGGGCCAGCTTCTGATAGGCATCCAGAATCTCCTCGTCGGATACCGCTTCAATCCGGCCGCCGGATTCATCCCGGGCCGCCAGGGCCAGGCGCCGGCTTGCGGGATCTCCGATCTTGATGGCGGTGGCAATCGTCTTCGGGGAAGGAATCACGCGCCCTTCCACCAGGGGCGCGGCGCCGGCTGCCTGAAACCCCAGCATAACCGGAAGTTTGCCGATGCGTCCCACACCACGGTATTCCTTGAAGCCTTTCCAGTAAGCGCTGATATTCCCGGCGTTGCCCACGGGGATGGCCAGAAAATCCGGCGCTTCCCCCAACTGGTCGCACACCTCGAAGGCGGCCGTCTTCTGGCCTTCCAGGCGGTAAGGATTCACCGAGTTTACAAGTTTCACGGGAAGGCGTTGGGCGACTTCGCGCACCAGACGGAGGGCGGTATCAAAGTTGCCATCCACGGAGAGCATCTTCGCGCCGTGAATCAGAGCCTGGGAGAGCTTTCCCATGGCGATGGCGCCGCCCTCCACCACCACGTAGCAGCGCATTCCGGCCCGCGCCGCATATGCGGCGGCGGAAGCGGAGGTGTTGCCGGTGGAGGCGCAGATTACCGCCTTTGCCCCTTCTTCGGCGGCCTTGGAGATGGCCATGGTCATTCCCCGATCCTTAAAGGAGCCGGTGGGATTCAGCCCTTCGTATTTGACGTAGACCCGGACACCCTTGGGAATGGCCTCCGAGATCCCGGTGATCTCGATCAGGGGGGTGTTGCCTTCTAAAAGCGTGACCACCGGCGTGGAATCGCTTACCGGCAAAAACTCACGGTAATGCTCAATTAGCCCCGGCCAGCGCCGTTGTTTTTCCATTGCCACCGTCATTTCACCATCTTCCCTTTAACCTGTAGTCTGATCCGGTAGTCTGCGATGCCTCCACCCTTTATCTACCGGCCTTCTTCCACCCGGATTACGTTGTGGACGGCGTCCACCACCGGGAGGAAACGGATCTTTTCGATAGCGCGCCTCAGATCCCCTTCTTTTACCTCATGGGTGACAAAGACCAGCGTCACCGGCTGCATGCCGTGACCCTTCTGGATTACCGACGACAGGCTGACCCCGGCCTCCCCGAAGGCCCCGGCGATCTGGGCCAGAACGCCGGGCTTGTCCAACACCGCGGTGCGCACATAGTATTTGGACCGGGTTTCTTCCAGGGGAATCACGGGCTTATCAGTATAGCAGGAGCAGGCGGGATTGACCTTCCCCCCCAGGTTTTTGGCGATGTCCATGATATCCGCCACCACCGCGC
The DNA here is from genome assembly GCA_023381695.1 of Bacillota bacterium. Classification (GTDB taxonomy): domain Bacteria; phylum Bacillota; class UBA5301; order JAMCQP01; family JAMCQP01; genus JAMCQP01. Next base: position 68,360 of record JAMCQP010000039.1, on the reverse strand, counting down.
TGCCCGTGGGAAGATCCCCCGCTCCCCGGCCGTAGAACATCATGTCGCCCACCGCATCCCCCTGCACGAAGACGGCGTTGAACACGCCGCCCACCGCGGCCAGAGGATGCAGCCGGGGCACAAAAGCCGGTTGCACCCGGACCTCGATACCCCGCCCCGGGTGTTCCTTGCCGGCGGCCAGGAGTTTGATGACATAGCCAAGTTCACCGGCATAGCGGATATCTTCGGCGGTGATCCCCCGAATTCCTTCCGTGTAGATCTGGTCGACCCGCACCCTGGTCCCGAAGGCGATAGACGCCAGGATGGCCAGTTTGTAGGCGGCATCCCTGCCATCCACGTCGTTGGTGGGGTCGGTTTCGGCATACCCCATTCTTTGCGCCTCCTGGAGAACCTGGGCGAAGTCGGCCCCATTTTCGGTCATGGCCGTCAGGATATAGTTGGTGGTCCCGTTGATAATCCCCATGACGGTCCGGATCATGTTGGCGGCCAGGCATTCTTTAAGGGATTTTACGATCGGGATGCCCCCGGCGACGCTGCCCTCAAAATACAGGTTCACGCCGGCATTGGTGGCGGAGGTGAGCAATTCCCGCCCTTCCTTGGCGATCAGCTCCTTGTTGGCGGTCACCACGTGCTTCCCGCTGCGAATCGCCTGGAGGATGTGCTCCTTGGCCGGGGAGATCCCGCCCATCACTTCCACTATTATGTCGATCTCGGGGTCTTCCAGCACCTCCGCCGGATTGGTGGTGATGACCCCCTTTGGCAGGGTCACCGGCCTCGGCTTGTCCGGGTTGCGCACCAGGACCTTTTTTATTTCCAGCCTTCTGCCGGTTCTCTGGGTGATGTCCGCGGAGCTTTGCTGGAGAATCTTCACCGCGCCGGAGCCGACCGTGCCCAGTCCAAGGATGCCAAGATAGACCGGTTTCTCATCCATCCGAATCCCCTTGCCCTTCTAAACTAAAGTTAAAACCATTATATCTGCTCCGGCGGTGCAATTCAAGCAAAAAGATCGGCCCTTTCGACCGATCTTCGGCTGCAGCTTGTGAAAGGCTCACAGGATGATGCAGATTAACCCGCCGCTTCCTTCGTTGACAATCTTGGTCAGGGTTTCCTGCAGCTTGAGGTGGGCGTTTTCGGGTATCCGCTGCAATTTGCTCTGAATCCCCTCCTGGATCAATTCGTGAAGTGGTTTGCCAAGGAAATCCGAGTTCCAGATCTTTTCCGGATTGCTTTCGAACTCCTCGGAGAGATATCGCAGCATCTCTTCGCCCTGCTTCTCGGTTCCCAGGAATGGTGTGACCTCGGTATTGATATTGGTCTTGATCATGTGGATGGAAGGGGCACTGGCTTTCAGCTTCACACCGACACGGGGCCCCTGCCGGAACCTCTCCGGCTCCTCGAAGACGATGTCGTCCACGGAAGGAACGACTACGCCATAACCGTTCTCCTCCACCTCTTCCAGCGCCCTGGCCACCTTTTCGTATTTGCGCTTGATCGCTGACATCTCTTTGAGGTGTTGCACCAGGTGGTGATTGCCCTCGATCACCAGGCCCGTGAGCTCCGCAAGGACCTTGTAGAAGAGCTCTTCTTTGGCCTTGAGTTCGATGTCCACGATGCCCGTGCCAAGTTCGGCCTTGTGCAGTACGGCGCCCTCCGAAAAGTCAAGCCCGGACAGTTCGTTCACGATCTTTTCCACGTCCTTGATCCGCTCGATCTTGTCGATGATCTCATAGACCGAAGAGTAGGCCCGTTCCCTCAGCCAGTGATTGGAATCCAGAGCGTCGACCCACCTGGACAGCCGGATGTTGACCTCGCGCAACGGGAACTCGTAGAGGACCTTGTGCAGGATCTCTATGGCGTCCTCATCGCCCATCTGCAGGCAATCCACGGGCACCACGTTCACGCCGTACTTTTCCGTGAGTTCCCTGGCCAGATCCCGGGTGGCGCTGCTGAAGGGATGCGTGGAGTTCAGCAGGATGATAAAAGGTTTGCTCAGTTCCTTGAGCTCGCGGATCACCCTTTCTTCCGCCTGCACATAGTCCTGTCTCGGGATATCCGTGATGGAGCCGTCGGTGGTCACCACCAGGCCGATCGTGGAATGTTCGGTGATCACCTTTTTCGTCCCGATCTCCGCCGCCTGCTGGAACGGAATTGGTTCGTCAAACCATGGCGTCAACACCATCCTGGGGACGGAATCTTCCTCGTATCCCCTGGCGCCGGGCACCGTATAACCCACGCAATCCACCAGCCGGACCCTCAGGGAAAGGTTTTGAATCTGGATGGCGATGGCGTCGTCGGGAATGAACTTCGGCTCGGTGGTCATGATCGTCCTGCCCGTGCCGCTTTGAGGCAACTCATCCTTGGTGCGCTCGCGAACATTGGCGTCCTGTATCTTGGGCAAAACCAGAAGATCCATGAAACGCTTGATAAAGGTTGATTTGCCGCTCCGCACCGGGCCCACCACGCCCAGGTAGATGTCGCCCCCGGTACGTTCGGCGATATCTTTGAAGATGTCAAACCGTTCCATCCCGTCTTTTCCCTCCCTTTTTTTGACCTGCCCCCAAAAAAGTAAGACAACGGTTTTTTGGCACTACATATATATGACGTGCCTAGACAAATATAACACAGAAAGATCGGGCCGGTTCTCCATCGGCCCGATCTTTCCTGATTCAGGCATGGCTTGATCAACCTTTTGTTCTCCTTGAAAAAGTGGCGCCTACTTTTCAAGGAGAATCAGTCCAGGTTGATCTCCCAAACTTTTTGCCCGCTTTCCACGGTGGCGCCGCGTTCCATGAGCGCCGCCACCCCTTTCATCGGGTCCAGCCCCTCAAACAGGACCTCATAAACAATGTTGGCAATCGGCATCTCCACCCTGCGGGCCAGTGCCAGTTCGCGAGCCGCGGAGGTCGTGAAGACGCCCTCCACCACCATCTTGGTAGATCCCAGTACCTCTTTCAAAGGTTTACCCGCCCCGATCTGGGCGCCCGCCCAGGCGTTGCGGCTGTGTTTGCTGGTGCAGGTGGCGATGAGATCTCCGGTGCCGGAGAGCCCCCCAAAGGTCATGGGGCGGGCCCCCATGGCGACGCCAAGCCTGGCGATCTCCACGATGCCCCGTGTCATCAGGGCCGCTTTGGTGTTGTCGCCAAACCCCAGGCCATCCGAGATTCCCGCCGCCAGGGCGATGATGTTCTTCAAAGCGCCGCCCATCTCGACCCCGGTCTGATCGGGGTTGGTGTAGACCCGGAAGGCGGGGGTCATGAAAAGATCCTGTACCGCCTCCGCCACGCCTTTGTCCGAATAAGCAACCACCGAGGCGCTGGGAATCTCTCTGCCCACCTCCTCGGCATGGTTGGGGCCGGAAAGGGAAACCACGTGGCACTCCCGGCCCTGTGGCATCTCATCCCTGATTACCTCGGACATGCGGAGCAACGACCCTTTTTCCAACCCCTTGCTGGCGCTGACAAAGACCGGGAGGGAGCCGGAAACGGAAAGAAACCGGGCCAGTTGTTGGCCAATGGCGCGGATCTGCTGGGACGGAACCGCAAAGACGAGCGCTTCCCGGCCGTAAATCGCCTCTTCCAGATCCGAGGAGACCTTCAGGCTGGAGGGAAGGGTTACACCGGGAAGGTAGGTTTCGTTGGTGTGGCGGGTGGAGATCACCTCTGCCAATTCTGCCCGCCGGGCCCAAAGTATTACCTCACAACCTTTTTTTGCCAGTAATGCCGCCAGCGCCGTTCCCCATCCTCCTGCGCCGATCACCGCCACGCGCTGCAATTCCATTGCCTCCTTTGAGCTTTAAAGAATACAGAAAAAATACCCTCAGGCGGTAACCCATCATGGTTCACGATCTTTGTCTTCGGCGGAGACCTTCTGGCCGATCTTGAACTCCTTGCCCGCCATGAGGCGTTTCATATTGGGAATGTGCCGGTAGAGCGCAAACGCGGAAAGGATCAGGCTGCCCAACGCATAGATCCCGGGCTGGGGGAAAAAGAGCAGAGTTACCGGCAAGGCAACCGCCGCGGAGATGGAGGCCAGAGAAACATACCGGCTGAAAGCCAGCACCATCAGCCAGATCCCCACAATAATCAGGGTGACCTGCGGCATCAGGGTGGCGATTACTCCCAGGGAGGTGGCAATCCCCCGGCCGCCCTTGAAGCCCAGCACCGCCGGCCAGTTGTGCCCTGAGATGGCGGCGATTCCGGCCAGAAACATCCACTCCGGGCTTCCCCGGCCGGCCAGCCACCCCAGGAGAACCGCCAGGGCGCCTTTTCCGGCGTCGCCGATCAACACCACGAGCGCCGGGCCGGGTCCCAGGGTGCGGAAGATGTTGGTGGCCCCGATATTGCCGCTTCCATAGCGCCGCACGTCGATCTTGTAGAAAAGTTTTCCAACCAGAAGCCCAAAGGGGACATTGCCCAGGAGATAACTTGCCCCCACCGCAACCAAAGGCCACACTACCAGAAGCCACGCTGGCACCCGTCATCCCTCCCTTTCCCGGACGTGAAAGATCAGGGGCGTTCCCTGAAATCCGTAGGCCGCCCGGAGTTTATTCTCCAGAAACCGCCGGTAAGAGAAGTGGAGAAGAGATGGGGTGTTCACAAAAATGGCAAAGGCGGGCGGTTTGACCCCCACCTGGGTTATGTAAAAGATCTTCAGCCGTTTCCCCTTGTCGGTGGGCGGTTCGTTGGCCGCCATCGCCGCCTCGAGCACTTCGTTGAGATTTGCGGTGGGGATCCTGGCGGCGTGCTGTTCGGCGGTGAACTCGAGGAGATCTACCACCTCCTGCACCCGCTTTCCGGTCAACGCCGAGACGAAAGTGATCGGGGCGTAATCCAGGAAGGCCAGTTGCTGCCGCACTTTTGCCTGATAACTTTGCATGGTCTTCTCGTCCTTGGGGATCAGATCCCACTTGTTTACCGCAATCACGATCCCGCGTCCGGCTTCGTGGGCGTAACCGGCGATTTTGGTGTCCTGCTCCGTGACACCCGAAGTGGCGTCGATTAACAGCAGGGCGACGTCACAGCGGTCAACCGCCCGTAGAGCCCGCAAGACGCTGTAACGCTCCAGAGGGTCGGAGATGTTCCCTTTTCGCCGCATCCCCGCGGTGTCGATGATCACAAAAGATCGATCGCCGCGGGTGAAGAAGGTGTCGATGGCGTCGCGGGTGGTTCCGGGAATGTCGCTGACAATCACCCGCTCCTCCCCTAAAATGGCGTTGACCAGCGATGACTTCCCGACATTGGGCCTGCCGATCACCGCTACCTTGATTACCGCTTCGTCGTAATCCTGGCCTGGTTCTTTGGGAAAATGGGCGATGACCTTGTCCAATAGATCCCCGATCTGCAGGCTGTGAGCCGCGGAGACGGCCTGCAAATCGCCGAGGCCCAGGGCGTAAAATTCGGCGACCGCCTCTTCCCCGCTCCGATCCTCGACCTTATTTACCACGACAATCACCGGTTTGCGGGCCCGCCGCAAGAGATCGGCCACCTCCTGATCCGCGGGCACCAGCCCCTGCCTGCCGTCGACGACAAGCAAGATCACGTCGGCTTCGGCAATGGCGATCTCCGCCTGATGGCGGGTCTGGGCCGCGATGTCCTCCGTGGCATCCATCTCAATGCCGCCGGTGTCGATCAGCGTGAATTCCCTGCTGAGCCACTCGCAGTCGGCGTAGATCCGGTCGCGCGTTACACCGGGGGTTCCTTCAACGATTGAGATCCGGGCCCTGGCAATACAGTTGAAAAGGGTCGACTTTCCCACATTGGGGCGGCCCACGATGGCTACCAGTGGCTTTCGCACATGAATCGCCTCCTACTCGGTTGCCAGAAGATCGAGGAACTCCTCGGGTTGCATGGGGGCTACCCTTACCGGTAACCCGACGGCATCTTCCAGGGCCTGCGGCGTAAAATCGTCCAGGGTTATTCCCCCGCCGCTGCGAAAGATAATTTCCGGAACCAGGACCGCGTCAAACCCGGAAGGGCGACGGCGAAGATGATCATTTACACCACGGATCATATCGGCGCCGGTCAAAAGACCTGTAACGGTGACCCCGCCCCCAAAGAAGCGATTTTCGACGACACAGAGGTCAATCGCCAGGTTTTCGGCCTGGTTCAGCCGGGCCACCAGGGAGTTTATGACCTTTTCGCCCAGCACCCCCGTGACCAGAAGAAACTTCCGCGGGACGGCCAATCTCTTCGGAAAGGAATCCATCGCCGCGTTAAAATCATCCAGGAAAAGTCTTGCCAGGCCGACGCCGTTCTCCGTCTGGGGAAGCTCCTCATAAGCCTCCCGGGGAGGAATCGGGGCGCCGCTGGTCAGGTAGATCTCATCCGAAGCGTAGACGAAACGGGTCCCCAGTCTCTTTTGAAATTCCTTCCGCCATCCGGCCAGCCTGGTCAAGAGCGCGGAAGCCTCTTCCCCGGTCAAGCTTCGCAAAGGAGCCAGCCCCTCCCGGTGACCGGTCAGGCCCACGGGTACCACGGCCACGGATTGGACTTGCGGCCAGATTGCGGCCAGATCATGGACCGTCCTCTCCAGGGCGGGGCCGTCGTTGAAGCCCGGGCAGAGCACGATCTGGGCATGGATCTGGATTCCGGCCTTGCCAAGCGCGGACAATTGTTCCATCAGCCCTCTGGCCCGGGGATTTCTTAACAGACCGGCCCGCAACCGGGGATCGGTGGTGTGAATGGAGACATAAAGCGGGCTCAGACGAAGCCGCCGGATCCGGTCCAGATCCTGATCCGTGAGATTCGTAAGGGTGACGAAGTTTCCCTGCCAGAAGGAGAGGCGGTAGTCATCGTCTTTGACATACAGGGAAGAGCGCATCCCGGCCGGCATCTGGTCGACGAAGCAGAACAGACAGCGGTTGGCGCAACGCCGGATTCCCCCAAAGACCACCTCGTCAAAGGACAGGCCGAGGTCGGCGTCATAGTCCTTCTCGATATCGAAAGACCATGGCTTCCCGTCGGCTTTGCGGACGGAGAGCGTTATTTCCTCATCGGAAGAGAGAAACTTGTAGTCAATCAGATCTTCCACCGGCTGCCCGTTGATGGCCAGCAGCCTATCTCCCGGGGCCAATCCGAGCTCCTCGGCGATACTGCCTCCCGCCACCCCTTTGATCTCCACGCCGGTGTCCGGGTCTCGAGCCGTCACAGCAAACCACCTGCCTTTTGGCCTGCTACTTATTCTCTTTTGGCGAGTCGATCTCCTCCTTTTCTTTGCGGACGGACCTCTCGATCTTTTCCACCAACCGCACAAAATTGAAGTAGGAGAGGCGGATGCCCAACGCAGCAATGGGACGCCCCAGACTCACCAACCCCAACCCCCGGGATAAGGTGCCCCCCACCACGGTGGTGGTGTTTAAAATGGAGAGGGCGTCCACCAACAATAGATCTTCCTCCGGAAACCCATGGATCCGGCAAAGGCTTTTCACGGCGTTTTTCATGAACTTTTTGGCGCGGCCCCGTCCAAGGATGTAGACCTCGTTGCCCCAGTGATCGGTTCCCATGAAGAAAGGCGTGCCCACTTCCCTGGAGGTGGTCCGATCAAAATGAGGGATGGAAAGCAGTTCCCCCGAAGTCGGGAGCCGGTTTCTCGGCAACATTCCCAGATGAATGGCCGCGGCGGTGACGGATGAATGGGAGCTTCCGTAGCAATGGTAGATGATCTTCTTCAATCCATTAAACCCCGTTTCACCTGGACTTTCTCCGGCAGCCGGGAGACGGTGTTGCGCGCCAGATTTCTCCATACCTCTTTTACCGCTTCCGCCAGCTTTGGATAGGCGCGCCGGGTTCCCAGGATTACCAGAGGACGGCCGATGGCGACCAGGCCCAACCGGCGTGAGATGAACCCCCCCACTTTCATATACCAGTTGACATGAGGGTATACGTCGACTAAAAGCAGGTGATCGGGATTCCCGCCCAGGATTCCCGCAACTTTCGGCACCAACCTCCTCATTAAATCGCGATGGTAGCCGACGCCCATTACATAGATCTGATTTTTGGCCGCATCCTGTCCCATATACCGCAAAGCGCCATATCCGCTCGGGGAGATGCGGTCATAAAACGGCAGCTCAACGAGCTGCCGTGGTTGGGGTAACCGGTGGGGATCAAGAAAGCCCAGATGGATGGCGGCGGCTACGGGAGAGGAATGGGTGCCACCGTAACAATGGTAAACGATCATCATTCGGATTGGTCCGAACCTCCGTGGCCTTGTTCGCTGTCTTCCTGGCGATCTTTGGGTTCAACCCTGGATTCAACCTTGATTTCCACAGCCGGCTTCTCTTCCAGATCCTGTTTCTTTTCCGGCTCGGGCGGCCTGGCCCCCATGGCGTTTGTAAACTCCCGGCCGAAGAATTTGGCCAGCTGGCTGCGCAGTTCCTCCCAGCTCCCGGCATTGAGGATCAGGAAGAGGGCCGCCAGCGCCACGGCAATCACCACCAGGATCAGAGCGGTCCTTGTGGCCGCGGAAGTTTCCCTGGCGCCCAGACTGCCGGCCTCCCTGGCGGATCTCACCGTCACCCGTTGCCCGGCCGGCGGCTTGATACCGGCGCTGGCCAGCACGCCGGGCATGATTCTCGCAAAGAATTTGGCGGCGTTATCGGCCCGTTCGAGGCTGGTGAGGTGTGAACCAAACTCCAGAAGCAATGCCCGCGGGAGGACATCCTGATTATAATCGCCTGCCGCGTTGAAGATCCCCTTGATCAGCCGCGGGACCTTCTGATCGGTCTGGGCCTTGATGGTCTTGGCATACTCGAGAATCGTCGACCGGTTCTGGTTCTCCCGGCCGACCACCAGGGTAATCTTGACTACGGGTGTATTGGAGATGGTGTCGGTATAAAATTTGGCGGGCACCGCATCCCGGTGGACGTCAAAGAGGGTGACCGGCCGGTCGCGTAACAGTTTCATCACGGTCCGCCGGGAGCGTTCATAGGCCGCCCCATCGTGCGGGTTGTGGTTGGCGAGGGACTGAATGGCGTTATATCCTTCTTTTTGCAGGGTATCCTTGAGGACCCTGCCCACCTTGTAGATGTCACCCCAGGGCTTGCTGGAGACGCCGCTGGTGGGCACGTAAGATTCATCGCTGTGGGTGTGGTAGATGGCGATGGTCTGTTTGCCGGCGGTGCCGGTCTTTGACGGGAAGAGCGCCGCCAGGAATTTCTCCCAGGTTGCGGCCAGGATCCCCTTCTCCGGCGGCAAGTACCCGGACAGGTCCAGCTTCCCATCAAATTTGACGTGGGCGATCTTGCCCTGGAGGCTGGTAACCGTGTATTGCTTGTTGTCCTCGGCGATGAACTGGTCGCCCACGGTCACCTTCAACGAGGTGACAAAGACCACCTCGTTGGAATTGGTAACGAAGGAGTAATAACCATCGGCCGCCTCCTCTTCCGCGGTTTTGGCCAGAACCGGGGTTGGAACGGGGCAGATGATTCCCATGGTGATCCCGATAACTGTCAAGATCAGCAGCAACCTTGCACTGGAGCAGTTCACGCCTTTCACCTCACCCATTCTGATCCTGGCCCTTCTCCCCATCTCCGCTTGGAACCTCGTGCATCTCCCCGGCGTCCTCCGCCGCCTCGTCCGGGTTGCCGGCGGGGACTGTGAAGTCTGCGTTTTTCAGGCCTTCCGGGCGGTCTTCTCCCTGCTCCGGTCCACCCTGGATTCTCTCCCTGGTTTCCCCGATGATCTCCGCCAGGCTGACGGCCACCAGGCCGGACAGAACAGTGGTGTCCAGGGCTCCGGCGCCGCCGATGGCTGCGCCGCCGGGGATGCGGAGGACAGCCACCTCAACCAGGTGAGCGACATCCACCAGGACCACCCCGAAGATGCCCGCGATAAATGCGGAACGCCTTGAGCGCCCCATCACATATGCCACCAGTCCACCCACAATGCCAAAGATATAGATGGGATCGATCACCGTGTGCATCTCTTCAAACTGCAGGACTTTTATCGCCCCGTACAGCACCGCTCCGGTGGCGGCCGAGGCCGCAACGGCCCTCAACTTCTCCCGCCCGGTGTCGGCGGTGGCGATCAACCAGACGGCCAGGGCCATGGGAATTATCGCCCCGCCGATATTTATGGTCACGGCCCCTCCGCGGGTGAGAGGGATATCAAAGAAACTGCCCAAAATGATCAGCGCGATAAACAACAGGGCTTGTCTGTCGGTTAACCGCATCCGATCCAGAACCCTCTGGGCCACCCCGAAGTAGACCAGCGCCGCGGTCACCAGCAGCAGGATCAATCCGGACGACATCCTGACACCTCCACCGGCTCCAATTCGCGGTTATCTTACCCTCCGCCGCCGGCGATTATACAACGGATGAGGGAAAGGAAAAAGCCACCGGAAAATTCCATGATCACCTGGAATTTCCCCGGCGGCCAATCTCTTGATAAATCTCTTGATCAGAGATGCTACTCGCGGTCGGATTTGGGCAATTCGATGTTGCCGGCGATCTCCCCCAGTGAGGTAAAATTATGGTCATTGGGAGCCGCTACCTCGGTAACCATCCCTTCTCCCACATCCTTCTCCGGCTTTGCCTCCGGAGAAGCAGCGCCATGCGCCTCTTTGATGCTCAGGCTGATTCTGTGGGCGGCCGGGTCGATATTCAGGATCTTGGCCTCCACCGGCTCCCCCACGTTTACCACGTCGGAAGGTTTGGCCACATGCCTGTCAGCCAACTGCGAGACGTGGACCAACCCTTCCAGGCCATCCGCAATCCGCACGAAGGCGCCGAAGTCCACCACCCTCGTTACCTCGCCATGGACAATCTGTCCGGTCTGAAACTTTTCGCCCACCGTCGACCAGGGGTCCGGCATCGCCTGTTTGAGGCTCAGCGAGATCCTTTCATTCTCCCGATCAACGCCAATCACCTTTACCTGGATCTTTTGCCCGATGGAAAGAATATCCGAGGGTTGTTTTACCCTGCTCCAGGCAATCTCGGAGACGTGCAACAGTCCTTCCACGCCGTGGCCGATATCCACGAAAGCGCCAAAATTGGCGAGGCGTTTCACCACCCCCTCCAGGACGGCGCCTTCCTGCAGGCCGGCAAAGGTCTCCTTCTTGGTCTCCTGGTACTCTTCCTCTTCCACCAGCTTGTGGGAGAGGACAATGTTGCGCCGCCCCTCATCCAGTTCAATGATTTTGAAAGGCAGCTTTTTGCCCACCAAAACGCCGAGGTCCTCCACATATTCCCGGGAGGCATGGGAGGCCGGCACAAAACCGCGAACCCCCAGATCCACCAGCAATCCGCCCTTGGTTCGTTCCCGCACGGTGGCTTCAATGGTCTCGTTCTTCGCCTTTGCCTCGCGAAGGTATTCCCAGGCCTGGTGAGCATCCGCCCGTCGTTTGGAAAGCACCACATTGCCTTCGCCGTCATCAAGCTTCACCACGTAGACGGTGATCTCGTCGCCCACGGAAACGGCGTCAGAAGGAGCGGCCGGTGAGGGGTCTTTGAGTTCCGCCAGGGGGATAACCCCCTCCGACTTGTAACCGATGTCCACGAGCACCTCTTCGCTTTGCACCTGGACGACTTTGGCCTTTATGATCTGGCCCACCGATAGATTGCGAAAGGTCTCGCTATAGATATCTTTCCCGCCTTCGGCCGCGGATTCAGGCACGGCTGACTCGGTTGCGACAGACTCGGTTACGGGTTCGGCAGTTGGCTCGGATGCTTTTGAAGTCTCCTCTGTCCCAACTCCAGAAGCTTCGTTTTCGAATTCGTTCATCTTGTTGACAACCCCCTCGATTATCCAGCTTGGCGTGGAAGCACCACCGGTTACGCCCGCATTTTTGACGCCCTTGAACCACGCCGGGTCTAACTCATCCTTTGTTTCCACATGGTAGGTGCGAGCACCTGCTTTGCGGCACAATTCAGCAAGATTGGTAGTATTAGCGCTATTTCTCCCCCCCACCACCACCATCACCGGATACTCCCGGGCCATCCGGACGGCCTCCTCCTGCCGCTGGGCGGTGGCGGTGCAGATCGTATTGAAGATCTTCAACTCTTCAGCCTTTTCAAGTAGGATATCCACACATCGCCGGAAATTTTCAAAAGTCTGAGTGGTCTGAGCGATCACCCCTACCCGCCGGCGAAGATCCATACCATCCAGATCCTCCGGAGCCCGGCAAACCAGCGCCTCATGATCTGCGGCCCCCACGATACCCATGACTTCTGGATGCCCGGGATCCCCTACCACCATCACCTGATACCCGTCGGCTTTCAGGGAGGCTGCCCATTGCTGCGCACGAGCCACAAACGGGCAAGTGCCGTCCACAATGTTTATGCCACCCCGCCGGGCCTCTTCAATAATGGAGGGTGGCAGCCCGTGCGTTCTGACGATGTAGATGCTCTCCGGCTCCGCTCCGTCAAGGCTCTCCACGGCTCCAATCCCCAATGAGACCAGTTTTTCCACCGCCTGCGGGTTGTGGATCAGCGGCCCCACCGAATGGACCTTTTTCCCTTCCGAATTTTCGGCAGTCAGCATGGCCAATTCCATCGCCCGCCGTACCCCGAAGCAAAAACCGGCGTTCCTGGCCACAAATACCTCCAAAGATCCGCCTCCCCCCGACATGCCGCCCCATCTTGACTCATCACCCGGGTGGTCAACCAATCTGGCTCTTCAACGTGGCGATCGCCTCCATGATCCGGACGCTGAGCACCTCCAGTTTGTCTTTTTCGGCGCCCTTGCCGTCTTCCACGGTCAGCTTGACCGGCGGCCCGATAAAGACCCGGATCTTGGCGGGCCGCGGCAGGCGGGATCCCTTGCGCATCACCTTTTCGCTACCGACAATCAATGCCGGGACCACCGGCACATTTGCCCGGGTGGCCAGCAAAGCGATGCCACTCTGCGCTTTTTGTAGTTCGCCATCGATACTGCGGGTTCCTTCCGGAAAGATCCCCACCACTTCACCGGCTTCCAGAAGCCGGAGAGCTTCGCGGATCGCCTGCCGGTCCGCAGCGCCCCTTCGCACCGGGAAGGCTCCCAGGGCGGTAATCACCCCGCCGAGAACCGGTATCTTAAAAAGTTCTTCTTTGGCCATATAGTGTACTTTTCTCTTCACGGTTGTTCCGACAAAGAGGGGATCCAACAGGCTGACATGATTGGCTGCCAGAATAGCGCCGCCGGCCCGAGGCATATGATCGGCGCCCTTGACCTCCCAGCGAAAGAAGATTACGGCCAGAAGACGAATCAGCGCCCGCACGAACCTATAGAACATCTTTCTCCGCCCCCATGCCGCATACTTCGAGGATCTCTTCCACAATCTGCTCCACAGGCTTGCCGGTGGTGTCAAAAGGGATGGCGTCCTCGGCCATCTTAAGGGGCGCCACCGCCCTCTGGCTGTCGATCTTGTCCCGGCCGACAATGTTGGCCAGGATCTCCTTCTCGTCCGCCGGGTAACCTTTTTCCCTGAGCTCGACATAGCGGCGTCTGGCCCGCTCTTCCAACGATGCGGTGATGAAGAACTTGAAGTCCGCCCCGGGGAGCACGTGGGTGCCAACGTCCCGTCCGTCCATGACCACGCCCTTTTTGCGAGCCATCTGCCTCTGGAGCGCAACCAGATGCTCGCGAACCCCCGGAACCTGTGCCACCAGCGATACCGCGGCATTTACCTCCGGCGAGCGAACGGCGTCCGTAACATTCTGTCCGTCCAGAAATACCTGGGCGCCTTGTTGCTGGCTGCTGGATCGCCCGGACACCATCTCGGGAGGGATAAGCTCAATCTCGGAATGATGCGCCAGATTGGCAAGCGCGGCCGGATCATCCAGGGGAACTCCTTCCCGGAGGGCTTTGAGCGTCAAAGCCCGGTACATGGCTCCCGTATCAATGTAAAGGTACCCTAATTTTTCCGCCACTATGCGCGCCACCGTGCTCTTGCCCGCTCCAGCGGGGCCATCGATGGCAATCACCAGGCGCTTTGATTTATCGGGCAATTGGTTGAACACCTCTCACTAAGTTGAACCCCTCTCATAAATATTCCAGACCGCCGGCCAGATCGGCCAACAGGCTGCCAAATTCGGGAAAGGAGGTGCCGATGCATCCCACGTCCCGGACCGTCGTCTGGCCCTGGCATTTTAAACCGGCGATGGCGGCGGCCATGGCAATCCGGTGGTCGCCATGGCTGTCGCAGCCGGCGCCGGCCAGGGTGCGGCCTCCGTGGATGATCAGGCCGTCGGGCAATACCTCAACTTCGCCTCCCAATCTGGAAAGCTCCTGATGGAGAGTCTCGATGCGGTCGCTCTCCTTGACCCTGAGCTCGGCCGCGTCCCGGATTACCGTGGCGCCCCGGGCAAATAAAGCCGCCACCGCCAGGATCGGGATCTCGTCGATCAACCTCGGGATGAGCTCGCCGCTTATCTCGGTGGCGTGCAGGTTTGCGGTCCGCACCCGGAGATCCCCCACCGGTTCGCCCGTCTGATCATGAATATTCAAGATGGAGATATCGGCGCCCATAATTTTTAAGGCGTCCAGCAGGCCGGTTCGCGTCTGGTTCAGCCCGACCCCCCGGATCACCAGGTCCGATCCTTCTACAATTGTGGCCCCGACAATAAAAAACGCCGCCGACGAGATGTCTCCCGGGATAGCCAGTTTTTGCCCCGCCAGGCGCGGGCCTCCCCGGCAGCTTGCAGACAGCCCTTCCATCTTAACATCGGCGCCGAATGCTTGCAGCATTCGTTCGGTATGATCGCGGGATTTCGCCGGTTCTTTCACCGTGGTCTCCCCGAGCGCATACAGACCCGCCAGAAGTACGGCGGATTTCACCTGGGCGCTGGCCGCGGGCGAGGAGAAGGTTATGGGCTGCAAACCCGCCGGGCTCCCCAGCACCGTAAGAGGAGCAAGTTTGCCGCCATTGCGGCCGGCGATCCTTGCCCCCATGCGTTGCAAAGGCTCCACTACCCGCCCCATGGGACGACGCCGGATGGATTCGTCCCCGGTAAGTATCGAGTAAAAAGGCTGCCCGGACAAGATTCCCAGCAACAACCGCAAGGAAGTGCCGGAATTCCCCACGTCCAGAACGTCACCGGCTTCCGTCAGCCCGTGGAGCCCTCGCCCGTGGACGATCAACCTTGTCTGCCCGGTTTGCCGGATCTTCACCCCCAACTGCCGGAGGATCCTGGCGGTATTCAGGCAATCCTCCCCCGCCAGAAAGTTGTCGATCTCCGTGATCCCTTCGGCCAGTGCTCCCAGCATGAGCGCCCGGTGGGAGATCGATTTATCTCCGGGCACCTGGATCTCGCCTCTTAGCCCTCTTTTGGCGGGATGCACCCTGAATTCCATTTTATTTAGCGTCTCCTTGCCGAAAAACCGTGAGTTTTGAGGAGCGAGACCGCCTTTTCCAGGGGCTCCTCCCCTTCAAAGGCCAAAAGCAGGCTGCCGCCTTCTCTCTCCCTTACTCTGAGGATCTCGATATCCCGGATATTGATCTTTTCAGCCGCCAAAAGGCTGGTGACCTCATTGATGGCGCCGGGCCGATCCTGGACCTGTATAACAATTTCGCGCATCGGGGATAAAATTCCTTTTCGCCTGGCCGGAATTGTGGCCCGCACTTGCCGGGCCCTCTCCAGGCGCTCCCCCAGCCTTTCCGCGTCGCAGCCTTCCAGGGTTGCCGCCAGTTCACCGAGTTCGGCCTGCAAAAGCCGGATCATCTCCAGAAGCGGCGCGCGGTTGCTCAGGCAGATATCCCGCCAGATCAGGGCGCTACTGCTGGCGATTCTGGTGGTGTCGCGAAACCCGCCGGCGGCGAAGGCCAAAAACCGCTCGTCGCTTTCGGCCAGCTTGCCCACCGCATTGACCAGCGCCACGGCCGTGAGGTGCGGCAGATGGCTCACCGCGGCTACAATTCGATCATGCTCTCCGGCGGAGATGATATACCGGTGGGCGCCCAAGACCTCCACCAGGGCGCTCACCAATTCCAGCCCCCGGCGGATCCGGCGATCCATCGCGCTTTTGGGCGGGGTGATGACATAAACGGCGTTTTGCATCAGGTAGGGATCCGCCGCCGCCACGCCGGCCTGCTCTCCACCGGCCATGGGATGCCCGCCAATAAATATTAGGCGTCCGGGCAGGATCTCCTCCATTTTCCTCAGAATTCCGGCCTTGGTGCTCCCGGTATCCGTGATCACGCACCCATCCGGCAGAAAGGGGATGGTTTCCCCGATTACCCCCGGAATCTGTTCCACCGGGACGGAGACGATTACCAGGTCAGCCTCCTGCAGGGCATCGGAAGGGGCCACATCGCCGGCGTCGATGATCCCCATCTCGATAGCCTGGTCGATGGCCTGCCGGGAGAGATCGAAGCCCAGCACCTTCCGGACCGAACCGTCCTGCTTGAGGGCTGCTCCGATGGAGCCGCCGATCAGGCCGACCCCCATGATGGCCACCGTTTTCCCTGACAAAAGCTCTCCGGCCTGTGCGCCAAAATTCTGCTCCACCCTGCCCCCACTCCTCTACAGTTTGCGGCCGACCGCGGAGGCCACCGCCGTCAACCGCGACATCAGGCTCTCAAAATTCGCCGGGGTCAAGGACTGTCCGCCGTCGGAGAGCGCCTCCTGCGGCCTGGGATGGACTTCGATGATCAAACCGTCGGCGCCCGCCGCAACAGCCGCCAGGGACATGGGCGACACCAGCCGCCATTTTCCCGTGCCATGGCTGGGGTCGACGATTACCGGCAGGTGGCTGAGTTCGTGCGCCAGCGGCACGGCGCTCAGGTCGAGGGTATTGCGCGTGGCGGTCTCGTAGGTCCGGATCCCCCGTTCACAAAGCACCACCTGGTAATTGCCCTCCGACAGTATGTATTCGGCGGCCATCAGCCACTCCTCCACCGTGGCGGCCAACCCGCGCTTGAGCAGCACCGGTTTCATGGTACGCCCCGCTTCACGCAGCAAGGTAAAGTTCTGCATGTTTCGCGCCCCGATCTGGAGCATGTCGGCGTAACCGGCCACCATCTCCACATCCTTGGGGTTGACGACCTCGGTGACCACCGGCAGGCCGGTCTCTTCCCGGGCTTCCGCCAGAAACTTCAGGCCCTCTTCTTCAAGGCCCTGAAATGAGTAGGGAGAGGTCCTGGGTTTGAAAGCGCCGCCGCGCAGCATCGTGGCGCCCGCGGCCTTGACCACCCCGGCGGTTTCCATGATCTGTTCCCGGCTTTCCACGGAACAAGGGCCGGCGATGACCACCACATCGCTGCCGCCTAAGGTTACGGGACCCACTTTGACCTGGGAGCGTTCCGGATGAAATTCCTTGCCAGCCAGTTTGAAGGGCTGCAGAATCGGGACAATCTTCTCCACGCCCCGCATCGCCTCCAGCGAATCGCCATCCAGTACCTTCTTGTCGCCGATGGCCCCGATAATGGTTCGTTCCACACCCCTGGAGAGGTGAATACCAAAACCCAGTTTGCGCAAATGGGCGATTACCGCCGCTATATCGGCCTCGGTGGCTTGGGGCTCCATCACGACAATCATTATTCGTTCTCCTTTCCCAGACAAACCGTTAACGCCTGGATGAATCTTTCATTTTGCGGCGGGGCGCCGATGGTCACCCGGATAAAGGCCGGTTCCCCGAAGATCTCCCCGCTCCGGACAATCACGCCCTGCTTCAGCATGGCCTTGAACAGTTGCTGTGCGTCGGTCCGCACGTCCACGAACAGAAAGTTGGCTTGCGACGGTAACGGGTTAAAGCCCATGTCCGCCAGGCGCTGGCTCAAAAATTGCTTCCCCGCGTGGTTCGTCTCGCGGCTGCGCCGGACGTGTCCGGCGTCCCCGAGGGCGGCGACGGCGGCCTTTTGGGCCAAAAGATTCACATTGAACGGCTCCCGGACCCGCGAGATGAGATCGATCAGCTCCGGACGGCCGATGCCATAGCCCACCCGCAGGCCGGCCAGCCCGTAGATCTTGGAGAAGGTGCGCAACACCAGCACGTTCCGCCCTTCCTTCACATACTCGAGGGTGGCCGGGAAATCCTCCGCCTCCACATATTCGTAATAAGCCTCGTCAAAGATCACGATGACCTCCTCGGGGATCCGGCGCATGAACATTTCCACGGCGTTCCCGTTCACGTATGTTCCGGTGGGGTTGTTGGGGTTGCAGACGAAGATGATCCTGGTCTTTGGCGTCACGGCCTGGGCCATCGCTTCCAGGTCGTAAGTATATTCACGGGTGGGAACGGTGACGATCCTGGCTCCCATGAGATGGGAAGCGTAGGCATATTCGCCGAAGGTGGTCGACGAGATTATTGCCTCATCCTGAGGGGACAGGAAGGCCTCGGCCAGCAGCTTGAGGATCTCGTCGGAACCGTTTCCAATGATCAGAAATTCCGGATCTATCCCCAGGTGCGCCGCCAGGGCCTTCCTCAGCGCAAAGGAGGCTCCGTCCGGGTACAGGCTCACTCCCGGGGCATGCTCCTTCAGGGCCTCGATTGCCGCGGGCGCGGGACCCAGCGGGTTTTCGTTGGACGCAAGTTTGATCACATCCGCCAGCCCCAATTCCCGCTGCACCTCTTCGATGGGCTTGCCGGGCACATAGGGCTTGATCTGGAAGATGCTCGGCCTGGCCAGTTCCGCCAGTTCTTTTGGCGCTTTCAACTCTTTTGCTCTTGATTCTTTCAATTTTCCGCCCCCTCTTTCTTGCCGGCATCGCCGCCACGATGCTGCGGGTATTCGCTGTCTTCGCTTGCCAGATCTGGCCTGAGCCGCACAGCTTCACGGAGATAGATATGTTTAATCTCGTTTTGCTTTTTGGTAGTGTTCACATGGAACAGAACCCTGATGCAAGCGGGCAGGCCGCCCACTCTTGGGATTTCCACGGAATTCAGAAGGGGAACCTGGGACCACCCCAGGTTGCGGGCGGCCACCGCCGGGTATTCGGCGTCCAGATCGGGGGTGACTGTAAAAAAGATGCTGGCGATCTCCTCGGGGGAGATCTCATTTTCAGCCGCAATCCTTACCAGCAACTCCCGCGTGGCGGCCAGAATAGCCTCCGGGGTATTGACTTCCGCGGTGGTGGCGCCCCGGATTCCCCTGCAGACTGTTTGAGCGCAGACTGTTTGAGCCATGATGTGATTCATCCTCCATCCAGAACCCGGCCGGGGCTGGGGTTGATGCGGCCGTTCAAGGAACCGCCCGGTGCCCCAGGCCGATGGTGATGTCGTTTAAGTGCAGCAATCCCACCGCAAAAAAGACGGCTACGGCGAGGTGATCCCCTTTGCGGGCGATCCCAATCTTGCCGCCCACGTTCCATCCCATGGCCTTGCTCATGATCTGGGCCAGAGCTTCATGGGCGGCGCCCGCCACCGCTCCCTCATCCGTGTGGGTCTCTTTGATGACTCCCTCGCGTTTGGCGGCCACCACCGCCCGCTCCACAATCTTTTTGACGGAGGTGACGAACTCTCCCCCGTAATCGGCGGCCGCGGCTTTGATGTGCAACTGATCCAGCGTGGCCTTGAGTTGATCCTCGTCGTCCCGGTCGGTGGTCATGGCCAGAAGCAGCGCCGCCTGGGCCACCCCTTTGCTGCCCTCCGTGTAGAGCTTAAACAACCTCTCACCCCCTCACATACAATTCAGGTAAAGATTTAGTAAAAAACGCTATGAAAAAAACGCCCCCGTGTAGGACGTTAACAGAGATACAAAAACACACCGCCCAAAAACAGTACGATCGCCATGGCGACCGCCCCATCCGGTGCTTCTTTTCGTTGGACTCCGTGCTACCGTTCTACATCCCAACTGAATTTCTTTTCATTCTAGCACGGAATCCACTGTTATGCAACAAGTTTTTTATGGCCACCTGGGCGGACTGCTTTTGAAGATGGTGGCCTGCAATTGCTTTCTAGCCCTAAAGAAACCTTATCCCCCCATGTCCCCTGGCATAAAATCGCCGGGATGAGGGACGTATTGATCCGCGAGTATTTTGGCGTGGATTTGAAATAGTATCGGAAACTACACCTTAGATCCCCACAGCACCCCTCGGGCCTTCCTTGGGCGCAGGGTATCTTTCGTTATAACCAGTCTTCGTAGTCAGAGAGACCGGCCCGACTTTTCTGCCACGGACATGCGCCACATGCCTACCGGTTTGTGCGCGCGGCAAAATCATCAAAAGGGCATTACCGGCGTTGAAAGACAGAAATTCGCCCTCACAATCTGCATCCGCCGCGGCAATACCCGCCACCATTACCCAATACGGGGTGACAACATTTTGCGATATTTCCAGGTCCACAATTAAATCCAGGTCTAGCTGGCCATCCGACTCACTTCCGCGGGTCGAGACAGAGTCCTTGAACGCCAGTGCCTCGCGGATAGTTCTCACGTCAGTGTCCCCATCCAACCTGGACCAGGAAGTCGCCCCATGCCCGGAGAAGCCCTGGACGGCCGCGAACAAAGCCAACCAGGGATTGTGCATCGCTACGCTCAACACCATTAAGATTGCATCCGTGGTCAAGTTGGCCCCGAATCCCGCCAGTCCCCGTGCCAACAACCGGTTGGAAGTGGAATAGGCGGGAGAGTCACCGGCAATGGACGTCTTCATGTTGAAGGGGATCAGGCGAGAATGTGAATGTTTCATGATTTGCAGCGTGCTTTTGCAGCCCATCAGCCGCAGGACGACGATATGCCCCAGCTCATGAGTCAGCGCCCCGAAAAACAACATCAAATACACCGTGGGCAATGCCAGGATGCCGAAAAGAGCGGGTTGCTGGAACAGGTGCCACATGCGCGGCCACCCAAGGAGCGACAACGGCGCCGCGACCGCGATCGCGCCCACCATCCTTCCCCATATGGGATGTATCAACAAGGATCCAAAGAATCGTGCAATCGCCTGGAAAACACTCAGGTTCACCTACCTCCCCCCTCTCATCCTAATAACCGTATGCTCTTTTCTTTTGATCGTCGTAAATCCAGTCAATCCTTTTAATGGCATTAAATTTGGACTCGAAGCCCTCATGGGCAAAGTAATAAAAGGAAGAAAACAAGCCAGGATTCCCGGTGATCAGTTCTATCAGCTCAGGGTAGTCTGATATATTTTCGTTCACCGGCAGCCCACCGGCCCTTGATTGAATCGCCGGGGAAAACGACATAATGTCTTTAAACTCCTCCGTGAACTCGGTGCCGGGAAGTGGCGACAACAGCGACATCTGGCTGAGTACATTTGGTTGCTGCATGTCTTGCCTCAAGGACATGGCCGTGTCGAAGAAGTCTTCCAGCGTCTCAAACGGGTATCCCCAGATGTAAGACGTCCGGACTTTCTCGATGGAGTCAGCAGTTTTTCTGATTACCTTCCGCGCCTCCTCCAAGGTGTGTCCCTTGCCTATCCGTTCCAAGACTCTGTTTGACCCGGACTCCACGCCGTAGAAAACCAGAAAATTATCGGTATCCGCAAGAGCTTTCAGCCAATCGTCGTCCATCAATGAGATCTTCGCGTTGCATGTATATCGCAAGCCGAATCTATTCTGGACGTTGCGGGCGATTTCCAATGCTCTCGCCTTGCTAAGGATGAACGTATCGTCCAGGAACGCAACATATCGGGCTTGTGGCGCTAGAAGCGACAATTCCTCCATAATACTGGGGATGCTGCGGTATCGCATCTTTCGCTGGGGAACCGAGTGCGCGCTGCAAAACTTGCATCTAAATGGGCACCCGCGAGCGGTCATAACTGTGGCAACATTGTTATACGATTCCAGTTTGATATGGTGGTAGGCTGGGAACGGAATCGAGTCCAGGTCGTCAATCAAGGGGCGTTCTTTTGTAAAGATCACCTGATCTTCTTCTTTATACGCGATTCCAGCCACCCGTCGCAGATCCGAATCATTTTTGAGGGCCATGACCAGTTCGGGGGCCGTAATCTCCCCCTCGCCCAAAACAATCGCGTCAACGGGGAATTTTTGCAGAATGTCAAACGCCAACTCCCGGCAGCCCGGCCCGCCCAGAAACACCTTGATCCAGGGTTTCTCCTCTTTCAACAACCTGACGGCGCCCAGGACGGTGGGGAGTGAATTGCTCATGACCGAAATTCCGAGAAGATCAGCGCAATCGTCAAGAAAGGCCTTGAACGTCCGGGGGGACGGGCGTTTGGGAATCGCCACACCTTGATAATCGCGGAATTCCACGACAAAGCCAGCCTTTTCCAGCACCGAAACAACGATCAAGGGTCCGGTGGGGATGTCTGTCCGGTGAAGCAACAAGCCGCTGTTAACGATTGTCACGTCCGCCATGTCTCGATCCCTCCCCAATTTTTTGGTTGGCGATGATTCTGTCCACAATATCACGTTTCTCTCCAAAATCAGCGTGATCAAAGTATAAAAAGGATGGGAACACATCCGGGTGTCTTTTCACGAAATCAAGCATCTCGGGGTACTTTTCCAGAGTTTCTCCCCGCCCGAGGGTTGACCCGTTATAATGGTTGTCCGGAAGGAAGACGAGCCTGTCCTTGAATTCGTTGTATAGCGGCGAAGAAATAAACGGGGTGGCAAGCGTCATCACCGGGTTGAAAGGATTCCTGGCCGTGTTTTCCAGGATGAAATAAATCGTCCTCTGAAAGTCATCCAGATCCTCAAACGGAAACCCCCAGATAAACGATACGTGCACGCGCCGGATCTTTTGGGAGGCAAGCAATAAATCCCGTTTTGCATCTTCGATCACGAATTTCTTGGAAATTCTGCTCAATATTCGGTTAGAACCCGACTCGATTCCGAAGAAGATGTCCGTGCAACCAGCCGCGGCCATCAAGGACAGCAATGTGTCATCGACCAGCCCCACTCGGCCAGTACACTCCCATTCGGTGGCGATCCCGCTTCCCAGATAATCGCTGCAAAACTGGAGGACTCTCTCTCTCACGCTGACAAAGGAATCGTCGGAAATGTAAAGTTTTCTAATTGTGCCCTTGAGAGCAGATAACTCCGAAATCACGTTGGGGATCGTCCGGAAAGAGACGCCATGTTCCCAGATTGGCTTGGCGCAGAATGAACATTGGTAAGGACATCCGCGGCTGGTTATGATGCCCACTTCATTGCCGTAATCCACCAGATTGACCAGGTTGTAACCAGGAAATGGAAGAAGATCCAGGTTTTTTGCCCGGGGAGAATCCGGGTTGCTAATGACGTCCCAACCCTGCCTGTACGTTATTCCGGATATGCTAGAGAACTCTTCGTTTCCAAGGAATGCTCTTACAACCCGCGGCGCGGTATACTCGCCTTCGCCTCTGGCCACCACGTCAACCGGCGATAACGCCATAATCCTCTCCGAAAGCCCGGATACCCCCGGCCCTCCAAGAACGACCTTGACGTCGGGCGATCGCTCTTTTAGGAGCTGGATGCCCAACAACACGGTTGGTAACGTATTGGCGAAGACGGTAATCCCCACGATTTCCGAGCCACATTCCACGAGAAATTTTGCAAATGCGGTTGGCGACGCGTAATTTTCCCCGGTGGCAAGCTGATAGTCACGGAAATTAACCCGGTACCCCGCATGTTCAATCGAAGCAGCGACGATCAGGGAGCCGATGGGAAAATACGGCCGCCTGGAGGGAAAGGCTGAATTGACAATGGTTATAGACGCCATGAAAATACCCCTCTCAGGCCACGGATACCAGTCCGTTTTGATGCATCTGATCCAATATTTCCAGGACATCCTTTTCCACAGCATCGGGCTCAGGTGGATCCAACAAGATCTCGAACAAGGCCTGGGCTATCTGTTGCACCGTATTGCTTCCCGTGCATCTTTCCCACACCTCGTAACCGATCTCGTTTATGATGTAAAACCGCGCTGTTTCAGTGTTGAAAAGCCCATAACCATCCTGTTGGCGACGAGCGTAAACCATGGCAAGCTTTTGGGGTTTGTCGTGAAGATCCATGATGCTCTCCTCCCTTGAACCATGATTTTGGAATAAGTTCAAGCTATGTTCAAGCCTGATTCGCTTGAAGCCTGGCATATGGCGCCCAGCGGGTAATTGATGCACCCCTCCACATGCGCGCTTTGCTGAGTGGCAAACGCAATCGGGCAGGGGTGGCAATCATGAAACAAATGGGAACAACCTCTGCATCCCACCAGGTCGTTTGAGGGCTTTCGGATATCCCCCAGCATGAAGAAACTTGAAAATTCATCGGAGCGAAGAATATCGTGAAGGGTGTTTTGCACTACGCTTAGCCCTTTTAATTTGAATCCGGTCTTGATGGTCATCCTGGGATGCACCCCTCTGCATGGGAAGACCAATCCCCGGGAATCTATAAACACGCTGTTCATGCCTGCCCGACACGTTCCTTGCTCCACATCCAACCCGACGTTGTATTTGCTGTTCAAGTGCTGGACTACTTTAGGGGGAGCCATTCGCAGATTGATGGCTTCCACTGGAAATCCCACTCGAAGCGTCTCTTCCACGATACTCTCGAAAACCCGCACGTATTCCCCCGGTTCCAACGGCGTGCTTCTTTTGGAAACCAGGGCGTTGCCGTCAACGGCAAGTCCTTCGTAAATCACCCCTGTGGCATCCAGATCGCGCGCAAGTCTGATCATTTTGGAGGCGTCAGCGGCGTTTTCCTTCATAAGGACCATCACTATCACCCTCGAAGCGACGTGCAGTTTCGATAATTCCTTAAAATTGGCAATGACCTGTTCATATCTGTTGCCTCCTCTGATATACGCATAGACATCTTCCGTCGCCCCGTCCAAGCTCACACCAAATCCCCTCAGCCCCGCTTGAACAAGAGCCGCGCATTTCTTGTCCAGCAGATAGCCGTTGGTGGTGATGTAGGTCTGAATGCCTTGCTCTGTACAGGCCTCGACAACTTTTACAATATCGTCCCTGTAAAGTGGCTCTCCTCCGTAAAACATTACAGTTGAGACACCCGGATCTCCGAGGTTTTTGATCCCGACTTGAACTTCTTCCAGCGACAGGTCGGAGGATTGTGATCGATGCAGGCTGCTTGCATAGCAATGACTGCAATTAAAGTTACATTTCGATGTGATATCCCACCGGACAACCGACAGCTTTTTTTTATCTATCATCCAAAACGCTCCCCTTTCTTGAGCAACAAAACAGAAACTTTGCGCGCTTGACTGCTGAAAATCCCCGGAGGAGAGGGGATCCTTGACCTCTGAATTTCAAGAGCTTTCCAGGCTTATTATTCGGCCTTGATACTGATTAACCACTTATCCGCCGTAAGCGTGACAACTACCTCCCGCAGCACTGGCTTTGCATACTTCATGTTCTCACCTCCTTCTCACCCCATTATTTCTCCCCTCCTCCGGGAAAAATGGCATGAAACATGAAACGCGCATTTCTACCAGATCTATTTAGCTCTTGCTCGTGGAAATAAGGGAACTGATTCCTCCTCGCCACATAGTTTGCAAGGCATTCTTAAACAATGTCAATCCTCCCGCTACAAGAGCGAAACCGCCGATACTCAAGATCGTCTGGACCCCAACTTTTTCCAGGGCAACACCCGCAACCGCAAACGATAATGGAGTAACCATCGCCGTCACCGTGGAAAAGGACCTGAAAACCCTTCTCTGCATTTGATCTGGCACCGCAAGCTGAATCAGTATGCTGAACGTTATCTCGCCCAGGCCTCCAACGAGTCCTTCTAAGAACATCAACCCTATCGCCACATAAAAGTTTTGAATCCATCCAACAAGTACAAGGATAATTCCTGACACAGCCGGAAAACCCAGGAACATATACGTTCGCCCCAACCATGTCGGCCTGGCTACAAGGTAACTTGTGGTCAGAAGAGTTCCAATGGCGCTGGCGCCAACCAGAAAACCCAAACCCAAGCTTCCAATCTGGTAATACTCATGTAACAAAACTTTTAGGACCATGGGCATAGGTCGGGCAAAAAACACCACCATGATCATCACAAAGATTATTGGCCGCACTGTTTGGTTTTTCTTTATGTATTTAAGGTTTTCTCTTAAATTCAATAAATTACCGCGGGCAGAAAAGTCGATCTGGTGCGGGATGCTAATAAATGCTCCTGTAACGGCGGCCGCCAAGAATAACACCCCATTGGCAACGAAAGCCATGGGTGCCCCGTACAAAGCAATCACCGCCCCCCCAACCAGAGGTCCGGCGATCTCGGTGATGTTGGAAGCCAGTCTGGCTAGGGAGTGTGCTATATTCAACTCATTGGCGGGAACGACGATTGATATGCTTATAGCCAATACCAATCGAAAGAACGCCTTACAACCCCCCATCAGAAATGCCACCACGTAAATTTCATAAACCGTGGGTGAACCATGGAAAGCCCTCAAACCAATAAACAAAGCCAGAAAGAAACTCAAAAAATTGCTTACCATAATAATAAATTTACAATTTCGCCGGCTGGCTAATACACTTCCCCCATGGCTTAAAAGTAACGAAGGAATTGAACCGAAAACCAACGCCATTCCCGTCGCCAGCATGGAGCCAGTCAGAGCGTGGGTATAAAAGATGAGAGCGAAATAATGAATCCAATCAATAGCTTCAGATAATGCCTTGCTCACCCACAGGAGAAAAAAACGGTTATTCTCCCTACGTATCAACCAACGCACCATCATCATCAGGGCCATTAGCGCCTTCACCTCATTGTTTGGCTAAAAAAATTTTTTTGACAGATGATAAATTAGCAGGAAAACACTTTAACACCCAGAAGATTTTATTAAAATGTATACTCACTAATTAAGACGGTTAAGAACGGCAAAAGGATCTGCACATTTTATGTAAAGTTTTTCGTAGGTTCAACCAAAGGAGGCGGTTGCTATGAAAAATTTTCCTGACCTTGCCAGAACCGCTCAACCGTTCGAAGCCACGAAAGATTTCGAGAGGTTATTGAATCAAATTACCAATGGGGACTTGAACGCCTTTGAAGAATTCGTAGAAATGTTCAGGCCACAAATCTTTAAGTACGCAACTAACCTTACATCTGATCACTTTGTCGTCGAAGAAATCGTCCAGGATACGCTCATGGCTGTTTTTCAGCATGCCGGAAAATTTCAAGGGGACGCCGCGAGCTTTACTTTCTGGCTCAGGCGAATTTTGCGAAACAAATTGATTGACACCTACAGGTTTCAGAACAAATTTAGTTATATGCTGGTTGAACCTCAAAAATTGATCTATTTGAAAGAGACACTGCCACAAAATGATGTGTTAGGCCTTTCTGAAGCGATCCAGCGCCTTTATATGACAGAGATATTGGAGCAGCTTGCGAAATGTTATCGCGAGATTGTCTATTTCCGTTACTTTGAACAGATGTCCCTTCGGGAAATTTCCCGGGTAACCATGATTCCTGTAAACACGGTGAAGTCGCGGCTTACCATTGCCAAAAAAAAATTAGCCCAGATCTACGCAAAAGATCTGTGCGGGTAACGCATATATTGGCATATGACCTGGTATATGAAAAATTTTTTTAGCGAGGAGGGAATCCCTTGTCCACTATGATCCAGAAAGCGGGATATCTGCCCTTGTTCAGAAAGCCAACCTTCATCACCATGTGGTTTGCCCAGGCGATTTCCAACTTTGGTGACGGGGTCGCCCGTATCGCCCTGTTACTCCTCGTTACCGAAAAGACCAGTTCGCCGGTAGCCTTAAGCATCATCGCTTTTTGCCAGGCGATCCCGGCTATTATATTCGGCCCCGTTGCAGGCGTGTTAGTAGATCGGTTTAACCGTAAAACAATCATGGTGGTTGCCGATTTGTTGCGCGCTACGCTCATCGCCGCGGTAATCTGGGCACCCTCGCTCACATATTTGTACCTGCTGGCCTTCGCCCTGGGCATGCTTGGGACAGTTTTCAACCCCGCCCGTTCGGCCGTCATGCCCGAGATGGCGGGCAAGGAGAACTACATGGCCGCTGTTGGCCTGATCCAGGTGACCACGCAAGGGATGATGATTCTTGGGCCGGCCACAGGAGGCTTGATTGTTGGGCTATGGGGGGTAAAAAGCGCCTTTCTGGTGGACGCAGCCACATTTTTGGCTTCCTCGTTGTCAATCCTTTTTCTTCCTATTCCCGAACAAAAGCAGGAGCGGCGCAGTTCCAGCTTTCGTAACCAGCTTGTCAGCGGGGCCTCGGCGATTTGGAATGAGCCGAAGTTACGGTTCATCTTTGGAATCTATACGCCCGTTATTTTAGTAATGGGTAGCAGCAGCATCCTCATGGTGGATTACCTTCGGAATGGGTTACGGGTCTCTCCCCAACAATTCGGATTGGTGGAAGCCGTCTTATCCGCCGGTTTAATCCTTTCCACCGCCCTGGTGGGGCAATTCGGCCAGAAATTGAAGCCGGGAAAGTTGATTCTTAACTCCATAACCGGCCTGGGCCTCGCCTCAATTCTCTACTTCACAAGACCAGGCTACGGAGTGGTATTGTTTTGGGCCTGGTTCATCGGTGCCGCCGATGGGCTGAGTGATATACCAATTAACACTTTGCTATTGACACACGTTCCTCTTGAAATGCGGGGACGCGTTTTTGCCGCGATTAACGCCCTGGGGCGGCTGGGCGGTATCGTGGGTCTGGCTGTTGCAGGCCCATTAGCGGCTCTATTTAGCGCGCACAATATAATGGGGAGCATCGGAGTCATCGTTTGCCTAGTAGGAATTTTAGGAAGGAAATCGCCTTCCTACGCAGAACTAAATAAGACCACCTTTGAAGTTTCCAGGGAGTGAATTCGGATGCAAGACTTCATATTAGTGGAAGACCCCCGGCGGATCAAGGCAATGGCTGACGAAAAACGCATCCGGTTACTGGACATTCTTGTGAGGGATCAGGCTACTGTCGGTCAGCTCGCTTCGATATTAGGCGAGCCCCATGCCAAAATCTATTACCATGTAAAAGAGCTTGAGAGAAATGGGTTCATCGAAATGGTGAAGGAGTCACCAAGATCGGGAGCAGCGGAGAAGTATTATCGCGCCAAGGCCAAAACCTTTCTGCTTGGTCTCGGCCTCGGAATGTACAGCGACGTGGAAACCATCGCCAAACAAGCAGCGGAGGACGATCTTTTGAAATGGCGCCGCCAAAACGTTCTGGGGGTGGATTTTCGAAAGGTGGCGCATACCGTCGTCAATGAAACTTTGATGATCGAGCCTGGGGAAAGAGTGCTGGTTGAGGGCGGTCCCCATCAGATGGAGTTTTTGGAAGCTATCGTCTTTGAGGTCTGGAATGCAAAAGCAGACGCTATCCTGGAAGTGACAAGCGATGAGTTAATCGCCAGGGCGCTTGGTGAGCTTCCGGCGAAAGTTCTTGAGGAGGAACCCTTCCTGAAAAAAGAGCTCTACAGCCTTATTGACTGCCGGATCTCTCTTGACCCATTTCCAGATGAGACGGTCTTTCAAAATATACCGGAAGACCAGTTTGATGCCTGGCGTCGACGGGAATGGCAAGCCTTGCAAGCCCTCCGGAATCGTACCGGCCGTACGGTGTGGATCGGTTTTCCTACTCCGGCACTGGGGGCGCTGACAAGCACGGACTATACCAAGCTTTACGACACCTTTTGGAAGGCGATGGCGGTTAGCCCGGAAGAACTGGAGAGCGAGGCTGAACAGCATGTTTCCCGTTTCAAAGTGGGGGAAGAGTTAACGGTGCGCGGGCGTGGTGGGACGGAAGTGCAATTCACCATCAATGAACCCCCCAGGGTGATCACCAGGTTTCCCCGTGGAACCAGGGAGGAAGGCTGGCAGGTGGGATTCTTGCCCGCCGGGGAGGTACGCTTGCCTGCAAAACCCGCCAGTGCGCATGGAACGTTTGCCCCGGATGACTTCGTTTATGCGGGGCATCCCGTCAAAAACCTTCGCCTCGGCATCGAAGCCGGAAAGGTTGCCGCCATTGAGGCAACCGAGGGAGAAGAGCTCATCAAAAAGGTGATCGGGTCAAAGCAGGCTCTCTTCTGCTCGGCGTTGAGCATTGGGGTGAACCCGGCCGCCACTCGGGTGTCGGGATACGAACTATTGGACATGGTGGCACAAGGAGCCGTCACTCTCACCCTGGCGGACCCCAACGGCCATCTGAGTTGGCGTTTGACAACCTCTCGGGCGACGATTGAACAACTTTGATCATTGGTGCGATGCGGCCCGCGCCGCATGCTTTCCGGCCAGGTATCCGGTGCAGAAGGCCGTCTGCAGGTTGAACCCGCCGGTGTTGCCGTCCACGTCGATCACCTCGCCGGCGAAGAAGAGCCCCGGCACCATCCTCGATTCCATGGTCCGGGGGTCGATCTCCTTGACGGAGACCCCGCCGGCGGTCACAATCGCCTCGCGCAACGGCCTGGTACCGGTGACGGTGACCCGGAAGTCCGTCAGAAGCTCTAAAAGCCGCTGCCGCTCCCCACGGGTGATCTGGTGAACAGGTTTCTCCGGCGGGATGCCGGATAGGTCCACGAAGACCGGGATCATCTTCTTCGGCAGCAGTTCGTCCAGGCTGTTGCGAAATTGCTTGCGGGAGAACCTGGTTAGATCCCTCTGCAAGCGTGAATCCAGTTGTTCTTCGCTCAGGGCGGGCTTGAGGTTAATCGAAAGCCAAACCCCGGCTGATTGGCTCCGGCCTCCCCTTTTCCGCTCCCCGCCTTCGCGCTCGATTTTCGCCAGAGCGGCCGCCACTGGCCGGCTCAGGGTGAAAATGATCGGCCCGGAGACCCCATAATGCGTGAAGAGCATCTCCCCAAACTCCTCGCCCAATTTCTTTTCGCCGGACCTTGCCTCCGTCCAGGCGGTCGCCCGGACGTTGCGCAGGGAAAGCCCTTGAAGTTGACCGATCCATGGTTCCACGACCTCCAGGGGAATCAAGGCGGGTTTGAGCGGGACGATGGTGTGGCCGAGAGCCTCGGCAATCCGGTAGCCGTCGCCCGTGGAGCCCGTGCCGGGATAGGAGGCGCCGCCGGTGGCCAGGATGAGGCTGTTTCCGTGGAAGCGCTCGCCCGTGGTGGCGGTGACTGCGGTCGCCCGCCCATTCTCAACGTGGATGCCATCCGCGGCGGTGTGGTACCGGATCTCCACCCTGTCTCCTTTCAGGTATCTCTGCAAGGTGTCCACCACATCCATGGCCCGGTCCCTGACCGGAAAGACCCGGCTTCCCCTCTCCACCTTCGTGGGCAGCCCCAGATCGTTGAAGAACCGGATGACTTCGCTGCTGGGAAAGGCGTGGAAAGCGCTGAAGAGAAAAGAGCCGTTCCCAACCATATTGGCGATATATTCGTCCGCGTCACAGGCATTGGTGAGGTTGCACCGGCCCTTGCCGGTCACCAGAATCTTTCTGCCTGGCTGGGAGTTCTTTTCCAGCAACAGGACATTTGCGCCCTCTTCGGCGGCCCTGCCGGCGGCCAGCATCCCTGCCGGGCCGGCGCCGATCACAATTACGCGTGGCTTCAAGTAGACTCCCTCCCGGTATTCAGGCCGGTGTTTTTGCGAAGCAGGCCGACTTCTTTCTCCGACAGCTCACGAGAGCGGCCGGCCGGCAACTTTCCCAGGCTTAACCCGCCGAAATGGGTCCGGGATAGGTGCAGGACCGGGTGGCCGATGGCTTCGCACATGCGCCGGACCTGGCGGGTGCGCCCTTCGTGGATGGCGATCTCCAGGAGGGCCTGTCCTTCTTTTGCGCGTAAAAGCCTCACCCTGGCGGGAGCGGTGGGCCCGTCGGCGAGGATCACGCCAGCCTTTAGCCGGGCAAGCGCTTCGTCGCCGGGGATTCCCTCCACCAGCGCCAGGTAGCGCTTCTCCACCCCCCTGCTGGGGTGGGTAAGGGCGAAGGTCAACGGCCCATCGTTGGTAAGCAGCAGAAGCCCCTCGGTGTCATAGTCCAGGCGGCCGACCGGATAGACGCGTTCCTCCACCCCGGCCAGAAGATCGAGCACCGTTTTGCGGCCCTGGGGGTCGGAAACGGTGGTTACGTACCCGGCAGGCTTGTTGAGCATGATGTAACGTTTACGCTCCGCCTTTTCGATGGCTTTCCCGTCCACCTCGATGGTATCCGTCCGGGGATCCACCTTGCCGCCCAGGCAGGTGACCACCAGGCCGTTTACTCTCACCCGGCCGGAGATGATCAGCTTTTCCCCCGCCCGGCGCGAAGCGACCCCTGCATCGGCGAGCGCCTTTTGCAGCCGAATCAACACCTTGTGCTACTCCCTTTTTGCCAGCGTCTTGGGTATCCCACTATGCCACCCTCTGGTACTTCCCGGTTATTGTACCACATCTTGAGCCGTCAAACAATCTTCTGCCCGGCAATCTTCCGGCTGAAGATCCCGCTGAGCCCGGCCTGCCTGGCACGCCTTTCGGCCTCGCGGTGCTGGGTGGTATAGAGGTTGAGCTCCTTCATTCGCTCAAAATACACGGAACCGGAGAAGGTATACTTGCGCCGGCGTCCCTCCTCGGTCCGGACGCTCTCGTTGATATAGGCGATGATATCCCCGGTGGCCAGGAAGCGGGGCAGATCCAGAAGCGGCTTTCCCGCCGCCAGCCTCACCGCGTTGTGCCCGGCCAGGGTGCCTGTGACGATGGCCTCGGTGTGGCCCACCAGGAGGCCCGTCTTCTCCCCGGCGCAAAAGAGGTTCTCCACGCCGCTGACCTTCAGGGTGTTGTCATGAGGGGTGATCATCGAGTAGCGGATGGAGTTTCCCTTTCCGCCGGAATACGGGTCGTTGTACCTGGCGGAGGAGAAGCCCGGAATCAGCCGCAGCTTCTCCAGCGGGAAGAAGGGCGCCATCAATTTGGCCGGCCCGGTGTCCAGAAGCACTAGGTTGTCGGCGTATTCCTTGAGGGCGTACTGCTGGCAGGCCTTGCGCCGGAGATTGTCCCTGGCCATCACATATTTCGGAATGGGGACCACCACCACGCCGTGTCTTTCCAGCCGCTCGACGAGCCAGGCGCCCAGGGAATCCTTGATGAGCTTGCACGAGCCGCTCATCGCTTCCATGTATTCACCCTCGATCTCTTCCACCCCCGCCTGGGCGGCGATGCTCACCCGCGGGCCGAAGCTCGGGCAGCGCAGGATGCACATCACGCAAACCCCGTCATGTCGGATGCACTTGCGCATGGTGGCCGCCGTGCCGGTGGCGTCCACGAACACGTCGCCCTGGATCTGCTCTTCCCCTTCCACCACGATGCTGTGGATCAACCGGCCGTCCATCTGGACGCCGGTGGCCCGGGTCTGGGTGAGAACCTCGACCCCGCTTTCCTCCAAAAAAGCCCGGATCATCGGCTCGATGCGGTCCACATCATACAGGCTGGCATGCCGGTGGCCGGGAAAATCGATGTTGGCGTGCCGGGTCATGGCGCCGATGATCGCCAGAAGGTCCGGGGCTCCCAACGCTTCCAGCTCAAGCCACGCCGTGAGGCGGCCGTTGTTTCGCATGATCCCGCCCACGAGACCCGTTCCCAGGAGCATGTCCGTTCTTTCCAGAAGCGTGACCTCGGCGCCCGCCTTTCTGGCGGCGTTGGCCGCGGCGCACCCGGCCCAGCCTCCTCCGGCAACTACCACCCTCACCATGGTCATCCCCCACTTCCGGTGGGTTTTTGAATAGAGGTTTGTATAGTATATGTTGGAGGCGGAAAAAAAGCGTGACACCTGTTCGCGGTGTTCACGCTTCCTTTGGTAGGCGAGGAGCTTCTGGAGCAACAGAGGAGACTTTCCCATCAGGTACCCAACTTAAGCTACTGTACCGGCTCGGGCGGCGGGGTTTGTCCGCCCGGTTGCCGTTTAAAACGCCACCCGGCCCTTGCAGGACCGCCTCCGGCGTTTCCAGCGCCATAGCCCTGGTACTGGCCGGTGGCCGGCTCAGTCCCGCCTGCCCCCTGGTAAGAGGAGCCGACCTTGACCTGCTCTGGCCCGGCCTGGCCAGGGAATTTGCCGGAGGTCTTGGACAGCATCGCCTGCAATTGATCGATAATCCCCGGCGCCATATCCAGCAGGCGGTCGTAGATGGCCCGCCCGTCCACCGGCAGCAGGCGGACCTGCTGGTGGCCGACCACCAGAAAAGCCACCGGCTGGATGGAGATCCCGGCGCCGCTGCCGCCGCCAAAGGGTAATGTGTTTTCCTGGCCCCCGGCCGATCTCTTCTGCCCGCCATTGCCCCCTCCGGCGCCTCCACCGCCGCCGCCACCTTCGCCATGGCCGTCTTTGCCGCCCTCGCCGGCCATCTCGGATTCAAACTCCGTTCCTCCCGCGGCAAACCCGAAGGTCACCCGGGAAATCGGCACGATTACGTTCCCATCCGGTGTTTCCACGGGATCCCCCAGAATGGTGTTCACATCCACCATGTTTTTGATGCTTTCCATGGTGGTCTTCATCAAACCTTCAATGGGATGGATCTCCATCAGCCATTACCCCCTTTGAAATGCCAAAAGGCGGGCACTCTTGATGCCAGCAACCATAATATCACCAAGCTTCACCCGGAGTATGCATTTGAAGGCCACGCTGAAGTCGAAACCGCCAAAATTTGGCACCACCGCCAGCCGGGGAGGCTTGGCAAATTTCACGTGCCCCGTGAGCCGTCCAAAGAGAAAAGCCTTTCCAACCCAGACCAGACCCACCAGGACGCCGGTCGTCGCGGGTTCGCCGCCGCCGATCCGGGTGGACCAGTTCAACTCCTCGGCAATCAGGGGCACCCTGTCCAGTAAATCGATGGCAAAGCGCACCGGGACGCTCACCGGCAATTCAACGACCCTTGCGGAAAGCCTGCCGTGGAGAACCGACCAGACAAAATCCACGCTCTCTTTGATCTCGGCGAACTTGGCTTGAATCTCTCCCGTGGCGTCCCCCAGTCTTTCAAAGAAGTCTTTCTCCGGCGCGGATGATTCGGGCGCAACATCTTCTTTGGAAGGCGGGTTGATGGACGTTTCCTCGGGTCTTGATTCGAGCTTGTAGATCCAGAACGGGGGGATCTTGATCTGCAGGAAGAGCTGGTTATGACCGGGCCGGCGTTCGTAATGGAACTCCAGCCTGAGCCACATCCGGGATAAAATAAGAAGCAGGATGCCGGCAATCAGCAAAAGAAGAAGGAGGAGAGCCGCCAAAATCAGGATCATAATCCAAACCCCGCTTTCGCGGGGTAGTCTTTCCTGGCTTTAATTATCATATTCTTCCTCTACTGCCGCCAACTGGAGAGCGAATTCTTCCGGGAGCGGGGGGAGGTCCTTCAAATCCCGCAATCCGAAGCTGCGCAGAAACGCCTCGGTGGTCCCGTAAAGGATGGGCCTGCCCGCCGCGTCCTTTCGCCCCACCTCGCAGATCAGCTGCCGTTCTTCCAGGGTGGTCAGCGCGCTGTCGACCCTGACGCCCCGGATGGCCTCGACTTCCGTTCTGGTGATCGGTTGACGGTAGGCGATGATGGCCAGAGTCTCCAAAGCCGCCTGGGATAACGGGCTGTTGCGGGGCGGGCGGCCAAGTTGCGCTATATAGGGGGCAAACTGGGGGTTGGTGCAGAATTGCCAGCCGCCCGCGACCTCCTGCGGGAGGAACCCGCACTTTTTGGCCTGATAGTCGTCTTTCAACTGCTGCACCAGTACCTTTACCGTGTTTTCGTGCAACTGAAGTATGCCTGCCAGTTCCCGGAGGGTGACCGGCGCGGGCGCCGCAAAGATCAACGCCTCCAGAACGGCCTTGGCTTCATGAATATTCAATGGCCGGCACCACCTTTTTTCCGGGTGCGTTCCACATAGAAGAGCTCGATGGCGCCAAACGACAGGCTTTGCCTGGCCGCCGCCAGCCCCAGCCGGATCAGTTCCAGAAGCGCCAAAAAGGAGACCACGACCTCCGTCCGGCTCCGGTGTGAACCAAAGAGCTGCTGGAAAGAGAGGCGCCTTTCCTGCCGCAAGAGCCGCAGGATATCCCGCATCTTCTGGCGGATGGAGAAACGTTCTTTGGGGACACGGTATGAGGTCTCCTCGGTCTCCGTCAGGCCGGCCAGGACATTCTTCAGAGCGGCCACCAGATCGTCCAGGGAGACCCCTTCCAGGGCCGGAAAAGCCTCTGCCTGGGACGGCGGTTGCCCCGCCGCCTCCAGAAGAATATCGCGAGTCCAGACCAGATTTTGGCTTTCCCCCAGAGCGCGGAGGAGGTTGCTGGCCTCTTTATACTTCTTGTATTCCATCAGCCGGCGGGCGAGTTCTTCCCGGGGGTCCAGCTCCTCTTCCTCGGATTCCTCGCCTTCCGCCGGAGGAGCTTTGGGCAAGAGCAGACGCGCCTTCATGTGAATCAGCGTGGCGGCCATGACCAGAAAATCGCTGGCGATGTCCACATCCAGTTCCTGCAGTGTGGCCAGGTATTCCAGGTATTGCTCGGTAATCCTGGCGATGGGGATGTCGTAGATGCTCATCTCATTCTTTTGAATGAGGTGCAGCAACAGATCCATCGGCCCGGAGAAGATCTCCAGTTGCACATTATAGCTCACCGCGCCACCACACCTTAAAACGCCCTTCTACTCAATGCGCATGGCTTCCCTGACCTCCGCCAGAACCTGGCTGGAGACAGCCCTGGCACGCCTGGCGCCCTGAGCCAGGATCTCGTCCACCCTTTCGGGATGGGTTTCCAGCTCCTGTCTCCGCTCGCGGATGGGGGCCAGGAATTGGTTCATGGTCTGGGACAGGTTCTTCTTGCAGGCCACACAGCCGATCTTGCCGGCGCGGCACTCGCTTTCCGTCCGGGCGACCGCGTCGGGGCTGAAGATCTTGTGGTAGGCAAAGACCGTGCAGACCTCCGGATGGCCGGGATCGTCGCGCCGGATCCGGGCCGGATCCGTGATCATCCGGGTGACCGCATCCCCCAGCTCCCGCTCGGAAGCCGCCATCGCGATATAGTTGCCGTAGCTCTTGCTCATCTTGCGGTTGTCCAGGCCGGGCAGAAGGGTTACCTGATTCATCCTGGCCTGGGGTTCCGGGAAGACCGGCCGGTACAGAAAGTTAAACCGCCGCGCAATCTCCCTGGAAAGTTCCAGATGCGGCAGCTGATCCTCTCCCACCGGGACGGTATCCCCCTTGTAGGCCAGGATGTCCGCCGCCTGCAGCACCGGATATCCCAAAAAGCCGTAGGTGGAGATCTCCCGGGTGGCCAATTGCTGGAGCTGTTCCTTGTAGGTTGGGTTCCGTTCCAGCCAGGAGAGCGGGGTGATCATGGAAAGGAGCAGGTGCAGCTCCGCATGCTCCTTGACATCCGACTGCCGGAAGACCACGCTCTTTTCCGGATCGATTCCCGCGCTCAGCCAGTCGATCACCATCTGCCGCACATTTTCTTTCAGGCCGGCGGTCTCCTCGTAGCCGGTGGTCAGGGCGTGCCAGTCCACCACGCAAAAGAAGCATTCATAATCATCCTGCAGCCGCACCCAGTTCTCCAGAGCGCCCAGGTAGTTGCCCAGGTGCAACTGGCCGGTGGGCCGCATTCCGCTAAATACTCTACCTTTCTTTGTCGACGACATAGGGGTCTCCTTCCGTTGCCAGATTCAGCGCATTCAGCGTATTCCCAAAAGGTGCCCCAAAAAACCCAAGATCGGCTGTAAGAGCAGATCACTGGCCCGGCTCATCAAAAAGAAGAGGAGCAGGATCGGGCCGTAGGCCTCCAGGCGCATGAACTGGTAAGCCTGGCGCGGGGGCAAAAGCCCCGCCAGGATCCTGGAACCGTCCAACGGGGGCAGCGGGATAAGGTTAAAGACGGCCAGCGTCAGGTTCAGCCAGATGTTCAGCGCCAGGAACTGACCGGCGATCTCCCCCCAGTAAGTGCTGATGAAGAAGC
This sequence comes from Bacillota bacterium, assembly GCA_023381695.1. Lineage (GTDB taxonomy): Bacteria > Bacillota > UBA5301 > JAMCQP01 > JAMCQP01 > JAMCQP01. The sequence goes on along the minus strand of JAMCQP010000039.1, from coordinate 30,709 downwards.
CGGAAAACAACCGCAACACGATGGTCAACGCCACGGCGAGAGTAAAATTGGAAAGGGGCCCGGCCAGCCCAACATACATCATTCCCCGCCGCTGATCCTTGAAGTGGCGGGGATCGATCGGAACCGGCTTGGCCCACCCAAAGCCGACGCCGCTGGCGGCGCTGATGATAAAAGCCAGCGTTCCCAGAAGGTCCAGGTGCGCCAGTGGATTTAAAGTCAGGCGCCCGGAATAGCGGGCGGTCGGATCGCCCAGGCGATTGGCCACCGCCCCGTGGGAAAACTCATGCAGGGAAAGCGCAAACAAGATCGCCAAGATGTAAAATGTGTACGATATAATCGTTCCCAGCCCCATGTCAGCCACACCTTTCCTAATTCATCCATCCTGCGCCAGAAGACCCGCGTAAAAAACAGGTTTATCCGCAAAAGAATGGGGTTTGCGAATAGACCTGTTCTTGAAAAACCGTAGCCACTTTTAGAGTGCAACCCCCATGGACTTGGGCCGGGTTTGCCTTTCGAGACGCTCCGGAATGATGTCGTTCCGCAACAGGTCGTCGTAAGTCTCCCGTTTGACGATCAGGTGCGCCTCCCCGTCGTTGACCAGCACCATGGCCGGCCGCAACAGCCGGTTGTAGTTGCTGGACATGGAGTAGTTATAAGCACCGGTGCAAGGAACGGCCAGAAGATCGCCCCGGTGCATGGACGGAAGCGGGAGATCCCAGATCAGCATATCCCCTGACTCACAGCACTTGCCGGCAATGTTTACCAACTCGGATGAACCGGCGGCGGAGCGGTTGGCCAGGATCGCCTCATATACCGCGCCGTAGAGGGCCACCCGGGGATTATCCGTCATTCCTCCGTCGATGGCCACATACTTTCTGATCCCGGGTTCGTCCTTGATGCTCCCGACGGTGTACAGGGTGGTCCCCGCTTCTCCCATGATGGAGCGGCCCGGTTCCACCAGGAGCTTTGGCGGCTTCAACCCCCTGGTTTGGCATCCCGCCTCGACGGCGTCCCAAAGCGCCGCCGCATAATCTTCAACGCCGGCCGGAGTATCCTGGTCGTTATAGCGTATTCCCAGGCCTCCGCCCATGTCCAGTTCCCGGCAGGTAAACCCGGTTTCGCGCGCCGCCTTGGCGATAAAATCCAGCATCAGACCCGCCGCGGCCCGGTAAGAATCCAGGTTGAAGATCTGGGAGCCGATGTGGCATTGAAAACCAACCAGCGTTACGCCGGATTTCCCCAGGGCTTCCCGGACGGCCGCCAGAGCCTGCCCGTTGGCCAGCCCGACGCCGAACTTGCTGTCCAGCTGTCCGGTCTGGATATATTCGTGGGTATGGGCCTCCACCCCCGGAGTGACGCGGAGGAGAATCTTCATGTTGGAATGCAACTCCCTGGCCACTTCATCCAGGAGGTGCAGTTCCGAAATATTGTCGACGATTACCCGCCGGATTCCGGCTTTGACCGCCATGCGGAGTTCTTCGCGGGACTTGTTGTTGCCGTTGAAATAGAGCCTCTCCACGGGGAAGCCGGCCGCCAGGGCGGTGTAAAGTTCCCCTCCCGAAACCACGTCGAGGCTTAACCCCTCTTCCTCGATCAGGCGGGCGACGGCCATGGTCATCAGGGTTTTCCCGGCGTAGACGATCTCCGACTCACCCGGCCCTTTTCCAAAGCTGGACCGGTAAAGCTGGCATTTTCCTCGAATCTCGGCCTCATCCAGGATGTAAAGCGGCGTACCGAAATCCCTGGCGAGATCCACGGTATCACAGCCGCCGATCTCCAGATGGCCTTTGGAGTTGAAGCGCATGGTCCCGTACAAGTGCATCGACGTAGTTCGCCCTTTCCGGTCAATCGTAAAGCGCCCTTGCTTTTTTCCCATAGTATCATATTTTGGGTGCCACGTCAATGGAATTGGCGGTCAATCGGCGCTCGATGCAGGTTGGCGTTGAGCGGGGCAAGGTTGCGTCGGCGCAAGAGATCCACAAACGCCTCCAGCCGGGTGAGCAATCCCGCCTCGCCGGATTGTTCGTCAAGATAAAGCGTCAGGGAAGGGATTCCGTGGTCCTGGCTGACCCTGGGCAGGATGGATTCCGCCACGATCTCCGGCATGCAGGTGAAAGGCGCAATCTGGATCACCCCGTCCACCCCTTCCCCGGCCATCTCGACGGTGTTAGCAATGGTTTCCAGGCCATGGCCGCCCACAAAATGGCCAAGATACGGGCGGGCCAGCTTGAGCAGCCTGGCCCGCTCCCGCCCCAGGCGGAAGGGGTTCAAGAAGAGGTGATCCCGGACCCATTCGCCCAGGAAGATCTTGCGCACCACCTCCACCCCCATCTCTGCAAGGTGTTTTTCCACCTCCAGGTTGGCGAAGGGCTCCAGCACCATGTAGATCTCGCCGATGATTCCAACCCGCAGAGGCTTCTGGGCGGGAGGGCGCACTTTTACGGCCTTGAGCTTCAGAAGGGACTCCTCCGCCGCCTGGCGAATCGCCGCGAAACTATTGGCCCGATCGATGGCGCCCAGCCCGGCTTCAAACTCCCGGTTTACCCTTCCTCTCTCCACTTCCCTTCCGGCCAGGCGATGCACCTCCACTTGCAGCCGGTCGATGGCCAGAACCTTATCCCAGGCCAGCTGGATGGCGTATTTGAGGTCCCGCAGGGAAAGGGAGCCGACCAGTTCCCGGATCTTGCGGTATAGCTCAAGCACATGGCCTTGCGGGGGTTCCAGCACGATCATCTCGAACTGGTAGCCGAGGTCCTTGAGAATCTCGTTTTGCACCTGGGCGTAGTAACCGAACCGGCACGGCCCGGTGCCGCCGCCCATGATAATCACCTCGGCGCCGGCTTCCAGGGCTTCCAGGTAGTTGCCGATGTTCAGCTTCATGGGCAGGCAGGCGAATTCGGGAGCATAACGGCCGCCCAGCGCCAGGGTGCGCTTGCTGGGAGGCGGCGGGATCACCACTGAAAGCCCCAGATTCTCAAACAGGGCCTTGATGGGGATATACAGCGTCCCCATGTGTGGAAAAGTAACCTTCTTGTTGCCCAGATCAAACGCCTCCCTTTTGAAGGGGTTTGTCTTCTCCCCCGGGGTTTCCTTGTTCCCCCGGATGGCCTTTTTCCTTCAGGCTCATCCGGTGGCGGAGCATGTCCACAAAAGCCTCCAGCCTTGTCACAATCCCGCTTTCCCCGGTATGCTCGTCCAGGGTCAGGAGCATAAAGGGCGTGGTCTTGCCACGCCAGGCCTCCCTTTGCACGAGTTCGCCGACCATGGAGTCCGGCCCGCATCCAAAGGAGACCAGGTGGACAATGCCGTCCACCCCTCCGTTCCCCAGCCAGTGAAAGGCCGCCCCGGCGATCTTCTTGCCGAAGGTCCAGAAGAGCGGTTTGGCAAGCTTTTGGTTTCCGGCCCGGATGAGCGGTGCAGGGAGCATGTCCGCGGTGACCACCTGGACGCCCATCTCGCGCAGCCGGCGGATCACATTTTGACTGGCAAGCTGGTCGTAGATGTTGTACGAGTGGCCCAGGACCGCCACCTTAAGCCTCTTTGCGCCTGGATATTCCTGTGGAAGCCAGTTGTCCCTGTTTTCGGCAGCCTTGCCGCTCAAGGCTTTTCCCGAGCCTTCTGGCCGGCTCTTCCCCTCCATCGCCGCCAGGGCCTCGGGCGGGGTAAGCTGTTTTACCAGGAGATCTTGAAAGACGCGCTGGCGCTTCTGGGCGCCAAAGACCGCCCGGATTACCCGAAAAGGGCTGGCTCCCAGCTGTCTTCCAACCTGCCGGGCGGCTTTCCACAACCGCCTTTTCGGCCGGTGCCGCAGATCCACGGTAACGTCGATGAGCGACGGAAGATCCGGGATCGCATTGCGGACCATGTCCGGCAGGCCCATGAACTTGGGGCAGATAAAGGCTTTGCGTTCCACGCTGACGATCCGGGGCACAAAGATGAAATCGACCTTCTGGCGGCTCAGCTCCAGAACATGCCCGAAAAAGACCTTGACCGGCAAGCAGGCTTCGTCCACGGCCAGGCGCACCCCGTGATCCAGGGTCTGTTTGGTCGTCTCGCCGGAGACCACCACCTCGGCCTCCAGGGCCTCGAAAAAACCCCGCCACCATGGAAAGTAGTTGTAATACACAAGGGCCCGGGGAATCCCGACCTTGTGCGGCATAACGTCAACCTCCCGAACCGTTCTCTTTCCCCTCCATCGCACGGCTGTTTTCCAGGATGTAGCGAACCGCCCTGGTGGTAATCGGGGCTCCGTTTCTTGCCGAATCAGCGTCGCCCATCTTTCCCGGATCTCCCAGGCCGACCACCATGGGGACATCCAGGCGGTTTAAGATATCCACCGTGTCGCCCTCCACCTTGGCTCTCCCCGGTTTTTCCGGCCTGCCCCGTTTGTCCACCGGCCGGGGAACAATCTCGCCGTCTCTGTCAATGGAGATATTCACCGGCACGCCCTCGACCTTTCTGGTGTCCGAGGCCACCGCGATCACCCCCAGGATCTCGATGTCGGGGCTCCTGGCGATCTCCTCCAGGGCGCTTTCTCCGGCGCCCTTGTCGCGTGCGCCTCGATCGTCAACCATGACCAGCACCGGTTCATCCGCGGCCTTATTGATCTCCCGGACGATCTCCCGGCCCGAAAGAGGGGTTGGATTTCCGGCCGAGAGGGAGATCGTCCTGCCGCCGACATTCTTTGCCGCGCACTCCACCGCTGCCCGAGCCGCCCCGTCACCGTCGGTGACCAGGATTACCAGTCTTTTTCGCCCCATCTCTTCACCTCGTCAACTTTTTGGCCTGAAGAACGCGGCGAAGATGAATCCAAAGAAGATGGAGGCGGCGATCACGCTTCCGGCCAGCTCGAAAACGCCTGTCAGAGCGCCAAAGGCTCCTTGCATCTTGAGTTCCCGCAGGACTCCTTCCACAATCACATAGCCGAAATTGGAAACCGGAATGGCGGCGCCTGCCCCGGCAAACTTCACCAGGGGCTGGTACAGGCCAAACCCCGCCAGAATCGCCCCCGAAACCACCATAATGACCATCACGTGGCCGGGAGTAAGTTTCGTCCTGTCCAGGATCACCTGGCCGATGGCGCAGATTAGCCCGCCAACCACGAAAGCGATCAGGTAACTCATCTTCGCGCTCCTTGTTATTCACATTTCCACGGAAACCGCATGGGCAATTGAGGGAATCGACTCGCCCTGCTGGTAGGTCACCGGGCTTAAAAGCGCCCCCGTTCCCACCAGAAGGATCCTCTTATATTTTCCGGCTTGAAGCTCTTTGACCAGGTGGCTAGAGAAGACCACCGCGGAACACCCGGCGCCGCTTGCACCGGCTTGAACACCCTGCGCCCTGTCAAAGATCATCAGGCCGGTATCATAGAACCGGTCCGAGATTTCAATCTTTTGTTTCTGCAACAGTTCCTTGGTGATGGACAGGCCGATCTCGCCCAGATCGCCGGAGACGATCAGGTCGTAATCCCGGGGGCTTTTTCCGAAGTCCTGAAGGTGCGCGGCAATCGTATCCGCCGCCGCTGGCGCCATGGCGGTACCCATGTTGTTGGGATCTTTGACCCCCATGTCCACGATCTTCCCGACCGTGGCGCCCACGATGCGCGGGCCCTGTCCTTCGGCGGCCAGCAGCGCCGCCCCGCTGCCCGTGACGGTCCACTGGGAGGTGGGCTTGCGCTGAACCCCCAGCTCCACCGGATAACGGTATTGGCGTTCCGCGGAATCAAAATGGCTGGAGGCGGTGGCAATCACCCGGGAGGCGTAGCCGCCGTCCACCAGGATGGCGCCCATGGTGAGCGCCTCCGCCATGGTGGAACAGGCGCCGTAGAGCCCGAAGAAGGGGATGTCCGTATCCCGAATCCCAAAGTTGGTGGAGATGATCTGATCCAGCAGATCTCCGGCCAGCACGTAGTCGATATTCTCTGGCTTGAGATTGGCCCGCTGGATGACGTTGTTCACCGCTTCCCCGACCATCTTGGCTTCAGTCTTCTCCCAGGTTTTTTCGCCATAGTAGCTGTCGTCCAGAACGGTGTCGAAATCTTTTCCCAGTGGGCCCTGCCCTTCTTTGGGGCCCACGATGCTAAAGGTCGAGACGATCTTCGGAGGGTTTTGAAACGCGATGGACTGTTTTCCGACCTTTTTGGCGGCTGTTTGTACGGCCTGCATGGCCTCCTCCTTTACTATTGAACCCCTGCCAGAAACCAGCGGATCAGCCCCACCACCACGCCGCTGACCACCGCATAGACGATCACCGGTCCCGCGATCTGGAACATCCGGGCGGACATCCCCATGATCCAGCCTTCCCGCTTGAATTCCATGGCCGTGGCCACGATGGAGTTGGCGTACCCGGTAATCGGAACGGCGGCCCCGGCGCCCCCGACCTTGGCGATGGAATCATAGACCCCCAGCCCCGTGAGCAATGCGCCGAGAAAGACCATGACGATTGCCGCCGGGGCGCCGGCTTTGTCGGGGGGCATCCCCCTGGCGGCGAAATAGTTGATAAAAGCTTGTCCAACCGCCGAGATGGCCCCGCCTACCAGAAAGGCCATGATCACGTTCTTGAGCAACGGCGGTTTCGGCTGATGCTTCTGGGCAAGCTTTTTATAGGCGTCTTGTTCCTGTTTTTTTTGAGCTTGCGATTGGCTCAATTCATTCTCCTCCTGAGTGACAAAGGACGCAGTGCCTCTCCTTTGCACTACGTCCCAAACGCCGGATGGTCATCAAAAGCGACCCTTTGTCTGTGGGTAGCGACCCTAATCCTTTCCGTCCACGGCAAAAGCGATCTGCACATCGGCTTTATATTCCACGATCTGGTCCTCTTTTACGTTGGCGGTAAGATTCAAAACCTCCACGCCGCTGATATTGTGGATGGTCCTGGTTGCCTCGTGGACGGCATTTTCCACGGCTTCCTGCCATCCTTCGGTTGATTCGCCCAATACCTCGATCACCTTGACCACAGTCAATTGTACTCCTCCTTCACTGATGGGTGCTGGGGATATTATGCGCGGCCGCCGCCGGTTTCATACAGGCTTCCAGAACCCGTAGAAAGTTCCCGCCCAAAATGGCCAGGATGGCATCCTCGCCGTAACCACGCCCCAGGAGCTCCCGGGTGATCTGGGGAAGCCTGGCGACGCTCTCCAGGCCTTTTGGCGTGTGGCTGATGCCGTCAAAATCGCTGCCCAGCCCGACATGCTCAACGCCCGCCAGGCGGGCGATATAATCGATATGGGAGATGACGTCCTCAATGGTGGCGTTGCCCTCTTCGGAAAGAAACTCCGGGCAGAAATTTATCCCAATTACGCCGCCCCTGGCGGCGATGGCTCTGATCTGTGAATCGGTCAGATTGCGCGGGTGATCGCATAAGGCCCTGGCGTTGGAATGCGAGGCGATATACGGCCTGTTTGCGATGGCGTCCACGTCCCAGAAGCCGGGCTCGGAAAGATGCGAGACGTCTACCAGCATGCCGAGCGACTCCATCTCCGCAACAACCTGCGCCCCAAACTCCGACAGGCCTCCCTTGCTCCGGGCGTCCAAAACCCCGTCGGCCAGTTCATTGCGCCGGTTCCAGGTAAGGCCCATCGCCCGGACCCCCAGGCGGTGGAAGTTGCGCAGCAGGCCAAGCTCCCCGCCCAGCGCCTCCCCGCCCTCAATGGAGAGCAGCATCCCGATCTTCCCTTCATTGCGGGCGTCCAAGATGTCTTCATACCTGGTGATCAGCCTCAGATCTTCCGGAAAGGCTGCAATCTGGCGGTAGGCGAAGTCCACCAGTTCCATGGCCCGGGGGACATGTGGCGCAAAGTCTGTAACGGTAAAGAACTGCACCCCGACATTTCCCAGCCTTGCCCGGGGGATATCCCAGTGGCCGACCTGGTTTTCCCGGCCAAGCGCAAAAGCTCCATGCGCGACCTCCGCCAGTGTGTCGGCATGAGCGTCGACCACCATGGCCCCGCGGTGGATTTTTGCGGCAAGATCGTCTGTGGACATGCTTCTTTCCTCCCAGATCAAAATTTAGCCTGTCTCCTCAAGAGAGAAGACAGGCCAGCAGTAAAGCGCAAATGAAAAGAGGCACAAATCAGTGCAAGATTACCTCGGCTGAACGATCAACTTGATGGCCGTTCGCTCTTCACCATCGATCATGATGTCCGTAAAGGCCGGGATGCAGATCAGATCGACCCCACTGGGCGCCACAAATCCTCGGGCGATCGCTACTGCCTTTACTGCCTGATTTATCGCGCCGGCTCCAATTGCCTGAATTTCTGCTCCCCCGCGCTCTCTGAGGACGCCAGCCAAAGCTCCCGCCACAGAGTTAGGGTTTGACTTTGCTGAAACCTTCAGTACTTCCATGTGCAAGCTATCCCCCTTCTTTTCACGGTTGCTCCCAACACTTCATGGCATTCTTACCTTTGCATCCCACACCATAATGTATTATCTGGGTTAACTAAAATTCCTCTTTTTCAAGAGACTAGTTTTCCAATAAATGTTCATTGATTCTTTCGATATGCCTGGCTTTGCCGGTAATCAGATCAATTTCCAGGAGAACGCCCTGCAAGACCAGATTATGTTTTGCCACCTCAAATTTTGCCGGTAATTGAGTCAGAAAGTGATTGAGGACTATGCCGGTGTCCATGCCGAGAACCGAGTCGATGGGCCCCGTCATGCCCAGATCGGTTATGTAAGCCGTGCCGGCCGGCAGCACCCGTTCGTCGGCGGTCTGAACATGGGTATGTGTGCCCACCACGGCGCTCACTTTTCCATCCACGAACCACCCCATGGCCACTTTTTCCGAGGTGGCTTCCGCGTGAAAATCCATGACGATCACGGCGGTTTGGCTGGCCAGGGGCTTGATCAGCTGTTCGGCCATCCGAAACGGGCAGTCCAGATCCTTGAGAAAAACCCTTCCGGAAAGATTGACCACGCCGACCTGCACCGTCTCGCTGAGCTTGTAAAGACAACTTCCTTTACCCGGGGCGCCCGGCGGGTAGTTGGCGGGCCGCAAGAGATCCGGGGTCCGATCAATGAAGTCCAGGGTCTCCTTCTTGTCCCAGACATGATTTCCGGTGGTGAAGAGATCTATACCGGCCTGCCGCAACTCCCGAACCACTTCCTCGGTGACGCCCATCCCTCCGGCGGCGTTCTCTGCATTGGCAATGGTCATGTCCACGCCATAACGTTCTTTTATGCCTGGCAAAAGGGACCGGACAGCCCGGCGGCCCGGCTTCCCGACGATATCTCCAATGCAAAGGATGCGAAGAAAATTCTTCAATTCGTGGGTTCCTCCGTTTTTATAAAGGCTGCCCGATCTCCCCCCAAAAATACGGTTGTTGAGGAGAGAACCCCCGACAAACCACAACCGCAGAAAGATCTGCGGCTGTAATTCTCCATTCTTAAAAGATGTCCTGCCAAGATTCTTAATTTTTGGGATCGCGCCAGGCGTCGTTTTTATTGAAGACGAAGACCCGGCCCTCCTCCCTGAAGCCGATCAAATCCTTTTCCACAAGGTTTTCCTTGATGTCTTCGAGCATGTGGTCGATAAGCTCTTCCTGCAAGAGCAGGTCCTCTTCCTGGATGGGCTCGTTGCCCTCCATGACCAGGCTGTTTCCGAAATAATCACGAGCCAGGCTGCTCAAAAGGGAGATCTCCTCCTGTGAGAGGCTTTCCACGTCGCGCTTTACCTCAATCAGGGTGAATTGCTTGTAATCAAACCGTTCCACGGCAACCAGCGCCAGCTCGCGCTGGGTTACCACCGCCAGCGCTCCCAGGCTCTCCTCAAGTTTTCTGGTAAAGATCCTGAAACGCTCGGAACCCAGGCGCTTATTCAAGATAAAGGTGAACTTCAGCACCTTCTGGTCCGGCTCGTATTTGATGGTGCCCACCTCCGGGTACCGCACGAGGATGGAGATTAAAAGACCAATGCTGTTTTGGGTCTTGTCGCTTTCCACAATTTCCGGCGTATGAATGTGCGCTGTCCTCTTCTTCATGGCGGGTTCACCTTCCCTTCGTCTTCATTTTCTCCATCGGCACTGGTTTTCCTGCCGATAAGGCGCTAAATTTGCGGGGGACCAGCAATTTCCACTAAAAAACCGGGGCCATCACCACGATGGCACCCGGTCTTCTGCAACCACCTATTTTGCGTAATCCACTACCCGCGTTTCGCGGATCACCGTGACCTTGATCTGACCAGGATACTCCATTTCCTCTTCAATCTTTTTGACAATATCGCGAGCCACGCGTGCGGCCATCAGATCGTCGATCCGGTCGGGTTTAACCATAATGCGGATCTCCCGGCCGGCTTGAATGGCGTAAGCCTTCTCCACTCCTTCAAAGGAGTCGGCAATCTCTTCAAGTTTTTCCAGCCTCTTGATATAGGCTTCCAGGGTTTCACGCCTGGCTCCGGGCCTGGCCGCGGAAATAGCATCCGCCGCGGCCACCAGTACCGCTTCCACGCTCCTGGCCTCTTCGTCGCCATGATGGGCGGCGACGGCGTGTATAACGGCCGGCGCCTCGCGATACCGGCGCAGGATTTCAACGCCGATTTGAACATGGGACCCTTCTATTTGATGATCCACTGCTTTGCCGATGTCATGCAAAAGTCCGGCACGTTTGGCAAGGACGGCATCCACACCTAGTTCGGCGGCCATCACCCCCGCCAGGTAAGCAACCTCCAGTGAATGTTTGAGTACGTTCTGGCCGTAGCTGGTGCGGTAGCGAAGCCTCCCGAGCAGTTTGACCAGCTCGGGGTGCAGGCCGTGCACGCCCGTGTCAAAGGTCGCCTGCTCGCCGGCCTCGCGAATGGCGTTTTCCACCTCTTTTTCAGCTTTGGCCACCATCTCTTCGATGCGAGCCGGATGAATCCGGCCGTCAATGATCAGTTTTTCCAGGGCAATCCGGGCGACCTCTCTGCGTACCGGGTCAAATCCGGACAGAATCACGGCTTCCGGGGTATCATCGATAATCAGGTCAATACCGGTCAAAGTCTCCAGGGTACGAATATTTCGCCCCTCACGCCCGATAATTCGCCCTTTCATCTCGTCATTGGGCAAAGCCACCACGGAAACCGTGGTCTCGGCCACATGGTCCGCCGCAAAACGCTGGATGGCCAGGGAGATGATATCCCTGGCACGTTTTTCGGCCTCTTCCCTGGCCTGGGTTTCAACTTCCTTGATCAGCATTGCTGCATCGTATTTGACTTCATTTTCGATGTCCTTGAGCAGGAGCTGCCGGGCCTCCTCCGAGGTCAAACCGGACAGGCGCTCCAATTCCGCCCGCTGCTGGGCGTGGAGTTGCGCCAGATCCTCCTGCATCTTGGTGATCTCGTCTTCACGACGTTGCAGGCCGGCTTCCTTCTTTTCAAGGGCGTCGCTTTTCCGGTCTAGAGACTCCTCTTTTTGCATGAGCCGCTTTTCCATCTTTTGCAGCTCGTTGCGCCTGTCGCGGATTTCCCGATCCAGTTCGTTTCTGCCCCGAAGAAGCTCCTCTTTGGCCTCCAGCAAAGCTTCTCGCTTCTTGCTTTCGGCCTCGCGGGTGGCTTCATCAATAATCTTTCTGGCAGCTTCATCGGCCGAGGCCAATTTTTCCCGCGCGACTCGCTGGCGCCAGGCTTGTCCAAGGCTGAAAAGCAGGCCAGTTCCAACCGCTATTGCCACGTAAACTAGCCAATTAATCATATTCACCCCCTTATTCAGTTTTCAAGCTGCAGACTTGCTTAGTTACAGAATAAGCCGAGTTAATACTCGGCTCTCAAGGCGACTTTAGTGCACGAACAACCCTTGCACATCGTCAGCCCACAGGCGGCGAAAGCCATCCCTGCATAACAAAACCCATGTCCTTTTTTATTTTATTCCTTTTTCGCGGGGCTGTCAAGAAAAAAGTGGGCAATCCAGAGGTTCCGCATCCAAAAAATGCCAATACAGTTCACCACTCCAAAACTCCCTCCTGAAACAGGGCCTGCGGAAAGAGAGTGACACCTCCTCTCCTCTCGGTCATCCTTTTTCCAACCGAGAGGTTGGGGGGTGGTTATTTCATTCACCCGGAGCTGCTACCTCCCTGGCAGTCGCTGCTAGCCTAACTGGTATCCCAGAAGTAACGCCAGAAGGTGGCTTTGCTAAACACCAGCTCGTTGCGCAGCCATTCCGCCACTTCTCTTTCGCTGTAGTCGCTACCCACAAAGCTGCGGCGGTTTCGGTACAAGAAAAGCCAGAAGAGGTTAATCGCCAGTAACATTAACCACAAGACAGCCTCAATCGCGACTTCCTGATGGACGTAGCAATGCTCCAGGTGCCAGTTGCCCTTCACCTCATGAAAGCCACTGTTTTCGATCTCCCACCTCCGATGGATAATTTCCCGGATGGCTTCCGCTTTGCTTTGCTGTTTGGACAGGGTGGTCGCCACCAGGATCTCCCGTTGCTCGACTACCGCCTGGCCTGGCCCACCCCGGATTTTTCTGCCGGACCTTTCCTCCACAATCCGCACTACCCGCAGGGGTTCTTCCACCCCATCCCAGCTCTGGAAACCTTCTTCATCCCACACCTTGACCTGCGTTTCATAACCGCCCTGCTTTTCCGTCCAGTGCGCCGAAGGTTCCCCCGTCCCATATAAACCCCGCGCGTCTTGCACCAGGTGCATCCGCTCGTCTTTCAAACGGATCACCAAATGGATGCCCAGCCCCCGCACCGCGTTTATAAACTTAGCTTTGGCATACCCGGCGTCCACCACCACCACATCCGCAAAATGCTTAAACGCTTGCCACAGCCAAGCCACCAGCCGCAGCGCCGCCGTCTGTTCCCCTTCGCCTGGCCCCACCGGCTCCACTCCCCAGAACACCCGCGGCTCTGGCCCCACCGTCTGGCAGTATACCGCTTCATGCCGGTATTCCACCCGGCCACCGCCATGCGCGACCTGCTGGCATTGCGAACAACACCGGCTCTCCGAGCTATATAGCCCGGTCCCATCCATGGCTACCACCCGCAGGTTCCCTACCCACCCCACCATCCTGCTGCGGCGTACTTTCTGCATCACCGCCACAAACAGCTGCTTGATCCCTCCCAGATCCGCCCGCTTCAGGCTGTAGCCAAGCGTATCCGCCGACGGCGGCCTTTGACCGCCAGGCAGTAGTTTCCGAAAGCTTTGCCGCCCCCGCCGGTGCAGTTCCTCCAAGCTGCCCACCTGAAAACTAAAGCCCATTAACAAGGTAAGCCAGATTGTCCCTGGAGAAATTTCCGGTGCCGCGCGGCGATCTTTGGCCCACTCTAGCCAACCTTTTGGCAGGAAAACGCGGCTAATGTACCGAATATATTCTTTAAGCCACCGTCGCATGGTGGTCACCTCCCGAGAGTAGCTGTTTAACTACTGGGGTGCTACTCTCGGGAGACTTTATTTGCCATTTACTGCTTTTTCCCTGCTTTCCAGCCTCAAAAAATGCGAATTTGCACCATTTCCCTTATCCCCTAGGGCTTCCGCCTCACCGCCTTCTCAGAAGTTAGCTGCGGAATCTCTGTGGGCAATCCAGCCTGTTTGCCTTGATAAGCTGAAATCATGGTGGTATGATAGACGTGAAAACCAGTAATAGCCCTTCAAAAGAGACAGCAGGGGGGATCGACGTGTCCGGAATCCTTGTCATTGCGCCTTATGATGGCCTGGCCAGCCTGGCTCAGGAGGTCTGCCGTGAACTCGGGGAGGATGCGGAAATCTGTATTGCGCGGATGGAAAAAGGGGTTGAACTGGCGAAAAAGGCAGCCAAAAATGGCTACCTGGTGATCGTCAGCCGGGGGGTTACCAGTTGGCTAATCCAGCGCGCCGGTGTTAGCCTGCCGGTAGTGGATGTGCCAATCTGGGGAGAGGATCTTTTGCGGGCTTACTACCAGGCCAAGCAGTTTGGTGATCGCGTGGGTATTGTGGATATACCGGAGGTTATCCGGGTTGCGAGGAGCCTGGAGGCGAACCTGGGCGAAAATTTCATCAAATACACGCTGGACGAGCAAGGACACAATATCGGCCAGGGCATCATGGCTTTAAAATCTGCCGGCGCCGGGGTGGTCATCGGAAAGATTGCCATGACCCAGGAGGCCCAGAATCTGGGCATGAATGGCGTAATCATCACCTCCGGCAAAGAAGCGGTCGTTCAGGCCATCAGAGAGGCCAAAAGCGTTTTGACAACCAGGCTGCCAGCGAAAAGACCGGTTTACAGCGTGCCTGTACCTGTCGCAGGCCGGGTTATGGCCGGAAAAGGCCACATCGCCAAGTACACCTTCGACGACATTCTGGGCGAAGACCCCCGTTTGGTGGAGGTGCTTTACCAGGCGAGAGAGTATGCCACGGTAAATTCCACGGTTTTGATTAGCGGTGAGACGGGGACTGGAAAAGAGATGTTCGCCCATGCCATTCATCTGGCCGGAGCACGTAAAGCCGGGCCCTTTGTGGCGGTTAACTGCGCCGCGCTGCCGGAAAACCTCCTGGAGAGCGAGTTGTTTGGGTACGTGGAGGGAGCCTTTACCGGTGCCCGCAAGAGCGGTAAGCCGGGTCTCTTTGAATTGGCGAATCAGGGGACGATCTTTTTGGATGAGATCGGTGAGATGTCATCGCGCCTTCAGGCCAGGGTCTTGCGGGTGCTGGAAGAAGGCGAGATTCTGCGTCTGGGGGATGAACGGGTGATCCGGATCGATGTGCGGGTGATCGCCGCCACCAACCGTGACCTGGTGCTCATGGTTCAGGATGTAGCCTTCCGCAAAGACCTCTACTACCGGATCAACGTGCTTCCTCTGGAGATTCCACCTTTACGCGAGAGGGGCGGGGATGCGGTCTTTCTGGCGGAATACTTTCTGTCAATTCTGTGCAAGCAGCTCGGAAAAGAGCCGCCACGCCTCAGCCCAGAGGCACAACGGGCGATTTCCTCCCATCCCTGGCCGGGAAATATCCGTGAATTACGCAATGTCGCGGAGCGGTTGGCGCTTCGTTGCCAGGGTCCGGAGGTGAGCGGGGCGGAGCTTGTCCGGATTGCAGGTTTGGCTGCATTGAATGGGCCTGCCCTAAAGCCGGACGGCCGCCTATTTGACACCATGGAACGCCTGGAACGAGAGGTAATTCTGGAAGCGGTGGCTGAAACCAACGGCAACAGATCCGAGGCGGCCCGCCGGTTGGGCATCAGCCGGACCACCCTGTGGCGAAGATTGAACTGAGATCGCTGGCCCATGCTCTTCTTTGAAACAGTGTTTCAGATCAGAAACAGGTTTCTTCGGTGAGAACCGGGTTATTTGGGATTCAAGCCATACTTTTCTGAACAAAGCGCGCGGTTTAAAGGTCAAACACCGCACGCTTTATTTTTGGGAAGACAAATGGTCTTTGTTGGCACGGAGATTGCTTATTTAGATCAGCCAAAGGAGGCGAAACAAATGTCGAAGAGTTTGACCCTGCCGCGCACTCCCTCGGCGGAGGCCGGCACTATGGCGCGCTCTTCCCTGGCCAGAGTCTGGAGGGAACAGCGGCCTCTGGTGAAGATGGACCTCTGCAATCTGTGCGGCCGGTGCTTGTTTTACTGCCCGGAGGGCGCTTTGGCGGGCGGTCGTGAGATCTTGGCTAACCTGGATTTCTGCAAGGGCTGCGGGATTTGCGCCAATGAGTGCCCTGCCCGGGCGATTGTGATGCAACCGGAATATACCAAAGACCCGGGGTTGATCGGAGGAGATGAATAACTTGATCCGCCAGTTACTCAATGGTAATGAAGCTGCCGCCGCGGCGGCCAGGCTGGCAAAGATTGAAGTAATGGCCGCCTACCCGATCACACCCGCCTCCGGGGTTATGGAAGGGCTGAGCCGCCATATCGCCGCTGGAGAGTTGCGCTGCAACTTTATCCGGGTGGAGTCGGATCACAGCGCGCTGGCATCCCTGATCGGGGCAGCCTTGTGCGGGGTGCGCACCTTT
Source organism: Bacillota bacterium (assembly GCA_023381695.1). GTDB lineage: Bacteria > Bacillota > UBA5301 > JAMCQP01 > JAMCQP01 > JAMCQP01. The sequence continues at coordinate 14,798 of JAMCQP010000039.1, read as the reverse complement.
TCGGCTACCAACTCCCAGGGGCTGGCTTACATGAGCGAGTTGTTGTACCATGCTTCGGGGCTGCGTTTACCGGTGGTGATGGCCGTGGTGAACCGGGCTCTTTCCGCGCCCCATTCCCGTTTTCCCGAACACGGGGATGCCATGGCTCAGGAAGCCAGCGGCTGGATCCAGTTATACTGCGAAAACAATCAGGAGGTCCTGGATACGCTTCTCCAGGCGTTTTACCTGGCGGAAGACGAGCAGGTCAGCCTGCCGGCCATGGTAAATTACGAAAGCTACATCCAGTCACACACCCGCGAAGTGGTGGAAGTTCCCGCGCAGGAGGAGGTGGACGCCTTCCTGCCGCGCAGACTCCAGGCCTGGCTTGATGTGGAACATCCCAGGGGGATCAATGTGGTTACCGGTCCGGAGCTTTACATGGATTACAAATACGCGCAAGATGAGGCCCTCCAGCGTGCCCTGGCTGTCTGTGGCCAGGTCAACGAAGCATTTGCCGCCCGGTTTGGGCGCGACTGGGGCGGCGCCGCGGAAGGGTACCGCCTGGAGGGAGCGGAGCTAGCGATGGTCACCATGGGTTCCATGGCCGCCACGGCCCGGATGGCGGTGGATCAGTTGCGCGATGAGGGGCAGAAGGTGGGTCTCCTGAAGGTGAGGCTTTTCCGGCCCTTCCCGGCCCCCCGGATTCTCCGGATGCTGGTAGGGGTTCAGACCGTCCTGGTTATCGACCGGAATATCATCTACGGCTCGGGGGGAGCCCTGGCCCGGGAAGTCCGGTCGGTTCTCAGCCACCAGAGCGATACTCCCGTGTACAGTTTTATCGCCGGCCTCGGTGGCCGGGAGGTGGGCACCGGCGATCTGGTCAAGATGTACCACGATGCCCGCCAGGCGCAGGCTTCCGGGAAGAAACCCGCGCCATACGCCTGGTACGGTTTGACGGGCTAACGCAGGGAGGAGGAAAAGAAGGAAGATGGCTAACAACTTGCAGACCACGCCGGAGGAGGAACTTTTTACGGGAGGTCATGGCGGCTGCCGCGGCTGTGGCGCGGCTATCGCCACGCGCCAGGCGCTGAAGGCCCTGGGCTCCCGGACCATGGTCGTTATTCCCGCCTCCTGCATGGCCACCATTGGGGGTTCCGGCCTCACCACCGCCTGGGAGGTGCCGTTTTATCATACGCTTTTTGAGTGTTCCGCGGCTGTGGCTTCCGGGATCCGGGCGGCGTTGGATATCCGGGGAATCGGGGATATCGCGGCGATTTCCTGGGCGGGCGACGCGGGAACCGCCGACATCGGCTTTCAATCCCTATCCGGGGCTGCGGAACGGGGCGAAGATATTATCCATGTCTGCTACGACAACGAAGCTTATATGAATACCGGCGGGCAAGCCGGGGGTCTTACGCCCGGCCTGGCCCGGACCACCGACACGCCTTCCGGCAAGCCCACCCGCAAAAAAGATCTGCTGGCGATTATGGCCGCCCATCAGCCGGCCTATCTGGCCACAGCTTCCGTAGCCTATCCGGAGGACCTGATGGCGAAGTTCCAAAAGGCCAGGGAGATCAAAGGTTTCCGGTACATCCACATCCTGGCGCCTTGCTACAGGGGGTGGAAGATTCCCGCGGCCAGGACGGTGGAATTTGCCCGGCTGGCGGTGGAATCAGGCCTGTGGGAACTCTACGAAATGGTCGATGGCCAAAAGAAGATTACCTGCCGGCCGGAAAGACGGATCCCGGCTGGCGATTACCTGAGGCCCCAGGGGCGTTTTCAGGGGTTTGCGGAAGAAGAGATCCTTGCCCTCTACCATAATTAACCGTTGCTAGGGAGGTCGTTGGAAATGAAAGAGGTACGTTTTCACGGGCGTTACGATCAGGACGTGGCCGGATTTGCCGCCAACCTGGCCCGCGCCGCCATGGCGAGCGGTAAATACGCGCAGGTCTTCGACTCTTTTTCGCCCTACCGGCCGGGGGCGCCATTGCAGACGGTAGTCCGCATCAGCGACCGTTACATCCGCCAGCGCTCCGCGGCAAGCAGCGCCCCGGATGTGGTGGTGGTCCTGGATAACAGCCTCTTTGGCGTAACCGATGTCACCAAAGGGCTGAAACCCGGAGGAATAGTCATGGCGGCCGGAGCGGCACCGGAGAGTCTGAGCCGGGGCAAGAGCAGCATGGATTTTCGGCAGGTACAGGTGGCGCCCCGGGCGCCTCTGGCCGAGAGGAAAGAGGCCGTGCTTCGCAAACTTGTGGAGGTGGGACTCCTCGAGGGGGAGGTAAAATGAACTTTGTTCACCAGGCACTGGCCCATGCCGGCAAGCGTAAGGAGGTTTCCCCCGGCGAACGCCTGGAAATTGCCGTGGATCTGGCTCTGGCCCATGACGGTAGCGCCGGGCAGGTCCTGGATGCCTGGGAGGCCGGCAGTTATCCGGGAGTCTTCGACGGCAGCCGGGTGATCTTTACCCTGGATCACCTCCTGCCGGCTCCCACGGTGGTAGCCCGGACTTTGCACCTGCGCATGCAAGAATTCGCCCGCCGTAATAGCGTTTTGATCTACCATCGCGGGGAAGGGGTTTTGCACCAGGTAGTGGCGGAGGAGCACCGGCCGCGGCCCGGGATGATCCTGGCCGCCGCCGACGGCCATGTGGCCACCGCTGGAGCTTTTGGCGCCCTCGGCTTTTCGGTTAAACCCGGCGATCTGGCGGCAATCATGGCCACCGGCCGGATGGTGCTCGAAGTTCCCGAAGTAATTGCCGTGGAGGTTACCGGCCGTCTACAACCGGGGGTGATGGCCAGGGATCTGGCCCTCTGGCTTCTCGATCATTTTGGCGCCACCGGCCTAAAGGGCAAGGTGCTGGCTTTAGCCGGCTCCGCGGTCTGGGGCCTTTCCGAGGCAGGCAAGATGGCCCTGTGTAACATGACCGGCGAGATGGGAGCGGCCACGGGACTGATCGTACCGCCGGAATCGGTTGGGGATCCTCCGGTGCTCAAGGTGGAGGCCACAAAGGTGGCGCCGCTGATCGCCTGTCCGGGATCGCCTCCCGTCATCCGCCCGGCGAAAGAACTTGCCGGCACGCTGGTCACCCAGGTCCTGGTGGGAGGTTGCTCCAGTGGCCGGTTGGAGGATATGGAAGCGCTGATGGCAGCTCTGGGAGGGCGTCTGGTACATCCCCGGGTCAACTTGCTGGTAGTGCCCGCTTCCCGTGCGGTAGCCAACAAGATGGAGGAAGATGGGCTGGCCAGGTACCTGCGCAAGGCAGGGGCCGTGATTACCAGTCCGGGGTGCGGGCCATGCCCCGGCCTGCATGCCGGGCTTCTGGCGGTTGGGGAACGGGCCGTGGCCGCAACAGTACGTAACACACCCGGCCGGATGGGATCTGATCAGGCAGAAATTTTCCTGGCTTCACCGCGGATCGCCGGCCTGGCTGCTTGTGCCGGCGAAATCCAGGTATAACGTGACCAGGCATAACGTGAAAGGAGGTGGTCAAGGGGTCGCACGACAAGTTGGGCAGGGCAAAACCTACAAAACAGGTCCAAGTATGTAAAAAGCTGTAGGGACACAATTTTGCAAGGGAGGTTTAAAAGCTAATGGAACAGGCAAAAAACCCCAATCCGATGCAGGGGCAACCGATGCCGGCTGTGAAAAAAACACAATGGCCCGTTGTGGGGCTCGTGATCATTCTCGTTACGGCGTTGCTGGTCTATATCCTCGCCCAAAGGGCGACCACGCCCCAGTATGTGCCCGTCATCTCCCTGATCGCTCTGACAATTGCCGTTATCGTCAGTTCTGCAACACCTTTGAACATCGGGACCATGGCCCTTGGCTTATCCCTGGTGGTAGGGTACTACCTGGGCGGGGTCAAGGTCAAGGAGATCATTTCCGGCTACCCGGTGAACCTCTTCTTGATGCTGGCCGGTGTGACCTATCTGTTCTCACTGGCCAACGTGAATGGTACTCTGGAAAAGGTTACCAAGTATAGTATCAAAGCGGTCCGGGGCAAGGTAGCCCTCCTGCCAATCGTTCTCTTTTTCCTGGCTTTTGTCCTGGCATCCATCGGACCCGGACATATTTCCATCGCCGCCCTCCTTGCCCCGCCCGCCATGCTTTTAGCGCAAGAGGTCGGCATTTCCCCATTGTTGATGGCCCTGGTGGTCGGCGACGGCGCCCAGGCGGGGGCCATGTCGCCCATCGCGCCCACCGGCGTCATTGCCCGTGGCATACTCAGCAAGATGAATTTTCCGAATCTCGATGCGGTCGGCATAACTCTATGGATGAACATGCTGGTTACCCATATAGCGGTTGCCGCCCTGGCTTATTTCCTCTTTGGCGGTCTCAAGCTCTGGAAAAAGAAGGACGCCAGCCAGATCGAGAGTCTGAAAAACATTCAGGTGGAACCCTTCAATTTCAATCAGATTCTCACCCTCGCCGGGATCGCCGTCCTGATCCTCGGAGTGATCTTTTTCAAGCTGGAGGTAGGCCTGGGGGCGTTCCTGATCGGCGCGATCCTTTCCCTGCTGGGAGCCGCCGATGAGGCAAAGGGCATCAAGGGCATGCCCTGGGGCACCATTATGATGGTTACCGGCGTCACCGTGCTGGTTCAGTTGATGAGCAAGATCGGTGGCATGGATCTTTTTGCCACGATTATGGCTCGTTTCTCTACGCCGTTTACAGCTACCCTGGTGATTGGTTTTATCGCGGCCCTGATCTCGGCCTATGCCAGCACCTCCGGCGTGATCCTGCCAGCCTTCTTGCCTCTGGCGCCGGTGCTGCTTTCCAAGATCGGAGGCGGCGACCTGATGGCCTTGCTCTCCACGATTGTGGTAGCCGGCCATCTTACCGACATGAGCCCGTTATCCACCACCGGAGCGGTATTCATTGCCGGTGCCGCACCGGAAACCGACAAGACCAAGCTCTTCCGTGGAATGATGATCTGGGGCCTTTCCATGTCGGTGGTCGGCGCCTTGATCAGCTGGCTGTTCTTCACGGTTTTGCGCGTGCCTTGAGGATCCATGCCCTGAAGATCATGGCTGCCTGATAAATGGAGGGTTTCAGCTAAAAGAGAGTTTCAGCTAAAAGAGGGTTTCAGCTAAAAGAGGGTTTCAGCCTGCTGGCTTGTGGGATTATTGGAGGGGGAATCCCACGGCGGCAGACCGAAACCCTCAAGATTGTGTGCTATTTTGCGCTAATCACGGGTAAGTTGCCAGGCTACTCTGGCGGCGGTCTCCTGCGAAAACCCGCGCCTCAGGAGGAATTGGCCGATCCGCCGCTGCACCACTTCCGGGGGGCGCCCCTTGATGCTGGTCAGCCGGGTCCGGGCCAGAGCCAATGCCAGGGCCAGCTCATCCTGGCAGCCTTCCTCTCCATCCAGCACCTCATCAATCAAAGAACGCTCGATGCCTTTTTCCGACAGCTCCCTGGCCAGCCGGTAACGCCCCATGGGTTTGGTTATTTTCCGATCCCGTACCCACGCTTCGGCGAAGGCCCGGTCGTTGAGGTATCCCATCTCCCGCAGCGCGGAGATGATCTCCTCGCCGGTCTGGGGTGGAATCCCCCGCTGGCTGAAGCGCGCCCGGACCTCGTACTCGCTGCGCCGGCGCCGGGAGATCATCTCCAGGGCGATGGCAAACCCCCGTTCCCGCTCGTTCATGAAGCGTTTTCACCGGCGGCGTCCGACCTGATGGGCTTTTTGGCCAGCGGGAGGCCCACCTTCTCCCGAATCCTGGCCTCAATCTCTGCGGCGAGATCGGGATTTTGCTTGAGAAAGTCTTTGGCGTTTTCGCGCCCCTGCCCGATTCTGGTGTCACCGTAAGAGTACCAGGCGCCGCTCTTATTTACGATATCCAGGTCGGCGGCCATGTCCAGGATCGCGCCGGCAATGGAAATTCCCTCGCCGTAGACAATGTCAAACTCGGCTTCCTTGAAGGGCGGAGCGATCTTATTTTTTACCACCTTGACCCTGGTGCGGTTAGCCACCATGTCCGTGCCCTGTTTGATAGTTTCTGTCTTGCGGACATCCAGCCGCACGGAGGCGTAGAACTTCAGGGCACGGCCGCCGGGAGTTGTCTCCGGGTTGCCGAACATCACTCCGACCTTCTCACGCAACTGGTTGATAAAGATTGCACACGTGCGGGACTTTCCTATGGCGCCGGTGAGCTTGCGCAGGGCCTGAGACATCAATCGCGCCTGCAGTCCCACATGGGCATCCCCCATCTCGCCTTCCAGTTCCGCGCGCGGCACCAGGGCGGCTACGGAGTCCACCACGACCACATCGATCGCCCCGCTGCGCACCAGGGCTTCGGCGATCTCCAGGGCCTGCTCGCCGGTATCCGGCTGCGAGATCAACAGGTTGTCCAGGTCCACGCCAAGATTACGAGAGTATTCGGCCGAAAAGGCATGCTCCGCGTCAATAAAAGCGGCTACCCCACCCTCTTTCTGGGCCTCGGCGATGATATGCAAGGCCACGGTGGTCTTTCCCGAGGACTCCGGCCCGAAGATCTCGATAACCCTTCCCCGCGGAACGCCACCGACCCCCAGGGCCAGATCCAGGGTAATCGCGCCCGTGGAAATGACCTCCACTTGCAACTGCTCGGCCCCTTGCCCGAGTTTCATGATCGAACCTTTGCCGAACTGCTTTTCAATCTGGCTGACGGCCATTTCCAGGGCCTTCTGCTTTTCTTGCATCAAAGCGATCATCCTCTCAACTCGCATCGCATTTACGTTGCGCTTCCAAACTGATGTTCTATAAGAATTTTACCAGAGTATGCCACCGTTGTCAAGAACTTTGTGGCACGGGCAATCCTGCGCTGTGAAGAATCGTATAATGGGGACCGGAAGGCGCCAACTGGCTTTTCATCACCCGCACCTCCGTCACCGCAAACTGGCCCAATTCAGTGCTTTCCATCCCTTTCAACAGTTCTTTCAATTGGGCGGTGTTTCGAGGCGAACGCACCCTTCCCAGCGTCACATGGGGCGAAAAAGGTCTTTCTTCCGGGGGAAACCCCTGTTCCACCACCGCCGCCTCCACCTTCTTTTGAAGGGAAAGCAGACGGCGCAGATCGCCGTCAATGGCAGCCCAGATCACCCGCGGAACCCCTGCCAGGGGGAAGGTTCCCAGCCCGGACAAACGCAGTGAAAAAGGAGGCTCGTCATGGATTGCCGCCGCCACTGCCTCCCCCAGCTTGTCTGGCAGCGTAAAATCCACGTCGCCAAGAAATTTGAGAGTGATGTGGATCTGGGAAGGATCCACCCACTTTACATCCCCTCCTGCGGCTTGCAAACGCCCCTGCATCAGGCGCGCCTGCTTTTGCACCACAACCGGGATCGGCACGGAAATAAAGGTACGCACGGCGGAATTTTCATGGCTATCCCCTGCTGTCGACCATCGGGCAGCGCTTCTGGGTTTCATATGTCTTCTCCATTTCGATCTTCAATATTCCGATATTCAATTGGTTGATCTGATTACGCCTTTGGAAGAGGTATCCGGGCGTTGAAGGTGACCAAACTCAGGAGCATATGTGTTGATGCCGGGTTCGAGTATAAGTCGGGCTTTAAATGAAGGCATGATGGCAGAAGGATCTAACACTGGCGTAGTTTTTATTCGCCAGAAAGAGATCAGATCCTTTTGGTGCAAAGAATTTTTTCAGCGATCATTGAAGAGGGTTGGCCATCAGGCTGTGGAGTTCCTCGCTGCTCAAAATCCTGGGGGCGGCCTTTTCCCCGGGTTCGGGAATCAGGATCCGTTCCAGGCTGAAACCGGCTTGCAGGCTGTAGACCCTGATGGTATCCACCGCGATGAGCCGGTAGTTTGAGGAAACTCCGGGGGGCGGGTTGGGTAGTTTGGATGGCTTGGATGGTTTGGACGGGTTGACAGGATTGACCGGCGGGGCCCCCTGGCCGGCTGCTCCCCCCTGGTCGGTCAACCGCCGGGAAAAGTACAACAGGGCCACCGAATAGGGGACACCTTCCTCCACCGTCTGCAACCCCCGGATTCCCGCTGCTCCGGTGGTGCCGGCGTCAATGACGGCGGTCCCCTTTTCCACCGAGACTCTCAGCCGGTGGTCGTGCCCGTGAAGGATAACCGGGACCCGTCCGATAAAGCTGCGGGCAATCTGGTAATTATGGATGGCCAGGAGATCAGGTGGCGTATGCAGAGCGTCCAGGAGGCCACGGATCTCCGCGATCTTCTGGCTGGCGGCCTCCGGCGTGGGGGGTTCGGGAGACAGGCTGGCCGCGCCGGGATCCGGTGATCCCAGGATCTTCAGCCCCTTGAAATCCACCACCCGGTTATTGAGAAGCCGGACATTGGGCAGGCGGCGGAGAAAGGAGATGATCTCCGGGGAGTCATGGTTCCCCGCCACAAAAAAATAGGGGATCTTGAAGAGCCGCAACCGGCTCACCAACCCGGTTTCCAATGGTGTGCCGAAGTCGGTGAGGTCTCCCGTGTCCACGATGGCATCCACGGCGAAACTCTTGATCACCTGCGCCACAAAGCCCAGGGCGGCGGGGTTGTTATGTATATCCGAGATATGCAGGATCCGCAGATCGCCGTTCACCGTGCCAAGAGGTTCCAGGCTGTTCACCCGCTCAAAGAGCTTGTAAAGGTTTCCGGCCAGGACCTCCATCTGTTCGCCGAGTTCATTGACCTTGACCAGGCTCTGCTCAACAAAACCCACCATCCAGGGGGCGGCCTCCAGAACGCCGCGGTATTGCGGGTGTTGGAAAGCGGTCACATCGTAAGTATAATAGGTCCCGCTCACGATTGCGGCCACCACCAGCAAGGCGATTACCGCCGTTCGCAATAAAGGAAAGATCCGGCGCCGGCCTGCCAGAAAAGCTCCCGTCAACCCTCCCAGGAACGCCAGGAGGAGGATCTTCATGATAAAGACGTTCAAGATCCGGGGCGCCTGCGCCCGGATCAATTCAATGAGCTGCGCCTTGTCTATGGGCTTCTGTAAGAAGCCTTTCAGCACATCCAGGTTGATGTTGGTCAGAGTGACTTCAAAGGCCAGCGGAAAATGATGGGTCCGGGCGATAATCTCTCCCACGGGGGGGATCACCAGTCTTGAACCTGCGGGCAAGGTGATGAGCGCTTTGAGCTGAAGCTGGAAAGCGCTGATGTTGAAGAGCGAATTGCTGAAGAGATTGACAAAGACTATGGCCATGACGATGGCCAGAAAAAGCGGCAAAATTCGCCGCCGGTTTTGAAACATCCTTTCCTTCAAAAGCGCCCTCCAGTTATTCACCATCATCCAGGCGCAACCGCAGCATGTTCAGCGCCGCCTGCGCCGCCCATTGCTTGTTGGTCGCACGATCCTGCACGAAATTAAACCTTTGCCAGCCATCTTTCCGCGCATCCGGGGTGGCCAGGCCGATAAAGACCAGCCCCACCTCTCCTTCCCCCCGGCCATCGGGGGTAGGCTCGGTGGCTGGACCGGCGTTTCCGGTTACCGCCAGTGCCAGATCGGCGCCGGCAATCCGGCGTGCGGCGCGGGCCATTTCCAGTGCGACCTCGCGGCTGACGGTTCCGAACCTGCCGATGACTTCTCCGGGGATGCCCAGCAGCCCCGTCTTCATTTCCACGCTGTAACTGACGATTCCGCCGCGGAAGTAGTCGGAGCTGCCGGGGATGTTGGTGAGCCGGTGCGCCACCAGGCCGCCGGTGCATGACTCCGCCACCGCCAGGGTCAGGCGGCGTTGCCTGAGCAGCCGGCCCACCACCTCTTCCAGGGTCTCCTCATCCACGCCGAAGACCGCCTCTCCCAGCCGTTCCCTCAGTCTGGCCTCCACTTCCCCGATCAAGCCGTCCGCCTCTTGTTCATCGGCCGCTTTGGCGGTGATCCGCAGGTGCACCTCGCCGGTCTGAGCAAGCGGCGCAACGGTTGGGTTGTTCTGGGCGGCCAGGAGATCCGCCACCTTGTCCTCCACCGAGGATTCACCGATGCCGGCAATGCGCAGCACCCGGGATTTCAGGATCTTCGCCCCGGATTGCGGCTCTGGCAGGGTCGCCAGGAAGGGCATCACCGTGTCTTCCATCATTCCCTTCATCTCGCGCGGCACACCCGGCATGGCGATGATCATTTTGCCACCTTTCTGGGCGATGATCCCCGGAGCGGTCCCGCGGGGATTGGGGATCGGGCGGGCGCAATCGGGAATCAGCGCCTGTTTCCGGTTGTTGGGGGCCATGGCAATCCCCCGCCGGGTAAAATAAGATTCCAGGGCGTCCAATGAATCCTGATCGAGAATAAGCCCGGCGTCGAGAACCTCGGCGATCACCTCCTTGGTCAGATCGTCCCCCGTGGGCCCCAGGCCGCCGGTGGTGATCACCAGATCCGCTCTGGCCAGGGCGTTTTTGAGCGCCTGGCTGATCCGGTCCCAGTTGTCCCCCACCGTGGTCTTGAAATATAGATCGATGCCTACCTGAGCCAGTTTTTGCGCAAGGTAGGCCGCGTTGGTGTCCACGATCTGGCCGAGAAGCAACTCCGTTCCCACCGACAATAATTCTGCCCGCATAGTCTTTCCACCATTCCATCGAAGTTAGTTACCACTTGTTTGAGGCGAGAAAATCTGTTATATAACCGGCGAAGCTGCGAAAATCGTCCAAACCGCTCTGCAGGATCTGGTAGACTTCTTTGAGATCGACCTGCAGATACTGGTGAACCAGGACATTGCGAAATCCCGCCATGCCCGCTACCTTTTGCACACCTGATACCCGTATCTTTGCAGAAAAGTACCCGGCCATCTCTGGCTACCCGGTTCTTGAGCAATGGCGACGCCTGATTTAACATTACCACATCAATGTCGTCTCTGTGGAGCAATGTGGCGAGATCACCCATCAGGATTAAACGATAGCTAAGCGGGCCTTCCCCTGCGGCGTTGCCGGCGATTAAAACCGCTATGTCCACGTCACTCAGAGGGCCGGCGGTCCCCCGTGCCTGCGAACCAAAGAGAAATGCCAGTTCCACCTCGTTCCGGCCATGAAAAAAGCTTTGGAGTTGTACGATCTGGCTGTCCGACAGCCTGCCACCCATTTTTTTCACCTGCTTTCATACCTGAAATTATTCCACACCAGGTTTTGATCGACGCCATCGTATCATGCCCGGCAAAATGTGTCAATAACCTGTTTACCAGTTTACTCCTTTGTCGATAATATGATCAACCTTCCCAAGGAGGGTGGATGAATGCGAAGATCTCTGATTTGCATGTTAGTGTTTGCGGCGGTGGCCCTGTTTACAATACCTGCCGCCGCAGATTCTCTGGAAAGCGACCAGGACAGCCAGAGCGATCAAAGCCGCCAGGTTAACCCGGCAGGCCAACCTGTTCAGGGAGAAGGGACTGCTCCGGAAAATCCAGGCGTTCAAGGAGACGGGAGCAACCAGGCGGGAAACCCGAGCGTTGAGGTTTCCGAAGAAACTGTCGTGACTGTTGCGGCAGTGGGTGACATCATGCTGGTGGGAGGGGTTCGCAACCTGATTGCTCAATACGGGCCGTTCTATCCGTTTGAAAAGGTAGCCCCCATCTTGAGCAGGGCGGATCTGGCCTTCGGGAATCTGGAGTCCCCGCTGGCCAGGGGCGGCCAGCCCACGCCTCACAAGCGCAAAGAGGCGGTGGCGGCCGGGAAAGACTATGTCTTCAAAGGTTCTCCCGAGGATATACCCGGCCTGGTAGCCGCGGGTTTCGACGTCCTGGCCCTGGCGAACAACCATATGCTCGACTTTGGCCCGGAGGCGCTTCTGGAAACAACTGCCGCGCTGGAGAACGCCCAGATCAAGAGCGTGGGCGCCGGGGCCAACCTGGCGGAGGCTAGACGCCCGGCAATTGCCGTGGCCAAAGGCTTGCGGGTGGCTTTCCTGGCATTTTCCTACATCTTGCCGCCCAATTACTGGGCAACCGATACCCAGCCTGGCGTGGCACCGGCCAGAAACATCAAGAGCCTGGCGCCGGATAAGGCAGGTATTGCGGCGCTGCAAGAGGATCTGGCAGCGGCGCGGGCGCAGGCGGAGGTGGTGATCGTGAGTTTTCACTGGGGAGAGGAGAAGCAGAACAAGGCCAACGCCTTCCAACAGCTGCTGGCCAGGGCGGCGATAGACGCCGGGGCCGATGCGGTGATCGGCCATCACCCCCACGTCTTGCAGGGAATCGAGATCTATAAAGGCCGGCCCATCTTTTACAGCCTGGGCAACTTTGTCTATACGCCGGGAAACGAGCCCGCCAAGGAGGCGGTGATCGCCACGCTGAAATTTAAAGGCCGGGAGGTTACCGAGGTGGAGCTTTGGCCCATTTACATTTCCATGGGGCAACCCCAACCCGCCACCGGCTCCCGGGCCGGGGCGATTATCGGCAACCTCTCGGCATATTCAGCATCTTATGGTACAAGAGTGGTAATCAAGGAAGATCGGGCCTACCTGTTCCCCGGCGCGGACGCACCGTTATGATGTGAAGAACACATGGTTCCCGATGGAAGTGTTCACGGGATTGCTGCGCACCCACTGATCCCATGTTTTTGCCGGGTTGTAGAAACCATTGGCGCCATAGGTGGGGTCCGACCCGGCCAAGGCATCCTTGGCCGCCTGATAGGAAGAGTTGGAGGCGGGCAGGTTGATCTGGCCGTTAAGAACGGGGGTGTACTGGTAATAGCCGTCGATTACCTGGTAGATCACTCCCGATATGGTTTTGGGAAAGCGGGCGTCTTTCAGACGGTTAAGTACAGTGGCGGCCACCGCCACTTTTCCCTCGTAGGGCTCCGCCCCGGCTTCGGCTTCCACCAGCCTGGCCAGAAGGTCGATGTCCGCGCTGGAGGCCGAAACTCCCGGTGGAAGAGCAGGATAGGCGGGCGGCGTTGTGGGTGGGGTAGTCCCGGGTTGGCCGTTGCCTCCCGTACCTGTGGCGCCCCCTGGGATCCGCAATTGCTGGCCGACCTCAAGATAGCTGTCCGTGATCCCGTTGGCCTGGCGAAGGGCGTCCACGGTGGTTCCGTAGCGTTTGGCCAGTAAAAATAGAGTGTCGCCTGCCACCACGGTATAGCTCGTCCCGGTTGATGGGTTGGCCGGTGCAGGTGCGGGTGCAGGTGCAGGTGTGGGTGCAGGCGTCGAAGGCGCAGTGAGTGTGGCAGGGAGATCAAGTTTTTTCCCCACGTCCAGGTAGTCACCCCAGATGCCGTTGGCCTGGCGAATGGCATCTACAGTGGTTCCGTAGCGTTGAGCAATCTTGAATAGAGTATCCCCGGAAGTTACGGTGTAGGCACCGGACCTCGGATTCCGGGATGAACCTACCCTCGGGATCTGCAACTGTCTGCCCGCTTCCAGATAATCCCCCGCGAGCCCATTGGCCTGCTGTAAGGCAGACACCGTCGTGTTGTAGCGTTTGGCAATCAGGTACAGGGAATCGCCCGGTTGCACCTGGTAAGCTGCCGCTCTTGCCGCTGGTGGCTCTGGCCCAAAGGCAAGGCCTCCTAGAGCCAGCAAGCCACTGATGAAGATCACACCAATCTTTCGCAAAATATTTGCCTCCTTTCATCTTCGCCGTCCCATGGCATCTGGCGAATCCCTCCATAGTTGGCAACTCTTGTACCACATGGATAAAATTTGACAGGTTCCTTCGTTTTACCTTCAGGGAATTGGTGGAAGAAGGCTCGCTGGAGATTGTTCAGAGGGCACTGCATAAAAAGAAACAAGCGGAAGAGATCTCCCGCTTGTCCAGTATTCCTCTGTGTTATTGCGAACTTGTGCCTTTTACCCTGCCTTATACTTGCTTGTTCTTGCCCTTATGCGGTGGCCAGCCTGGCGGACCTCTCCGCCAGGATCCTGCGGAAATCGTCTCCGGAGATCTTTTCGTTCTCCAGAAGGATCTGCGCGATCTCCTCGATTGCCTCGCGTTGCTGGCTCAGATGCGCGCGTACCCTGTCCTCGGTTTCCGCAATGACTTGCTGAATGGCCTCATGCAGAAGCTTGTCCGGCAAATTCTCCTTGCTTACCACACCCAGGGAGGACATGCCGGCATAGACCATGCGTTTCGCCAGATCCACCGCCTGTTCGAAGTCTCCCGCAGAACCGGTGCTCCGGCTGCCGAAGATCAGCTCCTCGGTAACGGCGCCTCCCAGGGTGACCGCGATCTGGTCCAGGAGTTCTTCCCTGGTATAGAGGTACTGGTCGTCCTGCGGCGTCTGCCGCATGTAACCCAGCGCCCTGCCCCGGGAAGTAATCGTGATGGTGGAAACCGAATTGGGCCGCACCAATTCGCTGACCAACGCGTGCCCCGCCTCGTGGCCGGCCACCCGCCGGGTCTCCTCCTTGCCCGGCTTGCGGTCGAGCTTCTCGCCCATCATCACCTTGTCGGTGGCCTCTTTGAAGTCGCTCATGGTAACCAGGTCGCGGCTGGCCCGCATGGCCTGAATCGCCGCCTCATTGGCCAGATTCTCCAGGTGCGCGCCGGAGAAGCCGAAGGTGTCCCTGGCGATCTCCATGAGATCCACATCGGGCGCCAGCGGCTTGTTCTTGGTATGGATCTTCAAGATGTGCAGGCGCCCTTCCTTGTCCGGAAGGTCCACCCTCACCACCCGGTCGAACCGGCCGGGCCGCAATAGCGCCGGATCCAGAGTGTCCACCCGGTTGGTGGCCGCAACCACCAGGATCTTGATCTTGTCCCTGGTGTTGATGCCATCCATCTCCGTGAGAAGCTGGTTCAAGGTCTGGTCGTACTCCATGTGGCTGGCGTGGGAACCCCGTTTGACCCCCAGCACATCTATTTCATCGATAAATACCACGGCGCTGGTCTTTTGCTGTTGCTCGGCCTGGCTCCGGGCCTTCTTGAAGAGCCAT
>JAMCQP010000048.1 GCA_023381695.1 Bacillota bacterium | reverse complement strand
ATGCGCCGACGGCTCCCGTGCTCACGGCGCCGGCCGGGTGGGTGAATTCATCCTGGGTGACCCTGACCCATGAAGCATCCACCGATCCCGATCTGGACGTTCTGACCTACCGGTACACGGTGCGGGATGAGACCACCGGGCAGGTGGTTGCGGCTCAAACCATCAACCCGCTGGTCACCGGCCTGGCGCATGGCCATGTCTATAGCTGGTCGGTCACCGTGGCGGACGGATATACCACTGTTACCAGTGCCACAGCCCAGTTTGCCGTGGATGTGATGGCCCCGGAGATTGCCCTGGACAATCTCTCGGATACTTATGCCCAGAGCCAGGCGATCACGGTCACGGCCCAGGATCCCACCAGCGGCCTGGCGTCTCTGGAGTACCGCTGGAATGCGGAAGCCTACCAGGCTCTGCCGAGCGGCCAGGTGCTTTCGGCGCCGCACGGGAAGAACACCCTGAGCGTGCGGGCCACGGATGCCGCCGGGAATGTCCGGGAGATCCAGCATACCTACTTTGTGGATGAGACCCCGCCGGAGGTCGGCGCCCCGGTGGTGACCGGCACGCGGCATGCCGACGGGCGGCTGTTTGTGACCAGCAACAGCGAGATCTTCGCCGCCTGGCGGATGGCCGATCCAGAGACCGGGATTGCCTCCTACCGCTACGGCGTGGTGAAACAGGCGGAGCAGGGAAATTTGAGCGGGCTGTTGGCTGGTGGCGCCGGGAACACGGGCGGTACGGGCAGTTCCAGCTCAGGCGGCACCGCCGGCGCCGGCAATAACTACCGGCAACTGGTGAGCCAGCCGCTTCTGGACGGAGAGGTCTACCTCTTTGCGGTGGAGGCCACCAACGGCGTGGGCCGGGTGACCGGGCCGGTGTACAGCGAGCCCATCCAGGTGGACGCCAGCCCGCCGGTGATTGCGCAAATTGCCATCAACGGGGCGCAGGCCGCGGGCGGCAGCCTGTATACGAGCGACTTTAGCCTTTTGACCCCGGCGGTGACGGCCGAGGATCCCCATTCCGGGGTGGCCTTGGTGGAATACGCCCTGGTGGAGCAGCCCAACCTGGCAGCTCTTGCTGGAACAGGAGCAGCCAAATGGGTGACGGATCCCCGGACCATGGATACCACGGCCTTGACCAACGGCCAGACCTATTACTACGCCGCGCGGGTGACCAACGGGGTGGGCCTGGCCGCCATCGCCTTCAGCGGCGGCGTGACCCTGGACCAGACGCCGCCGGTCATCCTGAGGCTGGAGGATGAAGGGGTGGCCAAGCGGGAGAACACCAGTCTTTCGGCCACGGTACAGGCCAACGACGACGAATCCGGGATTGCCGCCTGCCGCTATGCGGTGGGAACCAGCCCCGGCGGGCAGGAGATCACCAAAAACATCGCCGGGAACCAGGCCGGGTGGCTTACCGCCCAATCTTCCGGCCCGCAGGTGGACCTGAAACTGGACGGGTTGCAACTGCCCGACGGGATCTATTACTTTACCGTCCAGGTGGAAAACGGCGCGGGCCTGGTGGCCACGGCGGTCACCGACGGGATGGCCATCGATTCCACCCTCCGGCCGGCGCCCAAAGTGGCCGATGACGGGGTGTATACCGCAAATACCCATGAACTCCATGCCACGGGAACCTTTGCCGATGCCGAGCGTCCGGTGGAGTACTACCTCTACCAGATTGAAGACCGGCAGGGCACGGTGGTTCAGAGCTGGCGGCAGGCGAATCTGGTGAGCCTGCCCGGTGGCGGGGCCAACGCCAACGCCACGGCGGAGATTTTGGCCAGGGGCGCGGATCCCGCGGCCGGCCTGGGCCTGGTGAACGGCCAGACCTACTACTTCAAGGTCAAAGCTATATACCTGGATAATACTGAATCCGAGGTTGGCCCCAGCAACGGGATCACCGTGGACACCACCAAGCCCACCAGCCTCTCCATCGAAGATGGGCGCTTTGCGCCGGCCAACAACCTGCGGGTGAGCTGGCAAGCGAAAGACCCCGAGTCCGGGATTAGCGGCTACCGCTATGGAGTGGGGACCAGCCGGGGCAATAGCGACATGAGCGGCGGCTTTATTCCGGCCGGGACCGCCACTTCCGTGGCGATTACCAACCTCCCGCTGCAGGATGGCCAGACCTACTACGTGACGGTGATCGCCACCAACGGCGCGGGTCTTGAGGAGTATCTTTCCAGCGACGGGGTGACCATCGATTCCACCCCGCCGCCGGCGCCGAAGGTGCTGGATAGCGGCGACTTCCTGAGCCCGGTGAACCAGAGCGTGCTTACCGCCAGTTGGACCTGGACGCCTTCCGATCCACAGTCCGGCACGGTGGGGTACGCCTATGCCCTGACCATGGAACGCCAGGTCACCGCTGCCACAAACTGGACGCCGGTGGGGACCCAGACCAAAGTCAGCCTGCCGGTGGCGGGGTTGAACCTGGTGGAAGGGGCCACCTACTACTTTGCCGTCAAAGCCGTAAACGGCGCCGGAACCGAGTCGGTGGGCTTCAGCGATGGGATGGTGATCGATAGCTCCGTGCCCGGCCTGGTGGTGGACGACCACGGGGATTACAGCATCCTGCCCGACCGGCTTAATGCCACGCTCACCGGCACTGATTTGCAATCGGGCGTACAGAGCTACCGGTACCGGGTGGGAACGGAGGCCACGCCGGCCCTGGTGGCAGGAGATACGACCCTGGCGGCCAAAGGCGGCGCCCAGGATGTGGAGGAACTTGTGGTGGCCAGCCCAACCAGGCTAACTGATGGCGGGATCTACTTCTTTGACGTGAGCCTGACCAATCACGCCGGGTTGAGCAACGGCGCCAGGAGCGACGGGGTGATGGTGGACACCCTGGCGCCGCTAATCACCGGCGTGACCGATGATGGCCTCTACACCCGGAACAACCAGGAACTCTTTGCAAGCTGGAGAGCGCAATCCACGCCGTCGGGGATTGTGGAGTACGAGTACGCCCTGACCACCAACCCCAACGAAACGTTACCTGTCTGGCAGAGCGCCGGCCCGGCGGCGGGGCTGCCATCAGGGAGCGTGCTGGTGAAGAATCTGTCCCTGACCGACGGCATGACCTACTACTTCCTGGTCCGGGCCAGGAATGCCGCCGGGACCTACACCCCGGCCGCCCAGATCGGGAAGAGCGACGGGATTACCGTGGACACCAGCCCGCCGGCGGCGCCGGTGGTCCAGGATGATGGAGCGTATACCACCTCCCGGCTGCACCTGCACTGGGAGGCCGATGACCCCCACTCCGGCGTCAAGGGGTACCGGTATGCCGTGGGAACCACCCGGGGCGGGTGGGACGTGACCGGCGGCTGGGTGGAGCTGGCCACCAGCGCCAGGGTGATGGATCTGGTCCGGGAGGACCTGCCCATCCAGGACAGGGCGACCTATTACATCGCCGTGCAGGCCCCGAACGGGGCGGGCGACTCGACGGAC
>JAMCQP010000115.1 GCA_023381695.1 Bacillota bacterium | reverse complement strand
CAAGATCTACACTATTTCCGGGGGGATAATTGAAAAGGGGACCGTCCTCATTGAAGACGGAAAGATCCGGGCGGTGGGCGAGGGGCGGGAGGCGCCCAGGGGCGCCAGGGTCTTTGACGCCGCGGGCAAGGTGGTCACGCCCGGGATCATCGACGCCCACACCCATCTGGGGATTCATGAGGAAGGTATCGGCTTTGAGGGCCGGGACTACAATGAAATGACGGAGCCGGTCACCCCATATATGCGGGCGATCGACGGGATCAACCCCGATGAACCCGGTACCAGGGATGCCCTGGCCGGTGGCGTCACAACGGTGATCAGCGGGCCGGGCAGCGCCAACGTCATTGGCGGGGAGAGCGTGGCCATCAAGACCTGCGGCCGCGTGATCGACCGGATGGTGATCCGGCAACCGGCGGGGTTGAAGGTGGCGTTCGGGGAGAACCCGAAACGCGTTTACAACGAGCTGAAGAAGACCCCCATGACCCGCATGGGGATTGCTGCTCTCCTGCGGAAAACTCTTGTGGAGGGGCAGAATTATCTGGCCAGGATTGAGCGGGCCAAGGGCGACCCGGAAAAGATGCCCGAGCGCGATCTGGGGATGGAGGCCGTGGCGCGCGTCCTCCGGCGAGAGATGCCGCTGCGCGCCCATGCCCACCGGGCGGATGACATGATGACCGCCATCCGCATCGCGGAAGAGTTTAACGTGCTTCTTTCCCTGGAGCACGCCACGGAAGGGCACAAGATCGCCGACGAGCTGGCCAGGCGGGGGATTCCGGCGGTGGTGGGCCCGACCCTGACCAGCCGGACGAAGTTTGAGTTGCGGGACAAGACCTTTGAAACCCCGCGGATCCTCTATGAGGCCGGGGTGAAATTCGCCTTGATGACGGATCATCCGGTGATTCCGGTGCAGTATCTGCCCCTGGCGGCGGCGCTGGCAGTGCGGGAAGGGCTGCCGGAAGACGCAGCCCTGCGCGCCATCACCCTTTCCGCCGCCGAGATTATCGGGGTGGCGGATCGAATCGGAAGTATCGAGCCCGGCAAGGACGCGGATCTGGTAATCTGGTCGAAGCTTCCGCTTGATCCGCAGGCGCGCGCGGAAAAGGTCTTCGTGGACGGCGCGCTGGTGCATGATGCGGAAGGACTTTCAGAAATCCGCTGAGATCTTTCAGCCGCTCTGAATGGCTCATATCGTTCTCCCCCCGCGCATATATTGACTTTTGAAATCGGCGCGGGGGGAATTTTTATGTCCGGGAAGCGCGCGAAGGCTGCTTTTCGCCGGGGGCGTTTCGTGGCGTCTTTGGTATCTCTGGTGGTGGAGATGCTGTTACGGGGGAAAATGCCGCCAGCGGGGAAAGTGCTGCTAATGGGAACAGGGGCGAATTTGGCGAGCCCGCTCCCAGGAGGGAGATCCGGATCAATGTGCCCGCTTTTACGCTCTACCTCTATGAGGCCGGGCGCTTGATCCGGCAATACCCCATTGCCGTGGGGAGAATGGTCACTCCGTCAAGTTTCGGCGCGTACCGGATTATCAACCGGGTGGTGAACCCCACCTGGTATCCGGAAGGCCGCGATCCCGTGCCGCCCGGGCCAGCCAACCCAATTGGCAGCCGATGGTTGGGGATCAACCTGGATGGATACGGCATCCATGGGACCAACGACCCCGGCTTGATCGGGAAAGCCGTCTCCAAAGGCTGTATCAGGATGAGAAACGAAGACGTTGAAGAGCTTACGGAACTGGTGCGGATCGGCACCCCGGTGAGATTGGCCTACGAAACCATAGTCGTTGAACCGGACAGGAAGGGCGAACAATACACGATCACCGTCTATCCGGATATCTACCGGAAAGGTACGAACACCCCGGCCGAATTGTGGTCAAAATTGGTCCGGCAAGGGATTCGCACCACCATCGGCGATGAACAGTTGAGGCGAATTCTCAGGGCGGCCGCCGGAAAGCCGGAAGCGTTGCCCCTGGATATTGAGGTGCGGGTCGGGGGAAAAGCGGTGAGCAGGGGGGCGTTCTGGTCGGAAGGCCAGCTCTGGTTGCCGTTAGAGGCTGTTGCTGAGGCGTTCGGCAAGAAGGTTGCCTGGGAAGAGAACGGGCGTAAGGCCCTTCTCGATGGCCACGGGCTGGAAAGGGTCGTGGCCAGGAGTGCGAGCGGCGGTGGGAGTAGAGGTGAAAACGGCGGCTCAGGCGGCTTGGGCGGCGCAAGCGGTGACGGGATGCTTGTGGCCGCCGTCCTCGACGAGGTGGAAAGGATCCTGGGGGTGCATTCAAGTTATGACCAGCGGGCCGGGAGCGTGAATCTCCTGGTGCCGGAGATCTACGCTGACGGGGAACCTTTGGGGATCAAGGGCTTTTGGAGCAAGGGGATGCTGTATTTTCCGCTCTTTGAACTTGCGGATCACCTTGGCGCCGAAATAGACTGGGATTTAGATTTGGAGCAACTCCGTTTGGAGGGATCCCCGGTGCCGGCCACCCTGATCAATGACCTCTTTTACGTGCCTTTTTACGCGGTCAAGGACCTGCCGCTGGGGGTGGACCTGCGGTGGGAAGAAGAGTAGCAAACGGGGGCGGTTTCAACCGCCCCCCGTGCCGGGTTTTCTTTTCCGCCCACCAGGGAACAGGAGTCTGCTCAGAAGGAAAGTTTGCTCAGCAGTTTTTGCGCCAGCTGGATCTCGACCATGCCTTCGAGCTGCTTCCAGTTGCGATCCAGAAGGGCGATGCCAACCTCCGGCGCAACGTTGAGTTGCTGGGAGAGGGCCTGGGCGAGCCTTTCCCTGGCGACCCCCTTCAAGCCGTTCCAGTCCTGGGACACAATGGACTCGGCCTCGATGGGTGTGACGCCCATGCTTACCAGCCGGTTGTAGAGCGAAAACTTCATGGTCCCGGCCACCGCTTTCCAGTTTCCGGACATGGCGGCCTGCACCTGATCTGGCGTCAGGGCGCCCTTGGTGAGCTGGCTCACCTTGCTGGTGACGTCGGCCCTGGTCAAGGCGCCGGCGGCCTTGACAAACTTCGGGCTGCCATAGATGTCGGTCACGATCTGCACCGCATCGCCTTGCATCAGATTTTCCACCCTGGCGGGGGAACTGTTTCTGAACAGGGCGGCATCCGGGGGGACCACAAACATCTGCTCAGGCCCGGCCACGGGCTTGACGGTGAAGCTGTTTTGCTGGGCGTTTACCGAGGCCACCGTACCCGTGGTCACCTGCAGATCCATGGTGGATTTCACCATGTAGGCGACATCAGCCCTGGTGGCGGCCTTGTCGGGCCCAAAGGCATCGGTGTAGATGGGCGGGATGATCCCCAGCCGTTTGCCGATCTCCACATATTTGAATGCCTTGTGGGAGGTGAGGACATCGGCGTAAGTGGGGTTCCAGTCGTTGCTCAGCCTGTCGTTCTGGTCGCCTAGTTTGAGCGCGCGGTCAAGCGCGGCCACCGCCTCGGCGCGGGTGATATTGCCGGCGCGATCCTTCGTGCCCACAAACCCGTCGGCCACCCTGGCGTCAAGGGCAAAAGCCTTGGCCAGAATCGAGGAGAACTTGGCGCGGGTGACGTTTTTCGCCGGGCCGAAGGTGCCGTCGGCGTAAAGATTCATGATCTTTTTGTCCACCAGGGCGTTGATGGAGTCCTTGGCCCAGGATTTCTGGACATCGGGAGGATGAGCGGCGACGGCTTTATGGTTGGTGACAAATCCGCCCGTGAGGGTAAAGATCAGAGCCAGTGCAATCACTGCCGTGGCCTTGACCACGAGGCCTTTCTTCAACTTCTGGAACAACATCCGGGATAACCCCCTTCGGTCTGCTGGCGTGGAGTCATGGATGAAATAAACAGCATGGATGAAATAAACAGCCAGTTAGCATGGATCTCAGGTTAGATATTCTATCCATGATCCCCGACCCCTTTATGTAAATTAGACCGGAAATGGCGAAAACTGGCGGCTGCACACTCCCCGGCATCCATTGTTGCCGGTATTCCCGATCCCGCAGACATTCCTAATACACTCCCCGGCTTCGCAGGCCGGTGCGGCGGATCTTGGCCGTCACATTGACCCGCACTTCCAGGCTGGGGAAGACTTCATCCCATCTGGGGCGAAGCTCTCTCCACAATTTGGGGTACTTCTGGTGAAACCGCCTGCCAAAGCCAAGGATATCCGAGTTGTAATCCATCTGAATCTTTTTCAGGGCGGCCAGGACGTCGTTTTTGATCGCCGTGGCCATCCGCCGTTCCAGGGAACGGATGCTTTCCGGGTCCGTCAAATTTTCGGGCGATGTTTGTGAGATAATAGCGCCATCGATCTTGATCTCAAGATTGACTACCGGCCTGTTTCCCTCGAGTTTGGGAACGATCCTGCTGCGCACCCGCTCCGATTCAATGACTACAAAATAGTTTTCATCTTTGGGATCCTTCGCGTTAATCATGGTGTTTCTGGCCTTGCCATTGGCAAACAATATCCCACGGCTTTCACGGCTTTCCAGCCAACCTGCGAATTTGTCTTTCTTGAGGACGGCCAACCCGGAGAGCTGGAGTTCTTTACCTGGGCCTCCCGCACCGCCTCCAGCGGCGCCTCCGCCTCCACCGGCACCAGTTCCTCCGCTGCTTCCACCCTGGCTTGTGGCGCCCGAAGATTCCTCGGCCGCCTTTAGCTCAAGGCGGGGAATGAAGGATTCCTTGGTGCCCAGGGAGAGAAGATCGGAGAGAACCTGATGCAGGGTGATCTTGATACTCCTGGAATGAGCAGGTGCTACATTAACCAGACCCGCCATGGCCTGAAACGAGGCTGTCTCCAGAGGGATATTATGCTGGAGGATCTCTTTGGCCGTTCCCCTGGCGACGAAGATATCCAGGGTTTCATGGATATCGTAACGCCGGGCGTAGAGGTCAAGGGTCTGCCCCAGGCCTTTTTTGGCGGCTTCTTCTCCCACCACGATCACGCGCAGGTGTCCACAGAAGAGCTGGCGGCTCATATGCGTCATAATCTGACAGTTGGCGTCGGCTAAAGTGCGACCCATGTTGGTGTCAATGTAAATCGCGTTTCCGGGACCGCCACCCCCGCCGCCAGCTCCGGCGCCTCCTCCCCCTCCGCCGGCGCCGCCCGGCTTGGCGCCAAGGATACCGGGTTTTCCGACCTGAAGGGTCGTTTGCCACATCTGTTTGTCCGGGAGCCAGTCGATGCCCACAGCCAGGACGAAGGCCCGTTGTTCGATCTCCACCCTGCTCCAACAACCGGTTCCGAGCAGGGGCAGGATCAGGATCATCAGCCCAGGGCAGAGTCTTCTCAGAACTGGGTGCGCCGCGATCGGCTTTTTAAAAGATTCCAGCGCCCCTGGTTCATTTTTGGGCTTTTTCATGGCCGGAGACCTCCCTTTTACCCCGTATTGCGGCAACAATGAGGAGCAGCAGCGGTATGCCGATTTCGCCAGCGTAAAGGACGGGAAAACTGGTCTTTTCAATAAACTTGGCCAATGCCAGGCTGTTCGGAACAAAGTAGATGGCCAGCGGCGCCAGGATGGCTGCTAACGGCCAGTTCAGAAACCGTTGTCTGTTTAAGCCTGACCACTGGTTAGCGGCTAGAGCGGCGGCATAGAGAAAGACCGTGATCTTGATAAAGACGCTGGAGATCCAGATAAAGACCACCAGTGCCTCCAGGTGTTCGATAAACTGGGCGATGCGGATATTTTTAGCCATCACCAGGGTCGGAAGGATAATCCTGGAGGCTGATTCCGGATTAAAGGCTGCCAGCACGGCGACCATATCCATGACCATTATGCCGCCTGTGATGGCCAGTGCCTGGTAGGTAGCTTTCGGGATCTGCCCGGGGTTATTGATCTTTGGATACAAGAATCCCACCAAACCGATCTCCCCAAAGAAGGCAAGGGTGGGCAATGTTCCCTTCAGGACCGGCGCCGGCCCGTTTTCCAGGACCGGTAAAAGATTCCCCAGATCAAAGTCCTTGGCGGCCAGAATGAAGATCAACAAGATCACCACAATGGTTGGGGCAAAAAAGACCTCATTGGTCCTGGCGATTACCTCCAGCCCGGCGGTTGAAGCGTAGACGGCCAAAAGCAGGATTAGCACTATAAAAACCGTGATGGGTGTGGCGGGCATGATGGCCAGGACCAGCAACTCACCGAACTCCCGGACAATAATCAAGTCAAACAGAATCAGATACAGGATCATTGCCAGACCCAGAATCTTTCCGAGAAACTTGCCAAGAATCGCCTCGCTGTACTGAACCATACTCTGATTTGGAAAGCGTTTGCCCAGGGCCAGTACCACCGCTGCCTCCAGATAACCTCCGGCTACGCCTAAAATCATGGAGAGCCAGCTGTCTTGCCTGGCTGCGGTGGCCACCAGGCTCGGCATAAAGAGCACCGTCGTGCCCAGAATAATAGTGACCATCAGGATGCGCAACTGAGCGGGAGAGATCTTTCCTTCATCTTTCATTTTGGCGGTCTCCTCTGGTACCCTGGAAGGGCTTTTCCTGTGGCTGGATTTCGCGGGGGGGATGGGGTCTCACAGGATGCCTCTGCCTTGTGGGGTTGTATTTCCCGATGAGAGGCGGTCTCCTGATCATGGCCCACCAGAAGGTCCGGAGCACCACGTCTTTCATACTTCCCCTTGGCGCAATGGGCGACAGGTAGGGCACCCCAAACGATCGGATAGAGGCCAGATGCACCGTAATGGCAATCAGGCCGACCATCACCCCAAAAAGGCCCAGCGAGGCGGCGAGAAACATCATGGGAAACTTGAGAAGCCGGGGGGGAATCGCCATGCTGAAGACGGGGATGGCAAAGGATGCGATAGCCGCGATAGCCACGATGATCACCATGGCCGGGCTTACAATGCCGGCGCGAACCACAGCCTCGCCGATAACGATAGCGCCCACGATGCCTACTACCTGGCCGAAGGGTTTTGGCAGGCGCAGGCCGGCTTCCCTGAGCAATTCAAAGGTAGCTTCCATCAACAGTGCTTCCATAAAGGCTGGAAAGGGGACGCCTTCCCGCCCGGCGGCCACGCTCATGGCCAGGGCGGTGGGGAGCATCTCCGGGTGGAAGGTGGTCAGGGCGATGTATAGCGAGGGAGCGGTAAGAGTAATAAAAAATGCGCCATACCTGACTAACCGCAGCCAGACAGCAATATGGGGACGTTCATAGTAATCCTCCGGGCTTTGCAGAAACTGGGCGAAGACCGCCGGTATCAGAAGCGCAAAGGGGGTGCCGTCCACCAGGATGGCGATGCGCCCTTCCAACAGTCCTGCCGCCACCACATCCGGCCGCTCGGTGTGGAAGATCTGCGGGAATACCGAATAAGGCTCATCCTCGATAAATTCCTCGATGTAACCGGTCTCCAGGATCCCGTCGATGTCGATCCGTTCCAGACGCCTCCGCACTTCGGCAAGTATTTCGGGGTTGGCGATGCCATCGATGTAGGCCACGGCCACGTCGGTATGGGTGATCCGGCCGAGCCGGAGAAACTCGATCCGCAGGTGTGGGCTGCGGATCTTGCGGCGCACCAGGGAGGTGTTGACGCGGAGGGTTTCGATGAAACCTTCGCGGGGTCCTCTGACAACGGTTTCAGTTTCCGGCTCATCGACGGCGCGATCCTCCCAGAGCACCAGGTTCAGCAGCAGAGCCTTGTCCATGCCTTCCATGAAAAGAGCGATCATCCCAAAGAAAATGTTGTTGAGCACCTCGTCGATGGTGGCTGCTTCGGTTACCTCGCCCACCGCGACCAGAAGGTCGCGAATCTTTTCCAATGGGTCTTTGCGGCCGATTCCCCCCCTTTGCCGCAGGGTCTGAGCCCCAAGGAGAAGGGGCTTGAGCACGCCGGTGGAGAGCAGGGTCTTGTCCACCAGACCCTCCGTGTAGACGAGCAGGACCTGCCGCGGGCGATCGATCTGCACCAGGATGGTCCGAAAGACAATATCGCCGCTTTGGCCGATCCGGTGCCGCATTTCCAGGACATTGCCCTGCAGGTCCGGTGAAATGGGAGTCAGCACGGTGTTATGGCCCTGGTTGCCCGTCTGCGCGGATCCTTTTTTAGATGGGGATGAAGGCCGTCCGAATAACTTCAGGATCTTTTTTAGCACCTCTGGCAACTTCCTCCGAAAGAGGGAGTATCCCCCATTGAGCCTGAAAATATGAAGATCATGCCTGGCGGGAAAGGTTTTTCCGGGATCAGCGAGAAATAATATCAGTTAGTCCTTTAAGGGCAATTTGCAAAGGCCAGGGCCACCAGGTGGTGGCCGGCTAAAGCCAAGCGGGAGGTAATCATGGGGGACAAGAAGGTCCTGGCGATTCTGGACAGCCATAGCCTGATCCACCGGGCGTATTTTGCCCTGCCGCCTCTCTCCAACACCAGAGGTGAACCCACCAACGCGGTCTACGGGTTTACCATGATGTTGCAGCGTCTTTTGGAGGAACAGAAGCCGGATTACGTGGTCGCGGCCTTTGACAAGGCGGCGCCCACCTTCCGGCATGCGGAGTTTGCCGGATATAAGGCCAACCGGAAGCAGATGCCGGATGATCTCCGCCCCCAGATTCCCCTGGTCAAGGAGATCGTAAAGGCTTACCGGATCCCGATCCACGAGGTGGAAGGCTTCGAGGCCGATGATGTCATCGGCACCATCGCCCGGAAAGTAGGAAGAGGCGGGCCTGGAGATCCTGGTTTTCACCGGGGATCGTGACGCGTTGCAACTGGTTTCCCCACAGGTGAAGGCGGTCCTGACCCGCAAGGGGATCACCGAGCTCGAGGCTTACGATGAGGAGGCGGTCAAGGAGAAGCTTGGCGTCACGCCCTGCGAGTGGATCGATATGAAAGCCTTGATGGGGGATGCCTCCGACAATATTCCGGGTGTGCCGGGGATCGGCCAGAAGACGGCGCAGAAGCTGATCCAGGAGTTCGGCAGCGTCGAAAACCTGCTGGAGAACCTGGATAAGCTTACCCCGAAGCAAAGGGAACTCCTGGGCGCCCATCGCGACCAGGCGTTGTTAAGCAAAAGACTGGCCACCATCGTCTGTGACGCGCCGGTGGATTTTGAGCCGGGGGATCTGGCGCCGGTGGATCCGGAAAAAAGGGCACTTTACGAGCTCTTTCAGCGTTTTGAGTTCAGGGGACCGCTCAAGAAGCTCCTGAGCGAAAGCCCGGAGCTTGGCGCGGCTCTGCGGGCCGAGGCCCAGCACCGGGGGGCGGCGAAGCCGGCTGATACAGCGGAACGGGCGGTGCAGCCTGAGGGTCAACCCGGCGAGACCACCGGGCCGGCGCTGCAGGGAAACCTTTTTGACGCCGGGGGGGAAGCAGTTTCCCACCCGGGAGGCGCCCCTTCGGGGGCGGTTTCCCCGGAAACCGGCTCCCAGCATGCCGTCGCGATGGGAGCCAGAGATTACAGAGTGGTGGAGACGGCCGCCCAACTGGCGGCGATCATCGATGAAATGGCTGGAAGTGATGAAATGGCCGAAAACGCGCGGTTTGGCATGGCCGTGTGGCTTGACGGCCCGGACCCGCTGGTGGCGGGGATCAGGGGGGTTGCGCTCTGCCCTGAGGTGGGCAAAGGGTACTTTCTACCGGTAAAGAGCGGGCAATTGCCGGAGCAGGGAGAGGAGAAGGGGTTCGAGCCGCGCCACGTAGCGGAAGGCCTGGAGAGGTTCCTTGCCGGGAAGAAGTCGCTGGTCGGGCATGATTTGAAGGCGATCTCGCTGGCTTTGCAGGGGCTTGGGGTGAAGGGCCTGGAGATCACCGGCGGGGATTTTGACGTAATGGTGGCTTCCTATCTCGCGCATCCGACGGCCAACGATCACTCGCTCCACGCGATCTGCCTGGTCTACCTGGGTTATCCGATGCCGGACATGCCGGAGATTTTGCGCCCGGTTCGCGGCGGCCGGAGGGCGAATGCTCAGAAGGCTGGCGGCGACGGCCGGGACGATGGACGGATCGGCGGCGGGGACGGCGACGGGAGTGGCCGGCACGAAGGCGATTCCGATCGGGCGGCGGCCGAATACTTCTGCCTCCAGGCGGATCTCTGCCTCCAGCTTCGTAGCGTGCTGGAGCCCAGACTCAAGGAAGACGGGATGGAAAAGCTCTTCAAGGAGATGGAGATGCCGCTGGTACCGGTTCTGGCGAAGATGGAGGCGCGCGGGGTGGCCATTGACGTCCAGCGGTTGAAAGCGATGGCCGTGGAGTTGGAGAAGAGGGCCGCCGAGTTGACCGAGGAGATCTACCGGCTGGCGGGGGAGCCGTTTAACATCAACTCGCCCAGGCAATTGGCCGCCATCCTCTTTGAAAAGCTCAAGCTGCCCGCCGGGAAGAAGCTGAAAACCGGTTTTTCCACCAGCGCCGGAGTTTTAGAGGAACTGGCCGAGGAACACGAGATTGTGGCCAAGATCCTCGATTACCGCCAGGTGGTCAAGCTCAAATCAACCTACGTGGACGCGCTGCCCTCCCTGATCAACCCGAAGACGGGGCGGGTGCACACCACCTTCAACCAGACCGTGACCGCCACCGGCCGGCTTTCCAGCACCAATCCCAACCTCCAGAACATCCCGATCCGCACCGAGGAGGGGATCAAGATCCGGGAGGCATTTGTGCCCGGGCGGCCGGGTGAGGTTTTGATCGGCGCCGACTACTCGCAGATCGAGCTGCGGGTCCTGGCCCACATCTCCCAGGATCCGCTTCTGATGGAAGCTTTTCGGAGCGATCAGGACATCCACACCCGGACGGCGGCGGAAGTCTTCGGCATTGCGCCGGAGGAGGTCACGCCCGCCATGCGCAGCGGGGCCAAGGCCATCAACTTCGGAATCGTTTACGGGATCAGCAGCTTCGGGCTGGCCAAGGGCGCCGGGATCACCCGCCAGGCGGCCCAACAATACATCGACGGCTATTTCGAGCGTTACGCCGGGGTGCGGGCTTATCTGGACAATACCGTGAAGAAGGCCCGGGAGGATGGCTTTGTGACCACCATCTTCAACCGCCGGAGGTATCTGCCGGATCTCCACAGCCGCAACTGGGCGGTGCGCAGTTTCGCGGAGCGCACCGCGATGAACACGCCCATCCAGGGCAGCGCCGCGGATATCATCAAGATGGCGATGCTGGCGGTGGAGAAGCGGCTGGACGAGGGGGGCTTCGCCACCCGGATGATCCTCCAGGTGCACGACGAACTCGTCTTTGAGGCGCCAGCCGGCGAGGTGGAGAGGGTGGCGGGGGTGATTCGCGCCACCATGCAGGAGGCGGTGCCGCTTTCGGTGCCCCTCAAGGTGGATGTGAAGGTCGGGCCCAACTGGCGCGACGTACAAAAAATTGACGTCACGGAAATTTAGCATGTATAAAAGGAGCGATTCAAATTGCCGGAACTGCCGGAAGTGGAGACTATCCGCCGCAGCCTGATTGGCAAGGTGGTGGGCCGGACCATCACCGCCGTGGAGGTCCATCTTGCAAAAGCCATCAAGAATGTGCCGGAAGAGGAGTTTGTTCACCGGCTCGTCGGGACGGCCATCCGCGAACTGGGACGGCGCGGCAAGCACCTGATCGTCTATCTGTCCTCCGGGGACGCTTTAGTGGTCCATCTGCGGATGACCGGGCAGCTTCTGTACCTGCCGGCGGATCTGCGCCGCCACAAGCATACCTCGGCGGTCTTTATCTTTGAAAACGGCCAGGCGCTCCATTTCGTGGATCAGCGAAAGTTCGGCTGCCTGCATCTTGTGGCGGTCGGGCAATGGTCCGAGGTCTCGTCCATGCGGGGGATCGGCCCTGAACCTCTGTCCGACGAGTTTACGGTGAAATACCTGGCCCAGGCCCTGGCGGGCCGCTCCGGCCGGATCAAGGCGCTGCTTCTGGATCAGACCCTGGTGGCCGGCATCGGGAATATCTATGCCGACGAGAGCCTGTTCCGGGCCGGAATCCATCCGGCCAGGCCGGCGTCAAGCCTGAACAGGACCGAGGTCGAGGGGCTCCACCATGCCATCCGCGAGGTGCTGGCCGAGGGGATTGCCCACCGGGGAACGACGGTAAGGGACTACTATGACGGCGAGGGGAAGGCCGGCGAATTTCAGGAAAGGCTGGCGGTCTACGGCCGCGGGAATTTGCCCTGTCCCCGTTGCGGGACGCCCGTGGTGCGTTCCAGGGTGGCGGGCCGGGGCACCTACATCTGCCCGAACTGCCAGGTGGTCAGGCCATGACGCTGCGGATCGGCCTCACGGGGGGCATTGCCACCGGCAAGAGCACGGTGAGCAGGATGCTGGCGGAGTTGGGGGCGGCGGTGATCGATGCGGACGCCATTGCCCGCGAGGTGGTGGAACCCGGCCGGCCGGCGTGGAGAGAGATTGTCGGGCGTTTCGGGGAGGCGGTGCTGGGGCCGGATGGCGCGCTGGACCGGCGCAGGCTCGGCGGGATTGTTTTTGCGGATGAGCGCGCCAGGGAGGATCTCAACCGGATCGTGCACCCCAGGGTGGCGGAAGAGATGCGCCGCCGGGCGGAGGCCGCCGGGAGGGCCGGGACGCGGATCGTGGTCCTGGACATCCCGCTCCTCTTTGAGGTTGGCTGGCGTAACGAGGCGGATAAGGTCCTGGTGGTGGCCGCCTCGCCGGAGATCCAGCTGAAACGGCTGATGGCCCGCGATAGATTCAACCTCCAGGAGGCCCGGGCGCGGGTTGACGCCCAGACGCCGCTGGCGGAAAAGATCCGCCAGGCGGATTTCGTAATCATCAATGACGGCAACCCCGCGGAGACCCGGGGTCAGGTGGAGGAACTCTGGAAAAGATTGGAGGCGCTGGCGGATGCCCAGGCGTCTGGCTCTGATCGCGCATGACCGGAAAAAGGAAGAGATGGTGGATTTCGCAAAGAGGCACCTTGGCCTTCTCCAAAGGTTTGAGCTGGCCGCCACCGGGACCACCGGGCGGCTCATCATGGAGCACACGGGCCTTGACGTGCACCGCTTTCTCTCGGGACCATTCGGAGGGGACCAGCAGATCGGCGCGGAAGTGGCCTGCGGCCGGCTGGACGGGGTCATTTTCTTGCGGGATCCACTGACGGCCCAGCCCCACGAGCCGGATATCACCGCGCTTCTCCGGGTTTGTGACGTGCACAACGTCCCGCTGGCCACAAATCTGGCCACGGCGGAACTGCTCTTGCACGCCCTTGCGGAGGGGAAGGATGAGGGAAAGGATGGCTTAAACCGCGAGGGGGGCCGCGATTAAGCATAACGCGGCATTATTGCGGCATCATTGAGGCATTATTTCATATGTATTTATCCAAAGGCCAGAGTCGCGGTCAGGTCGAAAGTGGTGTTTTTGTTGGGAAAGAACCGCCGGAACGGGCCGGTAGCTTTGCTGGCCCTGATCATTTTTGTCGTCTCGTTGACCCTGCTGGGAAGCAAATGGTTCCTGAGAATGGTCTTTCCGCTCCATTACCGCGATGTTGTGGCGGCCAAGGCCGTAAAGTATCGGGTCGATCCATTTCTGATCATCGCCATGGTCCGCGTGGAGAGCCATTTTAATCCCGAAGCCCGCTCGGAGAAGGGCGCCGTCGGCTTGATGCAACTGATGCCGGAGACCGCGGACTGGATCTACGGGCAGATGGAGCGGGGCAATTTTGATCCCGCGCTGCTGCACGATCCGGAGATCAACGTTGAACTGGGGGTCTGGTACCTGCGCTCTCTGTTGGATGAATTCGGGGCTGACCCGGTTCTGGCCCTGGCGGCGTACAACGGCGGCCGGGGGCGGGTGGCCGAATGGCTTTCCAAAGAGCAGTGGACGGGCCAGAGGGATACCCTCCACCAGATTCCCTTCCCGGAGACGCGAAGCTACGTGGAGCGGGTTCTGACGGTGCGGGAATGGTACCGGAAGTTGTATGGCAAGTTCTGAGCAAAGGGCAACTTTTTCAGGTGCATCTATAACATTTTCAACTTTCCGCCATTCCTAGAAAAAACTGTGTGGTTTGGAAGGAATTCGGCGCCCACCAGCGAATAGTTCAACAGAACTATTATAAGTAAGTCATGGTATAACCAACGTTAGTCAATCAACATTTTCGCGGCTATTTTGCCAGCCAGGGTGATCCAGCAACTTCCACCGCCTGACTAACGCTTGTTTACCGCCGATGGTGGTGGGACGTTCGTTGAGCAGTGTTATTGAGACCAAAAAGGAGCAAATCCTGCATCTCGCTCAGAAAGATCCCTTCCTGAAGATTGAAGAGATCGCTGCTTCCGCGGAGACGACGCCACGCTATGTTCGAACGATCCTCTCCGAAGCAAGGATCTCCCTCATGCATCTCAGGCGCGCCTATGCCAGAAACATGGAGAAACGCCTGGGAATCGATATTACCGTTGAAAAGTCCACGGATCGTCTGACCGAGGCGCTGGTCAACGCCGGTAACACCGTGGGCGCCAACCAATTTTCCGTTTTGAAGTTCATCAACCCGCAGATGGCGAGGATGCTGGATGCCCCCGAGGGCGAACTCCTTCTGAAGGTAAGCCGTTGCCGGGTGGTAAACGGCCGTCCTTTTTTTCTTACGGAAGTCATCACCCACCTGAACCTTCTGGTGGGGGAAGCCATCGCCGATACCGAAAAGCCTCTCCGGCAAGCGCTGGGCCTTGAAATTCAAGGAAGTACCCGTTTTCTGGATCGGAGCATCGAGGTGGAACCCGCCGACGAGCAGGCTGCCGCGATGCTGGGGTTGAGGCCGGGGCAACCGGTATTGCGAACCGGAAACATCATCGAAACCAGAGGCCGCAAGGTAGGGGTGGAGTACAATATTTTGGACGCCTACCGGGTGAAGCTCGTCTTCCCGGGAGAGGCGGATTACCGGCTGCAGCTGGTTGAAAAGGTAGACGGTTGACGTAAAATATACCAGCAGGCCGTGAAAGGGTTTTGGCCATTGACAGCGAATTTAAAAGGCCAGGGGATACCAGGGGATAGTGCAGTCTTTTTTATTTTTTTCTGTGCTTATTTGAAGGGGGGCCGTTTTTGTTGAGTGATGTGTTGCTGGACGTTTGTTGAGTGATGTGTTGCTGGACGTTCGCAATTTAAAGACGTATTTCTACACCGAGGACGGCGTGGTTCCCGCGGTGGACGGCGTGGACTTCTCGGTGAATAAAGGGGAGACCCTGGGGATCGTAGGCGAGTCGGGATGCGGCAAGAGCGTGACCTCGCTTTCCGTGATGCGGCTCATCCCTTATCCGCCCGGCAAGATTGTGGAAGGGTCGATCTTTTTTAACGGGGAAAACCTTCTGGAGAAGACCGAAAAAGAGATGCGGTCGATCCGGGGCAACGAGATCTCCATGATCTTTCAGGAGCCGATGACCTCCCTGAACCCGGTGTTTACCGTGGGCGATCAGATCATGGAGGCCATTATCTTGCATCAAAAAGTTGGCAAGACGGAAGCCCGCGAGAAGGCGATCGAGATGTTGAAGCTGGTCGGCATTCCGTCGCCCGAAAAAAGAGTGGACGAGTATCCGCACCAGCTCAGCGGCGGCATGAGGCAGCGGGTGATGATCGCCATGGCGCTCTCCTGCAACCCCAAACTGTTAATTGCGGACGAACCGACCACAGCGCTTGACGTGACAATTCAGGCCCAGATCCTGGACCTGATGAAGAAGTTGCGGGATGAACTCGGCACGTCGATCATGCTCATCACCCACGACATGGGGGTAATCGCCGAGATTGCCGACCATGTGGTGGTGATGTATTCCGGAAAGATTGTGGAGCGGGCCGATGTGAAAACCATCTTCCTCAACCCACAACATCCTTACACCATCGGGCTCCTGGGCTCGATCCCCAAACTGCACCAGAAGGTGGAGCGCCTGAAGGTAATCGACGGCCTGGTGCCGAATCCATTTGCCATGCCCACCGGGTGCCGTTTCCACCCGCGCTGTGAGTATGCCAGGGATATCTGCCGGGCGCGGGAGCCAGAATTGCTCCCGGTTAACGGGAATGAACACGTGGTGGCCTGCTGGAGGTTTACGAACTACCAGCAAGTCAAAAGCGCCGAATCCGGCGTCAAAAGCGCTTAATCCGGCATCAAAAGCGCTTAGTTCAATCTGGTGGATGAATAGGGAGGCGGCATAATGGCAGCGGAACCTCTTCTGGAAGTTAAAAATCTGATCAAGCATTTCCCCATCACCCGCGGCATCATCATCGCCAAGAAGGTCGGCGCGGTGCAGGCGGTGGATGGGATCAGCTTTCATATCGATAAAGGTGAAACCCTGGGGCTGGTGGGGGAAAGCGGCTGCGGCAAATCCACCACCGGAAGATTGATCCTGCGGCTCATCGAGGCCACATCCGGCGAGATCCGCTTTGCGGGGCGCAACATCCTGGACCTCAAGCCGGATCAGATGCGTGAACTGAGGCGGGATATGCAGATCATCTTCCAGGACCCCTACGCCTCGCTGAACCCCCGCATGACCGTGGGCGACATCGTCGGCGAACCGATGGAGATTCACGGGATCGCCAGGGGTGCGGAGAAGGAGAAACGGGTCCGCGAGCTTTTGAGCGTCGTCGGCCTGGCGTCGCACCATGCCAGGCGGTATCCGCACGAGTTCAGCGGCGGCCAGAGGCAGCGCATCGGGGTCGCCAGGGCTCTGGCGGTGAACCCGAAGATCATCGTCTGCGACGAGCCGGTTTCGGCTCTGGACGTCTCCATTCAGGCGCAGGTCATCAACCTCCTGCAGGATCTGCAGAAGGAGTTCGGGCTTACCTACCTGTTCATCGCGCACGATCTGAGCGTGGTGAAGCATATCAGCAACCGGGTGGCCGTGATGTACCTGGGCAAGCTGGTGGAGCTGGCGGAGAAGGATACCCTGTACGAAACGCCGCTTCATCCCTACACCAAGGCGCTGCTCTCCGCGATTCCCATTCCGGATCCGGCCCTGCAGCGGGAGAGGATCATCCTGGAGGGAGATGTTCCAAGCCCGATCAATCCTCCGACGGGTTGCCGGTTCCATACCCGGTGCCCCTACGTCATGGATATCTGCAAGCAGGAAGATCCGGCGTATGTGGATGTGGGCGATAAGCACTTCGTGGCCTGCCACCTGGTCAAGAGCAACAAATAAGGCGATTCTTCAATTCCAGGGAAGGGGCGCTCGTTTGGACTGGATGAAGGGGCCGATCCGGCCGATGGAGATGGAATCGAACCCGGAACCGTTTGACAGCCCGGAACACATCTTCGAGGTGAAATGGGACGGCATCCGGTACCTGGCGTTTCTCGACGGGGGTACCCGCCTGCAGAACCGGCGCCTTCTGGACAAGACGGGGCGGTACCCCGAGCTTCAAGGCCTGCACAGGATGGTAAAGGCGAAAGAGGCGATTCTGGACGGCGAGATGGTGGTGCTCCGGGAAGGAAAGCCGAGCTTCCAACGGGCCCTGGAGCGGGATCTCCAGAGCGATCCGCGCCGGGCGGCGGCTTTGAGCCATAGATTACCCGCGACTTATGTGGCCTTTGACCTCCTCTACCTGGATGGGCGGCCTCTGGTGGACAGGCCGCTTTGGGAGCGTAAGCGGCTTTTGCAGGAGATCGTTCATCCGGAGACGGCGGTGGAGCAGGCGGGCGGAGGCGGCGGAAAGCGAGTTCTGGAAGTGCCGGCCTTTATCGAGGGGCGCGGCCGCGACCTCTTTGCCGCCGTGGATCAGCAGGGCCTGGAAGGGATCGTCGCCAAGGAGAAGGAAAGCAAATACCTGATGGGTGTGAAAAGCCGCCGCTGGCTGAAGATCAAATGCCGGCGGCGGCAGCTTTGCGTGGCATGCGGCTTTACAAAAGGGCCTCGCGGGCTCGGAGCGCTGGTCCTGGGCGCCTACCGCGACGGGAAGCTCCTGCCGGTGGGTCATGCCGGGTCCGGGATTACGGACAGGGAGGCCACCTCGCTTTTGCAAAAACTTGAACCCGCCAGGATCGATCACCACCCGTTCTCCGTGCGCCCCCCCCGATACCGGGAGAAGGAATACTGGGTCAAACCCGAGCTGGTGGTGGAGATCGAATATTTGGAGTGGACTGAATCGCTCACCTTACGGTCGCCGGTAATCAAGGGTTTTGTGGATACCCCGCCGGAAGCCTGTATCATTCCTTGAAATACATTCTCTTCGAAATACATCCTTTTCACTGTTCTCTAACGTTCCGAAATCCGGGCGGTGGAGTGCATCATCAGCAAAGCCTCGTGGATGATCTTTCGCACCTTTTCGGGATCGGCCAGATCGTCTTCCTCTCCGATCTGGATCTTCCTATAGATTACCAGCTGCCAGGCGGCGGTGGATTCCCGCTGGATGTATACCCGCAGCGCCTCGCTTGTCTGGTGCAACCTGAAGGTAATCTCGTTCTCCAGATCAAAGCGCACGGTTGCGACTCTTTCCATGGCTCCTTCTCCTCCTTGTCGGCGTTAATTGTCCCATATCCGGCTGAATATGCGGGTACTCCGGCCCTCACCTCCCATGCCTAATTTATTGAATCGGTAAAATTTGGAAGCACCTAAAACAGGAAATGTGTCGCATGGCGTCCGATAGCGTCCGCTGACGTCCGACGATGTTGAGTGGTGTTGGATAATGTCCACTTATCGGAGTAGCCGGTTTTCTCAGGGCCGGCCGATCTTTTACAATATGTCGTAACTATCTTGACACCGCTCGGGGCGCGTAGTAGGATGGAATCAAAAGATATCCTGCATCCGTATCCAATCTGGTCAACAGATCTCGGGAGGTGCCCTGAATGGTCAAGATCAGCCCGGAAGCGAAGGAGTATATCGCCAGAAAAGGGGGGCCGATCACTCTCACCCTGCCAAACGCGCCCAATTGCTGCGTCTCGGTGCCGATTGAGCCCCAGGTGGAATTTTTAAAGCCGGGCGCTCTCGGAAAAGGAATCTACGGGGATCGCCAGTACCTCCTGGAAAAGACCGACGGCGTGGAGATCTACGTGGATACTCGCATCCCCGACAACGCCGACCTTACCGTGGCGCTCCAGGGCCTGTTCGGCCGGAAGTGGCTGGCGGTGGAAGGCTGGAAGCTCTTTTGAGGCGGGAAATGATCCGTCAGCGGAAATGGTCCGATGACAGGACGGTCCAACGACTCAGAGTAGCGATTATGGTTTAAAATCGTACATAATCCGGCGTTGAAACGGTGGCAACCCCCACCGTTTTGCTTTATCAGCCACTTCACTCCCGGTGAATTGTGATGTGGAAAATCGCTTGACAGCCGTGAGCACGTATGATATATAATGGAATCACGAACAGGAGAAAAACCGCCAAAACTGGCAATAGGACGAGAAAACGAGACATTTTTTGTCGATGTTTGTCGAATGGCGGCATGGTCGTCCCAGATCATAAAGAGTTACCTGTGGCGTTGAAAAAGGAAAACCCACTGTCGAAGCATACTTGGCGGTAGATTCGACAGCGGGCCCCGCAACCCCCGTCTTCGCGCGTTTTTGCGCCCGAAAACAGGCGTGCTTTGCTATAATTATAAACTGTCCTGGCCTGGAAAGCAAGAGAAGAATGTCAACAGAGATGAATGCCATCAAGGAAAGGAGGGAGTTCATTGAGGGGTAACGACAATGGGCAAGGCATGACGGAGTATGCGCTGTTGACAGCCCTGCTGGCGCTCACGGCCCTTGGCATGAACCAGAAGTTTATGCAGGGGCTCCTGGGCTACTTCAGACGGTTGGTCACGGGGATCTCCCTCCCGTTTACAACGTAACGATGATCTGCCATTCCAACATTCCAAAGGGCGCCGCCGGAAGATTCATGGAGGGGGGGTGGAGCATGAGGCAAGTGTTGCGAGCAATATTCGCGGACCAGGACGGCCAGAGCATGGCTGAATATGGGCTTTTAACCGCCCTGATTGCGATTGTCTGCCTTGCTGCCGTCAAAGCGCTGGGAAGCAGTATCGAAAAGAAGTTTGACAAACTTGCCAAAGAGATCGGAGCAAGCGGAAGCAAAAAGTAGACCCAACAAATAAAATAAAAAATTTAGGCATTGGCTGGTGACTAACCTGGCAGGAGGGGGCATTCCTTCTCCGGCGGCACCTTTGGATTTAAATACCTTTGGATTAGATGGAGGTGGAACCCATGAAACCGGAATTTATAAGGGATCTGGCGTTCTGCGTCTTGTTGGGATCGAGTACGGTTACAGATCTGACCACGCGTAAAATTTACAATTACATTACCCTCCCGGCCATAGTTTTTGGGATGGCGGCAGCTATCTGGCACGGAGGATGGGATGGTTTTTTTAAGAGCTCCCAGGGGGTCCTGGCAGGGGTGGCGTTTCTTTTGCCGCTTGTCCTCACGGGCGGAATGGGAGGAGGCGATCTCAAGCTGCTGGCGGCTGTGGGGGCGCTGGAGGGCTACCCGTTTGTTCTTGAAGCGTTGCTTTATTCTTCGGTATGTGGAGGAGTGATGGCGCTCTGGGCTTTGACCCGCGCAGGCAGGCTGGTTGACGGCCTAAAAAACTGTGTGGCCGCCATCCTCCGTCTCATCTTCCCGCTATGGCCTCCCACTGTTGGGGAACGGCCCACGGAGATCATGATTCCCTACGGGGTCGCAATTGCGGTTGGTTCCGGAATTGCCTATCTCATGGCAAGATGAGGAGGATGTTCATGAAATTTTCGGGTTTATTTCGGCCTGAATCCGGCCAGGCCCTGATCGAAACGGCGCTCCTCCTCCCGCTGATCCTGATCATCATCTGGGGGGTTATCCAGCTGGGGTTTATCTACAGCACGAGCTTTGTGGTTAAATATGCCGCCTACGCGGGGGCGAGGGCGGGGATGGTGGATGGCCGTAACGCTCAAACCAGGGCCGGAAGCACGGTGAGGCAGGTGGTGGGGGGCACCGTGGACAAGCTTGTACTGGCCCCTGGAGCAGGGCGAATGAGGCTTTCCGTAAAGGTTTTGAACACCGGGAAGGATATCGAGGTTCAAACGGGTTACCGGATGCCTTTACGGTTCCCTCTGGCGGGAAAGTTCTTCGCGGACGGACCGTTCAGCATTTCGCCGTTGGACGGCCACTTTTACCGGACGCTTTCGGCCCGTTACCGTCTCCGCATGGAAACGGGAGGCCGGTCGCAAGGGGCGGAGTGAAACAGGAGGGAGAGTGAAACAAGAGGAAGGGTGAACAAGAGGGAGGTGATCGGATATTGTACCGTGCCGGCTCAACCGAGAAAGGACAAGCTCTCGCATTTATCGGGCTCCTTCTGGCCTTGATTCTGGTATTGACAGCGGTGGTCACCGATGTGGGAGAGGTCGTTCTCTGGCGCATGGGGGTCCAAAACGCGGTGGACGCCGGGGGAAAAGCCGGAGCTTCCGTCCTGGCGGATGGGTTGAATATTATCGCCGTGACCAACGATGCGCTACTGGCGCTGGGGATTGCGGCGTTCTTCAGCTCCGGGGCTACCCTGGAAAAGGTGCGCCAGTTGCAGGAACTTCAGGACGATATTGTCCGTGTGACCCCCGGCCTCAGCCTGGCTATTGCGATCAAGGTTGCCATGGAAAATGGAGCAAGCGGGGCGGTGCCTTTAAACGGACTTAACGGGTCCAAAAAGCCTTCGTTGATGGTATCGCGGGAATACTTTCTCCCCCACCTTTTCGGGCATCGAATCCCGCTGTGGATGAAAGACGACTTCCAGGCCGGCAAGGCAAGAGCTTTCGGGGATCGATTCATCCGGTTGGGTGGATGGAGAAATAGCAGCCCAACTCTCTTCGGCGGAAAATTGCTTGGTCTGGGGTTGCAGACCGGCCGGGCCTATTCCCTGGCGGAGGCGGCGGTTTACGGTTACAGAGTTCTTGGACGCTGGGTATTATGGCCATTGCCCGTCCCGAAGTACAAGGCGCGCCTGGTGCCTGTCTCGGCGCGGCCAAAGTACCGCTAGAGTCGGAAAGGGTGAGACGGGTGCGGTTTTTTCACGATGGCCAGGCGCTGGCGGAGGCAGTAATTGTTTTGCCTCTTATTGTCCTCTTCATGCTCGGGATGATCCAGTTCGGGAAGGTTCGCACCGTCCAGATTTTGCTTTTAATGGCGGCCCGGCAAGGGGCGGTTGCGGCGGCAACTTCCGGAGAACAGGCCGCCGCCGGCGAGATACGCAAGGTTCTTGGCGAGACCGGGCAGATCGATCCGGAGAAGGTGGAAATACGTTTGAAAAACGCCTGGATCGTCAAGGAGGTTCACCTGAAGTACGAATTACCAGCTATCCCCGTTTTTCGGAAACTTTTCCCAAAGCCGTTCGTGCTTCGCGCTTCGTGCGCTACAGCGCAGACAAGATTTGATTGGTAGGAGGGGTGAATTTGGCCAATACAGGCAGCTTTATCGCCTGGGGGTTGTTGTTTTCTCTGGGAGCCGGCGTTCCGGCGGCATCGGGGGACTTAATCAACGGGGCCCGGATGGCCGGTTCGGCTTTTCGCGAACTGGCTTACCCCGGGGCGGAGGTACTGCGCGATTTTCAGTCGGTGGTCAATCAAGTTCCGGTGTCCACGGCGCTTTTCAGCACCAGGGCGCCAGTAACGGCCGTCAGGGCCTATTATTCCGCCAGACTGGAGGGGGCGGGGTGGATAAGGGAGGCCGGAGCCGAGAAGGCGGAAAGAAATGAGGTGCTGGTGGACGCCGGCGGGGGGTACATGGTCGCCACGCGTAACGACAGGACGTTGCGGGTTCACTTGCTGCCGGCGGGAAAAGCGGGAAAAGCTGGGGGGGACTTTTATCTACCTGCAATTGAAAGCGAAACAAACCGACCAGAAAGGTTCTCTGCCCGCAGAGGACGTGGCAAGGAGGATCCATCCCATCCCGCTCTTTCCGGGGGTGCCCGCGGCTTTTTACCTGGAAGACGGCCAAAATTCCGGCCGGACGCTGGCCATGTACTCTACCATGGCAGATCCAGACGCGGTTTCATCATTTTACGAGAAAAAACTCCTTCAGGTGGGGTGGAGGCTGGAGTTTTCCTATCCCACGGTTGAAACTGGGAAAAGAGAAGGGAGGGTGATGGTTTATGAAAGCGGAGAGTCCCAATGCCTTTTGAGTGTGCAGAAGGAGGGACGCAATCCCACGACTGTTTTGTTAATCATGGGACGGGAATTGAAAGTCAGTCGGTCGACAGGGGGTGAAAACGGGTGCCAAACGGGCGCAATCTCTTGATAGCGTTTTTTTGCGCCACTTCTGCCGCGATACTCATCTTTTGGTATGTAAAGGGAGTGGAGGAGCGCCTGAGCTTTCGCAAGCAAGTTGTCAACGTGCTCGTGGCCAGGGAGGGGATACCAGCCCGCTCCCTGCTTTCTCCGGAAAACCTGGCGTTAAGGAAGATTCCCAAAGAGCTTGTAGTTGCGGGTGCGTTGAACGATTTCAACCTGATCCGGGGACGAGTCGCCGGTATGACTCTGGCGGCGGGGGAGCAGCTTACCAATGGCAAGTTGCTGGAGATCGGCACCAGGAGCGGCCTCGCCGTGGTGGTCCCCAAAGGGTTGCGCGCCATCACCGTCGCCATAGACGATGCCAATGGGATGGCGGGCCTGGTGCAACCCGGCGATAGCGTTGATCTGTTGGCGGTATTTTCGGGTGCCGGCGAGCAGTCGGAAAAGGTGGTAACTTTTCTGCAAAAAATTTTGGTTTTGGCGGTATCCCGGCAGGTACAGAACTGGGTTGGTCCCTTGGCAGGCAGTACCACCGGGGGGGATGGGGCGCCAGGGGGGGGAGCGCCGGACGAACAGCCGGAAAGCCCCGCCGCTTTAATGGAAAACCCGGCCACTTTAACGGTGGCGGTAACCCCGGAACAAGCGCAGCAGATCGCATTGGCCGAGGAAGCCGGCAAGATCCGCATCACCTTGCGAAGCCTTTCGGATCAGGGGCAGGCGGTTTTGAATGAAATGTCGTTGCGGGAGGCTTTCGGGCGGAAACCAAACCCTCCTCCCGCCCGGAGCCCAAATCGTCCCGTTAATAAAGACCGCCAGGATACCGCTGAAATTCTTCGGGGCGTTTCAAAGGAAGTGGTCAGATTCAAGGGCTTTCCGGGAACGTCCAAAGGGGGTGTCGAAACCGTTGAAACAGAAAGTTTGGAAACAAGATAGATTCTGGATCCTGGCGGGACTTTTCTTTGTGATGGTGATCGTGGCGATGGCGATGGTGATGGTGGTGGGAATAGGGGTGGGGGCGGTTTCTGCTCTGGCAAGGGAATCCGGGCCAAATGAAGAAGAAGCCGGGTTGCCGCCGATCTTGCCCATCGCGAAGGGCGAACTTAAAGTGGTGGCAGGTTTGGCGGTTAGCCGGGTGGCGATTGGCGATCCAGAATTGGTGGACGTCAAGCTGATCTCCCCGAACGAAATTCTTTTGAATGCCAAACAGGAGGGGGTAACCAGCCTGATTGTCTGGGATGAAAAGGGTCGGCATGAGAGGCAGGTAAGGGTGGTAGCAAGCCCACCCGGCTTTTCGGTGGAAGATGTGAAGGCGGCAATCGCCTGGCCGGGGGTGGAGATTCGGGTGGCGGGCGCGTACCTGGTGCTCGAAGGCCAGGTGGATGATGGAAGGCCAGGTGGATGATGAGCAGCAATCCCAGGCTGTGGAACGGGCGGCAAAGATGTACACCAGCCGGGTGATCAACATGTTGATGATCAGGAACAGCGGCTGGACGGACAGGTTGACGTCCAACATGCAGGCCCAGGTGAGCGTAAAAATTGTGGAGATGGACAAGACGGCTCTGCGCGAAGCAGGGTTGAGCTGGAACAATGGCTTGTCTTTTGGGGAAGCCGAGGCGCCGGTGGTTTTCGGCCTTGGCGAATTTAAACGGCTGGAAGCCCTGTTTATCCAGTTGCGGGCTCTGGAAAGGTCCGGAAAGGCCAGGATCCTGGCGGAACCCAAACTCGTCACCATCAGCGGCGAGAGGGCAAGTTTCCTGGCTGGCGGGGAGATTCCCGTGCTGGTCGGCAATCAGGGCCAGATGTCGGTGGAGTGGAAAGAGTACGGCGTCAAGCTGTCGGTGGAACCGCGGGTTTTGCCGGATGGCAATATTGTGGTTCAGGTGAGGCCCGAAGTAAGCACCCTCGACTGGAGCAACGGGGTGACGGTGGATGGCAAGATGTTGCCTTCCATAAAAAGCCGCTGGGCCGAGACGAGCGTGCGGCTGAAAGATGGCGCTACATTGCTCATCGCCGGTCTGATTCAAAACGATGAGGCGCAAAAGGTTGAGCAGGTGCCTTTTTTGAGCCACCTTCCCGTCATCGGGGAAATTTTCAAGTCCACCCGCTTTGCAAACAACGACACGGAGCTGGTGATCTTCGTCACCACCAACATCCTTCAGGATCAATCCGTGAAGGAGGGGCTGGATCTTGCCTGCAACTAGGGGGAAAGGGAAGATTATCGGAGTTTTTGGGACCAAAGGCGGCATTGGCAGGACCGTGCTGGCCTGCAATCTGGCGATTGCCTTGAAGAATTCCTTGAACGAAAGCCTGGCCGCGCCAAGGAACGTTCCGGGTTTTCATGGCCTTTTCGGCCAGAGGCCGGCGGCCAGACAGGGGGCGCCGGCAGGGAGGCAAAGAGGGGGGCAAGCTGGGGGGCAAAATGTAGGGGTGGTCCTGGTTTCCCTGGATTTCCACGCCGGCGGGGATCTCCCCCTGATCCTGGGCCTTAATCCAAACCGCAATCTTGCGGATCTTGCGGCGGCGCTCGACAGATCTTCCTCGGCCCCCCTGGAAGATTATCTTGATACTCATCTTTCCGGCCTCAAGGTACTGGCCTGCCCAGCTGCTCAAGGTTCCGCCGGCGTGGTCACCGCCGGCCATTTGAAGTTGATCTTCAATCTCCTGCGGGAAGCCTTTGATTACGTAATACTGGACATGACGCCGTCTTTTGACCCCCGGATGCTTATGGCGCTGAACCAATCCAATCTGATTATCTTGATCGCCTCACCGGATCTGCCGGGGGTGAAACATCTTAAGCAGGATCTGGAAACCTGCCGCTTGCATGATATTCAGGATGAAAAACTTGAAATCCTGATAAATCGTGCAGGTGTCAGGGGCGGCATTGGATTGCCCGAGCTTCAGACCGAGTTGCAGAAGCATCTCCTGGCCGCCATTCCGGTTGAAGAACAGACCGTAACGCTCTCCGTAAATGAAGGGGTTCCGTTCGTGCTGGCTCAGCCTCATTCCGGGGTATCTCTGGCCGTAAAAAGGCTGGGCTTAAAAGTAATCAAGATCCTGGCAAGCAAAGAGCTTTCTTCTGGAGCGGAAGGGGCCGTGATGCCGGCGCAGCAGGGGGAGGCGGCGCCGCCCCCGGAAGAAAGTTCGAGAGCTGAAAACAGGTTGGTCGAATTGAAGATCAAGGCCCACCAGAGAGTGATTGAAGGGCTGGATGCCAAAGAGATCGATCTTGGCATGAGCTCCACGCCCAGTGCCATAGAAGTGGCGCGGAGCAAGGTGCGCCTGATCGCCTTGAAGGTCGTTGAAGAGCTCGCGGAAGCAGCGGGCCTTGCCCGCGAAGCCAGGGACGAGATGGTCGGGGAAATTGTGGATGAAATTTTTGGGCTGGGGCATCTGGAAGGTTTCTTGCGGGATCCCGAGATCACGGAAATTATGGTCAACGGCCCGTTCCAGGTCTATGTAGA
Source organism: Bacillota bacterium (assembly GCA_023381695.1). Lineage (GTDB taxonomy): Bacteria > Bacillota > UBA5301 > JAMCQP01 > JAMCQP01 > JAMCQP01. The sequence goes on along the minus strand of JAMCQP010000115.1, from coordinate 35,104 downwards.
ACGCCGGGGGAAGCTGGAGTTAACCAACAAGGTATTTATAAACGACGCTCAGGTGATGCAGATTATTGAACGGATTGTTTCGCCGGTCGGCCGCCGGATAGACGAAGCTTCTCCCATGGTCGACGCCCGGCTGCCGGATGGATCCCGGGTTAACGCGATTATCCCGCCGTTGGCTCTTAACGGTCCCATCCTCACCATCAGGAAATTTTCCGCCCGGCCGTATACCGTGGCGGATCTGATCCGATTCAGCTCCTTATCAACGGAGATGGCGGCTTTTTTGCAAAGGTGCGTCGAGGGGAGAAGGAACATCATTGTCTCGGGAGGGACCGGTTCCGGAAAGACCACGCTTTTAAATGCCTTATCGGCTTTTATTCCAGCCCATGAACGGATTCTGACCATTGAGGATGCGGCTGAACTGCGATTGCAGCAGCAGCATGTCGGGCGCCTGGAAGCCAGGCCGCCGAACATCGAGGGAAAGGGGGCGGTGGCCATTCGCGACCTGGTCAGAAACGCTCTAAGAATGCGGCCGGACCGGATCATCGTGGGCGAGGTGCGGGGCGGGGAGGCGCTGGATATGCTACAGGCGATGAATACCGGGCATAGCGGCTCTTTGACGACGGTACATGCCAACGCCCCGAGGGATGTGCTGTCGCGTCTCGAAACCATGGTGCTCATGACCGGCATGGATCTGCCAGTTCGTGCCATCAGGGAACAAATCGCCTCCGCCATTGACCTTATCGTCCAGCAAAGCCGTCTTCGGGACGGCAGCCGCAAGATCACCAGGATAACCGAGGTGCTGGGAATGGAGGGCGAGGTAATCACCACCCAGGATCTCTTTGCTTTTGAGGAAGAAGGGGCGGTTAAAGAGGGGATCGTCCAGGGCACGTTCCGTTCCACGGGCCTCCGGGCCAGTTTTGCGGATGCAGCGTTTGCGGGCCATTTCTTGCTTCCCGTCGAAACCAGGGGGGAAGGATGAATGCTGCTGCTGTTTTTGGCGACGGGGTTATTCTCTACTGCGACAATCTTGCTGGTTTTTACGCTGAGTGCCGATCTGCGGGGTCGGGAAGGCCGGAAAGGCCGCTCCAGTATCGAAATAAGATCCACCCATGCCACTGCGAATTCCGGCCGCAGGGGGCCATGGGAACGACTGGTCAACCACAGGCTAACAATCCCTTTTTCGACCCTCCTTGTTGCTTTTTGGGGGTATGGGTTAACGAGAAGCATGTGGGGAACTGCCATCGGGGCGGCATTGGGTTATCTGTCGCCGGCGCTTTTGGCCGGCCAGCTGCGCAGACGGAGACTGGAGGCTTTCCAGGCGCAATTGCCGGATACATTTGTCCTGGTCGCCAATTCATTGAAGGCGGGGTTCAGCTTCCTGCAGGCGCTGGAGATGGTGGCCAGGGAGGCGGCCGCGCCGTCTTCCGACGAGTTTCGAAAGGTGGCGCGCGAGATTAACCTGGGGGTTTCCGTGGAAGAAGCGTTAAACAGCCTGACCCGGCGCATGCCGGCGGAGGATCTGGAATTGGCTGTCGCCGCGATCCTGATTCAGCGCCAGATGGGTGGCAACCTTTCGGAACTTCTGGAAGTTATTGCCACCACCATCCGGGACCGGATCCGGATCCAGGGGCATCTAAAATCCGCGACCGCGCAGGGAAGGTTGACCGGCGTTGTCGTTGCTTTGCTTCCCGTGGGACTTGGAGCGATCATGACCATCCTCTCGCCGGAGTTTATCAGGCCGCTTTTGACCGAGCCCGTGGGCCGGGTTTTGCTGGCTGGCGCGCTTGGACTGGAGCTGGTGGGCGCCTGGGTGATAAGGCGGATCTGCGTGATCGACTTTTAGGAGAGGGCATGAGAAATGTTGTATTTGGGAGTTCTTCTTTCGGCGGCGGCCGCCTTTTTCACGGTCGGCGCCTGGTTGCCCTTGCGGCGAAACGGTTTTATCCGGGCTCGTTTACACTCCAAAGACGCCCGGCGGCAAAACAAGCAGGGGATTGAGAGCGGATCAACAGGGCAAGCGGGCCGCCTGAACCAGCAAGTGCGCACGGTGTTGGAAGGGCTGGGAAGGCCCGTGGAGCGGCTAATCCCGCTGAAACATCGCGAAAATCTTGCGTTGCGGCTCTTTAACGCCGGGACGGCAGTTATATCGCGGCCTGCTGGATTTCTGGGCGCCCAACTGGCATTATCCTTAGCTTTTCCGGCAGTTCTGGCTGTTTTGGTCCGGCCGGGCCCCTGGACGCTCCTTTGTGCGGCGTGTCTGGGGGCGTACCTCCCCCTATTCTGGCTGGGGCGGTTGATCGTGCGGCGCCGCCGCCGCATGTCCCGTGTCTTGCCCTTTGCCATGGATCTCCTGGCGGTAAGCGTGGAGGCGGGCCTGGGCTTTGACGCCGCCCTGGCGAAGGTTGTGGAAAAGGCCAAAGGCCCCCTGGTGGAGGAATTTTTCCGGACCCTCCAGGAGATGCGCATGGGAAAGTCCCGGCGGGAAGCCCTGCGATCTTTGGCTCACCGGGTGGAATTGCCGGAACTGACCTCTTTCGTGATTACCCTGATCCAGGCGGACCAGCTTGGAACAAGCATTGCCCGCATTTTGCGGATCCTCTCGGAACAGATGCGCACCAAGCGCGGCCAGCAGGCCGAAGCCATGGCTCTACGGACACCGGTCAAGATGCTCTTCCCGATGATCTTCTTCATCTTTCCGGCGCTCCTGGTGATACTCTTCGGCCCGGTATTTTTGAGCGGGATCTTCCGCTAACTGAGCAGCTTTTTAGATTCTTACAAAATTTTTGTTGGAAAATTTAAGAGACCCTGAGAGGATAAAAACCCCTCGCCAGAGAAATAATGTATACATGACAGATAATGCCATATTTAAAAACAACAATTTAGAGGGGGAATCAGAGTGCTGAGAAGATTGGTATTGCGTAGCGTAGTGGGGATCCTGGCGTTGACTCTCCTTATGACCGTTTCGGCGCTTGCCGCGGGGCCTAACGTAAGTCAGATGCCAGCCAACATCGACAGGCTCGGCCGGGCTTTGCAGGCTCGCGGCGTCGTACCCGCCGATGCTAGTGAAGATCAGGTCCAGGCCGCGGTGGAAAAATACCTGCAGCAAAAGATCGGGAACAAGCCCATCGACAGGGTGAACCCCCTGGCGGCCAGGGCTTTGAAGGAGAGAGAGGCCAGATTCGAGGTTCGAAAGACGACCGGCAAGAGGCTTGGGCAATCAGCCTTCATCGAAAATTCCACATATGTGCCCAACGTCGGCCCGGTGGCCTCGGACAACATCCTCATCCTTCTGGTGGAGTTCGCCGACCCGGCCCACAATCAGATACCCATGCCAAACAACAACGTGGACTACTGGGTATCCGACTTTACCCCGCAGCATTACCAGGACATGCTCTTTGACCTGACACCGGGCGCAAAGTCGATGGCCAACTACTACCTGGAGCAATCCCAGGAAAAGTACACGGCCGCCGGAAAAGCCTACGGCTGGTTCAAGCTCCCCTATCCGGAGAGCTACTATGGGAAGGACGGCAATAGCACAGACGACGCCAACGGACCCGTCTACAGGATAGTCGGTGACGCTCTTGCGGCGGCGGGAAACCGCGTTCCCTGGGCCGAATACGACAAAGAGGATCCGTATGATCTGGACGGCGATGGCGACTACAACGAGCCGGACGGCTACATCGATCACCTGATGATCATCCACGCGGGCGCCGGCCAGGAGGCTGGCGGCGGCGCGCAGGGCGACGACGCGATCTGGTCGCACAGCTGGTGGGCCAACTGGGGGCTCGGCGGCCCCGGATACGGCGGCTACCGGACATCTGATCCCAGGGTCTGGGCTGGGGCTTACACGATTGAGCCCGAAGACGGGGCGATCGGCGTCTTTGCCCATGAGTTCGGCCATGACCTGGGGCTCCCGGATGAGTATGATACAATTTACAGTGGAGAGGCTCCCACCGCATTTTACAGCCTGATGTCCTCCGGCAGCTGGACGGGGCGGCCGCTGGGAACGGAACCGTCGGATATCAGCGTCTGGGGCAAATATGCGCTGGGCTGGGTCGACCCGGTGGTTGTGGATATGGCCGATGGCTACCAGGAGATCCCCCTGGACAGGGTGGAGCGGCCCGGCCAGTTCAACCCGGCAATCCGGGTGAACCTGCCCAAAAAGACCATGACCATTGACACCAACACCCCGTACAGCGGTCAGTACGAGTGGTTCTCCGGCAGCGCGGACGACCTGAACAACACTCTAACCCGGATTTTTGACCTGAGCGCGGTCACCAGCGCCACCCTGTCGCTGATGATGTGGTACGATATCGAGCTGGATTACGATTACGGTTTCGTCGAGGTGTCCGCCGATGGCGGCGCGACCTGGACTTCGGTGCCCAGCGAATACACGAAGGTGGTCGATACCGGCGCTGGCCCGGTCAACGCCATAACCGGCGCCAGCAACGGCTGGGTGAGGGCCAACTACGACCTTACCCCCTGGGCCGGCAAGGAGATCAAGCTGCGCTTCCGGTATTCCACTGACGGCGGGGTGAGCCTGAAGGGATGGACCATCGATGATCTCTCCATCAGCGCCATTGGTTTCTTTGATAACGTGGACAGCGGGACCAATGCCGCTGGCTGGGAGGCCAGGGGCTGGACGATCTACCAGGGCAGCGCGACGAAATACGTCAGCCATTATTACCTGCTGGAATGGCGGACCTTCACCGGGTTTGACGAGACCCTGCGGAATGTTTACAACTTCGTGGGGGACAAAACGTGGAGTTCTTTTCCTACAACCCGGGGTTGCTTCTGTGGTATCGCGACGGCGAGTACAATAACAACTGGGTGGGGGTTCATCCAGGACATGGCTTCCTTTTGATCGTCGATTCCCACCCGGTGGCCTTGCGCACGCCGGTCTACGGTGTTCCGTGGCGGACACGGGTTCAGATCATGGACGCGCCTTTCGGGCGTGAGCGGACGATTTCCAACACCCTGACCAGGTACGGCGTCACCAAGACTTATCCGTCGCTGGGAGCCGAGCCGTGGTTCAACGACAAGTTCAAATACTGGTATCAAAACAACCCGACCAGCGGCGTGATCCTGCCGACCTACGGTTTCAACTTCCAGGTCAAGGGGGTCTCCGAGGACGGTTCAGCGGCCTTGATCGGCCTTGGTTTCGAGAAGTGAGGAGAAGCCGGGGGATGGGTGAAGAGCGCCGGAGCGCTGGATAAACCCGGCTTTGCGAGATAGCCTGCGGCATGTTCTGCCGCAGGCTATCTTTAAATGTGCAGGGGTCTTCTTATTTGCGCCGAATTACTGAAAGAGCTATGTTCGAAGTCAATTAGCGGGGTGCGGAGATTGATCGAGACAAGAGGGCTTACCAGGGAATTTGGCGGGCGGCGGGTAGTCGAGGGGCTGTCATTTTCGATCCCGGATGGCGGCATCATGGCGTTGTTGGGGCCCAACGGGGCCGGCAAGACCACCACGGTGAGGATGCTGGCCTGCCTTCTGGAGCCCACCGGCGGGGAGGCGACCGTGGCCGGCCTGTCGGTCCGCAAGGACCAGGAGGCGATCCGGCGCAAGGTGGGGGTTCTTACCGAAAGCCCGGGCCTCTACGACAGGATGACCGTGGAACGGTACCTGACCTTCTTCGCCAGATTGTACGGAGTTCCCGCCCACCGGATCCGGGAGAGGCTGGAGCGGCTCCTGAAACTGTTCGGGCTGGCCGAGGAACGGAACAGGCCGGTGGGAGGCTTTTCAAAGGGGATGAAACAGAAGGTGGCCCTGGCCAGGACGCTGATCCACGACCCGGAGGTGATCTTTTTGGACGAGCCAACCTCGGGTCTGGATCCGGAGAGCACCAAGGTTGTGCGGGATTATATCCTGGAACTCAAGGAGGAGAAGAGGCGGACCATCCTCCTGTGCACGCATAATCTGGATGAAGCCGAACGCCTCTCGGATCAGGTGGGAATTATCAGCGCGGGCCGGTTGATCCGCCTGGGAAGCACGCATGAACTTCAGGGCGGGAAGGACGGCTTCAGGGAGTTTCGCCTGAGGATCCCCAATGGCTCCGAAAGATTTGCGGATCTGGCCGGAAGCGTGCCGGGGGTGCTGGGGGCGCAACTGGTCACGGAGAACGGCGTCCCGGATTTGCAGTTTTCCACGAATTCCCCGGAGTCCACCAATGCCCGGGTGCTCCTGCGGCTTCTGGAGCAAGGGGCAAATGTAGTCGCCTGTCAGGAGGTTACCCGCTCCCTGGAGGAGGTTTACCTGGAAGCCATGAGAAGCGGGGAAACCCACCCGGAAGAGGGATGATTTGGGAAGGGATGAGTGGAATGCAGAGCTGGCTGGTAGCCCAGCGCGAGATACGCGAAGTTTTCAGCGACAGCAAGTTTCTGATCTCGATCTTGATCACCGGCATAGGCTTGCCGGCCTTCTATGCCTACATCGGAATGCAGAACGCCGCTCTGGGGCAGGCCGGGGTGACCAGTTCCATGTTCACCGTCTGGTTCATGTTTGTGAGCATTCTCCCAGCCACCTTTTCGGTGCAGCTGGCGGTGACCAGCTTTGTAGGGGAGAAGGAGAACCGGACCATCGAACCCTTGCTTGCCGCCCCCATCAGCGACCGGGAGCTCTTCCTGGGGAAGGTCCTGGCCTCCTTCGTGCCGCCGTTGGCTCTGGTGGCGCTGGTTCAGGTGGTCTTCCTGGGTACAAGCTATGCTCTGGCGATCTACAGATATCAGATACCTTTTCAACCGGATCTGCAGGTAGTCGTTTTCATGGCTGCCTTTGCCCCGCTGGTGATTCTGTTTATGGTTGGAGTGGGGGTGATCCTTTCCGCGAGGGCCACCAGCGTCAAGACGGCGCAGCAGATGACGGTTTTCGTCACCTTGCCGGTGCTCTTCGGAGTTTTATTCAAGGCCGAGGCGATCTTCCAACTGGCGGTGAACCAGCCCCTGGAGGCGCTCGTCGCCACGGTTGCCGTGGATGCGCTTCTTTTAAGGGCGGGGGTCCGCCTCTTCAAGCGGGAGAAGATTCTCAGCCAGGTGGGCTGACCTGGCGGCCTTCGGCAAAAAGCTTTCCGCTCACAGCCAGGACCCCGGCCCGGTTGCCGGCCCTGGCGCATTCCTTCTCACGGCTCTCTCCTCAGAAAGTCACCCGGCGAATTGCCGCATACTCCCGCGCGATGGCCGCCCCGACCCGGGCGTTGTTCTTCACCAGGGCGATGTTGGCCTCCAGGCTCCTGCCGCCGGTAAGGCGTTCGATCTCCGCCAGGAGGAACGGGGTGATGGCCTTGCCGGACAAGCCTTGCTTCCGGGCGGTGTCAAGGGCGCTGTTTATCGCCCCGGCGATGTATGCCTCATCCAGGCTCTCTTCCGCGGGGATCGGGTTGGCAATGACCATGCCGCCAGGCTGCTTCAGGAGATCCCATTTCAGGAACATGGCTTCCGCGGCTTGCCGGGGGGCGTCCACCCGGTGTTCCAGCCGGCAACCGCTGCGGGTGGTGTAGAAGGCCGGAAATTCACTGGTTCCAAAGCCTGCCACCGGCACGCCGAGCGTTTCCAGGTACTCCAGGGTGGCCGGCAGATCCAGGATGGACTTGGCTCCCGCACAGACCACCGCCACGCTGGTCCGTCCCAGTTCGGCAAGGTCCGTGGAAATGTCCAGCGACTCCGCAAACCCGCGGTGCACGCCCCCGATCCCGCCGGTGACAAAGACCCGGATTCCGGCCAGGGCCGCCAGGGCCATGGTGGCGGAGACCGTTGTGGCGCCGCTTTTCTTTTGCGCAATGATGAAGGGAAGATCCCGGGCGCCTGCCTTTGCGACCTGGTCACCGTGCCCGATGCTCTCCAGATCGTCGTCCGAAAGGCCGACTTTGGCGATCCCCCTCACCACGGCGATGGTGGCGGGGACGGCGCCATTTTCCCTGATGATGGCCTCCACGGCCCGCGCGGTTTGCACATTCCGGGGATAGGGCATGCCATGGGCGATAATCGTCGATTCCAGCGCCACCACCGGCTGGTGCGCAGCGAGAGCGGACCGGACTTCTTCTGAGATCCCCAACACGGCAGTCAGATCTGCCATACGTTTCACGCTTCCTTCTGTGTGCCCAGACGTCTTCTTTCATTTTATCACAGCAGGCCCTAAACTGGCTATGGGCTCTTCTGCGTATCAAATGCTCTCCGGCGGGTGAACCTATCATCGATAAAGGAGGGTGATGATCTTGACGCCGAAGGCCGGTGGGGCGGACAACGCGGAGGAGAGCTTCAAATGCTGCCAGTGTGGCCACATGTTTGGCACCGAGGGACGTAGACACGCCGAATGCCCCGTCTGCGGGCATGACTGCGCGCCCCCACATTGCGGCATAGTGGACGCTTCCAACGAAGGGTATTAACCCTGTTGAAACCTTTTTCCGGGGATCGCCACCCTGTACTAAACTCCCTGGACAACGCATATATTTCGTAGCGGAAGGGGGCGATCAAATGGGAAAGATCTTCAATCAGGAGCCCGAAAAAGGCGGGCCGGGTCTATTTTTTATCCTGTTGACCCTGGTGATCGTGGCGGTGGTGGGGGCGCGCTACCTGGGTTTTTACCCGGTTACGGAAAGCGGCGATCAGACGGTGACTTCCAATGAGGCCGCCGGTACCTCGACGCTCTCCCCGCAGATCGCGCCGGGGCCGAAAAAACTTGCGGCAAGCCCGCTGGTGGCCATCTACCATTCCCACGGCACGGAATCCTATGCTCCCGGGGACAGCCACGCTCGGGGAGAGGGCGGGGAGATTATAAAAGTCGGGGAAGCTTTCAGGCAGGCCCTGGCCGACCGGGGGATCGTGGCGGTGCAATCGCAGACGCTGCATGATTTTCCCGTCTTCAAGAACGCTTACCAGAACTCCCTGACCACCATCACCCAGACCCTGGCCAAGAATCCTTCGATTCGCATGGTGTTTGACATCCACCGCGACGGTTTGCCGCCGGAGGTAAGCGATACGACCACCACCTTCGTGGTCAGCGGACAGCGGACGGCGCGGCTCTTCTTCCTGGTGGGCGATCAGAATAATCCGCACCTGGACGCCAACCTGGCCTTCGCCAAGGCGCTGGACGCCCGGGCCAACCAGATGTATCCGGGCCTTTCCAGGGGAGTGAAGGTGAGCCACGGCAACTACAACGACCAGGTCTTCCCGCAGGCGGTAAACGTCTATATCGGCAGTTACCCGCAGAATACCGCGGCGGAGGCTGAGAATTCCGCCAGGCTTCTGGCGGACGTTGTGGCGGCGATGCTCCAGGAGGATGTCAAGCCCTGAGATGCGGCTTCAGCCCGAATGGCCAGGGGAGAACCGGAGGGACCGGAGAGACCAGAAAGACTGAGGAAGACCCGGGGCCGGAGAAGACCGGGGGGACCGAGATTATAGGCCGCTTGGTGCGGCGTCAAGACGGTGAATGTACGTTCACGTTATTGGCGCGGCACTTTTATTTTTTCCTGGAAATCGTGTATAATAATAGCTGCGCAAACGTGCACCGGTTCATCGTCCGGTTTTGATCGGCGCGGTCAAGGACATGTGGATGGGAGTGAGGTTTTTGGAGTTTACCGGGGAACGTGTTCATCTGGTGGGCATCGGCGGATCGGGTATGAGCCCGATCGCCAAGGTCTTGCTGGAAATGGGGGTTAAGGTCTCGGGTTCCGATCTCCGGGAATCCGAGGTTACCAGAAAGCTGGAGGCGATGGGCGCCAAGATCTATACCGGCCACAATGCCTCCAATATTGACGGGGCCGATCTGATGGTGGTCTCCACGGCGATTGACGAGGCCAACCCCGAGCTTAAGGCCGCCAGAGAGCGGCACATGCCGGTTTTGCACCGCTCGGAGGTGCTGGCCAGGTTGCTGAGTGAGCGGTACGGCATCGCGGTGGCCGGCGCCCACGGGAAGACCACCGTTACATCCATGATCTCGCTGGTCCTGGAGCGGTCCGGGAAGGACCCGACGGTGGTCATCGGCGGAGAGGTGGCGGATCTCGGCGGGAGCGCCAAATTTGGGCGGGGGCCGTATCTGGTGGCCGAGGGGCCGAGGCGGACGAGAGCGACCGATCTTTTTTACGGTATCGTCCCAGGATCACCGTCGTCACCAATATTGAGGCGGACCACCTGGAGTATTACGAGGGGACCCTTACCAAACTGATCCTGGCCTACCAGGAGTTCCTGGAGAACCTGTCTCCGGATGGCACGGCGGTGCTGGGCGTGGACGACGAAAACGTCCGGTCCATAATCCCGGCGGTGCAAAGACGGGTGATCACCTATGGGCTCGACCGGGAGGCGGGTTTTACCGCCAGGAATATCCGGCTTGAGGAACGGGGTTCGGAATTTGAAGCCGTTTACCACGGGAAGCCGCTGGGCGTTCTGAAGCTGCAGGTGCCGGGGCGCCACAACGTGGCCAACGCGCTGGCGACGCTGGCGGTCTGCCAGGAGGTCGGGCTGCCCTTTTCCGACGTCCAGAAACATATTGTGGGATTTCACGGCGCAAAACGCCGGTTCCAGCTAATTGGCGATGTGGGAGGGGTGATGGTGATCGACGATTACGCCCATCATCCCACGGAGATCAGGGCCACCATCAAGGCGGCCAAGGATGGGTGGAAGCGGCCGGTGATCGCCGTCTTCCAGCCGCACCGGTACACCAGGACCCATTTCCTCATGGAGGAGTTCGGGAAGGCTTTCGGCGAGGCGGATGAGGTGATCATCGCCGGGATCTACTCGCCGCCGCCGGAGAAGCCCATCCCCGGAGTGAGCGCGGAGAGGATCGTGGAACTTATCCAGGCCAACGGGGCACAAAATGTAAGATTGATCGCCGAAAAGGGAGATATCCTGGAGTATTTGGCCCGGAGGGTCCAGCCCGGCGATATGGTGTTGACCATGGGAGCTGGCGACATCTGGCAGGTGGCGAAGGCGTTGGCGGAAAGGCTCCATGATTCCGAAACGGCCAATGCGCGCTAAATAAGGATCGCGTTTTCCCCTTAGCTTCCTCGGGAGAGTGAGGGCTAAGGGGATTTTTATTAATGCTACATTTTGGGAGATAATACTCTGGTGTCGGGAGGAAATAGAGAGGAAATCGATATCTAGCCAGGCAAGGGGTTGCCGGATCATGGGAATGGAAATGCGCCCGCCGATCCTGTACAGGCCGGAGAACCTGGAGATCCTGGAGAGGTTGGCGGCCGGACAATTTGAAAACAAGGGCAGGTACGAACTCAACCAGCAGGCCAACCGGCTCTCTCTGGCGGAAGGCTTTGACCGCCTGCTTTCGCTGGAAGCCTTGCCGGAATTCACCCTCTATGATCACCAGAAAGCGGCGATCTTGAAGGTGTTGCGGCAGATGCGGGGCAGGGCGGTGCTTGCCGATGAGGTGGGGCTGGGAAAGACCATTGAGGCCGGGATTATCCTGAAGGAATATATCCTGCGCGGCCTTGCCAGAAAGGTGCTCATCCTGGCGCCGGCCTCGCTGACCACCCAGTGGGAGCAGGAGATGCGGCGGCGCCTGGGGTTGGATTTTGCGGTCAACACGCGCCCGGAGGGTTGGGAGGCGGAAGACCTGGTCATCGCCTCCCTGGACACGGCCAAACGCGCCCCGCACGCCGGGATCATCCAGAAGATCAAGTACGATGTTGTCGTCGTGGATGAGGCCCACAAGCTCAAGAACAACACCACGGTCATCTGGCGGTTTGTGGACGGCCTGCACAAGAAGCACCTGCTGCTTTTGACCGCGACGCCGGTTCAAAACGGCCTCCGGGAGTTGTACAACATGATTACCCTCCTCAAACCCGGCCAATTGAAGACCTACAGCGCCTTCAAACGCGAATTTATGCTGGACAAGCGCGTTCCCAAGAACACCGGGCGTTTGAAGGATCTGCTCGGGGAAGTGATGGTGCGGACCAGCCGGCGCGAGACGTTGTTGCGTTTCCCGAAACGGCTGGTGACCACCCTGGAGGTGGAACTCGACGGCCGGGAACACGATTTTTACGCGGCGGTCGCCGAGTTTGCCAGAACCGTCTACCTCAGCCAGCCGGAGGAGAAGCATAACCTGCTCCCGCTGATCCTGCTCCTGCGGGAAGCCTGCAGCAGCGCCTGTGCCGCGCAACGGACCCTGGAACAGATGCTGCGCCGGGCGAAGACACCGGCGGAGAAGGCCGGGCTGCAGGATCTCGTCACCATGGCCGGACAGATCTCCGGGCAGAAAAAGGCGGAGATGCTCCTGGATTTTCTGGCGGCCACCGACGAGAAGGTGATCGTCTTCACCGAATTTACCGCGACCATGGAGTTCCTTTGCCGGCTCTTGAAGCAGGCTGGAATCCCGGCGGCGAAGTTTCACGGCGGCCTTTCCCTCCGGAACAAAGATGAGGCCATCGCCGCCTTCCGGGCCGGCAAGAGGGTGCTGGTGAGCACCGAGGCCGGCGGCGAGGGACGCAACCTGCAATTTTGCCATCAGATGGTAAACTACGACCTGCCGTGGAATCCGATGCGGGTGGAACAGCGGATTGGCCGGATCCACCGGCTCGGCCAGCAAAAGGACGTGCGGATCCTGAACTTTGCCACCAGGGGGACCGTGGAAGCCTATGTCCTGTATTTGCTGGACCGGAAGATCCACATGTTTGAGACCGTGGTGGGCGAGCTGGAGATGATCATGGAGGATCTGGATGGCAAGAGCTTTGAAACCTGTGTGGCGGACCTGATCCTCTCCTCCCGATCCGAGGCGGATCTGTACGAGCGGGTGGAGGCGTTCGGCGAGGAGCTGGCGGCGGCCAGGCGGCGGTATGAGGAGATCCGCAGGCTCAATGACCAGCTGGCCGGACTGGAGTCGGAGACCGGCGAAGGGTGGGAGACGGTTGGGGAACACGTTTGAAATCGAGGAATTCACCGTACGCGCGCTGGAAGTCGCCGGGGCGGAGGTAACCGAGGAGCAAAAGGGCAAGTGGCGGGCGGAGGTGCCGGCCGGACTCCGGCGGGAGCTGGGGCTTGGCGAGCCGGGGGCGGGCGTGGCCGGGAACGGAAAGGCCGGGGAGGACGAGCCGGCGCTTTTTCTGGCGTTCGACGGCGCCTTTGCCGGGGAACCTTCGGTGGAGTATGTGGCGCCAGGCAGCTTGTTTTTGGACAGGTTGATGGCCTCCACCAGGGAAAGGGGGAAGACGGCCAGCTTCCTTTGGCCAGGCCGCTGGCCGGGCCAGGGGTCGGATCAGGGGTCGGACCATGGGCCGGGTCGTGAAGAAGCCGGAAAGGACGAAGCTCTGGAGTGGCTGAAACCGCTCTTTGCCGGCTGCGTTCCGGTGAGGGCCAGGGCCCGTCTTCTTTACCAGCATCATATTCTTTTTAGCTTCCGGGTCGCATATATTTCAGACGAAAAAAGGGAAGAGATCCGGCAGTTTCTGGTGGATTCCTGGTCGGAGAAAGTGTTCACGGACTTTGCCCAGGAGATGGCGCTCGAGATGGTCAATTTTACGCCTCCCCCGTTGATTTTCAGCCCGGCGCGCAGGGAGGCGGGCACGGCCAGGCCTGGCGGAAAGAGGGCTGCAAGGCGCGGCGCCCCGGAAACCTCTCAAAAGGCGGTTCTAGGAGAGCACCTGGCAAAGGCGGGGCGGCTGCGCCAGAGGGCCTACCGGCTTGTCCGTCTGTATCAGGTGGCGTGCGAGGCCCTGGAAGAGGCAATTGCTCCGTCTGTGGCTCATTTTACCCGGGAAGCCCGGCAACGGCTGGATAAAGAGGCGCAGCAGGTGGAGGAATATTACGCCGCCCTGAGGCAGGAGGTGACCGCCCCTCTTCGCCAGCTCATCCACCGGGTGGCCGGGGCCGCGGTTCGTTTTGATCTGGCCCGCACGGCGGCCACCGGCGGCAAATATGAACGCCAGCTGGCGGCGCTCAAAAAAGAGTTGCAAAAGGCCGAAAAGGCGTACGACAAGGAGCTGGGGCTCCTGAATGTTGAATGTGAGCGCCGGCTGGGAGAGCTTCACGAGAAGTACGCCGCCCAGGTGGAGGTTGAACTGGTGAGCGCCGCCGATATCTATCTGCCCCGGGTGATCTATGAGACGGAACTGGCGCAGAACGGGCAGATGACGGCCGTGGTGCCCGTGAGCCTTGATCTTTTGACCGGCAAGGTCCACGATTTTTACTGCCAGGGGTGCGGCAAACCCCTGGAGCTTGCTTACCTCGACGATACCGGCGCGGTTTGCTGCCGGGAGTGCGTGGAATTTTGCGAGCGTTGCGGGGGAGCGGCCGCCGCTTACGGGAAGGGGCTTGCCCGGTGTCATATCTGCGGCCGGCGGATCTGCGGCCGGTGTGCGGCGCCATGCCCCAATCCCGTGTTTCGTGCGCCTCGGGTTCATGTTTCGCCGGTGGCTCACGCCTCCGGGGAGGAGCCGTCCGCCGGTGGCCTGGCCGTTTGCGCCGACTGCCAGAAGAGCGTCTGTGTGGTATGCGCCGGGGTCTGGCCGGAACAGGGAGTCCAGTGGCACTGGGACGTGGTGGACCGGGCGAGGGGGTCGGGCTGTTCGTTGGGTTTCGCCCGGCGGCACCGCCGCCGGGAGGTGGCAGGAAAAGCGGTCCCCACGGCGAATATACTCTCCCAGTGCTTTCTTTGAGAGTCGTTTTCCGGCGAGCATATTCCTGGAATCGGGCGCGCGAAGCATGGCCGGCATATCCGCGGCAACCTGGAGCCAGTTCGATCGATCTGGGCTTTTTGTTTTTATATCTTAGTTCTCGGAAAGGCCCCGGGGAGGCCGGGGAAGGAAGAGTCACGGTTTGCACGAAGGAAAGGTTACGGTATGAACTGGGGAACAGCCGCTATTTTAGTCCTGCTGAATCTGATCTGGGGTGCGTCCTACGTGGCCGGAAAGATCGGGCTGCAAGAGATGCCGCCGTTTACCCTGGCCGTGGTGAGATTTGCGATCGCTTCGGTGCTGATGCTGCCTCTGGTGTGGAAGAAGGGAAAGGAAGCAAGGATCGGATTTTCCGAGTGGCCGGAACTGGCCTTCATCGGCCTTCTGGGGTTCACGCTCACCTATGTCCTGCAATACGCCGGGATGACGATGACCACGGCCACCAATTCCGCCTTGCTACTGGTGGCGGAGCCGGCGCTCATTTCGGTCTTTGCCTGGATCATGCTGCGCGAGCCCTTCACCCCGCCCAAGCTGGCCGGGCTTGCGGCGGCGATGGCCGGGGTGATCCTGCTGAGCAACATCGATTACACCCAGGTGAGCCTCTTGAAAAACGGGGTGGTCTGGGGGAACCTGCTGGTCTTTCTGTCCATGGCGGCCAGCGCGTGGTTTACCATTGCCGGCAAGGGTGTGATCCAGAGGCATCCTCCCCTGGTGGTCATCACCTATGCGCTGATCTTCGGGACGGTCTTGCTGGCGCCTTTCGCACTCTTTGAATTGCGTGGCCACGCCCTTCCGGTCATCTCCTGGCGGGGCTGGGGAGCAATCCTCTACCTGGCGGTGCTCTGCACGGTGGTGGGTTACAGCGGCTGGTACCTGATCCTGCGAAACAATGAAGCCGGCAGGATGGCGATCTTCCTCAACCTGCAACCGCTTGTTGGAGTGCTTTTGGGGGTATTCTACCTGCATGAGCAGGTGAACCGATACACCGTACTCGGAGGACTTTTGATCATCGCAGGGGTCTACCTGACCACGGCAACCCGATGGGACCGGCAAAGGCCGGGAGCGCGCGGGGCACCGGCTGTCGCCCGCGAAAAACCAGCCGTTGCGCGTGAGGAGCCAGCTGCGGCGCATGAGTTTCGAAAGATGATGGGGGGGCAAATAAATGGAATCCATAAAGGTGGTTTGTTGGGGCCTGGGCTCCATGGGAAGCGGGATTGCCAGACTTCTTTTAAACAAGGACGGCGTGGAGATTGTCGGGGCCATCGACCGGGATCCGGCCAAAGCCGGGCATACGCTGAATGAGGTTCTGGCGGTGAACGCCCCGCGCTCCAAGGGCGGAGAGGTGAGCGTGGCGGACCGGCCGCAGGAGGTTCTGGCCAGGGTGCGGGCGGATATGGCCATGATCGCCACCGGGTCTTTCATCGCCGATGTTTATCCCCAGATTCTGGCGGCGGTGGAGCGCAAGATGAACGTGATCACCATTGCGGAAGAGATGGGCCAGCCGCGCGCGCAGCATGCCAGGGAGGCGGATGAGCTTCACCGGGCGGCGTTCCGCAACGGGGTCACCGTCATGGGAACCGGGGTCAATCCCGGCTTCATCCTGGACACGCTGATTATCGCCTTGACCGGCGTCTGCGCCGATATCCAGGGGATAAGAGCGACGCGCATCAACGACCTGTCGCCGTACGGCCCCACCGTGTTGCGCACCCAGGGGGTGGGCGCCACCGTTGAGGAGTTCAACCGGGGCCTGGCGGAGGGGACGATCTTCGGGCACATCGGTTTTCTGGAATCCATGCGGCTGCTCACCGACGCCCTGGGCTGGGATCTGGATGAGGTGAAGCAGGTCCGCAAGCCTATTGTGAGCAAGACCAGGCGGGTTACCCCCCATGTGACCGTGGAGCCGGGGATGGTGGCGGGGTGTGAACACGTGGCCCACGGGATCAAGGACGGGCGGACGCTGATCACTCTGGAGCATCCCCAGCAGGTCCTGCCGCAGTCCGAGGGCGTGGAGACGGGCGACTATATCCATATTCAGGGAACGCCGGAGATCAACCTGCAGATCAAACCGGAGATCGCCGGCGGGGTGGCAACCACGGCGCTGGCGGTGAATATGATCCCGCATGTGCTGAACTCCAGGCCGGGCCTTTTCACCATGCGGGAGATGCCGGTGCCGGCGGCGGTGCTGGGGGATATCCGGCGGCTTTTGGCCAGGGGACGGTAACCGTGATATTTTGGGCTGAGGTTGGAAAGAAGCCCGGATCGGTTTTGAAAGGGGTGGCGGCGATGGCGTTTTCGGCGCAAACAGATGCTATAGCCCACAAGGGAGACTGGGTGCAGATTTACCGCATCGTTCTGGAGGCCGGGGCCAGGGCGCCCCAGGTGCCGGAGGATACGCAGCAGGTTTCTTTGGAAGCCAGGATCAAGGGGTTTATGGAGGATGGGTCCGCCCGGATCGGGCAGAAGGTCGCCATCCAGACCCTGGCGGGGCGGCGGGTGGAGGGCGAGCTGGTGGTTGTCAACCCGGCTTACGGTCATGATTTTGGCGAGCCGATTCCCGAGCTTCTGGCGATTGGGCCGGAGTTGCGCCGGATGCTGGAGTGAATGGAGGCAAAGGATATGTCCCGCGGAACAAGTTACCAGGAGGTCATGGCGCGCAAAGGAGAAATTGTCAACCAGGCCGTGGGCATTGATTATCAGGAGTTTGAGCGGCCGCCCATCGCTTTTGATTACGAGGAGATGATGCGCACGGCCGGTTATTCCCTGGACGAGGTCCGGGCGATCCAGGGCGAGATGAATGTGGGGGAGACCCCGCTCATGGAGCTCAAGAACATCACGCGACTCGTCCGCCAGCTGGCGCCGCCGGGAAAAGGGGCCCGGATTTTTTTGAAGGATGAGGCGGCCAACCCGTCCGGCAGCTTCAAGGACCGGCGGGCGGCGGTCTCCTGCTACCATGCGGCTCTAAAGGGCTACAAGGGCGTCATTGCGGCGACCAGCGGGAATTACGGAGCGGCGGTGGCCTCGCAGGCCGCCCGACGTGGGCTGAAGTGCATTATCGTGCAGGAGGTCTTCGACAGCCGCGGGGTGGGGCAGCCGGAGATCATTGAGAAAGGCCGCGCCTGTGAAGCGTACGGGGCCGAGGTCTGGCAGCTCACCGTCGGGCCGGAGCTCTTTTACACGTTCCTGCGCCTTTTGGAGGAGACCGGCTACTTCAACGCCTCCCTGTATACCCCCTTTGGCATCGCCGGGGTGGAGACCCTCGGTTACGAGATTGCGGAGGAGCTGCGAGAGAGGGAGGGGCGGGCGCCGGATGTGGTGATCGCCACCCATGCCGGGGGCGGCAACATCACCGGTACGGGGCGGGGCCTGATCAAGGCCGGTTCGGGCCGGACGGTGCTGGTGGGCGCCAGCGTGGACCTTTCGGGCCTGCACATGGCCAGCGACGCGGATTTCAACCGGAAATCATTCACCACGGGGCACACCGGCTTCGGAGTGCCGTTTGCCACGAAGGCGGACCGGGCCGACGTCCCGCGCAACGCGGCCCGCTCCCTGCGGTACATGGATCGTTATGTGACCGTGACCCAGGGCGAGGTCTTCTATGTAACCGAGATGCTGGCGCAACTTGAGGGGTTGCAACGGGGGCCGGCGGGGAACACTTCCCTGGCGGCCGCCGTCGTCTCCATCGCCCAGGAGCTGAGCGAGCAGCAGATTGTAGTGGTCAACGAAACGGAGTATACCGGGGCGGGGAAGCATCCCACCGCCCAGCTGACCTTTGCCCGGCGCAACGGCGTGGAGGTCCGGCGCGGCGACCCGCGCGAGAACCGTCCGGGGCGGGCAATCGTCATTCCCGAAGATCCGGGTCAGATCCGGGCCGTGGATGTTGACCTGGACGCCTTGCGCCGATCCAACATCAAAAACGCCCTGGAGGGGTTGCCGGAGGGGTATGCGCCGGGGCCGGAGGAGATCCGTTTCCTCGCCGGGGAGACCAGGACGGATGAAGCTTACGTGCGGCAGGCGCTGGAAGAACTGCTCCTTTAAGAAAGGAATTTCACATCCAAACGGAGATGATGAGCATAGGCAGTGGCCTGTGCTTTTTCTTTTGCGCAAGGAGAATACCTTTGCGGAAAACCTTTGCCGGAACACACAGGGAAAGAGGAGAGTCATACGGCGACTAATGGGCATACGGGGGAAAACGGGTTTGATGTGGTCTGCATCGGCGGTGGCGGGGCCGGTATTACCGCGGCGGTGGCGGCGGCGGCTCGCGGGGCGAAAGTGGCGGTGATTGCCAAGGAACCCGCCGGGTACGGTGATACTCGGATCTCCATGGGAAATATGGTCTTTCCCGGCCTGGCGGATGGGGACAGTGCGGAAGGTTTCCTCTCGGACTTGCGAAAGAGCGGGGAAGGGCTGGAAGATCCCCTGCTTGCCAGGATCATGGCCGAAGGGGCGCCTTTGGCCACGGCAATCCTGGAAGAATACGGCCACATCTTTACCAGGGATGAGGAGGGGCGTCTGAGCGCAAAGGTGCTCGGTCGCACCGGGGGTCATTCTTTTGCGCGAACGGTAACCAGCGGTCCCGCGGGCGGCGTTCCCATCGGCCAGGTGCTTCGCGCCGCAGCGGCCAGGGCGGGGGTAACGGTTTTTGAGGAGACGGTGGCCTGCCGGATTACCACCGAAAGCCGGCGCGTGACAGGAGTGGTTTGCTTTGATCTGCCAGGTGGGACCTCCTTTTTCGTCCCGGCCGCCGCGGTGGTGATCGCCACGGGTGGCATCGGCAGCCTTTATTACCCGCACACCGACTGCGCCCGGGGCGCCACCGGCGACGGTTTCGCCCTGGCTTATGAAGCTGGCGCGGAACTGGTGGACATGGAACAGGTGCAGTTTATTCCCTTTGCGTTTACCCACCCCGGGGCGTTTCTTGGACTTTACTGCGGAGAGCCGGCTTTGGCCGGTCCGGCCGGCGTCCTGCGAAATCGTGACGGAAAAATGATCCTGGAAGGGGTCAGCCGCCTGAACCGGGCGGAAGTGGTGAGGGCCATGGCCCGGGAGCTTGTCGGGGGTGGCGGGACCGGATATGGCGGGCTGCTCCTGGATCTGGGTCCAAACCTGGCGTTACCCGGGGGCCGGGATCTCTGGCGCGCGATGCGCGACAGGGGGCAGCTCGATCTGGTCCGAAAAGCCTACGGAGAGGCGGCCTGCCGCTGGGAGGAGCCCTGGGACGTGGCCCCCACCGCCCACTACCTTATGGGTGGAATAAAAGTGGATGCCAGCTGCGAGAGTACCCTGCCCGGACTGTTTGCCGCCGGCCAGGCCATGGGAGGAGTGCACGGGGGCAACCGCCTTGGCTCCGTTTCGCTGGCGGAGCTGTTCGTCTTTGGACGGATCGCCGGCGAAGCGGCGGCGGAACGGGCGGCCGAGCGAACGGTCGAGCGAGCAGCGGGGTTTGATCGCACGGCGAGGCCTGACCGCGCTGGGGTGGGGTTAAACCCCGCGGGCTTAAACCTCCAATCCGCCGGAAAAGGCATTGGGGCTCCGGGCAGGTATTCCCCTATGGCTTTGCAGCGGGAGTTGCAAAAAATGATGTGGGAAGAGGCGGGAATCGCCAGGCGGGCCGCCGGCCTGGAAAACGCGTTGCAAGCCCTGGCGGGGATCGAGAAAAAGCTTGACGACCTATGTATCCCGCCTGGCAGTGTTTATAACACGGGGGTTTTGGACGCAATTGAACTGCGTTTCATGCGGATCACCGGGCGCCTGATTGCCGTTTCCGCCCTGTTGCGAAAGGAATCCCGCGGGGCGCATTTCAGGCTGGATTTTCCGGAATGCGATGACCGGCATGGCCGCAAGAGAATCGTGTTATGGCAAGAGGAAGGGTGGATGCGGTTTCGCGAGGAGGGAGCGCCGTGATTTTTTCGGTGGAACGTCAACGCGCATTGCAGGCATTTCAGGTACCTCTTACCGAAGGAGATACAGTATTAACTACCTTGCTATATATCCATGAAAACCTGGATTCCACGCTGGCTTTTCGGCATGGATGCCGCACAGGCAAGTGCGGCCTGTGCGCCGTGGAAGCGGACGGCAAAACCCGTCTGGCTTGCCAAACCACGGTCGTACCCAGGATGGTGATCGGTCCGCTCTCCAGGTTGCCGGTGCTCCGGGATCTGGTGGTTGACAGGCGGCGATTCTTTGACCAGCTTAGCAGGCATCAACTTTACCTCGCAAAACAACAGTTCTGCCTGGGAAGTCACCGATTCTACCCGGAAAGCCGCCAGTTTTGCCAGGATGATCCCTACTCATCTTTACCACAGTTTGGTGTCATTAAGGAGCCGGCGGAGCATCACAACCTGATGGCCTGCACAGAATGCCTTTGCTGCCTGGCTGCCTGCCCGCGCTATGACTGGGAGGATTCCTCCTTTGGTGGTCCTTACCTCTTCGTCAAACTGGCGCAGTTGCACTTTGACCCGAGGAACACCACAGATCGCCGGAAGCAGGCCAGGGAGTTGGGTATTGGGGAATGTGCGGAATGCGGAAAGTGTTACTGCCCGAATGGTATTGCCATATACAAAACAGCGATCCGCCCCCTGTCGGGGCACAAATGAAGGGCGGTGCAACGAGGAAATCCGTGCGCCCGACGACACAACCAGCAAGTCGCCACTTGACAGAAAGCCCAAAAGACGGTATAATATGTAATGTATCTGATGGGCGCGCAAGTTTAGTTGCATCCATCTTCATAAGTTTCAATTGTGCCCGGGTGGCGGAACTGGCAGACGCGCACGTTTGAGGGGCGTGTGGATTACACCGTACGAGTTCAAGTCTCGTCCCGGGCACCATCATTGGCTTTTGATCGAGGTTTTGCGGATCCATGTTCCCGCGATGCACATGATGAAGATAAATGAGTTGTGTGAACTGGAGGAAGATCAAAGAATCTCGCACATTACCCCCTTTAGCTATCTTGCCGGGCGACAAGAGCTAAGGGGGTTTTTGTTTTATGGCAAGGTTGGCGGAAAGGAAACAATTGAAAATCCTATTCATCAGGCATGGACGCACGTGGCTTACGCGAAGATGGACTTCTTGATGGTTGCCGCCGTAGTTCCTTGAACGAACTGACACAACTCACCCTTGAAGCCGACAAAGTACTGGTCTTTTGATTGCCGGGAGATGGTCTCTGGTGTACCCATGACATCCCGAAGGTTTCCCGGAAACGAGGAAGTTTAACTACCCGTGGCAGAAATCACCAGGCTTATTTATCTGGCCTGAGCAGGATTTTGCCGTGGAGGAACGAACTTAATATAAGCTTTATCTATTATGACCGGTTTGTTTACATTCTTGCAGAAGCGCATCTTTTTGCAGGAGATTCCCCGATCAGAAAGAATTAATTAAGGTGATTGCTTTGTAGTTTGATTGCCTTTCAGGTGGCAGGCGAGAGGAAGTGGCCACATGAGCGGTTCAAATGCAAAGTGGGACGGCCGGAGGAGGGCCTGATTAAACAGGGTGTGTAATTCGCCAGCGAAATAATTACAAACGTGAGTCATCAAGGAGGTGGTGCGGGCTTCCGGGGGAAAGGCCACGCTGCTGCGCAGGAAGCCGCGCAGCGTACCGAAACGGCGCATCAACAGATTGAGGAGGAGATTTTAAGATGAAAAGGGCATTGTCATTGACCGTGGTTTTGGCCCTGGTGCTGGTCCTGGCCGTCAGCGGCCTGGCATTGGCGGCCAACAAGAGCCCGAAGGGGCAGATTACCGTCGGGCAGCTTGGCGACGTGGAGACCCTGAACCCGCTTCTGTCCGAAGAGAACGCGGGAACCATGATTTTGAACGGACTATTCAGCCAACTGATTCGTGTGGATGAGAAAGGAAACTTTGTTCCCGATCTGGCCACCCAGGTCCCCACGGTGCAAAACGGCGGGATCTCCAAGGACGGACTGGTCTATACCTTCCACCTTCGCAAAGGGGTTAAATTCCACGATGGGCAGCCCCTGACCGCCGAGGACGTCAAGTTTACCTGGGAGACGCTCATGAACGACAAGGTTCAGGTGGTCTCCCGCGACGGCTTTGACAAGATCAAGAAGTTTGAGGTTGTTAACCCCTATACCGTCAGGATGACGCTGGACCAGCCTTATGCCCCGTTTCTGGTCACCTGGGCTCAGACAGCCGGTGACATTGTTCCGAAGCATATCCTTGGCAAATTGAAACCGGAAGAGATCACCAAGGGCGGAGACTTCTCCCGTCACCCCATCGGCAGCGGCCCGTTCAAGTTCAAGGAGTGGAAAGAAGCTACCTACATCATTATTGAGGCCAACAAAAACTATTTCGGCAAGGGTCCCTACCTGGAAAAGGTGATCTTCAAGGTGGTTCCGGACACCAATACGTTGCTGACCCAGGTTAAGACCGGGGAGGTTGACGTGGTCAACAACATTCAGCCCAAACAATATGTACAGATCAAAGATGATCCGCGCCTCAATGTGCAACTCAACCCGGCGTCCATCTATCTGCACATCACCTTCAACCTGAAGAACCCGATCTTCCAGGATAAGCGGGTGCGCCAGGCCCTCAGCTACGCCCTGCCGCGCGATCTGATCGTCAAATCGATCCTGAACGGGATCGGCCAGCCGGCGGCGGGCAGCACCTCGCCCGTACTGTGGGCGTATGACAAGTCGATCAAACCGTATCCGTACGATCTCAAGAAGGCCAACGAGCTTCTGGATGAAGCCGGCTGGGAGATGGGATCGGACGGGATCCGGGTCAAGGACGGCAAACCTCTGAGCTTTGAGATCTCCACCAACTCCGAGAACCAGACCCGCCTGCAGATTGAGCAGGTTGCCCAGCAGGAATGGAAGAAGATCGGCGTGGATCTGAAGATCAAGAACTACGAGGCCACCACGCTCTTCGGGGATGTTCTCGAACAGATGAAATTCGACACCATCATGTTCGCCTGGGTGACCGGGTCCGATCCGGATGAGTTCACGCTCTACCATTCTTCGCAGATTCCGACCCCGGATCACCAGGTGGGCCAGAACTATATCAACTATAAGAACCCCGAGATGGATAAGCTCCTCGAGGAAGGCCAGAAGACCACGGACATCAAGAAGAGAAAAGAGATCTACTCCAAGATTCAGAAGATCTATGCCGAGGATCAGCCGATGCTCTACGTCTACTACTACGTGAACATCGACGTTGCGCCGAAGGCTCTGGAAAACTGGAGGCCGGCTCCGTTCACCAACACCATGACCTGGAACATCAACGAGTGGAAGTTGAAGTAGGAAACGTCCTGATTTCAACTTCCCAGGTTGACAAGTAACCAGATGCGGACAAGTGCGGACCTGTGCCGATGCCGGGCACGGGTTCGCACTTGTCCGGAAGATTTATGAGGAAGGTTTTTGCACTCATAAACCCGCTGTTATCGGGATGATCGCGTTTTTGATCTTCCAGACGAGTTAGGAGGTACTGCGGTGGGCCGTTATATACTTCGCAGGTTGATCCAGGCGATTCCGTTGCTCATCGGAATTTCCCTCATCTCCTTCTTTATCATGCGCCTGACCCCCGGCGGGCCGCTGGCGGGATATCTGATGAATCCCCAGGTTTCCCCGGCGGATATCGCCCGGATTGAAAAGATGTGGGGGTTGGACCAGCCTCTCTACATCCAGTATTTCAAGTGGTTCTGGTCGATGCTCCAGGGGGACTGGGGCGTTTCCTACCGGACCGGGCTGCCGGTCTTCGCAACGATCCTGGGCAGGCTGCCTGCCACGCTGGAGTTGATGTTTGCCGCATTTGTCATGGCTCTGGCCGTGGCCATTCCCGTGGGCATCTATTCGGCCACCCACCGGTATTCACCCTTTGATTATGCGGCCACGGTGGGGGCATTTCTGGGGGTGGCGCTCCCTTCCTTCTGGTTTGGGTTGATGATGCAACTGGGTTTTTCGGTGAAGCTGGCCTGGCTGCCATCGGCGGGCATGGCGACCATTGGCGCCGGTTTTTCGGTTATTGACCGGTTGCGGTACCTGATCATGCCCACCATCGTGTTGGGGCTGATCAACATGGCCGGTTGGAGCCGTTACATGCGTTCCAGCATGCTGGACGCCATCAACCAGGATTACGTTCGGACGGCCCGCTCCAAAGGCCTTGCCGAAAAAGTGGTGGTAAACAGGCATGCTTTGAAGAACGCCCTCATTCCGGTGGTAACCATGATGGGCCTGGATTTGCCGGTGCTTTTCAGCGGGGCGGCCATCACCGAGAGGATCTTTGCCTGGCCGGGGATGGGACGATTGTACATCGAGGCGGTATTTATGCGCGATTATCCAATTCTCATGGGAGTTTTGATGCTGACAGCCACTCTGGTGGTCTTTGGAAATCTGGTGGCGGATCTCACCTACGGATTGCTGGATCCCCGGATTAAATACCAGTAAAGCGCGAGTGTTCGGAAAGGATGAGCACAGTTGGCCAATTCAGCAGAGACCGGTCTGGGGCAGCCAATGGCCGCACCTGCCAAAAAACAGAAAGAACGCATTGACTCACCCTGGCGCCAGGCAGTGCGCCGTTTTCCAAAAAACCGGCTGGCGGTGGTTGGACTGGTAATTTTGACCATTGTCGTTGTTGTTGCCTTGCTCACCCCCTGGATTGCACCATACAAGTTCGATACCATCGACCTGTATAATGTGGAGTCGGCTCCTGGCCACGGCCACATTATTGGCACCGACGAACTGGGGAGAGATGCTCTGACACGCCTGATGTACGGTTCCCGGGTCTCTCTGTCGGTGGGGATTATATCTACCGCGGTGGCGCTGGTGGTTGGGCTCACCCTTGGGGCTCTGGCAGGTTTTTATGGCGGTTGGATCGACAATATCATCATGCGCTTTGTGGACATCATGCTTTCTTTCCCGACACTTTTCTTGTTGATAATCCTGGCGGCTTTTTTCAGTACAACCGTTTTTGGAGTTATGGCGATTATCGGGCTGACTGGTTGGATGCCCGTGGCGCGTCTGGTGCGGGCCGAGTTTTTGGCCTTAAAGGAGAAAGAATTTGCCGAAGCAGCCCGGGCCCTGGCCTGGGGGTGCGGGACAGCCGGGTAATCTTCAAACACTTGTTGCCCAATGCCCTATCCCCGGTCATTGTTTGGGCGACCCTGGAGATCGGGTATGCCATCATCTACGAGTCCTCGCTGAGCTTTTTAGGGGTGGGGATTCAGCCGCCCGCGGCGAGTTGGGGCAATATGCTCACCAATGCCCAGCAGTATATCTGGGTGGCGCCGTGGTTGGCCATCTGGCCGGGGGTCATGATCTTCATCACGGTGCTGGCGGTAAACTGGGTGGGCGACGGGCTGCGGGACGCCCTTGATCCGAGACTCAAGCACTGAGCCTGAGGTCAGGTCTCAGGTTGGTGACGGAGGTCGAGGTGACAGTAATGAAGGGGAAATTACCCTGGTGGCTACCGGGCCGCTTACCAACGTGGCGCAGGCTTTGATAGCGTCCTCCGAACCAGGCCGGAAAAAAGGCTTGAGCTTTTGCGGAATTTGTGGTATGATAAGTTTTGTGGATCTTGGGCTTGTAGCTCAGCTGGGAGAGCGCTGCACTCGCATTGCAGAGGCCGAGGGTTCGAGTCCCTTCAAGTCCACCATTTTTGATCATCCGGGCACCGGGGTTGAGCCCGGTGTTTATTTCACAAGGAGGAAAAGACATGAAGACCCTGGCGACCAGCCGTAAGCACATTACCACCATCACCAGCTTGCGCCTTCAGGAGACTGCGCGGACCGGAGGGTGCGGCGAGTGCCAGAACTCCTGCCAGTCGGCCTGCAAGACTTCCTGTACGGTGGGAAATCAGGCCTGCGAAAGGGATCGTCAGGAAGGTTAGAGGTACGCTGAGATGAGCCTTGGTGAAATACATAAGTTTCGTTTCGACGACCTGCGCCTGGTCCTCGATGTGAACAGCGGGGCTGTGCATGCGGTGGACGAGGTGGTCTGGGATCTCCTGTCCGGGGATGGCGCGGCCCCCGAGGCCGCGGCCCGGTGGTCCGGGAAGTATCCGGTTGAAGAGATTGCCACGGCGTTGGAAGAGATCGACACCCTCCGGAGAGAGGGTTTACTTTTTAGTGAGCCGGCGTTAATGGACGCGGCGTTGCCGTTTCGCGAAGCGCCGGTTTTGAAGTCTCTGTGCCTGCACGTGGCCCACGACTGCAACTTGCGGTGCCGTTACTGCTTCGCGGACACCGGCCCCTTCGGGGGGCTGCGCGGGTTGATGCCCTTGGAGGTGGCCCGCAAGGCCATCGACATGCTTCTGGTTGCCTCCGGCGCCAGGCGCCAGTGTGAGGTGGACTTTTTTGGCGGGGAGCCGCTTTTGAACTTCGCGGTGGTCCAGGAGACGGTCCGGTACGGGCGTGAACGGGCGGCGGCCATGGGCAAGGAGTTGAAGTTCACCCTTACCACCAACGCCACCATGCTGGAGGGCAAGGTGGCCAGGTTTCTCCTGGACAACGACATCAATGTGGTTCTCAGCCTTGACGGCCGCCCGGCGATCAACGACCGGATGCGGTTCTTTGCGGACGGGACGGGTTCCTACAACCGGATCATGCCGCGGATCAAGGCGTTTGTGGAGGAGTTCAACTCCCGGAACCGGGGCAGAACATATTGCTACGTCCGGGGGACCTTTACCCGTGAGAATTTGGATTTTGCCGAGGACGTGCGGCACCTGGCGGATGCCGGGTTTACCGAGATTTCCATGGAACCGGTGGTTGCCACCGGGGATGCTGGCTATGCGATCCGGGAGGAAGACTTGCGGGTGATCGAGGCGGAGTATGACCGGCTCGCAGGGCTCTATCTCCAGCGGCGGGCCGAAGGGAACCCCTTCAAATTTTTCCATTTCAACCTGAATCTGGAGAAAGCGACCTGCCTGTCCAAACGAATTTCCGGCTGCGGAGCCGGGCACGAATACCTGGCGGTGGCGCCGGACGGCACCCTTTACCCCTGTCACCAGTTTATGGGCCGGGAAGGGTATGCGATGGGCAATGTCTTTGACGGCGAGATTGACCCTGGATTGCGGCGGAAGTTTCGCGAGGCGCAGGTGCTGAACAAGCCCGGTTGTGCGGGTTGTTGGGCGCGCCTTTATTGCAGCGGCGGCTGCCACGCCAATGCGCAGCTTTTCAGCGGCGATATCTACGAACCGTATGAGATTGGCTGCCGTTTGCAAAAGAAACGGCTGGAGTGCGCACTGGGCATCCAGGCCAGGATCGCGCTGGAGGACCAGGGGTGGGAGGAAAGCAAAGCGATCTGAGTGTCAAGTAAGATTTGGGAGATAATAGGTTCTCCTGCCTGGGTTGACATAATCAGGCAGGAGTGTCGCCACAAACGGTGAAGATATGATGTGTGCGAGACCAGCAATGCCGTTCTTCGGTATGGCTGGTCTTTTTTATTTTCCCGGTTGCTCAAGGGGGCCGGGCCGGGGAGGTAAGGGAGGGAGGTGAGAAGATGGGCTAAAGATCTTTTAGAAAACGGTTAGAAGGCAGTCAGAAAACAGGTTAAGGCGGAAAGGAGAATGGATATTGCCAAAGAGAATGGGAACCATCCTGTCGCTGGCGGTGCTGGCGGTTTTGGCCGCGGGGTTTCTCTCCCCGCCGGCGACGGCGGCGGCGATCAATGTCCGAATCGTGTCGCCCACCGGTGCGCGGCCGGTTTTTGTAAAATCCGGGAGCACGGTGAGTGTCACGATTCAATACGATGCCGTGGGGATGTACCGGCTTCAGGGCGCGGTGGAGTTGTTGAACGCACAAAATGTACCTGTTGCCGGGGCCTATCTCTATAGCCTGCTGGCGGGGGCAGGGGTGACGAGGGAGGTGGGATTGCGCCTGCCGGCCCAGACCCCGGATGGGTCATACGGTCTTCGAGTGCGGATCGAGGGGTACCTGGTCTGGACGAGCCGGATAAACGGGTCCGCGTCCGAATCAGGAGCGGTGGTTGTCGACAACCAGCCGCCGAAATTTGGGGAGTTCGTCCCGCAGCCGGGCGAGGTGGTTGGCAATGCGCATCCCACCATTGCGGCGCGTGTTGACGATGCAGTCCGGGCGAGTCTGACAGTGAACGGGGCGGTTATTCCCTCCACGGCTTTCGAGCTGGAAGGAGGGGTCTTGCGTTACCTGCCCTCCAGCCCGCTTCCCCAGGGGAAGAACACCGTCGCCTTGACCGCCGCCGATCGTGCTGGGAACACCGGTACCTCACCACCCTGGGAATTTACGGCGGATACGGTGCCGCCGTCGGTGACGGTGGTTGCCCCGGCTCCGGAAGCGGTGGTGGACAACCCGACCGCCCGTATTGCGGCCAGGATCAGCGATGCCTCAAGAATCGCCTATGCCTTTAAGGTGGCCGGCCAGGATGTGACGGCCCGGACCACGGTTAACGGAGAAGAGGTGAGCTATGTACCGGCGCCGCCTCTGCCGAGCGGGCGGGTGACGGTGGAAGTGACGGCGACGGATGCCGCCGGGAACAGAGGGGCGCAGCAATGGGGGTTTGTGGTGGATACCGGCGGGCCGAAAGCAAATCTGGCCACGGACACCCGGATTGTGAACGCCACCGGCCCGGGCGCCATCAGGGTTGTGGCCGAGGCGCGGGACGACAACCCGACGGTGGCGAGCCTGGCCATCAAGAAAGGGGAAACATCGGAGTGGATCCCCCTGGTTGAGCGCACCGGGGTACAGGGAACATTTGAGTACCTGCTCTCCACCAGCCGGTTGACCTCCGACGGGGAATACATCATCCGGCTGATCGTCCGGGACAGCCTCGGGTTGACCGATACGGCCCAGCTTGAGATACTGGTGGACCGTACGGCCCCCGTGCTGGCGGGATTTGGGCCGGAGCCCGGCAAACTGCTCGGAAACGCCCAGCCTCTGATCTCCGCCAGGGTGGGGGATGCCGCGCAGGTGGAATTGGCGGTAAATGACGTGATGATCCCGGCCGCGGCTTATAGCCTTGTTGAAGGGGTGGTGAGTTATACACCGGCTGATCCGTTGCCGCAGGGGACGAACAGGGTGGCCCTGACCGCCAGGGATTCGGCGGGAAACGCCGCCGGCCGCCAGTGGGACTTCTCCGTGGACACGGCATCGCCGGTGCTTACCGTGGTTTCTCCCGCCCAGGGAACGGAGGTCGACAACCCCAAACCCGTGATCTCCGCCAGGATAAGCGATAGGAGCGCGGTGACCTTTGCCTTGAAGGTGGCGGGAACGGATGTCACAGGCCAGGTGAGCACCGATGGCCAGGTAAGCGCTGACGGAGAGGTGGTTTCTTACCTTCCGGCCGAGCCGCTTCCCGACGGGAAAATCCTTGTGGAATTATCGGCGGCGGACGCCGCCGGGAACCAGGCGGCGCTGGAGTGGGAGTTTGCGGTTGCCACGTGGTCTCCGGTGGGGAGCCTGTTTGCGGATACATCCGTGATCAACGCCGCCGGCCCGGCGTTCGTGAAGCTCCATGCGGGGGTGACGGCCAGCGGCCCGGTGGCGGTTGAACTGGCCGTAAAAAACGCGGATGCCGCCGAATGGGTTCCCCTGGAGCAACGTGCCGGAGTCCAGGGAGCTTACCAATATCAGTTGGACTCCGCGGCGCTGGCGAGTGATGGGCAATATACGCTCCGGCTGACGGGCAGGGATGCCAATGGGGTTAGCGGCGCCACCTACGCCACAATTCTGGTGGACAGGACACCTCCTGCTTTTATGGAGTTCAAGCCGGCCAACGATGCGACGGTGGAGTTCAACAGGGCCACGATCTATTTCGGGTATGCGGGAGCCGACAGTTTCCATCTCCTGGTGGACGGGCAGCCCGTAGACCAGAAACAGGTGGCCGTTTTGGAGGTTCCCGGCGGGAAGAAAGTTATCTATGTACCGGCGGCGCCTTTGGAGGCTGGGAAAAAGCACCAGGCGCTGGTAACGCTGGTGGATGCGGCCGGGAACACGGCATTGAAGGAAAGTTCGTTCACGGTCCTTTCTGCAAGACGGGGATTTGGTTTTGGCCGGCTCTGGTTTGAATGACGAGAAGGGGGAAGGAGAAAGGAAGGGGGCTCATGCGTGGAGAGAATCAAAAAAATTAGCTGGAAAAGGTGGCTATTGCTGTTTCTGTGCCTGGTGTTTGCCTCCCTGGTGGCGGGGTGCGATTTCAAACCAATTCCCGCGGCGGCTGACGTGGACAAGCTTGCCCTGCGTGGGCAGGTGGAAATGGTGGTGGAAGGGTTCAGAAAGGCGGTGGAGGAGTACAACCTGGAGGCGATGCTTGCTCCGCTCGCCGAGGATCTGGTGTTGACCATCAAAGAAAAGGGGGTTGCCCAGCCGGACAAGAACAAGACCGTCCTGAAACAAGAGCTTGAGTTGGATGAAGCTTTTGAACTGGGGAAGCGAAAGCAAGGCTACGTCATGAACCTGAACTTTGTGGGCCTGGTGAGCGCCGTGGCCGATGACGGGCGAGAGGCGACCGTAAGCGGCAGGTTTACCTGCAACGAAAAGGTTTCCACGCTCTTTCTGGCTGAGCAGGGGACGCTCTGGTTCAAGTTGGCTCTAGTGGGGGGCGCCTGGAAGATCCAGAGGATGATCCTCGATTTTAACGGCCAATGAGATAGAATGCCGTTTTGGCAGAAGGCCGGGAAATGGGGTGTTAAAGGGGTGATCATGAGGCGGTGCCCGCGTTGTTAAGATGCAGTTGGCTGGCACTCCGCCACAGGCCGGCGGGAATTGGCCATAAACTCCGTCTGGGATTGCTGTGCCTGGTTTTTGGGAGTGTGTTTATGGCTTATCGCCCGCCGGCGGTTGCCCTGGCGGTTGTTTCCGGAGGGGTAAAAGGGGATTTTGAGCCGCCAGTGGCCAATTTGTTACAACCCGAGGCAGGTAGTGTCACAAATTCACAGCAGCCGCTGGTCCTGGTCTCCTTTTCGGACGCAGGCAGCGGCGTGGATCGGGGAAGCTTGCGCCTGTATCTGGACGGAAACCGGGTTTTTGAAGGGGAAGATCTGAAGGAAAATACGTTGTCCTATCTTCCCCCCTTCCCTTTGGCGCCGGGACAGCATCTTTTGGAGATGGTGCTGGAAGATCTGGCGGGCAACCGGGCGATCCATCGGTGGACTTTCGGCGTGGTATCTCTGGATGATGGCTTTGCCATGGGGGGATGGCGTTTAAGCGGGATAAACACGTTCAGTTCCAGGATCTTTGCCGGCCCGGCCCCGGGAGCCGCGGAAAATGAGCTGGCTGTGTTCGGCGTGCTGGGTGCTGGCGGCCTGGCGGGGCGAAATCGGAATTCAGCAACCGCCGCTTTAAAACTGAGATCGGTACTTGGTGGTGCGCAGGGCCCGGCGGCTGATTCATGGCGGGGACGGCTGGCGACAGAACTGGCATCGTACACGCTCTCCTGGCAAGGGGAGAACCACCAGATGGTTGTGGGCGACAACCGGTATCCGGCCAATCCCTGGCTGGTTTTTTCCCAGAAGCTCGGAAAAAGTGTTTGTTTGCGCATCTTTCCCGGAGGGCGTCAGGTTCCCGGGCAAGGTGCGGCCATAGAGCTTTTCTGGGGTGGGGATCCCAAGGGTGGTCCCGAGGCGACCGGTCTGGTGTGGCGTTCCGTTTCTTCCCCCACCGGTACTTCACGGGATTTTCTGGATGCTTGGGAAGCCGCAGCTTTTTTGGCTCGAGAAGAAGGCGCGCTAATCCGCTTGTACGATCTCCGCCTGCCCGCAATAGCTTTGGACGGGACACAGGTTGGCATGGAACTGGCGGCCTCTCAAAAGGGCGGCGGGGAAGCAGACGGGGCATTCCGGATCATGTCCATCAGAAAGCATAGAAATATCCGGCTGGAGGGCGGTTACGAGAGGGTGGGCGCCAAGTTTTTCAACGGCCTTAACCCGGTCCTGGAAACCGATCGAAACGGAGTGTATTTGGATAGTGCCGTGATTGGCCGGAAATTTGTGGCAGATATCCGGTTGGGCAGGTGGTGGGACAATCTGCGGCGAGAGCGCCCGGACACTTTGCAGAAGTCTGAGGCTGGACTGGAACTTGAAATACCGATGGGGGCCGGTGGAACCTTGACGGTGGGATTCAAGAGGCTTGCTCAGGAGGTATTGTCCCCGGACGGGGAGGGACCGGGCGCCTCTTCCGAGCACGGGAAGCGCGATGGCTGGCGAAACGTTGCGGAGTTGCGGTATTTCCAGACCTGGGATCTGTTCGGAACGCCTTTAAGAAGTTCCCTGGCTTATAGCCGGGATCTGACCGCCTCGGGCGCAGGGACGTGGAACCGGGAGAGGGGCGAGTTGTTCGCCGGAACAATCCTGGCGGGGTTCCAGGCAGAAGGATATCTCAGACAGGTCCCGGTTGAACAGGTGGATCTGGGACAGGCTGGCAGCCTGGCGTCCAGGGGGGGTTGTTCGGAAGGTGAACTCAGAGTGGATAAGGAGCTTCTGGCAGGAAAGGCGAAGTTCAAGGGTTGGGTGATGGCCCGGTCCCAGCAAAGCACATCGGTTAAGGTTTATAGAACCGAATGGGGTTGGGGGGGTGAGTACAAATTTTCCCGTCTGTCGGAGATTAATTTGGATGGGGGTTACCGGCTCAAAAGAGTGGTTCCTGCCGGCGTGGGAACCTCTGGTTCGGAAACCTTCGCAACGATCGCCTGGGTGAGACGCTTTTAACTTTGCGGGAGACGCGGAATGAGCCAGCCGGTTTTCTGGGAAGACTACCTTCAGGTGGTGCTTCAGATGGTAAAAAACCAGATTAGAAAATTAATTCCAGCCCGCAGGCTAAGCGGAAGGCCACTTTTGGAAGGGCGCGAACGCCAGGGGAATGAAGAGGCCGGAACCGTCAGGAAGGCGGAGGAAAATGCGGCGGCAGGCATGTTGGAAAGTGAGGAACCGGTGGCGGTGAATCCAGTCCGTGAAAATTACGAGCGTTCCCGCACGCCTCCCCCCGGCTACACCTTCCAGCCCGGCCGGCGAACCTGAGAGTTGCCGGTACGACATGAGGTGAAGATCACGACGGAAGATCACGAAGTAATTGTAATCGGGGCGGGGCCGGCCGGGCTGACTGCCGCCTACTTTCTGGCCAGGGCCGGTATGGAGGTGGTGGTTCTCGAACGGGGCCAATACCCTGGTTCGAAGAACTTGAGCAGCGGCGGAATTTACGTGCGACCCACCGAAGAGGTGATTGGGGAGCTTTGGAAGGATGCGCCGCTGGAACGTTGCATAGTGAACCAGCATTTCTGGTTCCTTACCGAGGAGTCAGTATTCAATACCGGCTTTCGCAGCCAACGTTTCACTAAACCGGGGTATAACCGCTTTTCGATCCTGCGAGCCAGGTTTGATCCCTGGCTGGCAGGCAAGGTTGAGGAAGCGGGAGCCCGGATCCTTCCCGACCACAAGGTTAACAACCTCCTGTTTAAAGGAAATAAGGCGGCGGGAGTAAGCCTTGGCCGCCCCGAGAAAGAGATGTTCGCCGAGGTGATCGTTCTCGCGGAGGGCGTTACGGCGTTTCTCGGGCAAAGGTCCGGCCTGGTGCCCCGCATCCCGCCGGGCAAGGTCTCCCTTTATGTCAAAGAGATTCTGGCGATGCCTGAAAAAACCATTGAAGAACGATTCCAGGTGGGGCCGGGCGAAGGAGCGATCATCGCATTGGTGGGTTACAATACGCGCTATCTCGGCGGAACGGGATCGATCTATACCTTTCGCGACACCGTCGGGATCAATGTTGGGGTGCCTCTGGGAAACCTCATGAAAGCCGGGGTCAACCCTTCCGAACTTCTGGAGAGCACCAAGTCGCACCCGGCAATCCGGCCGCTCCTGGCCGGCGGAAAGGTATTGGAGTATGAGGCGCATCTGATCCCGGAAGGCGGGTACCATGCGGTACCCAAACTCTACCATGACGGGTTGGTGATCGTGGGGGACGCCGCGGCGCTGGTAAACGGCACCCACGGGCTCAATCTGGCCATGGCTTCAGCCCGGCATGCGGCGGAAACAATTATCGCGGCCCAAAAAGCCCGTGATTTTTCGGCGGGCATGCTGCAAAATTACGAGAAGCGGATGCAAGAAAGTTATGTGCTGAAGGATCTGCGGGCTAACCGCCGGGTGCCCCGATTCTATTCCACCCATCCGGAACTTTATGATATTTATGTCCGGATGGCCAATGAGGTGGGTTATGAGCTGGCCATGGTTTACCCCATGCCGAAGAGGGAGAAACGCCGGAAGATACTTGATTCGGTGCGTTCCATGCGCCCGATCTGGAAGATAGCCAGGGATCTGTACGATGTCTGGAAGGTGATGAGGTGAGCACGGAAGGTAACTCCCAAAAGGGCAGAGTTTCCATGATGGATGAAATAAACCCGCCGGAGGACACCTTTATCTACCTGGTGGATCCGGGCGCCTGCGGAGAATGCCCCACGCGATCCTGCCTGAAGATTTGTCCAACGCATGTCTTTGAGTGGGACGGGGAGGTGGGAATGCGGATCTATTTTGGCCGGTGCCTGGAATGCGGGGCCTGTTCCATGGCCTGCCGCCGCATTTTCCT
>JAMCQP010000079.1 GCA_023381695.1 Bacillota bacterium | reverse complement strand
GGGTAATTGCTGCCAAATAATATTTCCCCTTCGACCTGGCTCGGCAGCAGGATATCCACGCCTTGCACCAACTCCCGCAAAACATCCCGGGCCTCCGAAGACGTCCAGAGCCGCAGGCGGATATTCGGATCCAATGAGATCGGAATATTTAACCGCCTGGCCATCCCCATTACCTTTTTTACCGCCTGTAAACAGGACGAACTCAAGGCGGGTGTAATCCCGGTGACGTGCAGGAATTTAGCCCCGCGCAGGTATTCTTCATCAACCTCCTCGCCGGTCATGCGGCTGGCCGCTGACCCACGCCGGTAGTAAAACACGGAGTTATCCTCGCTGCTCCGCCGCTGCTTGAAGTAGACCCCGGTAAACGCTTCACAATCCACCTGCACCCGCGATACATCCACACCTTCGCCCCGGATAAAGTTGACCACGTATTTGCCGAATTCGTCGTCCCCCACCCGGCTGACCCAGCCGGCACTGTGGCCCAATCGCGAAAGGCCAATGGCAAAGTTGCTTTCCGCTCCCCCGACGCGCTTCATAAAAAGGTTGACATGGCGTAACGGACCTTGTTCCATGGGGTCCATCAGGACCATGGTTTCACCAAACGTGATAACCTCTGGCACTTCCTTCACCGCCTGCCCACATTATCCAACACGGCCGGCGCCACTTCTTTCCCGGTAGCCCATCCGCCGGGAAATCTTCGCGCCTGCCTCTTTAAGAAAGGGAATAATTTCCACCAGCCGTTCTTCGGTGATTGTCAAGATCGATCCGGAAATGCTGAAGGCGCCTATCACCCGTCCGGTAAAATCCCGAATCGGCGCCGCCACGCATTGGACGCCGTATTCATGTTCCACCCGATCCACGGCAAACCCTTGCCGGGCAACTTCCCGCAAATGAGCCTTGAGAAGCTCCAGGTCAGTAATGGTATTTTCCGTGCAAGCCTTGAGCCCCCTGAGGGAGATAACCCGCTCTAGCTCCACGGCCGGCAGATCCGCGGCCAGGACCTTGCCCATGGCGGTACAATGCACCGGCACCCGCCGGCCAATCCTGGACAGCATCTGGATCGCCCCTGGCCCCTCCAGTTTATCCACATATACTACTTCGCCATTGTCCAGGATCCCGAGGTGCACTGTCTCTCTCGTCCTTTCCACAACTTCTTTCAAAATAGGCCCGGCCTCCCGTACCAGGTCCATCCGGTTACGCACGGCCATGCCCAGGTCAAACATCGTCAAACCAAGGCGGTAAAACTCCGTCCCCGGAACACGCTCCACAAACCCGCGAGTAACCAGAGTATTCAAAAGGCGGTAAATGGTGGCCTTGCTGAGCCCGACCTCCCGGGCCAGTCCCGTTACGCCAACACCCTGCGGATGTTTGGAAAGCCCCATCAAGATCTCCATCGCCCGCTCCACCGCCCGAACAGAAGGAGCAAGAGGGGTAGAAGAGCCAGAAAGTCCCACCACCTCAGTTGTTGCAATCTCTCGTGATTTCCGGCCCCTAATACTCCCAATGGTCGAATCCATCAAACACTCCTCCATTAGCCGCTATGCTGCCATTGGATTACACCACGCCACCCTTACCGCAACTTCCCACGGCCAGGGATGTCCCACTCGGCAATTACCTCGTCGCCCTGTACCACTAAAAACCGGTCAAAAAGGTTGGTAACGACGCAAGCATGGTTTGGGATGATCTCGACCTTTTCACCGATCCGCGGTATCCTCGGTGTTTTTCGCTTGCGCTCTGCCTCTGACGGCGCCATCATTCCGGCTTCCCTAACCTGCCACTGTGCGGTAACGCCCGGTTGGACGCGGACCATTCCATGTTCTTCGTTGAGCCGCTCGAGATACAGGTCGGGAAATCCCTTGATAATCCCGTGGCCGGGGATGCGGGGGTCGCCCGGCTTCTCGCTGGATAAAGTCTTGCTGCCGGAATCAAGGACCAACCGGTCCTCCTCCGGCTTGCTGATGACTGTCGCCAGCACCGTAAGAGCGCAATCTGCGACACCCGCGACGCCCAGCCCCACCAGGTCTGTGTCGTTAAACACGTAAGTTCCCGGCCGGATTTCGGTGGTTCCCCCGGCATCCTCAAAAACGCTCATCGTTGGAGTGGATCCAATGCTTATTTCCTCTATGGCAATGCCAGCGTCGCGAATCATCCGGGCCGTTTCGGCCATTAATACAACCTCGGTTTGAGCAATGGAGCGCAACTCGCCGTCGTTTGCCGCCGCGTGCGCCTGGCCAGCATGGGTAAGGAGGCCACGAATGTGAATCCCGGGCAAGGGCGCGATCTCCTTTGCAAACTCCACGGCGGCTTCCCCTGCGGCCTGCCCGACCCGGTGCAGGCCAACATCGACCTCGACGTAAACCTCGATAGGCTCTGGTAATTGTGGGTCATTTTCCAGGGCTGCGGCCGACAATGCGCGTGCAGCCTCGACACTATCCACGGTACAGGCCACCCGGCTGACCCATCGGCGCAAGTTGAGCAGGCGACGGATCTTTTCTTCACCCACCAGGGGATAGGCGACAAGGATGTCGTCAATCCCGGCTTGAGCCATCACTTCTGCCTCGCCAAGTTTGGCCACGGTTATTCCGCTCGCCCCGTGGCGAAGTTGCAGGTGAGCGATGGCCGGTGATTTGTGGGTCTTGGTGTGTGGCCGGAGCTTGACGCCGGTTTGCCGGGCGCGTTCAGACATGCGAGCGATGTTGCGCACCAGCACACCATAGTCCACAATAGCGGCCGGGGTGTCAAGAGCCCATTTTTTCAAAGAAAAATGCCCGTTAGCCACCAGTCTCAGTCCTTTCACAGCCCCTGCCCCTGAAATGGGGATCTTGTTCCTTAATTACCGCACTTCAACGATCAGTTCAACCTCGACCGGCGCGCCAAATGGCAGCTCGGCGACGCCGACCGCGGAACGCGCATGCTTGCCGTTTTCGCCGAAAATGCTTTCCAGAAGTTCCGATGCGCCGTTTACAACCTTGGGCTGCTGGTCAAACCCGGGCGCCGAGGCAACAAAGCCCGTTACTTTCACAATTCTTTTCACGCGGTCCAGACTGCCCAAAGCCCATTTCAATTCCGCCAGACAATTCAACACGGCAAGTTGCGCCGATTGGTAACCGTCTTTAATGGAGACGCCGGCGCCAAGCTTACCGCTGTAGACGAGTTTGCCATTTATCGTCCCGGTCTGGCCGGCGGTAAAGCAGAGATTCCCCGCAATTACCCCCGGGACATACGCCCCGGCAGGCTTCGGTACCGGTGGAATCTGAAATCCAAGTTCACTGACCCGTTCTTCAACAACCATCAAGTTGACCTTCTTTTTTACGGGATCTGGAATGCCCCGTTATTAAAAAAGCAATATGTTTCATCATATGGAACAACGTTTCATGTTTGCATATTTAAGATTCTACCTTAATCTGTCAAGTCCTCCTGATTGCCGCAAAGGCAAGTACCAAAAG
>JAMCQP010000122.1 GCA_023381695.1 Bacillota bacterium | reverse complement strand
GCGAGCGTGAATGCCCGCCCGAGGCCATGGATGCCGAAGACATGCTCTATATTCTCTATACCAGCGGGACCACCGGCAAACCCAAAGGGGTGGTTCACACCACGGGCGGGTACCTGGTGGGGGTGAAGAAGGGGGACCGGGTGACGCTCTATTTGCCCATGATTCCCGAGCTGGCCATCTCCCTTCTGGCTTGCGCCCGGATCGGGGCCATCCACAGCGTGGTTTTCGGCGGGTTCAGCGCCGAATCCCTCCGGGATCGGATCAACGACGCCCAGGCCAAGATCCTGATCACCGCCGACGGCAGTTACCGGCGGGGGGGCATCGTTCCCCTGAAGCAGAACTCCGATGCGGCACTGGCCGAGGCTCCTTCCATCGAGAAGGTTCTCGTGGTCCGCAGGGTTGGGGAGAAAGCCCGGATTGCCATGGACCCGAACCGGGATCTCTGGTGGCACGAGCAGATGGCCGCCGCCGGCGAGCGTGAATGCCCGCCCGAGGCCATGGATGCCGAAGACATGCTCTATATTCTCTATACCAGCGGGACCACCGGCAAACCCAAAGGGGTGGTTCACACCACGGGCGGGTACCTGGTGGGGGTGAACGCCACCACCAGGATGGTCTTTGATCTCAAGGAGGAGGATGTTTACTGGTGCACGGCGGATATCGGGTGGGTCACGGGACATAGCTACGTGGTCTACGGCCCGCTCTCGCTGGGGGCCACAACGGTGATGTACGAAGGGACGCCGGATTACCCGGAAAAGGATCGGTTCTGGCGCATCATCCAGAAGTACGGCGTAACCGTCTTTTACACCGCCCCAACCTCCATCCGCACCTTTATGCGCTGGGGGGAGGAGTGGGCGCGCCGGCACGATCTGAGCAGCCTGAGGCTCCTGGGCACCGTGGGAGAACCCATCAACCCAGAAGCCTGGATGTGGTACCGGAAGAATATCGGGGGCGGGAGGTGCCCCATCGTGGATACCTGGTGGCAGACGGAGACGGGGATGCAGATGATTACCCCCCTGCCCGGGTTGACAGCGACCAAGCCCGGGTCGGCGACCAGGCCCTTCCCCGGCGTCGAGGCCGAGGTGGTGGACGGCGAAGGGAAACCCGTTCCGCCGGGTCAGGGTGGATATCTGGTGATCAAGTCGCCCTGGCCGGCCATGCTCCGGACCGTCTACGGCGACCCGGACCGGTATGTGCAACAGTACTGGAGCCGTTTTCCCGGGATGTATTTCACGGGGGACGGGGCGAAGAGGGATGAGGACGGGTATTTCTGGATCCTGGGCCGGATCGACGACGTGATCAATGTTTCGGGACATCGCATCGGGACCATGGAGGTGGAGAGCGCGCTGGTATCGCATCCCGCCGTGGCCGAGGCGGCGGTCATCGGCCGTCCCCATGAGATAAAGGGCCAGGCCATCTCGGCCTTTGTGACCCTCCGGGAAGGTGTCGCCGACTCCGCGCAACTCATGGCGGAATTGAAAGAACATGTGGTGAAGAAGATTGGGGCTCTGGCTCGTCCGGAGGAGATCTTCTTCTCGGCGGAACTACCCAAGACCCGAAGCGGCAAGATCATGCGCCGACTGCTGCGGGATGTCGCCGAGGGCAAGGCGTTAGGGGATACCACCACCCTGGCGGATCCGGGCGTGATTGCCAGGTTGAAGGAGACGTACCGCGAGGAAGCCGATGCGTCTTGAGTGCTAAATTAAATCTAAACAGGAGGTGATCTTCCATGAGCCAACCGACTCAAACCAGGGGATGGGTTACGACCTTTTCGGGGACGGGGATCAACCTTGCCCTGGGGGTGCTGTATTCATGGAGCATTATCGCCAAGACCCTGACTACGCCCGTTGACAAGGGCGGCTGGGGCTGGACGACGCTGCAAAGCCAGATTCCTTACGCCGTGGCCTGTGGCGTCTTCGCATTGATGATGGTGCCCGCCGGCCGCTCACAGGATAAATACGGGCCGAGGCTGATCGCGGGCATGGGCGGGGCGCTCACCGGCCTGGGCTTGATCCTGGCCAGTTTTGCGTCCAAAGACAGTGCCCTCCTGATGATCATGGGTTTTGGCATCCTGGCTGGCACCGGCATCGGTTTTGGTTATGGTTCCGCCACCCCGCCCGCGGTCAAGTGGTTCCCTCCCCAGATGAAAGGCTTGATCTCCGGCCTGGTGGTTGCCGGCTTTGGGCTGGCGTCCGTCTACATCTCCCCGCTGGCCACCGCCCTGTTGAAGGCCTACGGGGTTAACAGGACCTTTCTGATCCTGGGCATGGCCTTCTTTGTGGTTACCGTCGGGTTGGCGCAGTTGCTGGTCAACCCCCCGGCGGGGTATGTCCCCAAGGGGATGCCGCCTGCACCCAGAACGGGCGTGGCCGTGAAAAAACATGACTATGACTGGCAGGAGATGGTCAACACCCCGGCGTTTTATCTCTTGTGGCTGATGTTCGCTTTTGGTGCCGCCGCCGGCCTCCTGACCATCGGGACGCTGGCCAAGATCGTGGTGGCCAAGGTGGAACCCGCCCAGGCGGCGTCCATGGCTTCCCTGATGGTGGCCCTGCTGGCCGTCAGCAACGCCGGCGGCCGGATCATCGCCGGCCTGCTCTCGGACAGGATTGGCCGCACCCGGACCATGCTGCTGGTCTTTGTCCTCCAGGCTGTCTTTATGGCCCTGTTCCCGAACTTCAACACGGTTCCCTGGCTGATCCTGGGCTCCTGTGCCGTGGGTTTCAACTACGGCTCCCTCTTGTCGCTTTTCCCGTCCACCACAGCCGATTTCTACGGCACGAAGAACCTGGGGGTAAACTACGGCCTGGTGTTTACGGCCTGGGGAGTTGGCGGCGTGTTCGGCCCGATCATGGCCGGTAGAATCAAGGATGTCTTCGGCACCTTCAACTACGCCTTTTACATTGCCGCGGGCCTGTGTGCGGTGGCCGCCGCCCTGACCTTCCTGACCAGGGCGCCCAAAGCGGTGTATGTTTCCGGCGAAGCGCCGGCTCCGGCTGCGAAGTAGGCTGCTATCCGCAAGGAAGATCTCAACCGGCGTCGCGGTACAGTGATGCGCGACCACAAACGGGAGCCGGCCAACAAAAAATAGTGCTCATCTGGATCTATTCGCTCTCTGGTAACCCCCAGAGAGCGAATTGTTTTTGTGATTGACTATCTGGAGGCCAAATCGTATAATAGTAGTAAGAAGTAAGAAAATCCTTACTGGAGGGATGAAGATGCCACACCAGGAGATCAAAGTGACTTCCAAAGGGCAAATAACGCTTCCCAAGGCTATTCGTAATCGGCTTAAGATCGCCGAGGGGGATTATCTGCAGGTGGAGCTTAAAGGTGGAGAACTTGTGCTCAGGCCGGCGCCGAAAAATACGGGCCAGGAGCTCCTGTTGGCATATGCCAGGGAAAACAGTAAAGATCGGGTGGGATTGCAAGAAGTGCGGAGGCTGTTTGCCGCTCTCCCGTTGTCTGTATCTGAACAGGTGTCCAAAATTAGAGAAGAGGAGTCGAGGGAATGAACACACTCTTTCTCGATACCAGTGCGTTGTTTAAACGGTACATTCCCGAAAAAGGCTCTCTGGCTTTGGATAAAGTATTTCGAAATGCTGAATCGCGGTTTATTACAAATTTAACGATTACCGAGATAGTATCCAACCTGCGAAGGCTGGTCGATGTGGAAAAGCTCATTGACGGCAAAAAATACCAGGCGGCAAAAGCTGAATTGATGGGTGATATTGCGGACGGCACTCTGAAGGTTTCCGAGGTGACCACCGCCGATATCCTTTCCAGTGTCGATCTAATCTCGAAAAGGTACATATCTCCAATTGACGCCATTCAACTCGCGGTTAGCCTTCGTCTTGCCAGCCGGGAGGAAGAGTTTGTCTTTATATGCGCCGATAAAAAATTATGCAGAATTGCTGAAAAAGAAGGGTTGAGCGTTCTTAACCCCTCGATCGAGGCTTAAGAAACTCTTTAGCCCCCCCCCAAATAAAAAAGACCCAGCATAAAAAAGACCCAGCCGAATCGGCTGGTCCTCACCTTATTTCTGCGTCTTTTTACTTATCTAACTTCGCTCGTCTCATATCTGTTGCTAAAATAAATATATACTAAATCTTATGCCCTGTCAATGAACTTTTCGATGGATCTTTGACTTTTTTATATACTGTTTTGTTTTGCCGAAATCTGGCCGAAATAAAAGGTAAGCTACATGTTCAAAAAGTTTGGTTAAAAAGTTGGTTAAACGAATGAGGGATAATGGATGGGCGAAAAAAAGACGGCCAAGGTCGTTCTGTTCTTTTGCCTTGTTCTGACGGCCATCCTTTTGGGAACAGGTGGCTTATCAGGGCCGGGGGTTCAGGCCAAAGGAAGCCTTGGCCTGGAAAACGACAAAATGCTGCACCTTGGTGTGTTTGCGGCCACTACCGTGGCGATCCGGGAAGCAACCGGATGGGATAAGAGGCAGACTTTCTGGGTGATGATGGGGCTGGCGGCCGCCAGTGAATTTGCCCAGTACCCGACCCAGGATCGCAGCTTTGAGTGGAGCGATTTCTTCGCGGATGTGACCGGCGTAAGCTGGACCCTGTTTACGTGGTGAAGATGGTAGTATTTATTGGACCGGGAGGTGCAGACTAACATTAGTCTACACCAAACGGAGGGGTACATGTGTCCAATTACTACCGTAACCGACGGTTGATCCTGATACTGGTCGCGCTTTTGGCGCTGCCGGCTACGGTCGGTGGATATCTTTATCGCCAGGGGGTTTTTAACAGAGGGCAGGACAAACCGCCGGCGGTTAAAGCGGAGGATGCCACGCCGGCCAATGCGGAGGTCAAGCGGGTAATCATCCTGCTGGGCGACGGGATGGGAGTAGGACAGATCCAGATTGCCAGGGTCCTGGGGCTGATGGCGGAGAAAGATGGCGCCGCGGCGCCCACCCTTGGCCCGCTCTTTTCCGTGGCCGGGAAGAGTTTCCTGAATTTGCAATTTTTTGCGCAACGGCCGGAGGAGAGCACGCCATCAACGCCCCCGGCGCCAACACCAACGCCGGCACCCACCCCAACACCGGCGCCAACACCAACGCCGGCACCCACCCCAACACCGGCGCCAACACCAACGCCGACCCCGACACCAACACCGACGCCAACGCCTGCGCCTGCGCCGGGTC
Source organism: Bacillota bacterium (assembly GCA_023381695.1). Lineage (GTDB taxonomy): Bacteria > Bacillota > UBA5301 > JAMCQP01 > JAMCQP01 > JAMCQP01. Next base: position 11,960 of record JAMCQP010000122.1, on the reverse strand, counting down.
CGGCACCGACGCCGACGCCAACACCGATCCCAACGCCAACGCCCGCACCGGCGCCGCGACCAGCGCCGGCCCCGCCGGGGGTTCAGCCGTCTCCCACACCGGCTCCGGCCACACCGTCACCCGCGCCGCCGAAGAGGTTGCCACCAACGCCGTCAAAGCCGCGGCTGGATATCTTCAAAGACTTCAGACGGGCACCGGCTCCTTCCGCAAACCGGATCATGTCCGCGGACGACAACCGGCAGAGATTCCATGATTTGCGGCCTTCCAAGGCCAAAACCGTCGGCCAGCAATTGATGGCCAACCGCCCGGAGACCCGTGATGAATTTGCTTTTGAAACAGTAAGCCTGCAGCGGTTGCTGAACACCTTCTCGGCGGACAATGTTGTCACGGACTCCGCGGCCGCCGCCAGCGCCATCGCCACCGGCGAGCGGACCAATAATGGCATGCTATCGCAACGTCCGGATGGAACGCCGCTGGCCACCCTGCTGGAAGCCGCGCGGGATAAAGGCATGAGTACCGGAATAGTGACCACCAATACGGTTTACGACGCAACCCCCGCGGCGTTTGCCACTCACGGGTCTTTCCGGTCGGATGCCGATCAAATCGCAAAAGCAATGCTTGCCGCCAGGATTGATGTCCTGCTGGGCGGCGGGCGGGACCGGTTCTTGCCCAAAGGGCAGGAGGGCAGTAAGCGGGGGGATGCCGCCAACCTGATCGACGAGGCAAAGAAGACCGGTTACGCCTATATTTCCACCCGTCAGGAACTCCGGGCCGCAGATACCAACAAGCTGCTCGGCCTGTTCAACACCGGTTTTCTCAACTATGTCATTGACCGGGACAAGAACAGGGTGGACCAGGTGGAACCCACGCTGGCCGAGATGACCGGCAAGGCGCTTACCATCCTGTCGCGAAACCAGAAGGGTTTCTTCCTGCTGGTGGAAGGGGCCCGGATCGACCATGCCGCGCATGCTTTTGACGCCACGGGGATGACTGCCGAGATCCTGGCGTTTAACGAAGCGGTGAAGACCGCCCTGGATTTTGCCAGGAAGGATAAAAATACCCTGGTGATCGTTCTTGCGGACCACGAGACTGGCGGGATGAGCGTAACCGAACCACTGCGGATGGATCTGTTGCGGAAGGTCCAGGCCTCGCCGGAGTACATCGCCGCGCAATTTCAGCGGGACGCCAACAAGACTTTCACTGAATCCAGCATACGCGACGCTTTCAGCCGTTTCGCGGGGATAAACGACCTTGCCGCGGACGAGGTCCGGTTTTTGCAGAGGGCAAGCAGCGAACCTGCATTGTACAAGGTGGGATGGGAAGTAGGGGAGATCATCGCCAGGCGGGCCAACCTGGGGGTGATCTCGCCGGAGATACGGAGAGCCAGCGCCACCGGCGCCCATACCGCCAACATGGTGCCGATCTTCACCTTCGGCCCTCGCGCGGACACCTTTGGACGGAACTACCATCTGGCGGATGCCGGCCGGACGATTGCGGAAGCGATGAGGGTTACGCTGGGCCCCAGACGGTGATCTTGTTGGACCACCGGGCAGGGCCCTTGACGAGGCCGGGACATGCCGTCCTAACTAGAGAATGCTATTCAAATAGGACGGTGCAAAGAACTTATCGGGATCGGGCAATTCCTTCAGGTAGCCGAGATCCTTGGAAAAGCCCAGGACGGTCATCATGGCCGGGATATCCAGCTTATAGGTAAAGTCCGTGCGGGTGCGCGCCCTGACCACCACACTGGTGGTGAGGTTCAGCTCATCGGCCATGATCTTGTTGGCCTGGGCGGGGCGGTTGTTGATAAAATCCACCGTCTTTTTGTGGATGGCCAGGAATTGCTTCAGGAGTTTTTCGTTCTGCCGGATAAACGCCCCGCGGGCGACCACGACGTTGACCGGGTAATTTTCCCCGTTATGGTGTTCCCGCCAGTAGGCCGTGGTATCAAAAAGGATCCGCACATCCGGGTATTTTTCCTCGGCCTGGGCGATAAAAGGCTCCCAGGTGACGATGGCCTCCACCTCCCGGGTGACCATGAGCGCGGTTGGCATGTCGCTGCCGGCCATGCCGGGAAAGAGCTTCAGATCGCGCTCCGGATCCAGATGAGCCACCTGCTTCATCATCAGCGCCCGGAAGACGGTGTCCGTTACACTACCGGTGGATGGCACCGCCACATGGCGGCCTTTCAGATCCTTCAGGGTTTTGATGCCCGTGTCGGCCCTGGTCAGAAGCACATGGCCGCCGGAATTGGTGGAGGCCACGACCTTCAGATCCATCCCCTTGGACCACCAGATGGCCGATGGAGCCACTCCCAGATAGGCGACGTCGATGTTTCCCGTGGTAAACGCCTGCATGACCGTCGGCCCGTCCATAAAAGTCGCCACCTGGATCTCGATCTCCTTGTCGTCAAGGTAACCCAGCCGTTCCGCCACAAACGGCACGACGGTGCCGATGGCCTTGATGGCGCCGATCCTGATCTTGGCCTCCTTGGCGTAGACCGCGCCGGCCGAGCCCGCCGAAATGATCAGGCCCGCCAGCAACGTCAGAATAACCCACTTCATGATCCTCAATCTCAGACACCCTTCCTGATTTTATTTGCTTTTTCGAGGAGAAGCCACCTACTCCGGCCAGTAACTGTTCAGGTCGGCCACAGTCGTTACCGCGCCCGCGACCCCGGCCGCTGGCAGGTGCTCTCCCCATCCGGTCTCATCGTCCGTGGATTCACCGGCATCGGTGTTGTAAAGGGCGAATTCCGCGTAAACCCGGTCCCGGATCCGGAGAAAATCGTGGCTGTTGCGGTTGCGGGGCCGCCCAAGGCCAATGGGGATGATGGACTTGATCCTCCCGGGTTGCGGGGTCATCACCACCACCCGATCCCCCAGGAAGATCGCCTCGTCGATGTCGTGGGTGACGAAGACCACGGTCCGGTGCTCCTCATTCCAGATCCGGGTGATCTCCTCCTGCATCCGCAGGCGGGAAAAGGCGTCCAGCGCGCCGAAAGGCTCATCCATGAGGAGGATCTTAGGATCCAGGCTCAAGGATCGGGCGATGGCCACCCGTTGTTTCATACCCCCGGAGAGCTGGTGTGGGTAGGCGTCGGCAAATCCCAAAAGGCCCACCAGGGCCAGGTACTTCTGCGAGATCCTCAACCTTTGTTCGGGCCGGTAACCCTTGATTTCCAGCCCGAATTCCACGTTTTTGCGGACGGTCCGCCAGGGGAAGAGAGCGTATTCCTGAAAGATCATCCCCCGATCCGGGTCGGGCTTGCTGATGATCTCTTCGTCCAGGGTGGCCAGACCCTCGTCGGCGGCTTCCAGGCCGGCCAGGATCTTGAGGAGGGTGCTCTTGCCACAGCCGGAAGGGCCCACCAGGCAGATGAACTCCTGATCCTCCACCTCGAGGTGGATATTGAGAAGCGCATCGATGCGCTTTTCGCCGTTATTGATAAGAAAGGTCTTCGAGAGGTTGCTGATCCTGATGCCCATGTCCTCACCTTCCCCAGGCTTTTTTCCAGTTGAGGGTCTTGCGTTCCATCGGGACGAAGACGCTGTGTTCGATCAGCAGCATTACCGCCCCCAGGGTCACCATGGTGACGATGGTGATATCCGTGCGGCCGATGCCGCGGCCCAGGCTCAGCATATACCCCAGGCCGCTGGGGACGCCCACCATTTCCGCCGCGATGACCACCCGCCAGGCAAAGCCCATTCCGATGCGAAATCCGGTGATCAGATACGGGACCAGGGAGGGAAGCAACACCTTGGTGGTGATCTGGCGGGGATTGGCGCCCATGGTGAGGGCGGCGGAGATCAGGGTGATGTCCACATCGCGCATGCCCTGGGTGGTGTTGAGCAGCACGGGAAAAAGAGAACTGATGGTGATGATGAAGATTGCCGCCTTATTCCCCAGGCCGAACCAGACGATGGCCAGCGGCACCCAGGCCACGCCGGGGATGGGCTGAAAGACCCGCACCAGTGGCTCTACCAGGCCGTTGACCATGCGGTAGCGTCCCATGGCGATTCCCAGGGGCACTCCCATGCAGACGGCCAGGGCGAATCCGGTCATCACCCGGTAGAGGCTGATTCCCAGGTGCCGGGTCAGGTTTCCGGTGACGGCCATCTCCCACACCGTCCGGGCGACTTCCAGGGGCGTGGGGAGCAAGAGCCCCATCAGACGGGGTGGGTAACGTCCGAAAAGGCCGGTGATGGATGCTACGTACCACGTTAGCAAAAAAAAGGCGAGGGAAGCGATCATTTGGAAAGCCGGGTCTTTCCAAAATTTTTTCATGCGCATCACCGACACTCCGTTTTAGCACCATCATATCGGCGATGCCTCAGGTTCGTGCCTGTATTTATCCTGCTTTAACCCGAAAAGCCTTTAGAGAAGGGTAAACGTCTAGCGGACAAGCTGCAGGAGCACGGAAGCAAGTCCCGCGGCGATCAGCGGCCCGACGGGCACGCCGCGCAGGAACAAGACCCCGATTATGGAGCCGATGATCAGCCCGACCGTGATCTCGGGGTTAAGTTTCAGCAGATGCACGCCGCGGCCGCTCAGGTGGGCGGCAAGAGCGCCTCCGATGACCGCCGCGACGCCGGGGAGGGAGGTGAACATCCTCAAGATCCGGGAAAGCCCCGAGGGATCCATGGCCAGGGGCGCCAGGACGGCAATGGTCAGGAAAAAGATCCCCACATCGATGCCCACCGCCCCCAGAGCCGGCAAGTAGCCGGACAGGTTTAGAAGCCGGAGGATCAACAGCGCTCCCGCAGCCATGGTGACAACGCTGCTGCGGCCAAGCAGGCCAATCCCCAGCGTCAGCCAGAGGACCAGGTTTTCCCGAAAAAACGACATGTTATTCCCCCGCAACCAGTTTCCGTGGGGACTCCAGCCATTTCGGAGTCCGCTCCTTTTAATCTTATGTGATCCTGTCCCTGTTCATGTCTTGGGCTAAAAGGGGGCGGCGTGGAATATCTTTTTCCCGTGGGATGAAGCAGTGGGGGAATCGAGATGGCGGAGAGGACGTCGGGAAGGCAAGGGCTGCGCCCTTACAAACTCTTCTACTTCTTTTTGAACTTTGGCCTGGCCACCCATGTCTACCTCAACCTTTATTTCAAGGAACTAGGGCTGAACGGGACCCAGATTGGCATGTTGAGGGCGGTGGGGCCTCTGGTAATGCTGGCTTCCCAGCCGATGTGGGGGCTGGTGGCGGATCTGACCGGCAAGCATCGCCGGGTGCTGAAAGCGCTTCTGATCGGGGCCAGCGCCACCTTCCTGCTGGTCCTTGCAGCCCGGGGGTTCCTGGCGCTGCTGGTGATCATGCTGGCCTACTCGGTCTTCTTTGGCTCAATCACCATGATGACCGACAGCATTACCCTGTCCCGGATAAGCGGGGACCAGCAAGCATTCAGCAAGGTGAGGCTCTGGTGGGCGCTTGGCGCGGTCTTTGGGACCCTCCCCCTGGGTTATCTGCTTGAGCGGCTGCCTCTGGCGAGCATCTTTCCGATCTATGCGCTGTGCATGATGGTGGGATTCGGTCTGGTAAGCGCTTTTCAGGAACAGAAGGCGGGGTTGAAGGACGACGGGGGAGGCAGGAGTGGGGCGAGGCAGTGCAAGGTGGAAAGCCATGCAGCGGACCGGGGGGGCGGCAAGGGGCGCCCGGTCTGGCGTGGACAAGAAGGTCTGAGAGGAGTCGCGGTTCTGATCGGCAGCCGGCCTTTTGCGCGATTTCTCCTGGGGGTGCTTTTGCTCCAGGCGGCCTACTTCGGCGGCGACAACTTCTACCCCCTTTACATAGCCGCATCCGGGGGGAGCAACACCGTCCTGGCGATATCTTACACCATCGGGGGAATCAGCGAGATCCTGGGTTACCGCTGGCTGTCCAGGTGGGATTCGGCCTTCCGCAACCGCCGGCTGTTGATCCTGAGCGCTCTGCTTTTTGCCCTGCGCTGGCTGATCTGCCTCGCTTCCCAAAGCTTGTTCGGCCTGGTGGCCAGCCAGGTGTTGCAGGGCGCGACCTTCACGCTGTTTTACGTGGCCAGCGCGACCTACGTCCGGGCCACGGTGGGCGAGAGGTTTTGCGCCACGGCCCAGTCCGTCCTCTGGGCGGTGGGATTTGCCATCGCCCCGGCCCTGGGCAACTGGGGCGGCGGGGTCATCGCCGATCTTTTCGGCCTGCGCGCCATCTACTACTTTGCGCTATTTGCGGCGCTAGGCGCCGGGATAAGTTTTTCCGGCGTCCGGTACCGAATAAAAGGCGCCTTCTAGGCCATAATAAGGGGCATGAAAAAGCAGACGATGCTCCGACTGGCCGCGCTGAGCGGCGTTCCTTTCTTGATGGTCCTGGGGAATTCCATGTTGATCCCCGTCTTTCCCAAAATGCAGTCCGTCCTCCATATCACCCAGATGAAGGCCGGGCTTCTGATCACGGCCTTCTCCATCCCGGCGGGGATTACCATCCCATTTGCCGGCTTTTTGTCGGACCGGGTCGGGCGGCTCAAGATCATCATTCCGGCCCTGATTGTCTACGGCGCGGGGGGGCTGATTGCCGGGGCGGCGGCGCTCCTCATGAAACAACCCTACTACGTGATTCTGGGCGCCAGGATTCTGCAGGGAATCGGGGCGGCGGGCACGGCGCCGGTAGCCATGGCCCTGGTGGGCGATATCTTTAAATCTAAAGAGCGCACCAAGGCCCTGGGCATCATTGAGGCCGCCAATGGTCTCGGGAAGGTTGCCAGCCCGATCCTGGGTTCGCTCATTGCACTCATCATCTGGTACGCGCCGTTTTTTGTCTACGGCGTGCTGTCCATTCCCATCGCCCTGGCGGTTTATTTCATGGTGAAGGAACCGGAGGCGAAAGGCCAGACCAAGGGGGTGAAACAATACTTTCAGGCGCTGGGGGATGTGGCCAGGACCAAGGGCCTGTCGCTGGCGGCGCTCTTTCTGGGCGGGATGGTGGTCTTGTTTCTTCTCTTTGGCGTCCTGGTCTATCTGTCGGATATCCTGGAGAAGAAGTACAAGATCGAGGGAGTGCTCAAGGGCTCCATACTGGCCATCCCGGTGTTTACCATGGCCATCACCTCGTCTTTGTCCGGCTTCTTCCTGCAAAAGCGCCGCCCGTGGATGAAAGCGGTGATCAGTGTCGGGCTTGGCCTGATAACTGCTTCGCTGGCCGCCGCGGCCTTTTTCAAGAGCACGGTGATGTTCTTTGCCGCCATGTCGGTGGTGGGCATCGGCAGCGGCCTGGTCCTTCCCTCCCTGAACACCCTGGTGACCAGCGCGACCTCGCTGCAACAGCGAGGCGCGGTAACCTCGGTTTATGGCAGCGTCCGGTTCTTCGGCGTGGCGATTGGCCCGCCGGTCTTCAACCTTTTGGCCAAATATGGCTCAAAGGCGCTGTTTCTGGCGGCCTCCGGGGTGGGAGGCGTCGCTCTTCTGGCGGCGATCTTTCTGATCAACCAGCAGAAGATCCTGGGCGGGGGCCAGGCGCCGGCGGGGCAAAAAGCCCAAAAAGCCGGAAAAGAGTTGCCGAGCGCCGGGGAGTCCGAGGCGGGAGAATCTGAAGTGGAGGATCTGCGGGGCGGGGTGACTGTCGAAGCCTCCGGAGAGCCTGCCGGGGAGACCGGGGCGGAGGGCGGAGAGGAAGAGGCCGGGGAAGAGAACCCCTGGGTGCTGGGGATCTGGTAGCTTTTGAACCAGCACCTGTTCAGTTTTTTCGAGCTGTCGTTCCCCGAGAAGCCGAAGATGGTCCTTGTAAGAACTCTGAGTGCTGCTGAACAGGTATTCCTCACGGAAGCCAAGAGCTTCCTTGCCCGCCTTCATAATCTGCGCCACATCGGTCACCCGGCGCGCCACACCCCGGCAGGTTTCCAGACCCCAGAGATCCTGGGCGGTTTCGCCAACGGGGCCGGCCCAGACCGTTCCGCCGTACTGGGAAGTCCCCGGGCCGTTATTCACGATGATCACCCCATGCCGCAGGAAAGCGATTATCATCTCCAGATGGTGCCGAAGTAGACGGGCGAGCCAACCAGAAACCCATCGGAACCGGTCAATTTCGCGCCGATCTCCGCCATCCCGTCATCCTGCACGCATTTTGTATATTCCCGGAAGGCCCTTCCGGTGCGGAAATCGGACAGGTAGACGGAAAATAAAAGAGGATTTCCCGCCCAGATGACGTATAATTCTATACAATAAAAAATAGTTTGGAGGCCATGATTCCCATCCTGTTCAAACAGCCCGAAAAACCCAGCGACAAGGATCACCAGGTCGCATCGTCTTATCCGCGGCATGCCCCGCAGATATGTGGGAACGCCATGTCCCCATGATGAGCCAGTCAAGGTGTAGTGTTCATGTTGTCCAGAAGGGTTGGTGTCTCTTTGCCAGTGCAAAATCATCAGTTTGGGATGGAAGGGGAGCGGATCGTGAAAGGCGTCTACCGGTTGCCGCTCCCCATTCCTGACAATCCTCTGCAAAATGTGGCGGTTTATTTGATCACGGGCGGAACAGAGACCACCCTGGTGGATACGGGATGGAATGTGGAGGAGTCCTGGGAAGCCCTGGAGCGGTACCTGAAGAAGCTTGGTCTGGAAGTCTCCGACATCCGGCAGGTGGTGCTGACGCATCTTCATCCTGACCATAGCGGGCTTGCTGCAAGGATCAAGGAAATATCAGGAGCCACCATCCTGGCCGGCGACGCCGTAAACAAGCATGCCATCGGGTATGACGCTCTGATGCGGGCGATGGCGGAAACCTTGAGTCGTCACGGTTTGCCCGATCCGGAGATGGAATTGATGCGCCTGTCGGCGGCCACTCTGCGGCCCCGGATGCGTCTTCCCGCCATCGACAGGGTGTTGGGCGACGGGGAGGTCATCCAGGCCGGCGAATACCGGCTGAAGGTGATCTCCACTCCCGGTCATGCCCCCGAACACATCTGCCTCTATGAGCCGGTCAACCGCTTGCTCTTCGCCGGAGATCATATCCTGGCGGGAATCACGCCCATCATCTCCCGGTACCACCCGGCGGACGATGACCCGCTGGACAGCTACTACCAATCCCTGGCCAGGGTGGAATCCCTGGATGTAAAAATAGTACTGCCCGCCCACCAGAAAACATTCACCGATTTAAGGGGACGTGTCAGGGGACGTGTCAAAGAGATCCGGGCGCACCACGAAAAGCGCCTGGGGGAGCTGCAAGGCGCCATGGATGAAGAGGCGCTGACTGCTTACCAGATCGCTTCCCGCCTGAGCTGGAGCAAGCCCTGGGAGAGGATGGACGCCTGGAATCATCAGGCTGCTCTGTTGGAGACTCTGGCGCATCTGGAGTACCTGCGCCGGCGGGGAAAGGTCCGGATGCGCGGTGGGCAACAACGGGAGGTGTTTTCGCTGGTTAATGAATGAGGGAGGCGTACCGATGGACGTCAGGCGACTTTTTGATCTCACCGGCCGGGTGGCCATTGTAACCGGCGGCTCCATGGGGTTGGGGATGCAATTTGCCCGGGCCCTGGCGGAGCTGGGGGCAAACCTGGCGCTTTGCGCCCGCAAGGTGGAGCGTTGCGAAGAGGCGGCCGGGGAGTTGCGCCGGCTGGGGGTCAAAGCATTGGCGCTACGGTGCGACGTGACCAACCCGTCCGAGGTGGAACAGATGGTGAGCCGAACTCTGGAGGAGTTCGGCCGGATCGATATCCTGGTCAACAACGCGGGCGTCTCCTGGGGCGGCCCGCTGGAAGATCTGCCGCTGGAACAGTGGAACAGGGTGATGGCCGCCAATACAACCGGCGCATTTCTTTGCGCCCAGGCGGTGGGAAGGGTGATGATCCGGCAGAAGAGAGGCAAGATCATCAACCTGGCCTCGGTGGCCGGCCTGGGGGGATCTCCGCCGGAAGTGATGGACGCGGTGGTCTACAGCGCCAGCAAGGGGGCGGTGATCGCCTTTACCAGGGATCTGGCCTGCAAGTGGGCGAGGTACCACATCAATGTCAACGCTATTGCTCCCGGCTGGTTTCCCACCCATATGAGCGAGTGGATTATCGAGCACCGGAAGGAGTTCCTCCTCTCGCACATTCCACTGGGCCGTTTCGGGGGCGAGGACGATTTGAAGGGGGCCGTCGCCTTCCTGGCCTCCGACGCCGCCAACTACGTCACCGGGCACGTGCTGGTGGTTGACGGCGGCGCCTCGGCCTGGTAAAACTTTGCAAGGGTTGGTAAGCGAGGGCAATAAAGTATAATCTCTCATAGACTTCATTTCTGAGGAAGTGGACAAGATGTCGAAAGAAATTACAGAGCCGAGGTTGCGTCCGGAAGTGACGGTGGAAAGTCTGCGTGAACGCAGTATCGGCTATTTGCCCGGACTGTTTGGTTTAGAAATACTGGATATCTCCCCCGGTTGTTTGTTCAGCCGAATGGCGATACGTCCCGAGCTTTTAGCACCAAATGGGTTTCTTCATGCTGCTTCGGTTATTGCGTTGGCGGACACAACATGCGGATATGGGACAATTGCTCATTTGCCGGAGGGGGCTAAATCCTTTACAACGATAGAATTAAAAACCAATTTTCTCGGTACCGCCCGAACCGGCACAATACGATGTGAGGCACGCATTGCACACTTGGGGCGCAACACCCAGGTATGGGACGCCGTTATCAGCGATGAGGCCAGTGGGCGAAATATCGCACTTTTCCGCTGCACGCAGATGATACTCTGGCCCCAGGATTAGAGAGCCAGAAATAGGGGGTTGACACCCTCTTTTCGATTTGCTAAAATGTATTTCGTGAGCGTTCCTCGATAGCTCAATGGTAGAGCACCCGGCTGTTAACCGGGTGGTTGCTGGTTCGAGTCCAGCTCGAGGAGCCATTTTTATGCCCATTTTGACCTGTGGTTTGCGACTGCGGGTCAAATTTTTTTTAGGCTTTTCGTCAAAAATGATCTTGACAGGAGATGTACGCCGGGATATATTATTAGTAAAGATAACTATTACTGATTATTAGAGGGTAATGAACTTGACGACATCGCGAGTGCAGAGGAGAACCCGCCAGCGGGAGGTCATCCTCGAAGAGTTGCGAAAAGTGAAGACCCATCCAACCGCCGACGAGGTCTACGAGATGGTCCGGCAAAAGCTGCCGCGGATCAGCCTGGGCACCGTGTACCGGAATCTGGAGCTCATGGCGGAAGAGGGCTTGATTCAGAAGCTGGAGCTGGCCGGCACGCAAAAGCGGTTCGACGGAAACCCGGCAAACCATTACCACGTGCGCTGCATGCGCTGCGGCCGGGTGGAAGATGTTCCCGTCGATCCGGACACCATCGTGGATAAGGCGTTGCGCGCCGCGAGTGATTACGAGATAATCGGGTATCGACTGAAGCTCATTGGGCTGTGCCCCCAGTGCGCCAGGGAAGAACCGGATTATTATAAAGGGAGCCCAAAAGATGGGCAGAAAGGGGAAAGATCATGATGAAACTGAAGGGTTCGAGGACGGAGAAGAACATTCTTACGGCGTTTGCCGGAGAGTCGCAGGCGAGGAACCGTTATACTTACTTCGCCAGCGCAGCCAGGAATGAAGGTTATGTGCAGATCGCGGACTTTTTCGAGGAGACGGCCAATAACGAAAAGGAACACGCCAAGCGGCTCTTTAAGCTTCTGGAGGGTGGCGAGGCCGAGATTCAGGCCGCATTCCCGGCCGGAGTAATCGGAACCACGACGGAGAACCTCAAGGCATCCGCCGGCGGGGAGCATTTCGAGTGGACGGAGATGTACCCGTCCTACGCCAAGGTGGCCAGGGAGGAAGGTTTCGACGAGATCGCCGGGATCCTCGAGTCCATCGCGAAAGCGGAGAAGCAGCACGAGAAACGTTATCTCGGCCTTCTGGCAAATCTTGAAGCGGGCACAGTTTTCAAGAAGGAGAAGACGGTCGTCTGGCGGTGTCGCAATTGCGGCTACGTGCATGAAGGCAAGGAGGCGCCGGCAGTGTGCACCGCCT
>JAMCQP010000053.1 GCA_023381695.1 Bacillota bacterium | reverse complement strand
ATGCTTTCGGCGCATAATATCCTTTCGCCGGCGCATGGGCGGCCGGTGGCCACCCCCACTCAGGACATGGTCATCGGGTGCTATTACCTGACCATGGTTCGCCCGGGGGCCAGGGGGGAAGGCAAGCTCTTCACCAGCAGCGACGAGGTGCAGATGGCCTACGACGCGGGTGTGCTGGAGTTGCACGCCCAGATCAAGGTTCGCTTCAAGGGACAGCTTCTGGAGACCACCCCGGGCCGGCTCTTCTTCAACGAGGCCATTCCGGTGGATCTGGGATATATGAACGAAGTGGTGGACAAAAAGAAGCTGGGCAAGATTGTGGAGCTCTGCTACCGGAAGTTCGGCAATGCGGGCACGGCGCAGGTGCTGGACGCCATAAAGCGGATCGGGTTCCGTTTTGCCACCCGTTCCGGAACCACCATCAGCGTCACCGACATCACCATCCCGCCGCAGAAGAAGGATATTCTGGGCAAGGCGGAGGAAGAGGTCGGGCTGGTGGAGCAGCAGCACCGGCGCGGTCTGATTACCCCGGAGGAACGCTACCGCCGGATCTGCGACATCTGGACCCAGGCCAAGGACGATGTCACCAAGGCCATGCTGGATAACCTGGACCGGTTCAACCCGGTCTACATGATGGCGACCTCGGGCGCCCGCGGCAATGTGTCGCAGCTCAGCCAGCTGGCCGGGATGCGGGGCCTGATGGCCGATCCCTCGGGGCGGATCATCGAGATCCCGATCAAGGCGAACTTCCGTGAGGGTCTCACGGTGCTGGAGTACTTCACCTCCACCCATGGCACCCGCAAGGGTCTGGCGGACACCGCGCTGAGAACGGCGGACTCGGGGTATCTGACCCGGCGGCTGGTGGACGTGGCCCAGGATGTGATTGTCCGCGAGCATGATTGTGGCACCCACGAGGGGATCATGGTCGGCGCGATCAAGGAGGGCAATGAGGTCATCGAATCCCTGCGCGAGAGGTTGGCGGGCAGGGTGGCCGCGGAGCAGGTGGTGGATCCCGCCACCGGCGAGGTGATCGTCGAGGCCGACGAGATGATCACCGAGGATCGGGCGGAAGCCATTGAGAAGGCAGGCGTTGAAGAGGTCAACATCCGGTCGGTCCTGACCTGCCATTCCCGTTACGGGGTCTGCATGAAGTGTTACGGCCGGAATCTGGCCACCGGCAGGCAGGTCGAGGTGGGCGAGGCCGTGGGAATCATCGCCGCCCAGTCCATCGGCGAGCCCGGCACCCAGTTGACGATGCGTACTTTCCACACCGGCGGCGTGGCCGGTGACGACATCACCCAGGGTCTGCCCAGGGTGGAAGAGCTCTTTGAAGCACGCAAACCAAAGGGCCAGGCCATCATCAGCGAGGTGGACGGGGTGGTCCACATCAGCGAGGTGAAGGGAACCCGCCGGGCCGGCATCCGGATGGCCGACGGCGAGGAGAAGTCCTATCAGGTTCCTTACGGCGCGCGGTTGCGGGTGAAAGACGGCCAGCAGGTGGTCGCCGGCGACCGGCTTACCGAAGGTTCGGTCAATCCGCATGACATCCTGAGGATCAGCGGCATGCGGGGCGTGCAGATGTACCTGGTTCACGAGGTGCAGGACGTCTACCGGTCGCAGGGTGTGGATATCAACGACAAGCATATCGAGGTTATTGTCCGGCAGATGTTGCGGAAGGTCAAGGTGGAGACCTCCGGCGATACGGAGCTCTTGCCCGGCGGCCTGGTGGATATCTTCGAGTTTCTGGAGGAGAATGAGCGCGTCAAGCAGGAGGACGGCGAGCCCGCGGTGGGGCGGCCGGTGCTTCTGGGGATTACCAAGGCTTCGCTGGCCACGGACAGCTTCCTGTCCGCCGCTTCCTTCCAGGAGACCACCAGGGTGCTCACGGAGGCGTCGATCAAAGGCAAGATGGACTTGCTCATCGGGCTGAAGGAGAACGTGATTATCGGCAAGCTGATTCCCGCCGGGACCGGGATGTCCCGCTACCGGAACATTCAGGTCCATGCCGAGGAACCGGCCGTAAAAGAGGAGCAGCCAGCCGAGGTGTTGACGGTGTCCGCCACCTCTTGACAGCTTTGGCCAGGAGTGATACAATACGCTAGTGTGTCCTATGTTTGGGGTGAACTCAAATGCCCTTGGAGCAGCTTGAAATGCTTAGAGCGGCCAAGAAAAGGTCTGTTGGGATCAACCAAACTCTGAAGGCGCTGGGCAAAGGCCAGGTACAAATGGCTTTTGTCGCAAGGGATGCCGAAGAGCAAGTTTTGCGCGAACTTCGCGCAAGGTGCCAGGAGGAGCAAATCGAAATGGTCACGGTCGACTCAATGTTGATACTCGGCAAGGCTTGCGGTATCGAGGTTGGGGCGGCCGCGGCCGCTATTTTGCGAGGATAAGGCGGAAGGAGGTGGATGTCGTGCCAACGATCAATCAATTAGTGCGAAAAGGCCGTGCAGAAGTCAAGAAGAAGAGTACCGCGCCTGCCTTGCGATGGGTTTACAATTCCAAGAAGGAATCCATGAATTACGGTGAAGGTGCGCCGCAAAAACGCGGGGTTTGCACCGTGGTGAAGACTATTACGCCGAAGAAACCGAATTCTGCCCTCCGCAAAGTGGCGAGGGTGCGCTTGACCAACGGGGTTGAGGTGACTTCGTATATCCCCGGGGAAGGGCATAATCTCCAGGAGCACTCGGTCGTGCTGATCAGAGGTGGCCGTGTCAAGGACCTGCCGGGCGTGCGGTATCATATTATCCGTGGTACCCTGGATGCCGCGGGCGTCCAGAACCGCCAACAGGGGCGTTCCAAATACGGAGCCAAACGCGCGAAGAAGTAGGCAACGGCGATTGTCGGCATGACGAAAGCTCGAGGAGGGATGATTGAATGCCCAGAAGGGGGCACATCACCAAACGTGATGTATCGGAGGACCCGCTGTACAATAGCAAACTGGCGACCCAGTTCATCAACAAGATCATGTTGGAGGGCAAGCGGGGCGTGGCCGAATCCATCTTTTACGATGCGCTGGGGATTATTGGAAGCAAGACCGGCAAAGACGCGCTGGAAGTTGTCGAGCAGGCGATGAAAAATGTGATGCCGGTCCTTGAGGTTAAACCCAGGCGGGTGGGCGGCGCTACTTATCAGGTACCCGTCGAAGTGCGCTCCGAACGCCGGACGGCGCTGGGATTGCGCTGGATCATCAAGTATTCCAGGGAACGCGGCGAAAAGACCATGGCCGAGCGCCTGGCGGCTGAACTCATGGATGCCGCCAACAGTACCGGCGGTTCCGTGAAAAAGCGCGAGGATACCCACAAGATGGCGGAAGCCAACAAGGCTTTTGCCCATTATCGCTGGTGAGCGCCAAGTATTCTAGTAGTCTATTGAGGATGATGATTTTGGCTAGAGCATATCCCCTGGAGAAAACGAGAAATATCGGGATCATGGCGCATATTGACGCCGGCAAGACCACCACCACGGATAATATGATACCGCACG
>JAMCQP010000118.1 GCA_023381695.1 Bacillota bacterium | reverse complement strand
CGGTTTATAACCGGAGGCTTCTCTGCCGATAAGCAAGGTAGGCATACCGGGGGCAAAAGGCAGCTATAATAGACAGGGAGGTGTCCTGGATCATGGAGGAACTGGTTACCGGCAAAGGATTTTACCTTCAAGGGACGGTAAGCGAGGTTTTGGCGCGCCTTCGCCAGATCGCCCGGCATTACCGCACCGTTCGGGAGTATATCGACGCAAAACTAGTTTGACACCATCTCCGCCGCGATAACCCCCGCCGCGGCCGCAGCCTCAAAGAAGGAGGGATCCTCATTGTACCCTCTTCCCATGCTGCTGACGGCAATTCCGGCTTTTTGCAGGGCGCCGGGGAGAAAGCCGGCGTCGGCAGCCTGAATCACGTGCCGGGAGGCAATTCCCGCCCGGGCCAACTGCTCTTTAACCACCCTCTCCAGGGCCGGCTCCAGTTGGGGCATGGCCACCACCGCGCGGCTCCTGGCCACCTCCCCCATGGCGGTCAGGAAATGGTGGCTGACCCCGTTATGCCTCGGGCGGGGATCCGCGAAACTCAGCCTTGGGATGGCGATCGCCCGCCCGCCCAGGAGATCCACGGCATCCACAATCTCACCCTGTTCCAGGGCGGTGTTCCCGTATTTCGTCCCGGTCCCCACAATCCCCGGCCCCATGGTGACAATGGCCACATCCGCCTTCAGCGCCTCCCGGGCCGCAATCAACCCGGAATGCTTGTTTACCGCCTCCAGATCCCCACCGAAGGCATGCCCGACGGTAACTGTGCCGTCCAGAAACCCGCCGGCTCTCAATTCCCGGACCGCGCGGCTGAACGAGAGGGGCAAAGCGGCCCCATCGGTCATGATATAGGCCACTTTTAGAGGCTTTCTTTCCGCAGCCTTCAAGGCCACCGCCGCCGGAGCCAGCATGCTGTGCAGGGAACCGACGATGACCGGCATCCCGCCCAGGGATTGGAAATCCTTGATGGCCTGGTGGTAAGGGCTGTCCGGCTCCTCGACGCTGAGGCATTTCACCTGAAGGGGGGTATAGCGGAGCTTCATGATGTGACCGGGAGAAATGGCGTTCAACCGGTCGTTGCCCTCGACGAAGATGACGAAGTCATCCCCGCCGGAACCCAATCCAAGGGCGGTGGCGGTGGTGTTCAGCACCACCCCGCCGCCTTCGGCGACCGGGCCGGTAAGCGCATCGAGGTTGACGGCCTTGTGCATTGCGCCGTCAACCTCAACCTCGATCTCTGTCAAACCCTCGTAAGAGCCCAGGATCCGGGAGACCTTGCCCCGGCGGATCCGGATCATTTGCGATTCCATCTTGATTCTCCCGCCTCGACCCCGCTGGCTTCCAGCAGCTTCCTAGCGTTTTACGGAAGCGGCGCCCTTCTCCAGGGCGGCTTCGTTGATGGGAATCAACTCCTGGCGGTGGGCTGGCAACACTTTCTTCAGCGAAGCCCTGGCCGATTCCAGGGAAACCGCCCTGGTAAGCTCCAGAAGCGCTCCCAGGGCAATTACGTTGGCGATCTTGCTGTTGCCGAGCTCAGCCGCCAGCTCGTTGGCCGGGATCCCCACCTGGGTGATATCCGAGCGCTTGAGCGGTTCGGTGATCAGGGATGAATTGTAAAGCAGCACCCCGCCCGGCTTGACTTTTGAGCCAAACTTCTCCATGGAAGGGGCGTTCATGGCCACCACCGCCGACGGCTCGCCGACCACCGGGGAGGCGATCTCCTTGTCCGAGACGATCACCGTGCAGTTGGAGGTCCCTCCCCGCATCTCCGGGCCGTAAGAGGGGATCCAGGAGACATTCTTACCCTCGAGCATTCCGGCGTAGGTCATGAGCAGTCCCATGACCATCACGCCCTGGCCGCCAAAGCCGGCCATGACAATCTCGTGCAACATCTCATTTGCCCTCCTTCGGCGCGCGGAATTCCCCGAGCGGATAGTGGGGGATCATGTTCTCCTCCAGCCATTGGCAAGACTCCACCGGTGTCTTGCCCCAGTTGGTGGCGCAGGTGGAGAGAACTTCCACCAGGGCGAAACCCTTCCCTTCCACCTGGACCTCAAAGGCCTTTTTGATGGCTTTTTTAGCATTGGCCACCGCCTTGGGGTTATGCACGCTCACCCTGGCCAGATAAGAGGGCCCTTCCAGGGTGTTGAGCATCTCCGTAACCCGGATCGGGTAGCCGTTCACCTCGGGGTTCCGGCCTTCCGGGGCGGTGGTGGCCTTCTGCCCGATCAGGGTGGTGGGCGCCATTTGCCCGCTGGTCATTCCGTAGATCGCGTTGTTTACAAAGATCACCGTGATCTTCTCGCCGCGGGCCGCGGCATGGACGATCTCCGCCGTTCCGATGGCGGCGAGATCCCCGTCCCCCTGGTAGGTAAAGACGATGCGGTCCGGCAAGACCCGCTTGATCCCGGTGGCCACCGCGGGCGCCCGCCCGTGCGCGGCCTGGTGGAAATCCATGTTGAAGTAATTATACGCGAAGACGGCGCAGCCTACCGGCGCGACGCCGATGGCGCGCTCCCTGACGCCCAGATCGTCCACGGCCTCCGCCACCAGACGGTGGATGATGCCGTGGGTGCACCCCGGGCAATAGTGGGTGATGGTATCGCTCAGGCTCTCCGGTTTTTTGAAGATCACTTCCATTTAACGAGCCTCCCTCAGAGCCAAGATTTGCTCGAAGACCTCTCTGGGCGTCGGCACCATGCCGCCGGTCCTGCCGTAGAACTTGACCGGGCGGCGCCCGTTCACTCCCAGCCGCACATCCTCCACCATCTGGCCGGCGCTCATCTCCACGGCCAGGACCGCCTTCACCCGTTCGGCCGCCTTGCCGATGGCCTCATACGGGAAGGGGAAGAGGGTGATGGGCCGGATCAGACCGACCTTGACCCCGGCCTGCCGCGCCTGGATCATGGCGCTCTTCACCACCCTGGCGGTGGTGCCGTAGGCCACCGTCAGATAGTCGGCGTCCTCGGTGTCCACGGCCTCGTAGCGGATCTCCCCGGCGATCATCTCCTGGTATTTGCGCTGCAACTTCCAGTTGTGCTGTTCGAGAACCTCCGGATCAAGGTAGATGGAACTGATCAGGTTCGGCTTCCGGCCCCTGGCGCCGGTGGTGGCCCAGGCTTTGGGCGGCAGCCCGTTTTCTTCGCGTTCCCTGAAGGTCAGGGGTTCCATCATCTGTCCCAGAACACCGTCACCCAGGATCATCACGGGATTCCGGTACTTGTCCGCCAGATCAAAGGCCTCCATGACCAGATCCACCATCTCCTGGACGGAGGCCGGCGCCAGCACCAAAAGCCGGTAATCGCCATGGCCGCCCCCTTTGGTGGCCTGAAAATAGTCCGCCTGCGATGGTTGAATGCCTCCCAGGCCCGGTCCTCCCCGGACCATATTTACAATCACGCATGGCAACTCGGCTCCGGCGATATATGAGATGCCTTCCTGCTTCAAGCTGATGCCGGGGCTGGATGAGGAGGTCATCACCCTGGCGCCG
>JAMCQP010000095.1 GCA_023381695.1 Bacillota bacterium | reverse complement strand
TCTGGATGAGTTTGTATAGGCCTTGTTCCTGCCACATACGGACCTGAGCCTGTTTCCGTCTATTTATGGCGAGGAAAAAGGGAGGATTGCGGTGTGAGCTACCACATTGCTGTTGCCGGCAAAGGTGGAACAGGGAAGACAACCTTTTCCGCGATGTTGATCAAGTACCTGCTCAATAAGGGCCGGCGCCCGATTCTGGCGGTGGACGCGGATCCCAACGCCAATCTGGGCGAGGCTCTGGGAGTGGAACCCGAAACAACCATAGCCGATCTGATCTCTGAAACCCAGGATCGGTTGGAACCATTGCCAGGCGGCATGGCCAAAGAGACCTATATCGAATACAGAATTCAAGCGGCCCTTGCGGAGAGCAAGGATGTGGATCTGTTGGTGATGGGCGGGCCGGAGGGTGCGGGGTGCTACTGTTACCCCAACAACCTTCTGCGCAAATATATGGAACGCCTGCACACCAACTACCCCTATGTGGTCATGGACAACGAAGCCGGCCTGGAGCACTTGAGCCGGCGCACCACCAATGATGTGGACCTGCTCATCGTGGTGAGCGATCCCACCGTGCGGGGAGTGCGTTCGGCCGGCCGGATCAATGAACTGGTGGACGGGATCAAGCTGGATGTGAAACGGCGGTTTCTGGTCATTTCCAAGGCGACTGCGGAGCCGGAAGGCACGCTGGCCGAGGAGATCGCCAGGACGGGGCTGCCGCTGGCGGGCATCGTGCCGCTGGATCCAGCGGTCACCGAATACGATTTTAACGGGCGGCCGCTCGTGGAGCTGCCCGGGGACTCACTTGTGGCCAGGGCGGTCACGGAGATCCTGGATCGGATCCTGGCCTGATATCTTGCAAAGAGAGCGATGGAAGGGGGATTCCTGGATGCCAGTTGAACTGGTTAAAGAAAAATGGGTTGGCAAGGTGGCCGAAGTGACCATCGGCGCCACCAGGGAGCAGGGTGGGACGCGTACCAGCACCATCACCATCGGTGGGGAGACGACACTCCCTTTCCTGCAATTTGAGGGCGCGGTGCCCCACAAACCCAGGGTGGCCATGGAGATTTGGGACAGGCCGCCGGCGGATTGGCCCGAGGTGCTGACCGCGCCCTTCGGGGATGTCGTCAAGGACCCGGCATCCTGGGCCAAAAAGTGCGTGGAATTCGGGGCGGAAGCGATCTGCCTGCGGCTGGTCAGCATCGATCCCGAGGGCGAGAATGCCTCCGCGGAGGATGCCGCCAGGACGGTCAAGGCCGTCCTTCAGGCGGTGGGTGTGCCGCTCATCATCCGTGGTTGCGGCAGCTTCGAGAAGGATAACATCGTGATGCCCAAGGTCAGTGAAGCGGCCGCCGGCGAGAACTGCCTTCTGGGCATTGCCGAGCAGGACAACTACAAGTCCCTGGTGGCGGCCAGCATGATGAACAACCATTGCCTGATCCCGCAGGCGCCCATCGACATCAACATCCAGAAACAGCTGAACATCCTGGTGACCGAGATGGGCATGAAGCCGGAGAAGATCGTCATGGATCCCACCACGGGCGGCGTGGGCTACGGCATTGAGTACACCTATTCCATCATGGAGCGGATCCGTCTCGGCGCATTGCAGGGCGATAAGATGCTGTCCATGCCGATGATCGTCTTTGCGGGCCAGGAGGCCTGGAGGGCCAAGGAAGCCAAGGAACCCACCGAAAAGGCGCCGGAGTGGGGTCCGCAGGAGAAGCGCGGGCCGCTGTGGGAGATCATCACGGCCACCACGTTGCTGCAAGCGGGGGCCGATCTCCTGGTGACGCGGCATCCCGAGGCGACGGCAGCCCTTCTCAAGCACATCGACAAGCTCATGAAGACAAAGGCTTGAAATAATTTATTGAAGGGGGAAGAGAGTAATGGCATTGATCATGATTGGCGAGAGGATTAACGGCCTTTTCAAGGACATGGCCAAGGCGATTCAGGAGAGGAACCCGCAGCCGATCCAGGAACTGGCAATCAAGCAGACCAGGGCCGGCGCGCGGTTCATCGATATCAACACCGGCCCGGCGGTGGACGATCCTGAAAAAGTGATGCCCTGGCTGGTAGAGGTCGTGGAGTCCGTGGTGGACACCCCGATCTCCATCGACACCGTCAAGGTGAAGGCCATTGAGGCCGGTTTGAAGGCGGTCAAGAAGAAGCCGGCGCTCATCAACTCCACCACCGCGGAGCGCAAGCACCTGGAGCAGATCCTGCCGCTGGCCAAGCATTACGGAGCCGCGGTCATCGGCCTGGCCATGAACGAGAAGGGCGTTCCGAAGGATGCCACCGACCGGACGGCCATTGCCATGGAGATCGTGGCTGCGGCGGACGAGTTCGGCATCCCTCTTACCGATCTGTACATCGACCCGTTGACTCTCCCGGTGGGTGTGGCCCAGGAGCACGCCCCCGAGGCCCTGGAGACCATCCGCCAGGTCAAGATCCTGTCGGATCCCGCTCCCAAGACCGTCGTCGGGTTGAGCAACATCTCCCAGAAGACGCTGCACCGGCCGCTGATCAACCGGACATTCCTGATTATGGCGATGACCTGCGGGTTGGATGCGGCGATCGTGGATGTCACGGACAACGATCTGGTGGATGCCGCGATTACCAGCTCCATCCTTCTCAACAAAGAAGTTTACAGCGACTCGTTCCTGAAGGTCGGTCGGGGCCAGTAACCTGTGGCCGGGGGTCGGTAACCTGCCAGAGAAGGAATCGTAAGACACGGGACGAAGATCAGGCGCCGGGAGCAGTGATGCGCCTAAGTTAAAAAGTGAATTCAGGCACAGCCTCCCGGCGGTCTTCTGATGGTTACGGCCGAATTTTGCCGGAAGAAGAGGGGTTTTATGTACAAAATCCTGGAGAAAGAAGAACTTGCGCCGAAGATCAAGCTCTTCAGGCTCCACGCGCCGCTGATTGCCCGAAAGGCCATACCGGGAAACTTTGTGGTCCTGCGAATCAATGAGAAGGGTGAGCGGGTGCCCCTCACGATTGCCGATTACGACCGGGGCAAGGGGACCGTGACCGTGGTCTTTCAAGAGGTCGGCAAGAGCACCGAGCAACTCGGGGAACTGCAGGCGGGCGACAGCCTTATGGATCTGGCGGGGCCGTTGGGTACGCCGTTGCCGGTGGCCAGGGTGGGGACGGTGGTCTGCGTGGCCGGCGGCGTGGGGGTGGCGCCCACTTTTCCCCGGGCCAGGGAACTCCATGAACTGGGGAACCGGGTGATCTCCATCGTCGGCGCCCGCAGCAAGGACATGCTGATCATGACCCGGGAGATGGAGTCGGTGAGCGATGAGATCCTCTACAGCACCGACGATGGTACTTTCGGCCACCACGGGTTTGTGACCGATGTGCTCAAACAGGTCATCGAGCGGGGCGAACCGATCGCCGAGGTGCTGGCCATCCC
>JAMCQP010000052.1 GCA_023381695.1 Bacillota bacterium | reverse complement strand
AACGACCTGGTGCGCGGCGGCGAACTGGAGGCGCCCGTCGTCATCGGACGGGATCACCTGGACACCGGTTCGGTGGCCTCCCCCAACCGCGAGACGGAAGGGATGAAGGACGGGAGCGACGCCATCGCCGACTGGCCGATTCTTAACGCTCTCCTCAACGCGGTGGCCGGGGCCAGCTGGGTTTCCGTACACCACGGAGGCGGGGTGGGGATCGGCTACTCGATTCACGCGGGAATGGTGGTGGTGGCCGACGGGACCGACGAGGCGGCGATCCGCCTGGAGAGGGTTTTGACCACCGATCCCGGGACGGGGATCATGCGCCATGCCGACGCCGGCTACGAACTGGCCGTGGAGACCGCCCGCCGCAAGGGAATCAAGCTGCCCATGCTGGACAAATGAAGCTTACGATGGGGGAAGAAAGTTATGGAAGCCCGGATCGTCGAATGCGTCCCCAACTTCAGCGAGGGGCGCCGCAAGGAGGTCATTGAGGCCATCGCTGGCCAGGTGCGGGCGGTGGAGGGAGTGCGGCTTTTGGACTACACGTCGGATGTAAACCATAACCGCACGGTGATGACCTTCGTCGGGGCGCCGCGAGCGGTGAAGGAGGCGGCGTTTACGGCTATCGCGAAAGCGGCGGCGCTCATCAATATGGAAGAGCACCGCGGCGAGCACCCGCGAATCGGGGCCACGGATGTGGTGCCGTTCGTGCCGGTGATGAATGTTTCCATGGAAGAGTGCGTGGCGCTGGCCCGGGAATTGGGCAAGGAAGTGGCTGAGAGGCTGGACATCCCCGTCTACCTCTACGAGGCCGCGGCCACGCGCCCCGAACGGCGCAATCTGGCCGACATCCGGCGGGGGCAGTATGAAGGGCTCAAGGCGGAGATTGGCAAGGATCCGGCGCGGGATCCGGATTTTGGGCCAGCCAGGCTGCACCCCGCCGCCGGAGCTACCGTGATCGGCGCCCGGCCGCCGCTGGTGGCCTTCAACGTGAATCTGGGGACTCCCGACGTCAGGATTGCCAGGGAGATTGCCCGGCGGGTCCGGGCCAAAAACGGCGGCCTGGCCAATGTCAAGGCCCTGGGCGTGATGCTTGAGGACCGGCGGATGGCCCAGGTTTCCATGAACCTGGTCAATTACCGGGAGACCGCGGTCTACCGGGCCTTTGAGCTGGTCAAGATGGAGGCGGCCTGCTATGGCGTGCCGGTGGTCGGGAGCGAGATCGTCGGCCTGGTGCCCATGGATGCGTTGCTCGATGGCGCGGAATATTACCTGCGGCTGGAGGGCTTTGACCGGCGGCAGATCCTGGAGCGCCGGCTGGCGGAGTAGGCCGTGGCGAGGAGAGACGTAGGGGCAGACCCACGGCCCACAGGCCCACAGCCAGGGGATGGCGAAGATGGAGGGACAAATGTGGAGACGGGTAAGGAAACCTTTGGGGCGCCTGTCGCGACAGAAGCGCCTGGTGCGCCCAAAAAGCGGGCGGATCTGGTGATCACCCATGCGGGGGAGTTGCTGACCATTCCCGGTGGGAGCACAAAACCAAAGACCGGCTCGGGCATGCAAGAACTCGGCATCATCAAGGACGGGGCGGTGGCGGCCGAAAAAGGCAAGATTATCGCGGTGGGGACCACCGAGGAGGTCCTCCGCGAGGTAATATTGGGGGATGCGGCGGCGGTGGTTGACGCCCGGGGGAAGCTGGTGATGCCCGGCCTGGTGGATCCCCACACCCACGTAATCTTTGCCGGATCACGGGAGAACGAATACCTGATGCGGCTCAAGGGCGCCAAATATCCGGAGATCATGGCCAGAGGCGGCGGGATCATCGCTACCGTCAAGGCTACCAGGGCGGCGGATGAGGACGAGCTGGTGGAGATCGGGCAAAAGTACCTTGCCCGCATGCTCTCCTGCGGCGCCACCACGGTGGAGGCCAAGAGCGGCTACGGTCTCGCCACCGAAGACGAGGTCAAGATGCTCTGGGCCGTTTACCGCCTCAATGATCTGCAACCTGTGGAGCTGGTGGCGACCTTCATGGGCGCTCACGCCATCCCGCCCGAATACCAGGATGCTCCGGACGAATATGTGGATCTGCTCTGCGCCGAGATGATCCCCGGCGTGGCCGGTGAGGGTCTGGCGGAGTTTTGCGATGTCTTCTGCGAGAAGGGCGTCTTCACCATCGACCAGTCCCGGCGGATCCTGCAGGCCGCGCAACGGCACGGGATGCAGCTGAAGATCCACGCCGACGAGCTTTCGAATACGGGGGGCGCGGAGCTGGCGGCGGAATTGGGCGTGGTTTCCGCGGATCACCTGCTCAAGGTCTCGGATAAGGGCATCCAGGCCCTGGCGGAAAAGGGCGTAATCGCGGTGCTCTTGCCCGGAACGGCCTTTTCGCTCATGTCTACGGAGTACGCGCCGGCCCGGCGGATGATCGAGGCCGGGGCGCCGGTGGCGCTGGCCACGGACTTCAACCCCGGCAGCAGCCCCGTGGATTCCATGCCTTTCATCCTCAACCTGGCCTGCCTGCAGATGCAGA
Organism: Bacillota bacterium; assembly: GCA_023381695.1. Taxonomy (GTDB): domain Bacteria; phylum Bacillota; class UBA5301; order JAMCQP01; family JAMCQP01; genus JAMCQP01. The sequence continues at coordinate 14,780 of JAMCQP010000052.1, read as the reverse complement.
TGCTCCCCTCGGAGGCCATCACCGCGGCCACCATCAACGCCGCGCACGCGGTGGGAGCGGCGGACCGCATCGGCAGCCTGGAGGTGGGGAAACAGGCCGATATCATCATTGTTGACGCGCCGGGGCATCTTTATCTGACCTACCATTGCGGGGCGAATCTGGTGGAGGCGGTGGTCAAAAAAGGAAAATTTGTATGGAGAAGGAACCCCTGAGATGTTGTCGAAGTTAAAGCTTTAAAAGCTTTAATAATAAGCGGATGGATTTTCAAGTGATTCAGCTTTTCCGGTCCGGTAGAGGCGGCTTTGTGGGCAAACGAGGTCCGGTGGCCGGAGACAATTATGTTAAGGGAGGAAAAAAGATGCAGTTGAAACGTTACGGCAAGCTGGGAATGGCATTGCTGGCGGTGCTTCTGGTGCTGGGGATTTCGTTTGCGGCGGTTCCGCCCGCGGGCAACACCGTGCTGGCGGCCAGCCAGGCGCACATCACCATCATGCAGACCAGCGACATGCACGGAAACATCTATCCCATCGACTATTTCAAGGACAAGCCCTCTAACGTGGGGCTGGCCAAGGTGAGCACTCTGGTGCAGAAGGTCCGCCAGGAGAACCCCAATTCGCTTCTGGTGGATACCGGCGATACCATCCAGGGCACCCCGCTGGTCTATTTCCACAACAAGATGGACAACGCCCCCGTGGATCCGATGATGGCGGTCATGAACTACATGAAGTATGATTCCATGACGGTGGGCAATCACGAGTTCAACTTCGGGCTGCCGGTGCTGAACAAGGCCAAAAAAGAGGCCCGGTTCCCCTGGCTGGCGGCCAACATCTACACCTCCGACGGCAAGAACGCCTTTGTGCCGTACATAGTCAAAAAGGTGGCCGGCGTGAAGATCGGCATCCTCGGCCTGACCACCATGGCCGTTCCCACCTGGGAGCAGCCGGCCAACTATGAAGGCCTGGTCTTCAAGGATCTGATCGAAGAGGGCCAGAAGTGGGTTTCAATCCTTCGTAACAAGGAAAAAGTCGACGTTGTGGTTGTCGCGGCTCACTCCGGCTTCGAGAAGGATCCGGATACCGGCAAGGAATACGGCGGGCAGACCCCGCTGGAGAACCAGATCTACGGGCTGGCCACCACCGTGCCGGGCATCGACGTGATCCTGATTGGACATGCGCATTCCAAGATCCCGCAGAAGATCGTCAACGGCGTGCTGATCACCGAGCCGGAGCGTTGGGGTTCGGTGCTGGGCCGGGTGGATCTCACCCTGGAGAAGCCGGGTTTCTTCAAGCCCTGGAAGATCGTGGAGAAGAAAAGCGCCCTGATTCCGGTGGACGACACCGTGGCCGCGGATCCCAGGATTCTGGAGATGGGCAAACCCTACCATGAGGCGGCCCAGAACTGGATGAACAGCGTAATTGGCGAGGCCACCGGCGATTTCATCGGGACCGAGGCCCAGATCAAGGACACGGCGATTATGGACCTGATCCAGAAGGTGCAGATGGAGGCGGGCAAGGCGGATCTCTCCATCGCGGCGATGTTCAACACCTCCGCGGCAATCCCGAAGGGACCGGTCACCGTCCGGCAGCTCTTTTCGGTCTATATCTACGATAACACTTTGTACGTGATCGAGGTGACCGGGCAGCAGCTCAAGGACGCCCTGGAGCATTCGGCCAGGTTCTACAACACCTACACCCCGGAGGCCGGGTTCAGCATCAACAAGGACATTCGCGGTTACAACTACGACATGGTCCAGGGGATCAACTACGAGATCGACGTTACCCAGCCGGTGGGAAGCCGCATCAAGAATATGACCTGCCAGGGCCAGCCGGTGGAGATGAACCAGAAGTTCAAGCTGGCGCTGAACAACTACCGGGTGAGCGGCGGCGGCGGATACCTGATGTTCAAAAATGCGCCGGTGATCTACAAGTCCTCCGACGAGATCCGCAACCTGATGATCGACTACGTCAAGGAACACCAGGTTATCGCGCCGGATGTGGACAACAACTGGCGGATCGTGCCGGAGACGGTCACACCCACGCTCACGGTAAAGTAGAGCCCAAGGTGAACGTGGCATAATGAAGTTCCAGGCCAGGGATGGCAGAACAATGCTTTTGAATGAATGTTTATGGCGGGGGGCCGGTTGGCCCCCCTGTTATTTTGTGGTATAATGCAGGTAAAATAAATGAGGGGGAAGCGGCACCAGAATGATCAGGACCCTGTTGTTCGACCTGGACGGCACCTTGCTCAACGTGGACATCGACTACTTTCTGGAACAATACATCCGGGCGCTGGCGTCCCGGCTGGCCCACAAGATGCCGCCGGAGAAGTTCGCCCGGCAGCTCATGGGATCCAGCATGGCGATGATTCAGAACACGGATCCGGCTAAAACGAACCAGCAGAAGTTCATCGAGGACTTCTTCGGCAAGACCGGCCTATCCGTGGAGGAGACCATGCCGATCTTCGACGACTTCTACGCCAACGATTTCCCCAGGCTGAAGCACCACGCCAGGACGGATCCCAACGCCCGGCGGGTGGTGGAGGCGGCGGTGAAGAAGGGCTATGAGGTGGTCCTGGCCACCAACCCGGTCTTTCCCATGAGCGCCATCCGGGAGCGGATGCGCTGGGCGGGCGTGGACGACTTTGACTACCGGCTGGTCACGGCTTATGAGGAGATGCACTTCTGCAAGCCTTACCTGCAGTACTACACCGAGATCCTAAACCGGATCGGGCGGCGTTCCGAAGAATGCCTGATGGTGGGGAACGATGTGGACGAGGATCTGCCGGTGGCCCGGCTGGGCATGAAGACCTACCTGGTCCGGGACTGCCTTCTGAACCGCAACAACGTGGCTTACTCGGCGCACGCCGAGGGGAAGCTTGCCGACCTGGCGGAGTTCGTGGAGTCCGGGAAGCTGGACGAGATGTAGGGAAGGCTGGCAAGATGCTGGAGGTGGCTTTATGGCTGGGAGAGCAATGAAGGGCGAGCTGGAGTACCGCCTGCCGGATTGGCCGGTGGTGGATTTCCACATGCACTTTCCCGTGGCGGAAGACGATTTTATGCGCCCCTGGCGCGAAAGCTACATCAAGCGGTTCGGGCAAAAGAAGTGGGAGATGCTGGCCAGAGAATCCAACGCCTATCAGGACGAATGGTGGTTGAACTGGAGCTTCCCGCAGCCGGAAGCGGAGACCAGCGACTGGCGGAAACAGGCGGACCGCTGGGCGGCGGAGGTCGAGCGGTATCACCTGCACCGGGTGGCCTTTGTGAGCGGCGGGGGGAACGATCTGCTGGCCGGGGCGGTGGCGCGCCACCCGGACAAGTTTGTGGGGTTCGCCCATCATGATCCCTTTGCGCCCTACGCGGCCCGGGAGTTGGAACGGGCGATCACGGAGCTGGGGTTCCGGGGGTACAAGATCTTCGCGCCGGTGCTCTCCCGGCCTCTCACCGACGAGGCGCTCCATCCGGTCTGGGAGGTGGCGGAAAAGCACCAGATCCCGGTGTTGATTCACTTCGGCATCCTGGGCGGAGGCGGCGGGATCGGGAACGCCGTGAACATGGATCCCCTGATTCTCCACGATGTGGCCAGGGGCTTCCCGGGGATACCATTTGTAGTGCCGCATTTCGGGACGGGCTACGTGCGCGAGCTCTTGCAGTTGTGCTGGGCCTGCCGGAACGTGTATGTAGACACCTCCGGAAACAACGAGTGGGTGAGGTGGATGCCATATCCGCTGACCATCGAGGATCTCTTCGCCAGATTTTATCAAACCATCGGGCCGGAGCGGATCATCTTCGGCAGCGACTCGGCCTGGTTCCCGCGGGGGTTTGCCGTGCGCTACCTGCTCGATCAGTTGCGGGCGGCGCGGCAGCTGCGGATTCCCGAGGCGGACCTGAAGCTGATCTTTGGCGGGAACGCCATCAGGCTGTTGAAGATCGCTTAGAGAAGATTAATTAGCTCGCTAGAGAAGTTTAATTAGTTCGCTCCACGGGGCTTTGGGGGAGGCGGAAAATGATGGAATCATCCATTGTCGGTTTGACGCATCTGACAGACCGTGAAAAGGCGGCGTTGGCGGATCTGGTGGAAGAGCTGAGCGCTTCCCTGGGGCAACGGCTGCAAAAGGTGGTTTTGTACGGCTCAAAGGCCAGAGGCGATTTCAACGCGGATTCGGATCTGGATGTTTTAGTGGTTCTGGACAAAAGATCCTTGGACTCTCTTGATAAGGTTAGTGGCTGCTCATCTGATGTGGTTATTGAATATGGACTTCCTTTGGCGGTGGTTTCAGTGGATGCGGCTCGCCTGGAACAGCCATCATTGTTTATTCGCAATGTACAAAGGGATGGTGTGGAGTTATGGACCAGGCATTGATCGACAACATCAAAGCCAATGTAAAATTATCAAAGGAAAACTTGGAGGAAGCCCGAGTTTTGTTGGAACAAGAATTGTGGCGGGGATGTATCAGTCGGGCCTATTACGCCATGTTTCATTTGGCTCAGGCGGCCCTTCTTACCAAAGGAATTGAGCGCACAAAGCATTCTGCAACAATTTCTGCATTTGGGGAATTATTCGCCAAACCAGGATTAATAGATCGTTCGTTTCACAAGGATTTACAATTTGTATTTGAACAACGTCAGGATGCAGATTACGATACTTTATCGAGTTTTGATAAGGAATTGGCGACGGATGTTTTTAATCGCGCCCGGAAATTCGCTTCGCACCTTGAAGCCTGGATCGAGGATCAAATTCCTTTGTAGCCGCTGGCGCCAAAGGGAAGAACAGATTAGCCCTCAACTTTGCAGCAGTTCCCGCGGGTACTCTCGAAACAGATCGCGGGCCTCGTCAAGGGTGATGTCGGCCGGTGGCAGGATCAGCGTGGATTCCCGGAGATCCGTGTCGGGTAGTTTCCGCCCCTCGCCGCGGATAACGATCATCACAGCCTCCAGTGCCTCCCGAAAGGACTTCGCGTCTCCTTGCTCAACCGCATCGAGCAGGGCGTTGTCGATCTCGTCCAATTTCCGCAGCGTGGAATCTTTCAACTCATATTGGCCTTCGTTTGCCACACGCACGATCATTCCCGGCCAACCTCCTTTTTAAGCTGTTCCAATTCTTCGTTCACCCGTTGCGAGTTGGAGATTTTGCGTAGCTCGGCGCCGATGTCGTCCTGGCGCTCCAGAGTATCCTCCAGGGTGCCGGTGGCCACCAGTTCATCGATGGCGGCTGCTCGCGCTTTCATCTTTTCCGTCTTGTCCCTGGCGCGGTCGATGGCCATTCCGACGTCAGCCATCTCCTCCGAGAGGCCGGTGGCTGCTTCGCCGATCTTCACCTGTGCCTCGGCGGCCGAATATTGAGCCTTGATGACTTCCTTCTGGGTCCGGAAGGTTTCTACCTTGGCCCGGAGCCGGGCTTCCGTGGCGGCGAGCTTCTCCTGCTCTTTTTGCAGGCCGGCGATCTGTTCTTCCAGGCCAGTCAACTGGGCCTGGGCCTCCTGCTTGCGCCCCAGGGCCAGGGTGGCCAGGTCTTCCCGGCCGGCCTTCACCGCCTCTTTGGCCTGTTCTTCAAGTTTGGACATATTTTCACGCAGCGTGACCACCTGCAACTCCAGGCGCTTCCTGGAGGTAACCACCTCGGCCAGCCCGCGCTTCACATTTTGCAGCAATTGAAGCTGCCTCTGGTAGGAATAGTCCAGGGTTTCCTGGGGATCCTCCGCCTGGTCCAGCAGCTTGTTCATCTTCGCCTTGAAGATTGTCGACATGCGGGAGAAAAGGCTCAATGCGCATCCACCTTTCTTTTAATCAGAAGAACAATCCCAAAATCCACCGGGCAATCTCAAAATCAGACCGGGCAATTCCAAAGGGCATACCACCGTTCCAGGTCTTTTTCCAGGGGGAGTTCTTTATCCAGTATTGCCGAGGCCCGGAGTTCTGATGCGTTGTCCCGCTGTTGTTGCCCGACCGGAACGAAGGGATAGAAGGCGCCCCGCTTGTAATTGTAGACGAAATAGGCGGGCTGATCCCCCGCTTCCCGGCGCAGGAAGCGAAAGACCGCGGATAATAACTGCTCTCCGTAACCATGATCTTCCAGAGTTTGGGCTACCATATGACCCAGGGTGACCAGGTCTTCGAAATCCGGATCCTGAAAGATGAACCATCGAAACCGGTACTCGTCTTCGGTGATCTGCAGTTGCGTGGAGGTCTCTTTGACGGCAAGGCGGATCAAACCGGCCAGTTCCTCCGCGGTATGCACAAAATCCCCGGCGGTGACAGGTTTCAGGCAAATTCCGGCGCGGCCTGCCGGGGCCCACCCCAGGCTGGTTTCCATGGCCAGGTATGCCGTGGCCATGGAAAAGAGCCGTTCCGGCCTGGCCTTTGGCAGACGGGCATTACCGAAGAGGGTGTCGAAGAACCCCATCTATTTGGCCTCCATGGCCTGCTCAAGCCGGCGCAGGTGCTCCAACCGGTTTTCCAGAGAGGGGTGTGTGGAAAACAGTTCCATGAAAGATTCTCCTTGCAGGGCGGGGATGATGAAGAAGGCGTTCAAGCCTTCCGCTTGCCGGAGGTCCCGTTGCGGGATGCGTTCCATGGCGCCGCTGATCTTCTGAAGGGCGGAGGCCAGCCGGGAAGGGGCGCCGATCAAGATCGCCCCGCCGCGATCAGCCGCGTATTCCCGGTAGCGGGATAAGGCCCGGATCAAAAAATAGCTGATCAGCCAGACCAGCAGCGAAGCCAGGTAGACCAGCATAAAACCGCCGCCGTTTCGCCGATCATCATTGCCGTACCCGCCGCGCCCCATGGGAAGCCCCCAGTAGAAAGCCTGTTGCACGATGAACGAGGCCACCGTGGCAAAGAAGCTGGCGATGGTCATCACCGTCATGTCCCGGTTCTTGATGTGGGCCATTTCATGGGCCAGAACCGCCTCAACTTCCGGGGTCTCCAGCCGGCCCAGCAGGCCGGTGGTCACGGCGACCACCGCATTTTTCTGATTGCGCCCCGTGGCAAAAGCATTGGGGATCGGGGACTCCACGACGGCTACCCGTGGTTTTGGCATATCGGCCAGGGCGGCCAGGCGCTCCACCAGGGCATGGAGGTCCGGGGCATCGCCGGGCGATACCTCCCGGGCTCCCGTGGACCACAACACCAGCCGGTCGGAGAAGTAATACTGGGCGACCAGCATGATCCCGATCACGACCACCATGGTTGACGCTCCGGCGCCCGCCCGGAACAATACCCAGGCAAAGCCGAGATAGAGCGCCGCCAGCAAGAACATGGTCAAAAACATCCTGGCGGCCAGGCCGGAATCAAAGGGGAGCGCTCTTTTCGTCATTTTCGGGTTACCTCATCAATTCGGATTATCTCATCGATATCTACCGGAAATATCTGCCGGAAATCACCTTAGATTCTTCAGGTACTCCACCAGATCAGTGAGATCCTTGTTGGACATCGACCACCGGGGCATGGGGGATTGCAGCGGTTGGCCCGCCGGATCGACGCCCTGAGTGATCGCCCGCTTGATGGTGGCTTCGGTATAGGGTGGATGTTTACGCCCGCCATCTTCATGTTCCTGTTTGGAGGTCAGCACCGGATAAGTGATGTTGGGCACCTTGAAAGAACCCATCGCGGTCCGCCAGGATCCCCCGCGGCCGTCTTGCAGGTGGCAGTCGGCGCAGCTTGTGGCGCCGTTGGCCATCTGCATGTAGCCGATGCGGGAGGTGATCGGGTTGCCCGACTGGCTGGTCCCGGTGAGAAAGATCCGTTGCCCGTTGGAGGAGAAACTGGCGGGGAGCCCCTGGCGGTTCGGGCCGTAGCCCATCATACCTCCTGGTCCTGCTCCTGGCCCTCCCCATCCGCCCCGGCCGGCCGGGCCCAGCATCGGTCCCCACCACTGGTTGCCGCGGCCATTCGGCCCAGGCCCGTAACCCGGCCCATAACCAGGGCCGCCGCCGGGAGCGGGGGCAGGTGCGGGCCCAGGCCCAGGCCCAGGCCGGAGGTAGCCCCGGCCACGGCCGTCATAGCGTCCGCCCCCGTTGCCTGGCTCCCAATTGCCGGGGCTTGAAAGGTACATCCCTCCAACCCCCAGCGCAACGAGAAGTATTCCCGCAAGCAGGTACATGTAACGTTTCATGGGCGCTTTCCATCCTTCCTGTCCGTCCTACCCGCACGCCGCAAATAATTGCATCTGTGCTTTGCAAGGCTACAGCAGGTCCTGCTTCTTCTGCTCGAACTCTTCCTTGTTGATCTCGCCATGAGCATAGCGCTTTTTGAGGATGTCCAGGGGTGATTCGTTATGGGCAGCGTTTCCCGCCATCCGGGTGCCAAAGGCCCACCTGATCAACAGCACCGCTCCCCCAATCACCACGAGCCACCAGATCGCCATCCAGAGGAAACCAGGACCGCCGCCACCCCACCAGTACATCATATAAGGCATCGTTCTCCCTTCTTTGCTGTTTGGATTTTTTCCGAGTAGATTCTTTCCGGGATTGATCCTTGCGGATAGCTTTGCCTTCCGAAACCAGGCTTAAACGTAGTGCCAGCCCTATTAAACTGGCAAATTTATGCTGCGACGCCTTCAAGGACGGCAAAGGCAAAAGGGGAAGTGATCCAAAGAAGGATTTTTTTCGTTGCCCAGAAGGATTATTTTCTTCGGCGAAGAAAATAAATAGCATGATGAACATCTCAAAGGCAAACCTGCTCAAAGTGAATGGCAAAACGATGGCCTCGCACAATGAGCGCCTGGTTTTGCAGGCCCTGTACGAATACGGCCTCCTATCTCGCACGGAGATCACCAGGGTGACCAGTCTGAGCCCTTCCGTGGTCACGCATATCTCCCGCCGCCTTCTTGAGCAGAAGGTAATTTACGAAGCCGGTAAACGGCAGCCGGGCCGGGGCCGCGGGTTGGTGCAACTGGCCCTGGATCCCGACGCCATTTTGGCCCTCAGTTTAGTTGTCGATTTTCAGCGGATCAGGTTGGGGGCGGTCAACCTGGAGGGAAAGGTTGCCGAATATCAGCGGATCGATACCTCCAACCGCCAGTTTTCTCCCGACGCAATCGTTGACGCCATCGACCGTTTCCAGGAAAAGCTGAAAGATAGATGGGATAGGGTCATGGGGTTGGGCCTGGTCCTGCCAGGGACGGTGGATCCACCCACGGGAAAAGTGCACGATGTTCCCACCCTTTCCCTGTACGAACTGGATGTGCGGCAGGAGCTAAGAGACCGATTTCAAAAGCCGGTGGTGGTGGAAAACGATGTAAACGCCCTGTCCCTGGCGGAGCAGTGGAAATCGGTGAACAACAGCAATTCCAATGTAGCTTACATTTACCTGGATTATGGCATCGGCGGCAGCCTGTTTTTGAATGGCCAGCTCTTTAGAGGCAGTCACGGCGCAGCGGGAGAGGTTCATTATTTCCCGGTCCTCGATGCCGCATCTGGAAGTTACCGGCACGCCGGCGGCCTGGCCGATGGGCATGCTATCTTGACCGCTCTCCCCGAGGCTCTGGGCAGTTTCCCGCCGGAGATGGCTGCGGAGCTTAAAGCGGCCAAGAGCACCGTCTTTGATCAACTCGACATAGTTGTCCGGTGGGCCTTAAAGAGCGAGAAGGTAGCCGCCTTTGTCAGGCGCTTTGCGGAGACCTGGGGTGTGCTGATCAGTGCTCTTGTAAACATGGTTGACCCCGATCTGGTGGTGGTGTGCGGCACTCTAAGCACGGCGCTCCCGGTGTATGAAGACATCATCCACCGGAAGATGAAAGATCTGGTGCCCGGCTTTCCCGGATCGCACGTCCGCGTCATCCCCGCGCAGCTTAACACGGGGCAGGCGCTTCTTGTGGGCGGGGGGGCCTGCGCTTTAATCGAAAGCGGCCATGATTTCATTCTCAACTGCGGCTATCGTCCGGAAAAGTAGGGGGAGGTGGTCTCGCCAGGAGGCAAGGGGCTTTGTTTGGGTTACCATTTGTTTGAGTTAGCTTTTATTTGAGGGACCTGTTGCAGTGCGGTTGCAGTACATGAGAAGCGATTTTGAGCAAAGGGGGATTTATTACCGTGCGGAAAATAGTGATGCTACTGGTGATCAGCGCGCTGGTCTGGTCGTTTGCGATTCCGGCCCTGGCGGCTGAGTCGATCACCTTCTGGCAGTTTGGGAGCCAGACCCCGAAGACGACGAACTTTGCGAAGCAGATGACGGCTGACTTCAAGGCGCAGACCGGCATTGACGTGAACTGGGAGATCGTCTCCTGGGGTGACTCCTGGAATCGGCTGACGCTGGCGGTTACTTCCGGGAACGCGCCGGATGTCTCCATGGTGGGGGCCACCTGGGTCGGGTATTTCATGGCCACCGGAGCGGTCCTGAACCTTTCCCCGTACCTGGATCAGATCGGTGGTTCCAAGAAGTTTCTTCTCGGCGCGTGGGAAAGCGCTGGTATGAAAGGGAACATCATCGCGCCGCCGTGGGACGCCGACACGCGAGGAATGCTCTACCGCAAGGATATCTTTGAGAAATTGGGCCTGAAACCGCCGCGCACCTGGGCGGATCTCGTGAAGGTGGCCAAGGAGATTCAAAAGAAGACCGGGATGCAGTACCCCGTGGCCATCACCGGCAAGGACTGGGAGGTTGTCCATAACTTTGTAACCTTTGCTTACGCAGGAGGCGGCCGCCTGGTGAGCGAGGACGGGAAACGCGCGCTTCTGGACAGCCCGGAGGTCCTGGAGAGCGTCGGGTTCTGGGTGGATCTGATCACGAAGGAAAAGGTGATGTCGCCGAGCGTGATGACGCTAAAGGGCGACGACATCGCCCAGCGGTTCATAAACGGCGATACGGCGATCATCTTCTCGCCGGTCCAGGGTGTGGAAGGCCAGGCGAAGGACGGCAAGTTCGCATATAAAGATAAGTGGGACATGGCGCCTTTCCCGACCAAATCAGCGAAGATCCCGCAGTTCTCCGTGGTCTTGCCGGATAATGTGATGATCTTCGCCAATACGAAGCATAAGGAAGCGGCTCTCAAGTTTGTGAAATTCCTGTTCTCCAGGGATCAGGAGACGCTGTTTGCGACGACTTACGCTATCCCGCCGACGACCTTTGAAGCGTTTGAGACACCGGCGTTTCAGACAACTTATTGGCAGGACGTGAAGAAGCTGATGGAGATCGGGCGTTTCGTCCCGATCATGCCGGCCTGGGGCGATGCGGAGACCATCATCCAGCAGGCCATGACCAACGTCTTCTCCAACGTGGCCGACAACAAGTACGACGCCCAGGTCCTCAAGCGCACCATGCAATCGGCGAACAAACAGTTCCAGGAAGCCATCGACCGGGCGGTGAAATAAGCGGGAGGCGAGGGGTGGCGGTTGCCGCCCCTCGCCCTCGCGGTGCGGTATGGAGGGGTATCGATAGATGCAAAAAGGATATTCGCAACGGCATCTGCCGTATCTATATGTCTTGCCTTTGGTAGTCTCGATGCTGCTTGTCCACCTGATCCCGATGCTATCCGGCGTCTTCACCAGTTTCCACCGGGTGGACATGTTTACCATCAGAAACTGGTTTCAGGCTCCATACACCGGGCTGAACAACTACCTTCAGGCGCTGAATATCTTCGGGGAGAGGGGGCAGGCTTTTCTCAACTCGCTCTCCGTCACTTTGGGGTTTGTCCTGGCGTCGCTGGCCGGGAGCTATCTTTTGGGGCTGGTGGCGGCGCTGCTTCTTTCGAAGGATTTCCCCGGGCGCGGGCTGTTGCGGACCCTGTTTCTTATCCCTTACGTGACGCCGCAGGTGGTGGGGTTGACCAACCTGGAATTTCTCTTCCAGCGTGACTACGGCATGATCAATTATCTGCTGCTGAAACTTCACCTGATCAGCCAGCCGGTCTCCTGGCTGATGGGGCAGTGGTCTTTTGCCACGCTGGTCATCGCCAACGTCTGGGGAATCTGGCCGTTGTGGTTCATCATGCTCCTGGCCGCGCTGCAGACGATTCCCCAGGAGCTTCATGAAGCGGCGATCGTCGACGGCGCCAGGAGGTGGCAGCGATTTCGCTTCATTACCTTGCCGGGGTTGAGACCGGTGACACGGATTCTCTTTCTTTTGAACGGGCTCTGGTTTTTCAATAGTTTCAACCAGGCTTATGTGCTCTTCGGGAAGACGCCTCCTCCTCCGGCGGATCTGCTGTCGTTGCACATCTACAACCTTTCCTTCGGGGGCTGGAACTTCGGGTTGGGCAGCGCAATGTCCATCATATTGTTAATCATCATGCTGGTCTTTGTTCTGATATATATCCGGGTCTTGCGCGTGGGGCGAAGTTTGGAGGAGGTTTAAATGCTTAAGGTTGCGAAGGGGATCGGCAAGTTGGCGTTGATTGGCTTTTTCCTGATCTTGATCTTTTTCCCGTACCTGTGGGCGGTCTCCACCAGTTTAAAGCCCGACGGTGAGACGCAGGTCTACCCGCCTGCCTGGATTCCCAAACAGATTGAGTGGTCAAACTACGTCTACATCTGGAAGGTTGTCCCGCTGGCGCGGTACTTTGAAAATACGCTGATCGTTTCAGTGATCAGCACCCTCATCGCGGTGGTTCTGGCCCTGTTGGGGGCCTACGCCTTCAGCCGTTTCCGGTTCCGGGGGAAGGGGGCGCTCGCCGTAATGCTGCTGGCGACCGAAATGATTCCGGGGACGCTGTTTCTGATCCCGTATTATATGCTTTTTATCGCTTTCAGCAACTTCACCGGCATCCCCATGGTGGCCACCTACCACGGCCTGATACTGACGTATATCGCTTTCAGCCTGCCGTTTGCCGTCTGGATGCTGCGGGGGTTCTTTGACGCGATCCCGCAAGACCTGGAGGCCGCGGCCGAAATTGACGGTTGCACGAAGACCCAGGCGTTCTGGAGGATCGCCGTCCCCTTGATCCTGCCGGGGGTCGTGGCGGTGGGGGTAATCAGCTTCATCCATACCTGGAATGAAATGCTCTTCGCCTCGGCGCTCACCAACGATGCGACAAGAACGGTGGTGCTCGGACTCACCGATTACCGCAACAAGTTCCACGTGAACTGGAATTATGTCACGGCGGCCGGAATAGTGGTGAGCCTTCCCGTCCTGGTCATTTTTACGGTCTTGCAGAAGTACATTGTCTCCGGGTTGACCGCGGGGGCGGTAAAGCAATGACCGGAAAACGCAAAGGGATGACCGGGGGCCGCATGATCGTGGGCCGCAAAGTGAGGGGTGTTTGACGTGGACGATAGAGAAGGATTGGTGCTGGGAGTTGACGCGGGGGGCTCAAAGACCGTTGCCGTCGTATCCAGCCCCGATGGCGAGCTCTTGGGGGAGGGGGAGTCCCTGGGGGGAAACTACCAGGGCGAAGGGATTGGCCCGGCGACCGCCCATATCCGGGAAGCAGTTTTTACAGCGTTTCAGAAGGCGGAGATCGATTTTAGCCGCATTGCCGTCGGAGTTTACGGGGTGGCCGGCGCCGACGGCCCGGACGAATTTGCCATCGTCGAATCCATGATCAAAACGATTCACCCGGCGAGTTCGCCTTATGTAATCGTGAACGACGCCGCGCTCATCCTGCAGCTGGCGGCGGTGGATCTGGTGGGGGTGGGCATGGTCTGCGGCACCGGCACCAACTGCATGGCGTTCGGTCCCGGCGGGAAACGCTGGCAGATCGGCGGCATGGGCTTTGCGTCCGGGGATCAGGCCGGCGGGCTCTGGCTGGGGACCCTGGCCCTGCACCACGCCTCCAGGGCGGAACAGGGGCGGGGTCCAGAGACCGGGCTTTTGGACGCCCTGAAAAAGTGGGCCGGTGTCGGGAGCATGGCCGAGCTGATCTCCAATATTTCGGCTGGTTCCGCTATCTCCGCCGCCTCTGGCAGCGATCCCGAAAAGCCGGCCTATCGGTGGTCCGACGTTCCGCCGCTGATCTTTGAGGTGGCGGACGCCGGAGATGAGGTCGCCCGCAGCCTGCTGCGCGGGATGGGCGAGGAACTGGCCGTCACGGCCGCGGCGGCCGTGAGGAAGCATTTCGCCCCGGGAACGCCGGTGGCGGTTGCCGTGGGGGGCAGCCTGGTGCAGAAGCAGAGGGGCTCGCTCCTGGTGGAGGCGCTCGCGCAGAAGCTGGCGCAACTGGCGCCGGCCGCCCGGCTTACGGTGCCGTTTCATCCGCCGGTCTACGGGGCGATACTGATGGGCATGGCGCATCTGACGGCCATGGATGCCGGGCGCCAGGGGGAGATTCTTGAACGTTTTCCGGTTGTGCAACCCGAAGTTTGAGTTGAGGAGGATTGTATCATGAAAATGACCATCATCGGGGCGGGCAGCACCTATTCACCGGAGCTTGCCGGCGGCCTCGTGCAGAACAAGGCGGATCTCCCGGTGGACGAACTGGCCTTGATGGACATCGACTCCGAGCGGCTGGAGGTCGTGGGGGGCTTTATCAAGCGGCAACTGGCGGCGGGCGGCTGCCGGACGCGCGTGGTGCTGGAGCCGGATTTGACCAGGGCGGTGGCGGAAGCCGACTTTGTGGTCACCCAGATCCGCGTGGGCGGGAACCGGGCGCGGCATGAGGACATCCGCCTCGGCCTTGAACACGGGGTGATCGGGCAGGAGACCGTGGGTGTCGGGGGCTGGGCGAAGGCGATGCGCACCATCCCCGCCATCCTCAAGATCTGCCGGGCCATCGAGGAGGCCGCCCCCAATGCCTGGCTCATCAATTTCACAAATCCCTCCGGAATTGTCACGGAGGCCATCCTGAAGCACGGCCGGGTACGCGCCATCGGCCTGTGCAACGTACCCATCGGCCTGCAGATGGAATTTGCCAAAT
>JAMCQP010000063.1 GCA_023381695.1 Bacillota bacterium | reverse complement strand
CACCGCGGACATCGGCAGGCGTTGTTTTTATTGTACTTTAATTTATACTAATATGTTTTTGCATGAGAAGTATCTTTTTGACTGACTTATCTATCCAAAATTTCGTTGCGTGGGCATCTTTTTCCTCCATCTGGGAGGAATATTTTTAAGCAAGTATGCCGCGATCAGCGCACCCAAAATCGTGCTTGATAATTGAAAAGGGCGCTCCTAACCCCGTGGACACGAGGGATGTCTGGGATTTCCCCGATTTCCAGTAACCGTTGGCGACGACAAAGGAGGATTTGGAGGGAAAGCATCAAATATGTCTTTACTAAACTGATGCATGGCCAAAACCAAAGTATGGGCAACGGAGTCTAACCCCTGCCGTTTGGAACAGCGCCGGGTAAAACACCCGTAAAAATCCAGGAGGGGGGCAACGGCTTTGGGTCTCAGAGTACGCGAAGCAATGTCGCTCGAGGGCGTTAACCGGATAACGCTGGTCGCCGGGGAGTCGGGGCTTGACCGGGAGATCCTCAACGTGACGGTGGTCGAGGTCCCTGACTCCGCGAAATGGTTGAAGGGTGGCGAATTCCTGATCACGGCCTTCTTCAACTTCCGCCAGGCGCTGTCCAGCCAGCTCTCCTTCATGGAGGCGGCAGCCCAGAGAGGTAGCGCCGCGCTGGCAATTCTTTCCCATCCTGAGGGCTACATCGGGGATCTCCCGGCCGTCCTCAAGGAGCATGCGAATCAGCTTTCGTTGCCCCTGTTCACGATCCCCAACGAGGTGGCATATGTCGACATCACGTTGCCAATATACGGCGAAATCGTCAACCGCCAGGCAAGGGAACTCAAATATGCTCTTGATGCACACACCCAGATGACCGAGGTTGTCTTCGCCGGGAAACAACTTCCCGACCTGGTGCAACTCATGGCGCGCCTCATGAGGAACCCGGTGATGGTGCTTGATCGCTGGGGACGGGCGCTGGCTACGGCGGAGCCCTGCGGGCCGCTTTCAACCAGGTTGTTCATGAAAGCAATGGATTCCCCCGCCACGGTTGTCGTGGAGATTGAAAACGGGCTTGATTCCGCCGGGCGAGCGAATTTCGATGCATTGAACAACAATTTTTCCGTTCAATCGCCCGTATTCATGCGTCGCCCGATCAGGGCCGGGAGGTTCAGGTACGGGCAGGTCATCGTCTGGCTGAAAAATTTCCCCCTGACAGGGCTGCACATGATGGCCCTTGAACAGGCATGCACCGTGTTGAGTTTTTACATGGAAAAGGAGCGTGTTGTCCAGGAGGTCAAGTCCCACCTGCACAGGGACCTGCTGGATGAATTGATTGCCGGCGTTGAGCCGGACCTGATCGACTCCCGTTTTCGCGCCGCCGGTTGGACCCTGGAGAACAAGAAGGCCGTCCTGATCATCAAAACCGAGCCTGTACCGGGAAGAGCAGCCAGAAGTGCTCCGGACCCGGAGGGGGTCACCGCCGACGATTACCACGTCATCCGTGATGTGCTCGAGAGGGACTCTTCGGGGCATATGGCCATCCGGAGGGGAAACTCCATCGTGGTCCTGGTCCAGGCCGAGAGCGGCGCGTCACGTGAGAGGATAAAAAAGAACTGCGTGAATCTGGCAAAGGCCCTCATTTCGGCGTTTGCCGGGAAAAACTCGGAGGTTCTGGTGGGAATCGGCAACCCCTGCAAGGAACCTGGGGGGTTGCGACGCAGCTACGAAGAGGCGAGGAACTCTCTGGCGCTCGGGAAGAAGGTCAGCCCGGGCCAGCGAGTTCTCCAGATCGATGATCTGGCAGGGTACGACTACCTGTCGCGCTCGTCCAGGTCCGGTGAACTTGCGGAGTTCGCTGAAAAGGTCCTGGGGCCGCTCAACAGGTACGATGAAGAGAACAACTGCCAGCTGGTAAGAGCACTTGATGTTTTCATCTCCTGCGGTGGCAACATATCTGCTGCGGCAAGGCAGCTCTATATCCACCGCAACACGCTCCGGAACCGTCTCGAAAAGGTCAAGGAAGTACTGGGTTTCGATCCGTTTCTCAACCCCCACCGTCTGAACATTCAGATGGCCCTCGCCGTACGGCGCCTTCTGCTCTAGAAGGAGGCCTGTTGCCCCGATGAGCATCATGCACTACATTTTTCAATAAACATGTGCAATCTGCATAAAGGCTTTCAATTTCGCGATGAGGAATTATTCAGATGGTGATGGCCCAATTTCCTCTCAAAAAGGAAACTGAAGGCTTGAGCGGCTTTATTCTTACCAGAGGGGGTAGTGCTGATGCCTGAACATGTTTTGCGAAACCTGACCGACATTGAAGATTTTGTCCTCGGTTGCACCTTTATGGGCACGGGCGGCGGGGGACAGCCTGGGGACGGGCTGCAGTCACTCAAGAGCGAGTTGGAGAAGGGCAAGACGATCAAGTGGGTTGATGCCAGCGCCATAGGCGATGACGAGTGGACTATCTGCCCCTTTCTGATGGGCTCCATAGCACCCGTCACGGAACAAATGAAAAAAGAGATGGCGTCTTTTGGCCTGACCAGGCGGATCTATACCTCGAAGGAGATGCTGGCCGAGGCCGTGAAAGCTCTTGCAAACCACCATGGCGTGAAGATCAGCGCCGTGGTTCCCATCGAACTGGGCGGTGCGAACACCCCCGGCCCCCTGGCAGTGGGCATCAGCCTCGGGCTGCCGGTTGTGGACGGAGATTATACGGGTCGCGCCATTCCAGAGGCGCCGCAGACCACGCCGTACCTTGCCGGAAAGCCGATGTGGCCGATGTCTTCGGTGGACGCTTTCGGAAACCGGGCGTTCATAACCGGGGCAATAAGCTATGCGATGGCCGAGAGGCTGGGGAAGAAGATCAGCGAGGCGGCCTTTGGGCTTGCCGGGCAGTCCGGTTTTCTGATCAAGGGCAGCGATATGAAGGAAGTCCTCGTCCCCAACACCCTGACCAAGTGCCACCAAATCGGCCGGACCATCCGCGAAGCCGGGGAAAGCGGCAAGGATCCCGTCATGGAGGTCACGAAGATGCTCGGCGGCTGGGTGCTGCTGCGTGGCACGGTTTCCAGGAAAGAGGACGAAGACCGCGACGGCTACTACTGGGGGACTCATACCTTCAAGGGCGAGGGCAACTTCAAGGGCACCGAACTCAAGATATGGTTCAAGAACGAGAACCACATCTGCTGGAAGAACGGAAAACCCCTCATCACCAGCCCCGACATGCTCATCGTGGTGGACGACAAGACTGGCAAGCCGTACACCAACACCAGTATCGTCGAAGGCATGAAGGTTGCCGTCATCTGCCTGAAGGCGGTGCCGCAGTTCAGATCGCCGAAGGGTCTGGACATCCTTGGCCCGTCGCACTTCAACTTCGACATTCCTTACAAGCCTGCTGAAGAAGTCCTGGGCGAACCCAGGTACTAAAACACATTGGAGTGGGAAGGTGAGGCAAATGCCTGCAAAGCAAGACCTGGAACTGGGCAGAACTGCATATGTCATTGTTAACGAATTGTGCAATGTGCAACCAGGGGAGGACGTTCTGATCACCATCGACTCCGTGGCCGACTTCCGCCCGGCGGAGGAGACCGCCAAAGCCGCCGTGGCCGTCGGCGCAAGGACGATGGTGGCCTACACGTCAACCCCGAGAGGTTACGGCCGGTTGGCCGATCCCATGCTTCCGGACAGCCTCAGGGCGGCGATCCCGAATACCGACGTGTGGATTGAGTTCAACAACCAGTGGTTGCTGTACTCCGCGGGCTGGCAGGAGGCAATGTCCGGGTCAAGAGTGAGATACGCGTTCTTCGGTGGGATGGATACCGACCAGATGGTTCGCTGCGTCGGCAACATCAACATCAAGCGTCAGGCGGCTTTCCAGGATCGATTGGTAGCAATGACCTTCGCTGCCAAAAAAATGAGGATAACCACTCCCGCCGGGACGGACGTGAGCTTTGAGAATGGCGGGAGGCCGGTGACCAACGAGTTGTTCGCGCATACTCCGGGACCCCACTTCCTGCTGGGGCAAATCGGCTGGGCTCCCATCGAGGAGACCATCAACGGGACCATCGTTTTTGATGGGTCGTTTTCTGGCGGCGGCGATGCCGATCTGGGCATATTGAAGCACCCCATCGTTCTGCGTGTGAAGGAAGGTGTGATCAAGGCAGTCGAAGGAGGTGAGGAAGCCAAGAAGACTCGCGCGTGGATCAGTGGTTTAAACGACCCCCAGATGTATCGCCTGGCCCACGTTTGTTACGGCTTCAATCCAGGCGCACGTCTATGCGGACTATGTACCGAAGACGAGCGGGTCTGGGGAAGCACCGAGTGGGGAATGGGCTACCAGGGCCCGATGTTCAAAGGGAAGGTTGGAACCGCAGTCTCGCATGCGGATGGAATCTGCCTCCACTCATCGGTCTGGATTGACGGCAAGCAGATCACGGACGAGGGCCGGATCGTCCACCCTGAACTCGCCGAACTGGCCACGAATCTGACCCGGTAACGTCGGATTTCTTGACCGGCCCTCTGGGCGGCAGGAATATACTCCAAGACAATTGCGAAACACAAACACAAACATGGATTAAGGAGGCGAAACCGGAAAATGTCAGTCAAAGCAAAGAAACTGCTCATATTCATGGTGGCTGTGGGGCTTATCGTTACGTCCTTGACAGGTTACGCGGCCAAGAAAAAGGTGGAAGTCAAACCCGAGGACTATATCATCCGGGTCACCGAGGACTGGCCGACTTACATTGATCCGGCGGTGGGAAGCGATTTCTCCGACTCCATCGCGCTGGTCAACCTGTATGACAGCCTCGTCTTCCCGCAGCCGGACGGCACAGTCAAGCCGCAACTGTCGACCAACTGGACCGTCTCCCCGGATGGGAAGACCTACACGTTCAACATCAGGAAGGGCGTCAAGTTCCATAATGGCGACGAATTGAAGGCTTCGGACGTTGAATTCAGCCTTCAAAGGATGATGAAGATCGGTGAGGGTTACGGTTACCTGTTCACCAGCACGGTGGACAGCGTCAAGGCTGCCGGTGACTACAAGATCGAAATCAAGTTGAGGGAACCCTTCGGCCCGTTCATTCTGTCCCTTGTGCGCCTCTACGTTGTGAACAAGAAGCAGGTCATGGAACACATCGAGAAGAACGGCCAGTATGGCGAGATGGGCGACTACGGCAAGAAGTGGCTCCTTACCCACGACGCCGGTTCCGGTCCCTACAAGGTCAAGGAGATGAAGATGGAGGAGTATCTCCTGGCGGAGAAGTTCGACAATTTCTGGCAGGGCTGGGCTCCCCAGGCGCCCAGGTATTTCAAGGAGAGCGGCTCGGTGGAACCGGTGACGGTCAGAACTCTGGTCTCCCGCAGGGAACTGGAGATCACCGACGAGCTGCAACCTCTTGAGAATTACGACACCATGGCCAGGCTGGCCGGCGTCAAGGTTGCCACATTCTTCAACGGGCACAACCTGAACATGATGCTGAACACCAAGAAGCCGCCGACCGACGATATCCACTTCAGGAAGGCACTCTCGTATATCCTGGACTACAATACCATAACGACCAGGATCTACCCGGGCTCGAAGCCGTCGCGGGGTCCGATTCCATTCAACCTCCCCGGCTTTGACAACACTATCAAGGGATACACCCGGGACGTGGCCAAAGCCAGGGAAGAACTGGCCAAGTCCAGGTATGCAGACAAGCTCGACCAGTATCCCGTGGAATTGACCTGGTGCGCCGAGGCGCCCGAGGAAGAGAAGATCGCCCTTCTGTTCCAGGCCAACGCCGCTGAAATCGGGATCAAGGTAAATATCACCAAGAAGCCCTTCGGATCCATGATTGCCGATGCCCAGAAGATGGAGACGACCCCCAACGCGTCCGTGGTGTTCGTCGCTCCCCACTATGCCGAGGCCGGCTCGATGCTGACCACCAGGTACCACTCGAGCTCCACCGGAACGTGGGAACAGATGGAATGGCTGCAGGACAAGGAGATCGACCGGATGATCGAGGACGCACTGGCCACGGTCGACCAGGCGCAGCGCTTCGCCAAGTACGCCAGGATCCAGAAGAAGATCGTTGAACTGGCGCCGACCATCTGGCTGTTCGACCAGGCCGAGAGGAGGGCCTACCAGGCCAACTACATCGTGTGGCCGACCGCCGAACGCGCCAGCAAGGGCAAGATCTTTACCTCGGTCATGGGTTACGATCAGTACGCCCACGATATGAAGGTGTACCCCGAGAAGCGGGCCGAGTTGCTCCAGAAATAGAGTCTGTGCTGATATGATGCAGGTCGGGGGCCGCTCGTCCCGGGCGGCCCCGGAACAAGCGAAAGAGGGAATGCTTCAAAATGGGCAGTGACCTGCTAAAAAGGATCGGGCTTTCGATCTTCGTGCTGTTCAGTTTGTCCATCCTGATCTTTTTGATCGCCCGAGTTGTGCCGGGGGACCCTGCAAGGCTTGCGCTGGGGCCCCGGGCGCCCGAATGGGCGGTTGAAAACCTGAGAAAAGAGATGCACCTGGACAAGCCATTCTATGCGCAATACGGCCTGTGGCTGGCGGGCATCGGCCACGGGGACCTCGGAAAGTCCCTTGTCACACGCCGCCCGGTTAGTGCCGACATCAGGGAGTTTCTGCCGGCCACCTTCGAGATAGTTGGCCTGTCCGCGCTGATCATGGCACTCGGGGGCATTTTCCTGGGGGTGCTATCGGCGAAATACTCGAACTCGTGGTTTGACGGGGTGACGCGGATTATCTCCTATCTGGGCATTGTGACGCCTGCCTTTGTCTGGGCGATCATTTTCATGCTGATCTTCGGTTATGTGTTCCCGATCTTCCCGATCACCGGGAGGCTCTCCCCGGGATTCGAAGCACCAACGACGATCACGGGGATGTTCACGCTGGACAGCCTGCTGGCCGGCGACCCCCGCACCGCCTGGGATGCTTTCCTGCACCTGGTGCTGCCAGCCATCGCCCTTGCCATGGGTGGACTGGCCCAGGCCGCGAGAATCACCCGGTCGAGCATGACCGATAACATGAGCAAGGATTATATAGCGGCAGAGACCGCCTACGGCATTCCACCCCGGCGGATCCTCATGAAGTACCTCCTGAAGCCGTCCCTGATCCCGACCGTATCGGTTATGGCCCTCGATATCGCCGCATTGTTCGGCAATGCGTTCCTGGTGGAATTGATCTTCAACTACCCTGGCCTGTCGCGCTACGGGATTGAGGCCATGTTGAACAAGGATCTCAACGCGATTTCCGCGGTCATAATGGTTCTCGGGCTTGCATTTGTGACGATGAATATCGCTATCGACATACTCGTTGGATATCTTGACCCTCGTATAGGACTTGCTGGGAGGCGGAACTAGATGACAGGCACGAAGGGGGAAGAACTCAGAAAGCGAGCGAAGGAAAAGAGAAGCGAGCGGTTCCGGCGTGCGTGGTACAAATTTTCTCGTAACCGCATCTCAGTTGTGGGACTGGTCATGGTTCTGGCCATTGTATTGCTGGCCATCTTCGCGCCGTATGTCACGCCTTACCCCAAGCACGCGGGGGCGTTTGTGGACTTTATGACGGGCAGCGTGGGCCCGAGCTTGAAGCACTGGTTGGGCACGGACGTTTTCGGCCGGGATATCCTGACCAGGGTGATCTTCGCTTTCCGCGGCGCGCTCATCATGAGCACAGGGGTTCTTGTCCTTGTTGTTCCCCTCGGGGTTGTCCTCGGCCTGATCGCCGGATACCTGAAGGGCACCTGGATCGAGACGGTGATCATGAGGATCACCGACGTTTTCCTGGCGCTGCCGCCGTTGATCCTCGCGCTGGCAGTCAGCGCCTTGATGAGGCCGACCCTGTTCAATTCCATGATGGCGGTGTGCGTGTCATGGTGGCCGTGGTATACCCGCCTTATCTACGGGATGGCATCATCTTTGCGCAACGAGTTCTATGTGAAAGCCAGCGAGCTCACGGGCGCCAGCAAGCCGCACGTCATTTTCAGGGAGATCCTCCCGAACTGCATTGCTCCCATATTTACAAAGATGACTCTTGATGTGGGGTGGGTGATCCTCACCGGCGCATCCCTGAGCTTTGTGGGGCTCGGTGAGCAGCCGCCCAAGGCCGCTCTTGGCACCATGATCTCTGATGGAGCCAAGTACCTCCCGGCCCAGTGGTGGATAGCGGTATTCCCGGCCATCGCGATCATGGTCGTGGTTCTTGCCTTTAACCTCCTGGGCGATGGAATAAAAGACATGCTCGCTACCGAGGAGGGATCATGATGGCCGATGCATCCGTCGCAAAACCCATGTCGTCCGCAGTTGGCGCTGAGTCCATCGTCCAGATAAAGGACCTCCATGTGGGGTTCAAGGTGTTCGGAGGCCTGTTGAAGGTTTTAAACGGCGTGAACATGGTTGTCGGCAGGGGCGAAAAGATCGGGATCGTCGGTGAAACGGGCTGCGGCAAAACCACCACCGTGAAATCGATCCTGCGCATACTTCCGGGGGAAGCAAGGATTTTCCACGGGGAAGTGCTCTTCCAGGACAAGAACGTTTACAAGATGCACCCGCACGAACTCCAGAAATTGAGGGGCCAGGGCGCCTCCATGATCTTCCAGGATCCGACGGCCGCGCTGAACCCGGTCTTTACCCTTGGCGAACAGATCTCGGAGATCATCAGTCACTCGGGTACGCAGCCCGAAGGCAAGAAGGAAGCCATCAAGATCCTGGCTGTGAAGGCTTTCAGGGAAGCGACCCTGCCTGACGCGGAGCGCATGATGGAAACCTACCCTTTCCAGTTGAGCGGCGGGATGCGGCAGCGGGCGTGTATTGCCATGGCCCTTGCCACACCCCGTGACCTTATGATCGCCGATGAGCCTACCACGAACCTGGATGTCACCATTCAGGATCAGGTTCTGCGCCTTCTCAAAAACCTGGTCGATCAGAGGGGCATGTCCCTGATCCTCATAACGCACTCGCTGGGAGTGGCACGCGAGACGACAGACAGGATATACATCATGTACGCGGGCAACATGGTGGAGGTTGCCAGGACGGCCGAAATCTTCGAGAGGCCGCTGCATCCATACACCACCGGATTGTTGAGTTGCATTCCAAAACTGACCGGCGGCGGGGTCGCCGAGGGCATCCCGGGCAGGATCCCGGACTACATGAATCCTCCCGCCGGTTGCCGTTTTGAACCGCGTTGCCCGAAGGCAATGGAACGCTGCAAAAAAGAGAAACCCGAGTTCGTTGAGGTCGGCAAGGATCATCAGGTCGCCTGCTTCCTTTACTACCAGGTGCCGCAGAATGGGGTGCAACACCATGGCTAAGGATATTCTTGTTGTCGAGAACTTGAAAAAATACTTTCCTACGAAAAAGAAGGGCCTTTACGTAAAGGCTGTGGATGGCATCAGCTTTACGGTTCGCGAAGGCGAGACCCTCGGGCTTGTCGGTGAATCCGGCTCAGGCAAGAGCACCACCGCATATAACGTTATCGGCATGTACGGCGTGACCGCCGGCAAGATATATTTCAAGGGCGTGGACATCAGCGGCGATGCGGGAAAAAGGCCGCTTTCCCTCAAGAAGGACCTGCAGATGGTCTTCCAGGATCCCGGCACATCGCTTAACCCCCAGCGGACGATAGGCCAGATACTGGCGCTGCCGTTGAAGGTCCACAAGATTCCGGGGGAGGGCGAAAGGCTTGAAGACAGGCTGATCCAGTTGCTGGAGACCGTCGAACTGCCGCCGGAATACATCTACAAGTACCCCAGGTCAATAGGGGGCGGCGAACGCCAGATGGTTGCCATAGCCCGTGCGCTGGCCACGAATCCTTCTTTCGTGGTGCTCGACGAGCCGACTTCAGCATTGGACGTCTCCGTCCAGGCAAAGATTATCAACATGCTGATCAGGCTCCAAAAACAGTTCAACCTCTCGTACCTGTTCATAACGCACGACCTCAGCCTGATGCGAAATCTCGCCACGCGCGTGGCCATCATGTACCTGGGCAAGATCGCCGAGATCGCTCCGGCCGTCGATTTCTTCCGTTCGCCGAAGCACCCGTATACGCAGATGCTGCTGTCGTCCATCCCCGTGATAAGCGGGGCCGAGGAGGAGATGAAGCCCAAAAAGGTGCCTTCGAGAGGCGAGATCCCCAGCCCGGTCAACGTCCCTCCGGGCTGCGGTTTCCATCCCCGGTGCCCCATGGCCAGGCAGATTTGCCTTGAAGTGGACCCGATCATGGTGGAGACAATCCCTGACCATTTTGTAAGATGCCACCTGTTTGCCGGCGCAGCCGAAGCCAGGGAGGTGGTGGGGGCCTGAGGCCGGCCATTAACTTTTAATGGGAGGGAGCATTAGTGGCGGATTTGAGCAAGGCGGCGGACATCGTGCTTAACAAGTGTATGAGAGCGAAAAAGGATGAGGAAGTGCTCATCGTCACGGACGAGCCGTGCAAGAGCGTGGGCCTGGCCTTGTGGGACAGGGCCAGGGAATTGGGGTGTGACGTGGTGCTTGCCGAGATCAGGCCCCGGCAGACCAACGGGCAGGAACCGCCTGCTTCCGTGGCCCGGGCGATGCTCGGGGCAAAGGTGTGCCTGCTGGCCACGAGCAAATCCCTTTCCCACACCAGGGCCAGGAAGGAAGCTACTGCGGCGGGAATAAGGATCGCCAGCCTGCCCGGGATCACGGAGGAGATCATGGGAAGGGCGCTTATGGCCGATTATGAACAGATCGCCGGGTTCACCCGGAAGGTCGCCGAAAAAATGAAGGGCGCCCGGTGGGCAACCGTGAAGAGCCCCTCCGGCACCAACATCACATTCAGCGTGGAAGGCAGGCCCGTTCACCCCGATGCGGGCATCTACACGGAGCCCGGTGCTTTCGGCAACCTGCCTGCGGGAGAGGTGTACCTTGCGCCCGTTGAGGGTACAGCCAACGGGGTCGTGGTCGTCGATGGCAGCTTCGCTGCCATCGGGCTGGTTGACACCCCTGTGCGCATCGAGGTCAAAGACGGCCTGGCGGTGCAGATCTCGGGCGGCGAGTCCGCAAGGCGGCTTGAGTCGATGTTTGACGCGGCCGGCCCCGATGCCCGGAACGTCGCGGAACTCGGTGTGGGCACCAACGGCAAGGCGACTCTGACAGGGAACATCCTTGAAGACGAGAAGGTGCTGGGCACGGCGCATATAGCCTTCGGCTCAAACGCCACCTTCGGCGGTAAAGTGCAGGTCGCCAGCCACCTGGACGGGATCATTCTCAAGGCTGCCGTTTTTGTGGACGAGAAGCCGCTCATGCAGGATGGCAAGTTGCTGGTTTAGGAGGCCACCAGATGGATCTGTCCACGGTCATCAAAGAACGCCGGAGCGTGAGGCGTTATTCCGATAAAACAGTCAATTTCGAGCAGATCGCCAGGTTGGTCGACAGCGCGCGGTGGGCGCCCACGGCGGCCAACCTTCAGGCGTGGGAGTTCCAGGTGACTGTCGATCCGAAGAAGATCGATGCCATCAGGAGCATCGCCCCCGGTATCTCCAGAACGTCCCGTGCTATAGTTGTGATCAGCGTCGACCGGGAGAAAGCGCGGAGGAAGGGCGGGGCAGGAGGCGAAATGCTTGGCCTTCTGGATGCGTGTTTCGCAGCGGAGAACATGTTGCTGACCGCCCATGACCTCGGACTGGGAGCCTGCGTGGTGAGGTCGTTTCACCAGGGAGCCGCCGCCAGATTGTTCGGCAATCCCGAGCACATTGTGCCGGAGCTGCTGGTGACCATTGGTTATCCCGAAGGCGGCCAAACCCGTGGACCTCGTCGTCGGTCGCTCCGGGAGCTGATCCACCTTGAAAAATGGGGGAACCCCGTTCCTGGCCGGTTCCTGGCCCAATTCGAGGAGACGAGCGATGGCGCCGCCCCCGCGGCGGGGGTGGATTTGGACGCCGCCCTGCCGGTTGCCGGCGAAGGACGCGAGCCGGCAGGCGAAGCGGATAGGCCGCCTGCGGCAACGGGGGACGAAGGGCCGGCAGCGGAAGGCGAGAAGCTGGCCCGGCTCCGGGAAACTCTGATCAAGCACCTGTGTTACCTGGTTTCCAGCGCCCGGGGATTGTCGTGGGAACCCCGGGAGTACGGCCCGTTCCGGTTGATAGACGCCTGCGGCAGGCTGATAGGCATAATGGAGGAATACGGCCTGAAGAGTCCGCGCCTGGCCGCTGCAAGGGATCTGATTGAGGAGAAGAAGCTCGCGGTCATGGACGATCCGGAAACGTTCAACCAGGCGATCGATCAGGTTCTGGACATCCTCGTCGGCGAGCTTTGACCGTCGTCCCCCAACCCACCTTGACCATCCTCTCCAAAATCGCGGTACCGGACTTCCTCGAAGCGCGCCAGCCGTACCCCCACCAGATCCCGACGGTGTGAGGGAACCAGACTGCTGACCGCCTTTAATCCCAAGGCGCTGGCCCCGGAAGTCTTGCCAACAAAATCCTTCTACAGATTTATCTTCATTAATCTCCGCTTAGCTTCCTCGTAGAACCCCTCGTGAGGGCCAACCATAAAAACAAGGCAGACCCTTTCTTCCGTCAGGATGACGTACGCAGCCCGATACTCCCCGCCTGGAAGGGAAAATCCAAGCGCCCTCGCTCCCCGCATGCTGCCCTTTAGTTCATGACCGGCAGTTGGATTATTTTCGAGAGTGAAGAGTTCGTCAACCACCCGGTTCCGGTTACTCCTTAACCGGTCAAGGTCTTTCTCGGCCCTTTGGGTTAGACGTACTTCAAACCTCTCATTCATCTTTGTTTATCTCGACGCCCCGTTCTTTGACGTACTGCCGCAGGCTCTTGGTTTGGCCCGCACGATATTCTCTAATTGCATGTCGGGCAAGCCCGTCAAAAGGGTTCTCGGCTTTAGCTACGCTCAAGATCCCCAGGGCTTGATCCAAGGTCAAAAAGCAGACATCTCCAGTCGTCATTTTCAGTTTCTCCCTGATGGACTTGGGGATTAATAAACGGCCTTTAGAATCAACTTTCACGGTAATCACAGTTCCCGAGGGGGTGGTGCGCTTCGCCTGCTTCCTTGTACCTAACTTATTGCCTTGAACCCGTCCAAGTGTCCGAGAGGTTGGATAAGTTGTATCGCTCATGTTTTCACCTCATAAATGTGGGATATTCCCACCAATATTATATACCAAAATCCACGCGTTGAACAGCCGGAACGAAAAATTCCTTAGCCAGACCTTGATCCCGTTGACCCAATCCTCTTTGTTGAGGAAATGGACTTCGTCTTGACACCAGAGCTGTATATTCGGATCCTTCATCCATTCGGAGAAGTTTTTTTAAACTCCGCTTGCTGAATTGCGTCGGCCTCTTTGGCCTGCCGACGAGGTCTTTGCAAGGTAAAGCCAAGCTGGTGAAACAGTCGCTGACATTGCCGCACTTTGAGAGAAATGCCATAACACTGTTGCAGGTGGTGGGACAGAAGCACTCCATCCCATAGGTTTTGGTCGTACCCTAATTCTCTTGGAGAACGCAGTAATTCACTTCGCAACTTCTCCTCGTCTTGCTGCCCCAGGCGGCGAGGGCGACCCGGCCGCTCTCCCTCCCGCAACCCAGCAAGCCCATGGTTGAGCAGTTGGCGAATCCAGTTTTGAACGCTTCTTGGCGAGTCTCCATAGATACTTGCGGCTTCGTAAGAACCCGCACCTTTAAGAACGTGAAGAACGACATGAAGTCTGTGATAGTACCGCCCTTCCCGAGTTCGAGAGATCTCATCCTGAAGGGCAGCAATGAATGTCTCCACATCCGGGATCTCTTTTCGTCGCACCGGGAGCACCTCCTATACTTTGCTGCTCCCAGTATACCACAACAGCTAATAATGCGCAATAATTTATGACGTTACATATAGGAAGATTCGGCAAGGCTGGTGATTGGTATGGTGGGACTATCGATGGTTACTTTGATCCATATGCAAGATATTCCTTTCAAGCACTTCGGCGGGTTGCAATTATTGTGGATGAGCCCTTCCACGACAATGGGCCTGGACACGGCTTTTTGGCTGACGCGCAAAACGGCGCTCTTTTTCTGGAACTTGACCGGGCAAGCCTCCCGCATGGGACACTGCTGGCAGAGATGGAGGTCAAAGTACGCCGAGAGCGTTTTACCCTGTTTATCAAAGTAACTGTGCGCGGGATGTTGGCTGTTGGGGCAAGAGACGATGATTTGCTGGTCTAAAATCCCAAACGCCGTCCACGGGAGTTTTTCGGGAGCCGGTTTGCTTCCGGACATGTTCGTGTAGTGCATGGTGATCCCGGGTGCTTGTTCCTCAACCTCCGGGCTGTAATAGGCGCCATCGGTGTAAAGGTCGGTGACGGCCATCTTCTCCCGGATTACCGGGAGGCGCTCTTGGCGCATTTGCGGATCGCTCACGTTGTTTTTTTCGAGGGTGTAATCGCTAATGAACTGGACCGGGTTCTCCTCGGCACAGGTTTCGGCGAGATTGGCCACATACCCGGCCTGCCCTTGACCCGCTTTTTTGCGATAGGTGGCATCCGGGTCATGGGCCGACTGCAGGGAACTTGGTGCAATGTCCTTGTACGCTTTGGCGATCCAGGTGTGTTGCTCGTGGTCCAAAGTGGCTTGCTCTTGTAAAAACCGCTCCAAAAGGCCGATGGCGTTTGCGGCCAGGAGGCTCGGGGAAGAGGCGGTAATCTCCAAAAGTTGCGCTCCCAGGTTGAGCACCTCTTGCAGCCGGCTTTGGGCCTGGTTCCCTTTCGAGCGATATAGGACTTCGGTTCGGTACTCCGGTTCCCGCAGGCGTTTGAGCTCCTCGGGAAGAATCTCCAAAGGGCAGGCTTTTACGGCGTGTTCCAACACATCGTAGGCCAGCGATAACCGGCCAGCTCGCTTGATGTTGGCCCTGACTTGCGTGGAGTCCATCCGCTGCTCCTTGGTGTTGATCTGGGCCACCTCCAGGAAGTGCGCGGTGAGCTTTTCGAACTGCGCAAAGATCAGGTCGTCTTTTCCGAGGCTTTCCACGGCGTATCGATACACCCGCTCGCGAAACTCGTAAAAAGTACGCAGGGCCAGATAGAGTTGGCCCAGGTTGCGCAGGCCCAAGGCATACATGATCTGATAGTTATAGTAGAACTGCTCGATAAGCTCTTCATCGGTATAGTCTTTCAGATGCTTGATGAACTCCAGGGAGAGCAAGATATTGACGGGAAAGTTGGGACGACCGTTATCCAGGGAGTACAAGGGGGCAAATAGTGTTTCATCGATCTGGCAAAACACATGCTCATAGAAGATGGGAGCCCAGGTTTTCTTCAGCCGCTTTTGTATTTTGGGGTGCAGCGAAGAGTAACTGTTAAACATCTCCTCTTGAAGATGGGCATTATTCTCCTTGAACATGCGCTAACCCCCAAACAATCTAAATACATTGCAATATCGTCATATTGCTCTTGGTATCTATATAATAATTCGCTACCTGGATCTACTTTCCTCCTTGCTTGGGCAATTTTCCCAGGAGTTCGGGGGGGGGTTTTTGCAGTGGAATCAACTCTTGGGATCCCACAAGGACGAATCCTCATTCCAATGCCCCGTCGGATCTGTAAATCTCAGCGGGTTGTTTGCCCCATAAACGTACAAGTTCGGATTGTTCGGATCGACCACCGAATCCTCGGTGATGAACCGGCCTAATTCACTGTCGTACCATCTGGCGTTGAAGTATTAAAAACCGGCTCATTTTTCTTATCTTCATTAAGTATTCTCTCTTACCGCGTAATTACCTAATACCTAAAATCAATAATCGCCCGAAGTAAATGCCTATCATCCGTTTTTTCAAAAACCGCCCATGTTCCTACCGCCAAACCCTCGTATATCATAGATTCTGTTAAAGCAAATTCTTTTTCCCCTAGAATGAAGATCCTTGGACCGGAATCATTTTCGCGTTCACTTGAACGTATTTTCCCGCAAACCTCCCTTATTGTAGGAGTTGGCGGTTCGGGATAGGAATTCTCATTATTTTTAAAGCCAAATTGGATATCCCTCAGAAGTTTACCCGGAATGTTTTTGGCATCACTTTCCATCGTACCATTGAAAAGTTGCTTTAGATCGACTGGAATTTCCCCCTCAACGGGAAATTGTAGATTTTGCGGGATCTCTGCTTTGGAATAATTATGGCGAATATTTTTGCCACGAGCACCATACCCCGTAAGGAAGTTTCTTATTATTGTTAATCCCGCAGGACTTACTAGTTCTTCAAAGGTGGAGTAGTCATTATCTTTTATAGATTTGATGAAACGTTCAACTGTCATGCTAACTTCCAACGGAATCACATTGGGTTCACCTGTGTCTTCTGTTGCGTTTTTGGTTTGCCCATTTTGTAGTGGCCTAGATATATCTGTTTCATTTGCCATAAATCTCGTTACGTATAACAAGGGCAACATTATTAGCAAAATTGCAGTCAAAATAATATAACCGCTTTTTACTTTCGTGGTTTTCATATAATTTCCCTCCTTTTCTATTTTAACCCTTCTAACCTCATTATGTTAATCAAAAAGATGTCATACTTTTCTTCTGTTGCATATCCTGCTGCTTTCAAACCCTTTGCCCATTCTATTGGATCATTTGTAGTAAACAGCTTCTTATACCCAGACTGAGCCTGCAACCAACTACTATGCCCAGGGATCGATTCTCCGAAATTATGGTAAGCCTTAAATTTGTCGAGAATTGTTTTATATTCGTGAGTAAATTGATCCTGCTCTTGGGTCCAATCCCAGACTTGGCCAGCAGGCCCTGGGCCATCGTCGGCTTTTATTCCGAACAAATTATAGCTGTATTGGCTGGTATTGATATCAGTTGGTACAAATTTGCCATATCCCGTTTCCAATATAGTTTGGGCTGTGGTTATTGCTGCTGGAACACCCGTCTTCTCCTCGTCCAATATTGCATTGTAATAAACTGCATTCACAAAATCAGCCCGAGTAGAATCAGAGGAGATTTCGAAATTAAGCCCTCGTTGACTCGCTAATTTGGCAAGATCGCGCTCAGTATATTCCAGGTTGGCCATTAAACTCATTAGCGACAATGTAGTATCATCAAGCTCCCCTGTTGGCTCCAGCCCCACCATTTTTTGGAATGCTTTGGTAGCGGCCTTGGTTCTTGAGCCCATCTGAGCATCAACGCCCTTTTTATTCGGCCCAAAGTCGCCAATGGGGAAGCCCATTATTGAAAGATAGCCCTGGCCTTTAATGACTTTTTGGTCTCCCTGGACTCCATTAACTGTATTCTTTAGGCTGACGTTAGGGCTATAAAACCATGTCCATGGTTTGTTCCAAACAGATTCTTCATTCCAATGCCCTGTCGGATCTGTAAATCTCAGCGGGTTGTTAGCCCCGTAAACGTACAAATTCGGATTGTTCGGATCGACCATCGAATCCTCCGTCACAAACCTGCCCAGATCCGGGTCATACCACCTGGCGTTGAAGTAATACAGTCCTGAATCCTCATCCCACTCTTTACCGGTAAAGCCATGAGCCTCGGCAAAGGCGTATTCTTTGTCCTGCTCAATCTTTCCGCCGAAGGGCAGATTATCGCTACGCCAGACCACAATGCCGG
>JAMCQP010000043.1 GCA_023381695.1 Bacillota bacterium | reverse complement strand
GTCCCCTGGGTGACCCTGACCTCCGGCGTCTGGCGCATCAGCCGGTCGGCGGAGAGAAGCAGCGCCACCTTCTTTTCCAGGCCGATGGCGAAAGGATCCTTTTCGCAGGGGGAATGGTGTTCGGCCCGTACGGGCTTGACCGGGCTCAGGGTTACCTCCCGGCCCTTCTTTTTGGTGGTCGCGCTGGCCCTGGCCACCCTCACCGCCTGCTCCGCCACGCGCAGGATCTCCTGTTTGTCCAGCCTGGCGCTGCTGGCAAAGCCCCAGGCTCCTTCCGCTATAACCCGGATCCCGACCCCCTGGGTGTCCACCGACGACACATTGTCGACGGCGCCATTTTTGACCTCAATGGTTTCCCGCTCCCGGCGCACAATCCGTACATCAACATAACTGGCGCCTGCCTCCCTGGCGCGCGCCAGCCCTAATTCCACCTGTTCATCCATGAGCACACCCCTTTCTTGATCAAGGCCGGTGCGTGTGAGCATCTTCTCCCACCAGCCCAATCTTTGTAATTCTTGAGCTACCCCCCGGCTTCCTTCTTTTGTTAAATATTGTTAAAAGATCGGTGCCGGCGGAAAGGCCACCCGCCGGCACCGATAAAGATCTTTCAGGCTTTTTAAGCCTCGTGCACTCCTGAATTCTTGAGTTATATTTTCCTGATCCAGGAATTCCTGCGCAAGATTCTCATCAACCCTTATGGCAGGTACAACTTCTGCCCCGGGTAGATGGAATCGGGATCCCGCAGGCTGTTCTGCCGGATCAGGCTCGCCACGGACACTCCCAGGCGGTCCGCGATATCCCAGAGGGTCTCGCCGGACCGCACGGTGTAGACATTGTGAAGGCTCGGCGGCGCCGAAACCAGCACCTGATAATTCTGGAAGCCGTAGTCCATGAGCCGGGCGGCGTCGTACCAGCGGGAATCGCTGCTCCGGTCGTTGAGAAGGATGGCAATCAGGTTCCGCCCGTCCCTGGTCGCCGAAGCCGCCAGACAGTAACCCGCCACCGACGTATAACCGGTCTTGACCCCGGTGGCGCCGGAATACTGGGTCAGGAACTTGTTGATGTTCACAATCCCCCGCTCGTCGTTGTTCCAGATCACGCTGCGCTCGGTGCGGCCCACAATCTTGGCGAAGACCTCGTTCTGCATCGCAGCCCGGGTGATGATCGCCATATCATAGGCGGTGGAGTAATGGCCCGCCTGGGGCAGCCCGTGCGGGTTCATGAAACTGGAGTTGTAGGCGCCGAGCTTCCGGGCCTTTTCATTCATCAACTGCGCGAACCGGGCCTGCGAGCCGCCGATGCTCTCGGCGATGGCCAACGCGGCGTCATTGCCCGAGCGGAAGAGCATCCCGTACATGATCTTCCACAGTTCGACCCGTTCACCGGCCCGCACCCCCAGGGTGGAACCGCCCATCCGCGCCGCCCTGGAACTCACGGACACTGTCTCGTCCAGCGAGGCGTTTTCCAGGGCGACCAGCGCCGTCATGATCTTGGTCAGGCTGGCGGGTGCGCGCCGCTCATAGGGATTCCTCGCGGCCAGAACCTTGCCGCTGTCGGCATCCATGAGCACGAAAGCCGACGCCGAAACCCGCGGCGGCGCCGCCTGTCCCGTTTCATCCAAAACACCGGCGAAAACGCTCACAAAAACCCACGCAAAAATCAGCACCGGCATGCCGAACCGTACGCGTCTTAGAACATTGATCTTTTGCAGCATATCATCGACCCTACCTGGTTTTCTATTCTTCTCGGTTGTGTTTATCGACAGTTCGCTTGCGCTGCTTAACATTTTTCCACCCCGTTGTCAAATGTGATGCATTTGAAATCTTATGAGGGGGAAACCCAAATTATTCAGGCTTACCGCGCCGTCTCTTCAACTCATTGACAATATACTCCGGATCCAGGTCCATGTTGCCCAAAAGCACGCAAATGTGATAGAAGAGGTCCGCCAGTTCATAGGTGACTTCCGAACGGCTCCCGTTCTTGGCCGCGATGATTACCTCCGCCGTTTCTTCACCCAATTTTTTCAGGATTTTGTCCATCCCCTGCTCCAACAGGTAACCTGTATAGGAATCCTTTCCAGGATTTACTTTTTTTGCCAGAACCATGGCGTAAAGTTCCCTGAGAATCCCGAGCGCGGGATCGGAACCACTCCCGGCGTCTGTATGGGACTCCGGGCCGGCATCCTGACGAATCCTCTCCCATGTTCCCACTGGCCTTGCCGCCCCCGCCGCCACCAGGTCGTTGTGGAAACAGCTCTTCGCGCCTGTGTGGCAAGCGCCACCCCCTTCCTGCACCACTTCTATAAGCAGGGCATCGCAGTCGCAGTCGGCGGTGATCGCCTTCACAAGCTGGTAATTGCCGGAGGTGGCCCCCTTGGGCCAGAGTTCGCCCCGGCTGCGGCTCCAGAACCAGGTTTTGCCCGTTTCAAGGGTCTTCTCCAGCGAAACCCGGTTCATGTAGGCCACCATCAGCACGGCGCCCGTGCCGGCCTCCTGCACCACTGCGGGAATCAGCCCGTTTTGATCAAATTTAAGTTTATCAAGCAGTTCACGATCATGCTTCAAAGGCAGCCTCGACACGCGACGGACCTCCCGAATAAGCAGGGATTCTCTCCAGATGCACGGGGAAATCCCTCTCTATATGCGCATCTAGATGCGCACGGGAATACCTTGCTCCCGCAGGTATTCCTTCACATCTCTGATGGTATATTCTCTATAATGAAATATCGACGCGGCCAACACGGCGTCGGCCTGGCCAATCGTGAAAGCGTCCGCCAGATCTTGCGGGCCGCCGGCGCCGCCGGAGGCGATCACCGGTACCCCCACCGCTTCCGAGACCGCGCGGTTCAATTCGTTGTCGTAACCGCCCCTGGTGCCGTCGGCATCCATGCTGGTGAGCAGGATCTCCCCCGCCCCGAGCTCGACGGCTCTCCTGGCCCAGTCCAGCACATCCAGGCCCGCCGGCGTCAGGCCGCCGTTTATGTAAACTTCCCACCCGGCGGCCTGACCTGGGGTGTGTTCCGCCCCTGGATCTTCTGTATCCTGTTCCAGACTGCGCCGCTGTTGGCCAGGGCCGTCCTGCCGGGGAGCCTTCTTACGGCGTGCGTCAATCGCCACCACCACGCACTGGCTGCCGAATTGCCGGGCGGCTTCCCGGATGAGCTCCGGCCGCCGCACCGCGGCGGAATTGATGGAAACCTTATCGGCCCCCGCTTTCAGAATCTCGCGGATCTCCTCCACGGACCCGATCCCGCCTCCGACGGTAAATGGAATGAAGACCTCTTCCGCGGTATGCGCCACCAGGTCCAGCAAGGTCCCGCGCCGTTCCACGGAAGCGGTGATGTCCAGAAAAACCAGCTCGTCGGCGCCGGCCTCATCGTAACGGGCCGCCAGTTCCACCGGATCTCCGGCATCCCTGAGCCCCACAAAATTTGTTCCCTTGACCACCCTGCCGTCCTTCACGTCCAGGCAGGGAATTATGCGTTTGGCAAGCACAGCGCCATCGCCTCTTTCAGATCCAACTTGCCCTCGTAAAGCGCCTTGCCGACGATCACTCCCACCACGCCGGAGCGGGCGAGCCGGGACACGGCTTTGATGTCGGCCAGCGAGGCCACCCCGCCCGAAGCGATCACTTTCATGCCGGTCTGCTCTGCAAAACCCCGGAACGCTTCCGGGTCGAGCCCGCACAACATTCCATCCCTGGCGATATCCGTCAGGACAACCTCGTCCACGCCAAGCTCCTTCATGCCCAGCGCCAGTGCGACGGCGGTCCGGCTGGAACCTTCCGCCCAGCCCTCCGTGGCCACCTGCCCCGCCCGGGCGTCAATCCCCGCCAGGATCCGGCCGGGATAGCGCCGGCAAGCCTTTTCCACCACCTGGGGCGCCTTGACGGCCACCGTGCCCAGGATGGCCTTCGCCGCATAGTCGAGGGCTTCCTCAATGGCAGCCAGATCCCGCAGGCCCCCACCCACCTGGATGGGAATCCCCACCGACCGGGCGATCCGGGCGATCACCCGATGGTTTACCTGCCGCCCCCCGAAGGCCCCGTCCAGATCCACCACATGCAACCGGCGGGCCCCGGCGGCCTCCCAACGTTGCGCCACGGCCACCGGATCGCCGTCGTAGACCTTCTCGTTTCCGGGCAAACCCTGGGTCAACCGCACACACCTTCCCTGGCGGATGTCGATGGCGGGGATGACCAGAAAATCTTCCTGAAAAGCCATCTATCGCCCACCCGCCTTTAGCGCACCCTGGCCATCCTTAGCCGGTGCGCCACCTCGCCCCTCCCTGGACTCATGTAGCGCACCCTGGCCATCCCTGGCCGGTGCGCCACCTCGCCCCTCCCTGGACTCATGTAGCGCACCCTGGCCATCCTTAGCCGGTGCGCCACCTTGCCCCTCCCTGGGCTCATGCCGCGCCAGCCGGGCGAAGTTTTCCAGCAGGCGCAGCCCGTGTTTGCCGCTCTTTTCGGGGTGAAACTGGACGGCAAACAGGTTGTCCCTGTGGATCGCCGCCGCGAATTCCACGCCGTAATCGCTGGCGCCGGAAAGCACCCCCGGATCCTCCGGGATGGCGTAGTAGGAGTGGACGAAATAAAAAAAGGATCGATCGGGTATTCCATCGAAGAGCGGATCCGGCTTTCGCAGGGCAACCTGGTTCCACCCGATCTGGGGGACCTTCCTGCCGGCGGGAAAACGGGCCACGCGGCCGGGCAAGATGCCCAGGCCCTTTGGGAAAACCATACCGGAACGTTCAGACAACCAGATCTCGGGTCCCGCCCCTTTTTCGCCAGGTTGGGCGCCTTCCTCGCTCTCGGTAAAAAGCAGTTGCAAGCCCAGGCAGATTCCCAGAAACGGTCTTCCGGAACGGATTACATCCGAAATAACCGGCGCCAGGCCGCGCTCCCGCAACCCGGCCATGCAGGCCGCAAAAGCCCCCACGCCGGGAAGAATCACCGCGTCCGCCGCCAGGATCTCCTCGGGACGGCTGGTAACCAGACCCCGGGATCCAACCCTGGCCAGGGCCTTCTCCACGCTGCGCAGGTTGCCGGCCCCGTAATCAATGATGGCGATCACGCCCACGGTAAACCACCTGCGTTCTCCGCGCTCTCCGCACTCTCTATGTTCGCTGTGTTCTCCGCGTTCCCGGCGTTCTCCAGCAGGCTTCCCTTGGTGGACGGGATCGCCCCGCCTCGCCTTGGCTCCAGGGTGGATGCCTCGTCCAGAGCCCGGGCCACCGCCTTGAAGAGCGCCTCGATCATGTGGTGAGTGTTCCGGCCGGTACAAAGCTGGAGATGCAGGGTAATCCCCGCGTGGTGCGCGAACCCCCGGAAGAACTCCTCCACCAGCGCCGCCTCAAATTCCCCGGCCCGCTCCTGCGGAAATTCCGCCGCAAACGCCAGGTAAGGGCGCCCGCTGATGTCCAGGCTGGCCATGGCCAGAGCGTCATCCATCGGGATCCAGGCCGTGGCGAACCGGCGGATGCCGGCCCGTTGCCCCAGCGCGTCGGAGAAAGCCTTGCCCAGGCAGATCCCCGTGTCCTCCACCAGGTGATGGCCGTCCACGGCCAGATCGCCCCTGGCCAAAACCGTCAGGTCAAAAAGGCCATGCCTGGCCAACTGCACCAGCATATGATCGAAAAAACCGATCCCGGTGGAAATCTCGGCCCGTCCTGTGCCATCCAGCGCGAGTTCAACCCTGATCTCGGTTTCCGTGGTCTTTCTATGAATCCGGCCGAAACGCTGGCCTTTATCGTCCTTTGCCGCGCTTTCAGACGCCGTGTTTTCCAGATTCGCCGCGCCTGCCAAAATTACCTTCCTCCTCCAGAAAGTTAATCTATTTACCGTACTTCCATTTTATTCCATGCCATCAAGCCGTACTTTGACCGCCCGGGCGTGGGCGTCGAGCCCCTCCTCCTCCGCCAGGCGGATCGCCGCGGGTCCCAGTCGCCGGATCGCCTCGCTGGTGGTGGCTATGACGCTGGTTCTCTTCAGGAAATCCTCCACGCCCAGCCCGGAGGCGAACCACGCCGTGGCGTTGGTGGGCAGCACGTGATTGGTCCCGGCCACGTAGTCGCCGATGGGTTCCGGCGCCATCGGACCCAAAAAGATCGCCCCGGCGTTGCGGATCCGGCCCAGCCAGGTAAACGGCTCGGCCACCATCAGTTCCAGGTGCTCGGGCGCGCACCGGTTCGCGAGTTCCACCGCCTCCGCGACGGAGTTCACCACAATGCAGCCGCCCGCCCCCCGGACAGCCTGCTCGGCCTTCTCCCGCCGGGGAAGAACGGCCAGCTGCCGGAGAAGTTCGGCCCCCACCTCTTCCGCCAATTTCCGGGAGGTGGTGATCAGGATCGCGGCGGCCTGCGGGTCATGTTCCGCCTGCGAGAGGAGATCGGCCGCCACATAGCCCGCCCGAGCGGTGGCATCGGCAATGATCGCGATCTCGCTGGGGCCGGCCAGCATGTCGATTCCGACCTCGCCGAAGACCAGGCGCTTGGCCAGGGCCACGTAGAGGTTGCCGGGCCCCACGATCTTGTCCACCCTCGGGATGGACCTGGTGCCGAAGGCCAGGGCGGCCACCGCCTGCGCCCCGCCCACCCGGTAGATTTCGTCTACTCCAACCTCGCGCGCCGCGGCCAGTACGGCGGGGTTAACCCGGCCATCCCCGCCGGGAGGCGTCACCAGGCAGATCTCCTCGACCCCGGCCACCTGGGCCGGAATCACATTCATCAGCACGGATGAGGGGTAGGCGGCGGTCCCCCCTGGCGTGTAGACGCCCACGCGCCTCAAGGGAGTATATTGCTGGCCCAGGATCGTCCCGTCCTCCTCGGCAGCAAACCAGGAGCTCCTCAATTGCCGGCGGTGAAACCGTTCAATCCGCTCCTTTGCCAGCCGCAGGGCATCCAAAAAGGCGGGGTCCGCGCCCCGCCAGGCTGCATCGATCTCTTCAGGGGAGACTCGCAGATTTTCGGATTTCAGTTGCACCCCATCAAACCGGGCGGTAAAACGAAGCAAGGCTCGATCCCCGTCAAGGCGCACCGCCTCCACCACCTCCCGGACGGTGGCCATGGTCTTCTCCCGCAGTGAAGCCCCGCTGGCCCGGCTCTTCTCATCGGCGGTGGATCCTCCCAGGCGGCGGTCGAGCAGGCGGGAAATGGCCACGTCATCCTGCCCGGCCAGGAAGATCCGGAAAAGCTCAGGCATTGGCTCCCACCGCCTTTTGCGCCATTTGGGACACCGGGGTCACAGGAGCCCCCTGGGCCGCCGGGGCCGCAGGGGCCAACCGGGTTACCTGCGACGGGCCCATTGAGGCCGCCTGGGCCACAGAGGCCGGGGTCGCCGCCGGCTGTCTCGCTGCCTGCGAAACGGGGCTGACAGCCCGCAACCGGCCCACAATCCCGGCGATGCGTTCATGTTCCTCCTTGTAACTGCTACGGTTGACCACCAGCCGGGTGGTCACGTAGGCGATGTTGTTGACCGCCACCAGGCCGTTTTCCCGCAGAGTCCGGCCGGTGTCCACCAGATCCACGATGGCCTCGGCCAGGCCGACCCCTGGCGCCAGTTCAATGGAACCGTTCAACTTCACGATCTCCACCCGCAGGCCGCGCTGGTTGAAGTAGCTCCTGGCAATCCGGGGGAACTTGGTGGCAATCCGGCTGCCGGTCTCAAGCTGGGTCACATCGGTAACCCCGCTGCCGGCAGGCACGGCGGCTACAATCCGGCAGCCTCCCACTCCCAGGTCCAGCAGCTCCGGTAGATCCTTGCCGGCCTCCAGGAGGACGTCCTTGCCCACCACCCCCAGATCCGCCGCCCCGTATTCCACATATGTGGGAATATCCGCCGGTTTGGCCAGGACGAACCGGATCCCCAGCTCTTCCCGGGTGAAGACCAGGCAGCGGGAGTCTTCGCTCACTCCCTCGGCCGTGACGCCCGCCTCCGCAAATATTTTGAGGATCGGCTCCAGAAGCCTTCCTTTGGGCAATGCAATGGTCAGATAGCGCATTTTTTCTCCCCCATTTTACGATACCTCGTTTGTTTATCGCGTTAAAGCGGTAATGCGGTAATATGGTAAATAAAGAACGTGTGACTCCATAATACCACGGACCTCCCCAGGCTGTCAACGGAAACTTGAACACAACAGTGGAAGTGCGAAAGATCACCCCAGAAATCTTCCGGGGTGATCTTTGAAATTTACAATCTTGAGCAAGGCCTCCCTGCCCAAGTCGCATAAGCCAACCGTTGAATAATGGTTATGGTCGATTAAGGAACGTTTTCCTTGGGGAAAATCTTTGGTTCTTCAACTTCAGGACAAGAGTCGTATAGTTCCTCGGGATCAAGGTCAAGACAATTAGAAGGATCAAATTTCCCCGAGATATCCCAGGCCAGGGTATCATTCAGTACCGTGCATGAATTCTTAAACTTCTCGATATCTCTGATCTGCCTAAATACCCCCTGGGTTACCAATTCTTTAGCGTCAAAAAGCTTGACTCTACCATCCACAAAATAGATATAAACTTTGTAGTCATCAGTCGGATAGACTTGTATTACCTGGTGAAACATATTCCCACCTCACATCAAAGGCTCAATTTTATTCAAGGTCAACTGTTCTGCGGATCTTCTCCAGTTTTCAAGTAAGTCGTCTCTATGAATTTCACACCATGCCAACACGAGTTTTAACTGTTTAAAGGGGAAAAGCCCTCTTAATATCGTTCCACTAACAATATCTACCAAAATCTTCTGACCGCCATATTCCGCATGAAAGTGCGGAGGCATATGCTCGTTCCAATACATCATGATTTTTATTCCATAGAACTCGGAAATTACTGGCATTATAAATTCCTCCAAAACCCGATTGCTCATTATTATTATATACTGGAAATGAGTTTCTAACAATCTTGAAGTAAACGGAAGGATTTTTGCGGAACAAAAAGAATCCCCTTGGCAAGAACGCTGGGAATTAGTCCAACATCCAAATCTACCAGATAACATGCCAATCCACATTTCAGACTCTTCCAGCCAGAAAGTAGCCCACAGAAATTCTTCCGAAACCACATTGGCTTCAAAAGGCGGACGGCAATATGGTCCCCTCCTTGACTTCCGGGGACTGCAACACGCTCCAAAAAATGAGCAGAGGGTAGTTTTTCTATTTGGAATGGTCGCACGTGAACTGGGCTACACTGTCGAAAGGTAGCTACCAGTTTGCCAGACTGCGAAGCTATGCGAATCCTCTTTAACCCACCTACCCCTTCAACGCCCCCACCGTGAGGCCCTTCAGGAAGTACCTCTGGAAGGACAAAAACACGATCACCATCGGGATCGCCGCGTAGGTGGCGCCGGCCATGATCACCCCCCAGGCCATCGGCATCTCATCCTGCAACAGGGCCAGGCCTACCTGGAGGGTGCGCATCTCGGAAGTGTTGGTGATTACCAGCGGCCAGAGGAACTCATTCCACTCCCCCACGAAGGTGAAGATGCCCAGTACGGCCATGGCCGGCTTGGCCAGCGGCAAGATGATCCTGGCGTAAATCCCCCACTCCGAACAGCCGTCGATCCTCCCGGCGTCGATCAATTCCGACGGCAGGCTCTGCATGAACTGTTTCATGAGGAAGACCCCGAACGGCCCCGCAATCGATGGTAGCATCAGCCCCCAGTAGGTGCTGATCAGGTGGAGCCTGGACATCAGGATGTACAGGGGAATTAGCGTTACCTGAGCGGGAACCATCATCGACCCGATGTAGAGCCAGAAGAGAAAACCTCTTCCCAGAAAGCGTTTCTTGGCAAAGGCGTAACCCGCCATGGTGCTGAAAAAGAGTTGGGCCAAAGTGATCCCACCGGCCACAATCAGGCTGTTTAGGGTCCACCGGCCGAGCAGCGGCCGTCCGAAGAGTTCCGCAAAGTTTTGCCAGGTGGGCGCCTTCGGGAACCACTCGGGCGGCAATTGCACGGTGAGGGTCGGCTGCTGCAACGCCGTGATCACCATCCAGTAGAGAGGCAAAAAGGACAGAAGCGCCGCCCCGATCAAGACGGCGATCGCTGCCACTTGCCCTGGTGTAGCCGCAAAGCGTCCCGGGATACGCAGGGTACCTGGAAGGCGCCATGGCGTCCTTTTCCGCCCCTGATCTTCTTGTTGTTCGATGACCCCTCTCCGCTCCATCAGTATTCCACCTCCGATCCCAGGAAGCGGTACTGCACGAGCGCAAAGGCGAAGATGACCAGAAAGAGCACCACGCCCAGGGCCGAGGCCGGCCCAAACTGAAACTGCTTGAAGGCGGTGTCGTAGATCAGGTAGACGATGGTCATGGTGGCAAACTGCGGGCCGCCCTCGGTCATCAGATAGATGTTGGTGAAGACCTGGAAGCTGGAGATCGTCCCCATCACCACCAGGTACAGCAGCGTCGGCCGCAGCAGGGGCACCGTCACCCACAGGAAGGCCTGGACCCTGGTCGCCCCGTCCAGATACGCCGCCTCGAAGAGGTGCGCGGGGATGCTGCCCATGGCCGCGGTAATCATCACAATGGTAGAGCCCCCGCCCATGATCACCTGCATGAGGATCAGCGAGGCCAGGGCCGTCCGGGTGTCGCCGAGCCAGGCTACCTTCGGCAGTCCCACCATGGAGAGCAGGTAATTTAAAAGGCCAAAAGGCGGGTTGAAGATCCACAGCCAGATCAGCGAGATGATCACCGCCGATGTCACGTGCGGCAGGTAAAAAGCGGACTTGAAGAAAGTCTGAATCGGCCTGGCGAAGGGAAAGATCAGGGCCGCGACGATCAACGCCTTGAGCAACCAGAGCGGCACCACGCCCAGAGTATAGAGAAACGTGTTTCGCAGCGCCAGCCAAAAGACGGGATCCGCCGCCAGCCGCCGGTAGTTTTCCAGCCCCACCCACCGGGTGCTGAAGACCTGGTAGTCCAGAAAACTCAGGTAGGCGGACCAGAGCACCGGGCCCAAAAAGAAGACCAGAAAGAGCAGCAGGCTCGGAGCCAGAAAAAAGTACGCCCAGCGATCCTTCCAAAGACGTTGCCAGAATGCCGCCATGATCTTTTCCCCTCGCTATATCGCTATATCGCTATATCTTACATTACAACCGAAAATTTGGTCCGGCAACTTGCTATTTCTGGAACCCCTTCTTAACCACTACTTCTTGAACACGATCCGGTTGGCCTCGCGGACAAAGTCGTCCAGCGCCTGTTTGGGCGTCTTGGTCCGGCTCAGCGCCGCCTGGAACATCGCCTCCAGGTGCTTTTCGATGGGCTGGGTGTCCAGATCCGATGAACCGAGGTAGCGAATGCCGTGGTCCAGGGCCCGGACGTAGACCTGCACATCCTCTTCAAACGGGCTGCCCTTGTAGAGGTCCTTGTTCACCGACTTGCGCGCCGTGATGTACAGGAGGCTCTTGAGCAACCGGGTATTCTCCCGGTTGGTGACAAAGTCCGCGAACTTGAGCGCCATCTCCCGCTTCTCCGGGTCATTTTGCTTGAAGACGATGAATCCCCCGCTGGTATGATACGCAAACGGGCCGACCCTGGGATCGTGCGGGTACTGGACAATCTTGACGGGGAACGCCTCCTTGAGCTTGCCCTCCGTAACATAACGGTCAATCCTGCCGATCTCGTACGGCCCGCCGTAGCCAAGAGCGGTCTTCTTCTGGTGGAAGAGGTTGATGGAATCGTAGATGCCCATGCCCTCCCCGCCTTCCGGCGCCACCTTGTACTTGTAGACCAGATCCACGATAAACTGCAGGGCCTTGACGCCCTCCGG
Organism: Bacillota bacterium; assembly: GCA_023381695.1. GTDB lineage: Bacteria > Bacillota > UBA5301 > JAMCQP01 > JAMCQP01 > JAMCQP01. The sequence continues at coordinate 6,376 of JAMCQP010000043.1, read as the reverse complement.
GCTGTTCAAGGTAAATTCGGTCTCCCCGGCATTTGTCAGGCGGGCGCCGAAGAGGCTCATCCACCCCATCATCACATATAGATCCTTGGACGGAAAGCTGAGGGCGTAAACATCGATCTTGCCGTCCCCGTCTCTATCAAAAGTCAGCTTTTTGGCGGCCGCCAGGAATTCGTCGACGGTCCAACCCCGATCCGGCAGCGGCGGCAAGGTCACGCCGCGTTCCTTGAAGATGGCGGGATTGGCCAACAAGGTGGATCCCATGCCGTTGTTGCTGTTGTTCCACGGAAACATGTAATAATGGCCGTCGATCTTGCCCACATTCAGGGCGTAATCGTAGTAGTCCTTCCGGTCTTCGTCGGACAGATAGTTGTCAATAGGCTCCAGAAGGCCCTGCTTCGCCCAGATGGATCTCAGCGCCAGCGGGCGGAAGACATCGGGAGGATTGCCGGCCAGGATCGCCGCCGCAATCTTCTGCTCCATTCCCTGGTTGGTGATAATCTCGTACTTGACCGTGACGTTCGGGTAAAGCTTCATGAATTCCCCGCTGATCCATTTGGCGAACTCCTCGCCGGTCAGCTTGGCATCCTCGGGGTAGCCGGGCGGCAGGATGCGCCAGGGGTTGATCCACCAGGTGATGGTGATGGGTTTGGTGCTCCTGGCCTCCACCGCCACCGGCAAGATCGCAGAAAACAGGAGAGTCAGCAGGAGAACCAGCCACGCTGCCATGGTGAGTTTGCTAAATTTTTTCATGGACAAACCTCCTTCGACCGGTATATCATTGATATTGTATTAATTGGTGAAACAGGCAAAAGTTTCCTGCCGGGAAAAGTAAAAAAATGGAGTCATACGTATGTCGCCTCAAGCACAAAAAATGACAGACCGGTCACCGAAAATGACGCACCGGACGCTGATCACCTTTGACCTCGACGGGGTGTTGATCAAAAACCCCTTTCGCAAGGGAGTCTTTCCGGAGGTCCAGCGCCTCCTCGCCTACCTGGTCCAAAAACGGGATGGGCTGGATTTCGAGGCGGCCTCCCAGGCCGTCTTGAACCGAATCATCTCTGAGGCCGCCGGCCGGATGCGAGCCGGCGATATTGTGGAGGCTTACGACTGGGACGGGATCATCAACCTGGTGGCCGGGCGGCTGGGTTACCGGGAAAACATCCGGGTGGACCAATTGGTGGAATACTTCTGCGGCGTGGAAGGAATGATCGGCCTCTGGCCGCACGCCGTGGAAGCTCTCGACTTCTTATCCGGTAAAGAGTTCGACCTCGGCGTGGTGACCAACGGCTACCGCAAATACCAGTATCCCGTTCTGGAGGCGCTGGGCATCGCCCGCTACTTTGACGTTTTCGTCTCACCCGAGCAGACCGGATTCGGCAAGCCTCAGCGCGAGATCTTTCTGGCTGCTCTGGCTGCACGGCAGGCTGGTCAGGGGGTCGACCGGAAGGCGGCCCGGCGGGCTGTCTGGGATGCTGATCCAGAAGCTGATCAAGGGGCTGGCCGGGAGGCCGCCCCGGGAGCTGCAAGGGCAGTATCCAGCCCTGTCCTGCACGTGGGCGACTCAGCGGTTCACGATGTCTTCGGCGCCAGTCAGGCCGGATTTTCCACCATCTGGCTCTGCCATAACCTGCCGGAACATCTTCTGGAACTCTCCCCGCGGGAACGGGTCGGCCATCCAGATTTTACGCCTGTCCTTGCCGCCGCCGTCGCGGCAGAATTCTGCCGCGAAGCTTACAACATACCTTCCCTGGAAGACTGCCGGCCCGACGCAGTGATCGCCCACCTAGGCGAAATCCCGCAGGCCTGGGACTGGCGGCGGTTTTCCGGGCACCGGAGTCCGGGAGCGGATCCGGATGATCCGGGTAGATATGGAACTCCGGAAGATTCATCCGCATCGTTCACTTATGCAATCTGGCCAGGACAAGCTGGTAGCCGTCGGCGCCGTAGTTGAGGCACCGCTTCACCCGGCTGACGGTGGCGGTGCTGGCGCCGGTCCTGGCCACCACGTCGTTGTAAGTGTGCCCTTCTTGCAGCATCCGCGCCACTTCCAGCCGCTGCGCCAACGCCTTGAGCTCCGCCACCGTGGCGACGTCCTCAAAGAACCGGTAACACTCCTCGGTATTCTCAAGCGAGAGGATCGCCTCAAAAAATTGATCCACCAGCGGATCCCGCAGTTTTTCGTTGGTCATCGGCCTACCTTCTTCCTTGAGAGGTCTTTGCCCTGATTCAGGTCTCTGTTGCGGAAGATTCGCCGAAAATTTCCGGATCCCTTTTCCATTGTTGCGCCGGTTCGCCTGCTGGCCAGGCTCTCGCTTCTTCGAGCGCCAACCTTATTACCCTGTCAACCTGCCGGGCCACCGGTTGGGTCAATTCCAGCCCCCAGTCAAGATTGCCGGGTTCCACCCCGATCAGAACGGTTTGCCGCGGCATCGCCCCGGTTTGGCGGGCCAGGCGCAACAGGGCCGCCAACCCAAACACGTGCAGGGAGAAGGCCGAACCTGCTACTCCCATATCGGCGTCCAGGGAAACCTCTACCTTATCAGAGACTGCGGGGACCCCAACTCCATACACGCCCACGGAAATCCATGGCGCATCCGCCCGCATGGGAGCCTCCACCTTCAGCCGATAGAGCGTGCCGGCCCCACAACCGCCCCTGGTCGCGTCGATCACGATCAGCTTCCGGACTCCGGCGATCTCATCCAAAAGGTGCAACCCCGGAACCCCGCCCGGGACAAGCCTGACCCAGCCAGGTAACGGCAGGCGGGCCATGGCTTCCACCACCCGGACCCCCACGCCGTCATCCTGCTTGAGGATGTTGCCTATGCCGAGGATCACCACCCGGCCATCCGTCTTATCCAGCATAGTTATTGGCCTTTATCCCACTATCCATGGTTATTCGTTATTCAGTCTTACGATAATAGTTATCCGGTCTTACCCCCAGGACATCCTCCAAATAGCAGCGAAGGAGCTCCGCCACCCCCCAGGCCTGCGCAAAACACCCTTTCGGCAGGTACGGCTCATCCCCCTCGAAGACCTCGGAGATCGTCCCGAGCCCCGCCTCGCGGAGGTGGGTTTCGAAGGGCCGGAGCATGGTTAAAGCTGCAGCATAGGCCGTAGTCTGGGCAGTTGACTGCGCCGTGAGAAACCCATCTGATACACTTTGGGTCTGATCCGGGCCACCACGCCCATACACCCTTACAAAGGCGGTGATGAACGGCCCGATGAGCCAGCTCCAGACCGTGCCCTGGTGGTAAGCGGCATCCCTGGACACCTGATTGCCCGTATACCGCCCGATGTACGCCGGCTCTTCCCTGGCCAGACTGCGCAGGCCAAAGGGGGTATACAGCCGCCGGAAGACTACCTCCACCACCTGCTTCATCTGGCCCGGGTTTAACGGCGAAAACGGGAGGCTGACCGCCAAAATCTGGTTTGGCCGCAACGTGTAATCTTTCCCGCCGCCGGGCGTCACCACATCGATGAGATAGCCGCGGTCCGGCGCCCAGAATTCCCGTTGAAAGCCATCCCGGACGTGCTCCGCCAGCTTCTCATACTCTTGCGCCCATTCTTTCACCCGGCCTTCCGTTAGCTGGTCATCCGCGGCAAGGCGGCACAGCCATGCGGCAACCCGCAGGGCATTGTACCAGAGGGCGTTGATCTCCACCGCCTTCCCCTCGCGCGGCGTGACCACCCAGTCCCCCACCTTGGCATCCATCCAGGTGAGCTGCAACCCCCTTTCGCCCGCCGCCACCAGGCTGTCCTCCTCCATATGAATGTTAAAGCGCGTCCCTTTCTGGTAGGCCGCGATGATTTCACGAATCACCGGCAGCATCTCCGATTCCACAAACCGCCGGTCGCCGGTGTACCGCGCATATTGGTAGACCGCCTGGACAAACCAGAGGGAGGCGTCCACGGTGTTGTACTCCGCTTCCCCGGTCAGGTCCGTGAACCTGTTGGGGACAAGCCCGTCCCGGCGGCGGCCGGAGAAGGTCCGCAGGATCTCCCGCGCCTCGTCAAACCGCCCGGTAACCAGGGTGAGCCCCGGCAGGGAGATCATGGTGTCCCGTCCCCAGTCGGTGAACCACGGGTATCCCGCGATAATGCTCCTGGCCCCCGTGGATTCCCGGCGGACAATGAACGCATCCGCGGCCAGTACCAGTTGCCTGGCAAAGTCCAGGAGGGACTCCCCCGGGAGGGTCGCCGGGGAGGCCGTCAACGAGGCCTTCGGATCAGTTTTTGCCATCTCGACGCCCCTCTGTGGCCAGGCTCCCACCGCTTGCCACAACCTTTCCCGCCTTTCCACCTCCCGCGCCCGGATCTCCAGGGCGGTCTCCACATCAAAAGATTCCCCGTCAGAAGCCGATCCGTTGCCAGCAGCCCTGTCGTCGGGTCTGTCGGGCAAAGAACCGCCCTGCTCCCCGGCCAGAGCCGCCGACACCGCCCAGACCTCCCCGGCCTCCAGTGTAACCTCAAAGTATCCGGGATTGTAGTGGTCCTCGACAAAGTCGAGCCCCCGCTCCCTTTCCACCGGGTACTCCATATTCCGATACCACATGCCGGCAGGCTGGTAGGTTCCCCCGGTCACCGCCAGCGCCAGAACGGGGCTCCCCGCGTAAGCCTGGATCGCCACCAGGCCGGGACCATGCCCGGACTGCGCCCGAAGCTCCTGCCGGAAAGGCCAGTCGTTCTCGCGGATGATGCCGTGGTAATCCCGACAGTTGACCAGCGGGTACGCCCGCAGCTTCACGGGCTCTTCCGCGTGCAAGACCCGGTAGACGATGATCGTCCGGTTCCGGCCGTGCTCCATGAAGATCTCCCTGGACAAAAGCGCCCCCCCGCAGAAGAAGGTGAAGATCGGGAAGGGAGCGAGGCCGAAACTCACCAGGCGCCGGCACCCTTCCGGGTGAACGGTATCCGGGTGGTAAAAGTTCGTGGCCAGCCGGTGGGTCTTGCCCTGGTAATCCATCTCCTCCTCAAGTTTGGCCAGGAGCAGGACCCTGGACACAGGCGGGTGCAAGGCTGCCACCAGCAGCCCATGATACCTGCGGGTGTTGGCGCCGACAGCCGTCCCCGCGGCAAACCCGCCCAGCCCGTTGGTGAGTAGCCATTCGCGCGTGGATCCCTCCGCGGGGTTGTTGAGGATCTCCCCGGAAAAGTACAATTTTATCACTCCTTTACAGCTTCCATAGCGTGGCTCCCCGGCGGAATTTCATACCCCGACTTGCCCGTATTCAAGCCGTATTTGCCCTGTTTCTAAATATTAGATGTTACGCTCATAGTTGACAAATTTATCCATGTATGGTAATATGGTTTTAAATATAAATGTAATCATCGTATAAGCAAAATATAATTTGTTCTTCTCCGAAAAGGCAAACCCACTGAAAAGCGGGGGCGCAAAGCTACGGGTCTAAAATCGCAAGGGCGGACATGGTTTTTGCCGTTTAATCGGCAAACACGTTTGTGCGGTTAAGATCGCCGAGTTACCGAAGGTGGAGGACGATGGACGGCCTGCTCTTCGGGTATTGGAGAGCGGGCCTTTTGCGTTTTATATATTCTGACGATTACTTAACTATCCGAACCTGAATACAAGGATGTAAGGGAGATGGATAGGTTGTTTTCCAACTCAAGGAAACAAGCAGAAAAAGTGACAAGGAAGTTTTTGGTTCTCGTCATTGTTTCCACGTTTTTACTAATGGTGGGCATTGTGACCGCCCATATTGCACCAGTTGCGGCTCAACCAAACTTATCCCAATTTATTCAATCGGAGTTGGGAATTCAACCGGTTCAGGAACAACGGATTGTTACCCAAGTAGTAGCCCGGGAAACGGCCGAACATATCGAGTTGGTGGTCAAAGGTACCAAGCTTCTCACCTACCAGCTTCGCCAGGATCGGGTTGGGGAAACAAGCGATCAATCGCCAGCCCAGAACCTGCTGTTTGAATTCCCTGACGCGGCTTTGGCGCCGGATTTTGCCGCGCCAGCGGTGGCCAATGAGTTCATCAAGCAGGTGGAAGTCCGGGAGGATCAGGCGGCCCGGAAGGTAACCGTGGTGGCGACTCTGGCTCAACCGGCTTCCCCCCTGGTCTACCTTTCTCCGGACGCCAAAGAAGTGCTGATCCAGTTTACAAAGGTTTCATCTCAGAGTGCTCAGACTGATCAGGCAGTTCAGACGGTTCAGGCTACCACTCCATCTACCAGCCAGGCGTTGACTCCCTCACCCTTTCAAGTCTTTCCGCTGGTTTACGCCGATCCCGAAGCCGTGGCCGGCATTCTGAAGCGACTCATCCCGTATGGCGAAAACAAGGTGCAGGTGGAAAAAGGCCGGCACGCCATCGTGGTTGCCGACCTGCCCACGGAAGCTCTGGCGGGGGTAAGG
>JAMCQP010000044.1 GCA_023381695.1 Bacillota bacterium | reverse complement strand
TCCACCTGCTGGCCGTTGGTGATCTGGTCGGGGGAATCGGTCACCGCAAAGTTATAGGCCGGCCCCACCCGGACGTTGGCGGCATTGCTTACCGGCGGCGTGGATTCCGGCGAGACGGTGACCACCGTCACCATGGTGCTTTGCGGCAAAGCCCCCTGGGGGATCTCCAGCTGGACGTTTTCGTACTTCACGGTCCCGCCGCTGGCGCTGTCCACGGGGGTGATGGTCATCCCGGCCCTGGCCTGGACCGGCAGGGTAAATGGGCTGGCGTTCTGGGCGTGGTCCACCGCCTGGAGCTGGTAGGCATAGCTTGAGCCAGGGGTCACGTCCAGATCCTTGTAGGACGTTCCCTGCTCCCTGGTGATGGTCCGGGTGGCCGTGCCGTCACTGAAGGCGGGCTCGCGCCGGAGGACGTAATGGATTACGTCCGCTTCCGGGTTGGGCTGCCACCTGGCCGTGATGGAATCCGGGCCGGGAATGAGTTCCAGGCCGATGGGCAAGCCCGGCGGGATGGTGTCGATGCAGATCTTCGTCTGGCCTTCGGTGACATTGCCCGCCTTATCCACGGCGCGCACCGTGACCACCTGTTCTCCGTCCGGCTGCGCGGGCAGGGTGTGGGGGCTGGTCACCACGGCCAAAGCCTCATTGCCGACCTTTAGCTCATAGTGGTCGATACCGCTGGTGGCATCCGTGGTAGCAAAGGTGATGGCCGGGGTAGTCTTGCTGGTCCAGCCGGCCGGATCCGCCACCGGGGTAAAGGCCGCCGGCGGCGTGGCATCGATATAGACCCGCACTGAGCCAAAAGTCTCCCAGCCCGCCCGGTCCACGGCCTTCACGGTAATGGCATGGATGCCGTCGGCCAGGGGCGGCAAAGTATAGGGGCTCATCACGGTCACATAGGCCCCATCGTCTATCTTAAGCTCATAATGATCCATGCCGCTGGTCACGTCGGTGGTGGCAAAGGTGATGATCGGGGTCGGCACCGGCGTCCAACCGGCTGGGTCGGCCACCGGGGCAAAGGGCAGCGGCGGCTGGGTATCCAGTAGTACCTGCAACGTATCCGAGGCGGGATGCTCCGCGGCGTCAAAAGCCACGGCCCGCAAGGTATTCCAGCCTTCCGAAAGATGGACTGGCGCGGTAAATCTGCCGTTGACTGGCGCCCCGCTTATGGTGGCGGTCACCCCGTTGATAAATACCGAGGTGGATGTGGCATCCTGCACCGAACCGGTGACGGTCACCGGCTCGGCGGTAAGGATCGCCTCCCGGGTCGGAAAGTCGATGCGCACCACCGGCGGCTGGCTGTCCACCATTACCCCTATTTGCTGGGTGGTGGCCCTCCCCAAAGCGTCTTTGGCCGTGATGGTCAGGAGATTCGGACCTTCTCCGAGGTTCAAGCTGTCGCTGAAAATGCCTTCGCTCAAGGCTGCTGGCAGGCCGTTGACCTGCACCCCCACCTGAGTCGTGTCTCCCGCCAACCCCTGCACGGTCAAAGCAGAGTCCGCCAGCACATCTCCGGCCAGGGGGGTATTGGGCCGCACCACCGGCGGCAGGGTGTCGTTGTAGACGGTAATGGCACCCGTCCGCTGGTAGCCCCTCTGGGTCACCACGGTGGCTGCCAGGCGGTTTAAGCCCTCTTCCAGGGGCACCTGAGCCGTAAAGGTGCGGACCTTGTGGTCCTTTTTATCTCTGTGGCCTTCTTTGTCCTTTTGACCTTGTTGGTCCTTGGGATCCTTATGATCCTTATGGCCCTCGTCGCCCTCGTGGCCATCCAATTCTGTAGCCTGGATCCCGTTGACATTTACCTCCTTGACGTGGTCCCATTCATCAGGGAGGGTGACGGTCACCGTCACAGAAGTCGCAACCAGGATGGTTTCATCCTTGGGCGAGGTGATTACGGGGATGGGAACTTTATCTTCCTTTACATTGGGGTAGACGGTAACGGTATCCGACCCTTCACGGCCCAGGGAATCCGTAACTATGGCGGTAATGGTGGCCCGCCAGGGGTAGTGCTTGAGATCGGTTTTTTCGTCGGCTTTGTCGTTATTGTTTCTGTCGGCTTTGTCCTCTTCGGGGTCCTTCTCTTTTTTCAGCGCGATCCTGGCGGCAAAGAGGTTGTTGAGGCGTGTGACATGCTTGCTCTTGCCGTTCACTGTCACCTGGACCAGCGGGTTGTCTACCTTGCCGATGACCTCCACGTCATCGTCTTTGAGAAACTCTCCTTGGGCGGGAGAGAGGATCCACACCCTGGGAGCGGTGTTCACCCTGCTCCCCCAGAGCCGGATCTCCCGGAGCGCGGCAGGCATGGCCTGGCCATCGGTATTGGCAAAGACCAGGCGCAGCTTCTGGGCCACCACCGGCTGGGTGGCGCCAGTCTGGCCGACGCGGGCCTCTCCGGTGAGGTCCAGGCTCACCCAGCCCTCGCCAAAGAGGCCCAGGTCCAGGTGGCTGGCCCCCGGCAGGGGCTGCCAGTTTTCCTGGCTGTTGGCCGGGATGCCCGGAACTAGCAACGAACCCGGCAAGGAAGTCGCCGGTTCGGCCGGCAGGTACTCCACCGTCACATCCCGGTTGTACCCGGCCACCGGCAAAAACTCCAGCCGGTCCAGAAGATACCCGGTTCCCAGGTCGAGTTCCACCTGGGCCTGGGCCGGCCAGGTATTCCGGCTCTGCCAGGCAGTCCCCGCCCGGCCGTCGGTGAGGTTGGCCGCCGGGTAAGCCGGGTCGGTCTCGGGGCTTCCCACGATGGCCACCGGTTGAATCCGCCCGTCGGCCCGGATGAGTTCCAGTTGCAGGTTATCCACCCGCAGCGGGCTGGCCTCGCTCCCCGCAACGGCAGGCGCCACCCGAAAGTTCACGAAGTTCTTGCCCGGACGCAGTTCCGCCACGTCCATGGTCTCGCTGACCGCCTGCCACCGCCCGTCCCGCGGGGCAGCCTTTACCGGCAGGTACTTGCCGCCGTTGACGCGCCGTAAAAGTTGCGTGGCGGCCGTCAGGTTTTCCACTTCATAGTGCAACCGGGCCTGGGTATAGGTATTCAAGGCCAGATCCGCCGGAAGCTCCACCGTGGCCGAAAAGACCGCCCCGGCACCCAGCCAGGCCGAAGGACCCTGGGGGGCCAGGCCAAGGCGGCTGGCGGCCACCGTGTCGCCATCTACCTCCCGCCCCCACAGTTCCACCTCCGCCGGGCCGAACAGCCTGGGGAACCACTGGAGATCCTCCGGAGGGTGATCCTCCTGGTGATCCTCCAGTTTGAGATCCTCCAGCATTTCCAGAAACTCCTGGAGATCCGCCGGGAACTTGAACGGCTGGTTGAGATTCAGCCAGCTCTGATGCTTCTGGAGCTCCTTAAGAAGATCCGCCGGGAGCTTGAACGGTTGATTGGGATCCGCCGGAATGTAGACCCGCACCCTGGAGGTGACGATCCGCTGGGCGGAGAAGTCCAAGCGCGACCAGCGGCTGCCCAGGCTCTTGTTCTCCACGCTGCCAAGCCCGCTGAAGGGCTGCCAGGCGCCGCCCGCCTCATACTCCACCGCAAAACGGCCACTGCCGTCTGTACTGCCTGTAATGCCGCCCGCCTGCCCAAACAGCCGCACCTGGTCAATCTGGTATGGCCGGCCTAGATCCAGCACCACCCACCCGGGCTGGTTCCAGCCCGAGGTGGGCCACAGGGGCCACACGGGGCTGGCCTGCCAGCCGGTATAGGTATTGCCGTCCATAAGATCCGTCCCCGGATGGTTGGGGAGGGTATTGGCGCTTTGGCTAATGCTCACGGGGTTAAGCCGGGTGCTCTTGACCACGGGCTGGCTGCCCATTACC
>JAMCQP010000085.1 GCA_023381695.1 Bacillota bacterium | reverse complement strand
TCGTTAAAAAAATATTTATCTGCAAGAAATATTTTACCATCTTCTCCTTGACGCCGTCAACCCGTTTTTGGAAAACGTTACGAGTAGCTTGCCTGCAGCATGAACTTCTGAATCTTGCCGCTGGCGGTCTTGGGCAGCCTCTCCACGAACTTGTAGAGCCGCGGCCGCTTGAAGGGCGCCAGCTTCTGGCCGTCCAGCAGGTACTGGTCCAGTTCCCCGGCGGTCAGCCCCGCCCTCTTCGGAACCACGAAGGCGGTCACCACCTTGCCCCACTTCTCGTCGGGGAGGCCCACCACCGCGACCTCCAGAATGTCCGGGTGTTCGTAGAGCGCATCCTCCGCCTCTCTTGGGTAGATGTTCTCCCCGCCGGAGACGATCATGTCGTCCAGCCGGTCGGCGATCCAGATGTACCCGTCATCGTCGACGGTGGCGATGTCGCCGGTGTGGTACCAGCCCTTGTAGAGCGCCTTTGCGGTGGCATCCGGCCGGTTGAAGTAGAGCTCCATCATGGATGATCCCCTGACGATCACCTCGCCCTTTTCCCCGGGCTTTACCGAATCGTCAGGCTCGGTGGGGCCGTCCTCCCGGGTCCTGACCACCCGCACCTCGTGGTTGAGGATCGCTTTGCCCGCTGAACCTGCCCTGGGCAGTTGCTCTTCGGGCAAGAGGATGGTCACGGCCGGCCCCATCTCGGTCATCCCGTAGGCCTGGACCAGGTCGGCGTGGAACGCCTCGTGGCACCGCTTGACCATGGCCGGCGCCATGGCCGCGCCGCCGTAGAGGATCTTCTTGAAGCTTGACAGGTCGTATTTCGACAGGTCCTCCTGCAAGAGCATGTTCCACATGGTGGGGGCGGCGAACATGGCCGTGATCTTTTCGTCCTGGATATGCTGGAGGACCGCCTTCGGCTCAAAATGATGGATTAAGACTGAGGTGGCGCCCATATGAATTCGGGGCAGGAAGACGCAGTGCAGCTCCGCGGCGTGGTTCAACGGCGCCGCCGACAGCCCCCGGTCGTAGGGGGTGAGCTTTAAGTAGGCGATCAGGGCGTAATTCTGCTCGATCATATTCCGGTGACGGTGGATGACCCCTTTCGGCTTGCCGGTGGTGCCGCTGGTGTACATGATGATGTAGCGGTCGTTTTCGGTGAGATCCACTTCCGGCCTCTCACCGCCGCCGGTTTCCATAAAATCGTAGAAGCCGCGGGCATAGGACGGCATGTGCTGGTCGTCGGCGTAGAGGAACAATTTGATATTCGTCCTTTCCCTGGCCATATTCACCTGGGGAATCAGGGCTTCTTCGAAGATCAGGGCTTTGGACCCGGAGTCATTGAGGATGAAGGCCAGTTCCTCGCCCGCCAGCCGGAAGTTGATGGGGTTGAAGAGGATCCCCGTCTTGATGCAGGCCAGGCAGGTGGTCACAAATTCGCTGGTGTTGTAGAGGAAGGCGGAGACCACGTCCCCCTTCTTGAGACCGGCGTTTAAAAAGGCGTTGCTGAGCCTGGTGATCTTCTCGTCCCATTCCTTGAATGTCCAGCGCTGGTTCTTCTGCGGGTAGACCATTCCTTCGCGGTGAGGGTAGCGGGTGACCGTCTGCTCAAAAATCTGCCCCAGGGTCGGATACATGTGGATACTCCCCCTCTGCAAAATTAGGCCTTGAATCTCCGCCTCGATCTGGTGACAGGCCTTTGCAAGATCATATGCAAAAACTCTGCCAATTCAGTCGGAAGATATTGCTCAAGGCGGACGGGCCTGACCACTGCTAGTTCCCGGCCTGCCTGATCTCCGCCAGATCCCGGAGCGTACTTTGGCGTGCTTTCGTTTATTGTCGGATCTGGCGGACAGTGTCCGCCGGGGAACACAACCGGGATGGAGCGATGCGCATTCCACGGGCATGTCAAGTTGGCAGGATCTTTGCATTGGCAGGATCTTTGCAAGGAAATAAGGGGGATCAACCAGTGGCATCCATCGATGCCAGTATCAGTAAATTTAGAAGAGGTGACGGAATGTATCGGTTGTTGCAGGGGATGCACATCCTGGACCTGACCAGGCTGTTGCCGGGGCCGTATGCCACCCAGCTCCTGGGGGATCTGGGCGCGGAGGTTCTGAAGGTGGAAGACCCCGGGCAGGGTGATTACCTGCGCTGGATGGGGCCCCGCTTCGAAGGGGGCGGCGAGAGCCGTCTTTTCTGGGGTTTGAACCGCAACAAGAGGAGCATCAGGCTCAATCTGAAGAGCGAGGCCGGGAGACAGGTGTTCTTCAAGTTGCTGCAAAAGTACGATGTCGTCCTGGAAGGGTTCAGGCCGGGCGTGATGGAGAGCCTGGGGCTGGGATATGAGAGGTTGAAGGAGGCCAACCCGGCGGTGATCATGTGCTCCATCTCCGGGTACGGGCAGGACGGCCCGTATCGGTCGCGGGCCGGGCATGATCTGAATTTCACGGCGATCTCCGGCGCGTTGGGGCTGACGGGAGTGGCCGGTGGCCCGCCGGCCATTCCCGCGGTGCAGATCGCCGATATCGGCGGCGCTCTGATGGCTATTGTGGGCCTTCTCGCCGCCCATGTCTCCCGGCAGAGGACCGGGAAGGGCCAGTATCTGGACATCTCCATGGTGGACGGGGTGGTCTCCTGGATGACCATGCTGTTCATGCAGCTTGCGGCCGGGGATCCCACCCTCAAGCGCGGAGAGACGGCTTTGAGCGGCGGCGAGATCTGTTACAGCGTCTATGCGACCGGAGACGGTGGATACATGAGCCTGGCGGCCCTGGAGCCCAGGTTCTGGGAGCAATTTTGTCGGGCGGTGGGGAAGGAGCACCTGACAAGCAAGCAGTTCTCCCACGACCCCGGCGTCAAGGCGGAGGTGGAAGAACTCTTCAAAGGAAGAACCAGGGAGGAGTGGACGGCCTTTTTCGCCGGCAAGGATATGTGCTGCGAACCGGTCCTTGATCTGGACGAGGTGCGGACGCATCCCCAGATCGCCCACCGTGGCCTTTTCAGGCCATTGCCTCACCCTGTGGCGGGGGCGGTGGAGGTGGTGGGCAACCCGCTCAAATTTGCGGGCGAGGGGCAAGAAGGCGACCGGGTACCCCCCGGCCTCGGCGAACATACCGGGGAGGTCCTGCGGGAGTTGGGTCTGACCGAGGGAGAGATTGACGAGCTGGCCAGGGCCGGGGCAATTTGAGAGCGGGCAAGGTTCCTGGTCAGGGCTCATTCAAATTCGTTCAGATTCGTTCAAAATCGGACTGCAAGAGGATCGCAAAATTTGAAAATTGACGGGGAGGGGTGCTGGCATGCGGGAAGCGGTGATCGTGGAGGCGGTGAGAACGCCCGTGGGGCGCCGGGGAGGGATGCTGAGCGGGATAAGGTCGGAGGATCTGGCCGGGATGGTCCTCAAGGAACTGGTGAGAAGGGCCGGAATCGACCCCGCGCTGGTGGAGGACGTAATCATGGGCTGTGTCTCCCAGGTGGGGGAGCAGGCGTGGTGCATCGGCAGGGAAGCGGCGCTGATTGCGGACTTTCCCCCGCAGGTGCCGGGGGTGAGCATCGATCGCCAGTGCGGGTCGAGCCAGCAAGCCGTGCACTTCGCGGCCCAGGCCGTTCTGGCCGGGGACATGGACGTGGTGGTGGCCGCCGGGGTGGAGAACATGTCCAGGGTGCCCATGGGTTCCAATTTCAAGGACACCACGTTCAGCAAGGAGCTTACCTCGCGGTACGAGCTCATCCCGCAGGGGCTCTCCGCGGAAAGGATCGCGGATAAGTGGGGCTATAGCCGGCGACAGCTCGACGAATTTTCCCTGGAAAGCCACCGGAAGGCGATCTGGGCCCAGGAAGAGGGGCGCTTTGAGCGGGAGATCATGCCGGTGGAAGTGACCTTGCCGGACGGCGCCCGGACCATCTTC
>JAMCQP010000026.1:0-64936 GCA_023381695.1 Bacillota bacterium | reverse complement strand
CAGGTGGACCATACCTTCCAGGTCGATAACCCACTGGTCTTGGACGGGCAGATGGTATCCGCGCGCACGGGCGGGTATGCATGCCAGTCCAGCACACTGTTTAGTTTCCAGGGACCAAGGTCTGCTGGAAAGCTTCTGTCTTCAATTGATCAGGATTACTTGCCAGTTGACTTTCCCGGCTTGATGGTATATACTAATATACTACAGCTAGTGCTGAGGATGGGCTTGTAGCTCAGGTGGTAAGAGCGCACGCCTGATAAGCGTGAGGTCGGTAGTTCGAGTCTACCCAGGCCCACCATTTTGCATAACGCCATGTGGGGGCGTAGCTCAGTTGGGAGAGCGCCTGCTTTGCACGCAGGAGGTTAGCGGTTCGATCCCGCTCGTCTCCACCATTAATTTGTTAAAATACCGCTGTCGCTTATGCGCGGCGATATTTTATCCACTGGCCCAGTGCCAGTAAAAACCAAATGTACCCTGGTCGCCTTTGGCCCTCCGTGGCTGCGGCGGCACCCGGTACGTCCTGTACCTTGAAAATTGCACAGTGTAAAATTCCGAAAGGTAAACATCTCGGCTCGCAAGAGCGGATATGTTGCCGAGGGATTCGAGAACCAAAGGCGAAGGTCAAGCTACAAAGGGCACATGGTGGATGCCTTGGCGCCAAGAGCCGATGAAGGACGTGGTAAGCTGCGAAAAGCCTCGGGGAGCCGCAAGCAGGCTTTGATCCGGGGATATCCGAATGGGGCAACCCACACGGGGTAATGCCCGTGTATCCGCACCTGAATTCATAGGGTGCTGGAAGGGAACCGGGGGAACTGAAACATCTCAGTACCCCGAGGAAGAGAAATCAGTTCGAGATTCCCCAAGTAGCGGCGAGCGAACGGGGAAGAGCCTAAACCTGGCACGTGCAAGCCTACCGGCGTTGCGTGCGAGGGGTTGAAGGAGTTACAGCGGGTGGCGGTAGCCATCCGGCGGGAAGAACTTGTACTAGCCGAAGTGGCCTGGAACGGCCCACCGCAGGAAGTGAGAGTCTTGTAGGCGAAAGTATGAGCTAACCGTGGTAACCACCTGAGTACCACGGGGCACGAGAAACCCCGTGGGAAGCTGGGAGGACCACCTTCCAAGGCTAAATACTGCTTGGCGACCGATAGTGAACCAGTACCGTGAGGGAAAGGTGAAAAGCACCCCGGGAGGGGAGTGAAAGAGCACCTGAAACCGTGTGCTTACAAACTGTGGGAGGGCTATTGCAATCAGCCTGACCGCGTACTTTTTGTAGAACGAACCGGCGAGTTACCGTAGGTGGCAAGGTTAAGTGGATTAACCACGCAGCCGCAGCGAAAGCGAGTCTGAAGAGGGCATTAAGTTGCCTGCGGTAGACCCGAAACCGGGTGAGCTATCCATGGCCAGGGTGAAGCGGAGGTAAAACTCTGTGGAGGCCCGAACCACATTGACGTTGAAAAGTCATGGGATGAGCTGTGGATAGGGGTGAAATGCCAATCGAACCCGGAGATAGCTGGTTCTCCCCGAAATAGCTTTAGGGCTAGCCTCAAGGCGAGGTTTGTGGTGGTAGAGCACTGATTGGGCTAGGGGCCCAACAAGGTTACTGAACCCATTCAAACTCCGAATGCTGCAAACTATCCTTGGGAGTCAGACTGTGGGGGATAAGCTTCATAGTCAAAAGGGAAACAGCCCAGACCGTCAGCTAAGGTCCCCAAAGCAGGCTAAGTGGTAAAGGATGTGGGATTGCTCAGACAACCAGGATGTTGGCTTAGAAGCAGCCATTCATTCAAAGAGTGCGTAATAGCTCACTGGTCGAGTGATTCTGCGCCGAAAATGTAACGGGGCTCAAGCCTGCTACCGAAGCTGCGGATTTGACGCGCAAGTGTCAAGTGGTAGGGGAGCGTTGTGTTGACCTGCGAAGCCGTACCGAAAGGAGCGGTGGAGGAGACACAAGAGAGAATGCCGGTATAAGTAGCGAAAAGGCAGGTGAGAATCCTGCCCGCCGAAAACCTAAGGTTTCCTGAGGAAGGTTCGTCCACTCAGGGTAAGTCGGGACCTAAGTCGAGGCCCAAAGGCGTAGACGATGGACAACCGGTGGAAAATCCGGTACTGCCTGAAAGCGCTAAGAGCAATGGGGTGACGCGGAAGGGAAGGTCAGCACGGAGATGGAAGGCCGTGTCCAAGCGGGTAGGAAATTCTGGCCGGCAAACCCGCCAGGGTATATTCCGAGACGTGATGGGGAGCGAAATTAAGTAGTGAACTGACCAGCACCCAGGCTGCCAAGAAAAGCCTCTAGCAAGCAATCGGGCACCCGTACCGCAAACCGACACAGGTAGGTGGGGAGAGAATCCTAAGGCGCGCGAGATAACCCTCGTTAAGGAACTCGGCAAAATGACTCCGTAACTTCGGGAGAAGGAGTGCTGCAGTAGGGTGAGTAATAGACATTATCAGCCCGAACCAGCCGCAGAAAGCAGGCCCAAGCGACTGTTTAACAAAAACACAGGTCTCTGCCAAGTCGCAAGACGAAGTATAGGGGCTGACGCCTGCCCGGTGCTGGAAGGTTAAGGGGAAAGGTCAGCGCAAGCGAAGCTTTGAACCGAAGCCCCAGTGAACGGCGGCCGTAACTATAACGGTCCTAAGGTAGCGAAATTCCTTGTCGGGTAAGTTCCGACCTGCACGAATGGCGTAACGACTTGGGCACTGTCTCAACGAGGGACTCGGCGAAATTGTAGTACCTGTGAAGATACAGGTTACCCGCAACCAGACGGAAAGACCCCATGGAGCTTTACTCTAGCCTGGTATTGAGTTTTGGTGCCAAATGTACAGGATAGGTGGGAGGCTAAGAAGCCGGGACGTCAGTCTCGGTGGAGCCGACGGTGGGATACCACTCTTTTGGTACTGGAGTTCTAACCCGTGGCCATCATCTGGCCAGGGGACCGTACCAGGTGGGGAGTTTGACTGGGGCGGTCGCCTCCCAAAAGGTAACGGAGGCGCCCAAAGGTTCCCTCCGCGCGGTTGGAAATCGCGCTGAGAGTGTAAAGGCACAAGGGAGCTTGACTGCGAGACAAACAAATCGAGCAGGGACGAAAGTCGGGCTTAGTGATCCGGTGGCCCCGGGTGGAAGGGCCATCGCTCAACGGATAAAAGCTACCCTGGGGATAACAGGCTTATCTCCCCCAAGAGTCCACATCGACGGGGAGGTTTGGCACCTCGATGTCGGCTCGTCGCATCCTGGGGCTGTAGTAGGTCCCAAGGGTTGGGCTGTTCGCCCATTAAAGCGGTACGCGAGCTGGGTTCAGAACGTCGTGAGACAGTTCGGTCCCTATCTGTTGCGGGCGTAGGAGATTTGCGAGGAGCTGTCCCTAGTACGAGAGGACCGGGATGGACGCACCGCTGGTGTACCAGTTGTCCCGCCCGGGGCAAGGCTGGATAGCTAAGTGCGGAACGGAGAAGCGCTGAAGGCATCTAAGCGCGAAACCAGCCTCAAGATGAGATCTCCCATGGCCAAAGCCAGTAAGACCCCTTATAGATGATGAGGTTGATAGGCCGGAGGTATAAGGCGCGTGAGCGCTTGAGCTCACCGGTACTAATTGGTCGAGGGTTTGACCTGCGCATTGGTTCTCGGAAATACACTGTGCAACTTTCAGGGTACAGGGGCGGCTTGCCCGGGCGCCTGGCCGCAAGGCGAGGCGGCAAGGCCAGCGGCCGGTATCCGACAACTTGATACGTTTTCAGTTTCCTGGTGACCATGGCGGAGGAGTCACACCCGTTCCCATTCCGAACACGGCAGTTAAGCCCTCCAGCGCCGATGGTACTTGGACCGCAGGGTCCCGGGAGAGTAGGTCGTTGCCAGGAATTTGTTTAAGGCTCACTACAGAAGTAGGGGGCCTTCTTATTTGCAGCCGGGCCGGGACCCTGCGGCGACGGACAGGAGGTCCTAGTGCAGGGCCAGTGCCATGGATGGCACGGTTGGCCCTGTAAGCAGGAGGCCCGGGCATTGGGCTAGAGGGCAGGGGTGCGGACATTGACTTGAAAGTAGTTTGCCGGCGGGCCGATTTCGAAGAGATACGGGAAGAATTGGTTGAGAGCGGCCGGATCAAACCGACATTGGCAAGCCTCCTGGCGACCGGAACCGGCACCGCCGCCGGTGGGCAAAAAATTTCTCGCGAGGAATATGATGCTATTATCCGGAAGATCACCGCATCGGCTGAAACGCTGTCGGAAATGGCGCAAACCTTGCAGAGAACGTTCAGCGCCTTCAAGTTTTAAAAGGGATTTTCGCAGGCCAGGCGAAAAAGGGATCTTGAAGCACAGGGGAGAGAAAGATGAAACGAAAACACGCGTGCGCCAGCGGGGTGGATCTCCTGCTGCGGGCGGGCGGAAAGGCCATAAAGGGGCGATCAATCGCCATTTTAACCAACGCCACGGGCGTAACCAGGGATCTGGCATCGACGGTGGATGCTCTGGTGGGTTTGCCGGATGTGAGGCTCCGGGCACTCTTCGGACCGGAGCACGGGATTCAGGGCGCGGCGCAGGATGCACAGCCGGTGGTTTCCTCGGTGGATTCCCGCACCGGAGTCCCGGTTTACAGCCTTTTCGACGATCACCTGGCGCCCACCTCGGAGATGCTGGACGGGATCGACCTGATCATCTACGACATCCAGGACATCGGGGTTCGTTATTATACCTACATCTATACCATGGTCTACGCGCTTCGCGCGGCAGCCAGGCAAGGAGTGGGGTTCATGGTTTTGGATCGCCCCAACCCGCTAGGAGGGCAGGAGGTGGAGGGAAATGTGGTCGCTCCCGGTTTTGAATCCTTTGTTGGCGCACTGCCTCTGGCCATCCGGCACGGGATGACCGCCGGTGAGATAGCCATGATGGCCAATGGGGAAGAGGGGCTGGGAGCAGAACTGGAGGTTATCCCGGTGGAGAACTGGCAACGTTCCTTGCCGTACTTGCAGACCGGCCTCCCCTGGGTGCAACCCTCACCCAACATGCCGACGCTGGACACCGTTCTTGTTTATCCCGGGACCTGCCTTCTGGAGGGGGCCAATCTGTCCGAGGGGCGCGGGACGACGCGGCCTTTCGAGATCTTTGGATCCCCCTGGGTCTCCGCTTTCGACCTTGCCCGCCATCTTAACGCCAAGAACCTGCCGGGGGCGTGCTTCCGCCCTGTTGTTTTCATGCCGGCCTTTTCCAATTTCGACCTTTTGATGGGCGCTGATGATGTGCGCCATCGCCTTGAGGCGGGGGAAGACGTCTCACGAATCGTGGAGAGCTGGGCGCCGTCCCGGAGAAGTTTCATGCAGGTGCGGGAGAAGTACCTGATCTACGAGGAATAGGAGCGGCTTCAAACAGGAGCCGCTCCTATTCACGGGTTCACTTTTCTTTGGTGAACTCTTTTTCCGGCCTGGGAATGGGGATATATTGCACCGACGGCCGCTGTTGCGGCGGTTGGGGGTATAGTTCCATGAGTTCGTAGACTTCCTTGGGCAGGCCGGTCTTTACTGGCAGCCCCATTTCGGCCAGTGCTTCACAGGTAATCGGGTAGTCATGGGTCCAGCGTCCCTCGCTGAAGGTCCGGGCGATCTGCCGGGCCTTTTCTTCGTCCATCCGGTCTTCAAGCAGTTTGACCAGAAAGGATTCAACCTGGGCCATGGCTTTCTTGGCCACGTCCGCCAGGATGAGGGTTTCGTCGTCCACCTCGTTCTTGTCCTTTTGTTCCACCGCTTTCAGGATCGACGCGGCGGGGAAATTCCCCAGTTGGGGATCCACCGGGCCAAGCACGGCGTTTTCGTCCATGATAATCTCGTCTGCGGCCAGAGCGAGCATTGTCCCGCCAGACATGGCGTAATGAGGCACCAATACCGTCACCTTGCCCTTGTGCTTGCGCAGGCCCATGGCGATCTGTTCCGTGGCCAGCACCAGGCCACCCGGGGTATGCAGGAGAATGTCGATGGGCATCTCGTCCGGTGTGAGGCGAATGGCTCGCAAGACCTGTTCGGAGTCCTCGATGTCGATGTAACGCCGGAAGGGGATGCCCAGAAAACTCAGGGACTCCTGCCGGTGAATGAGGGTGATCAGCCGGGCGCGCCGGCGCTCCTGCAACGCCTCAAAGGCGCGCAGGCGAAGGCGCGCCAGCCGCCGGAGTTTAAACATGGGCATGAGGGTAAAGATAAAAAGGACAAGCCAGAAGACGTCAAAGAAGTTCAGCGAGGCCACCTCCACCTGAAGCATTTCATGAAAGATGCCACGATCAGATTATTCCCCTGATATCTGGACGCTATTAGTCCCGGAAAATGGAGAATGAAACGGCATGGTTTTTACGGCGGGGTTATGACGGAGGATTTTGGAGGTTCTTCGTCGAAAGGTGACTGCATACCGCGGGATGGGTTTGAGTGATTTTCTGGATCAGATCTCGTTGCGCCAGGAGACCCTGCATGAACAGGTCTTCCGGCAGCTGCGGGAGGCGATCTTGTCCGGGCAACTCCGGGAAGGAGAAAGGATTATCGAAACCGAGATCGCTGGAAAGATGGGAATCAGCCGCAGCCCTCTCCGTGAAGCATTGCGGAAGCTGGAACTACCCTGCAGGAGTATGTCCACGGGATTTGGGAGGGTTGAAATTGGCGGTCGTGAATGTGGAGAAGTGCACCGGATGCGGCAATTGCGTGCCGTATTGCACGGTACGGGCCATCCGGGTGGAAGACAAGATGGCGCGGATCGATCCCGGGTGTTGCACCGAATGCTATGTCTGCATGCGGGAGAAGGTCTGCCCGGTGGGAGCCATTGAAGCCCAGCCGCTTGTCGGTTTTGGCGAGATCTTCAAACATACCCTGAGCGATCCCACGGAGACGCTCAAGGAGACCGGCGTTCCCGGGCGGGGAACCGAGGAGGCCAAGACCAACGACGTCACCGGGAGGTTCAGGCCGGGCGAGGTTGGGGTCTGCATCGACCTGGGCCGCCCCGGGGTCGGGACATCGATGCGGGACGTGGAGAAGGTGGCCATGGCGGTGACGGCTGCGGGGCTGGAGATCGAGGGGCCGGAGAACTCGCCGATTGGGCTTGTGCTCAAGGATCGGGCTACTGGCCGGCTCCAGGAAGAGGTGCTGGATCAGTACCTGTTGTCCATGATTGTGGAGGGGAAGTGCCCGGTTTCGGGCCTGCCGAAGGTGCTGGAGGCCCTGCGGGAAGTAGAAAAACAGATTGACACCGTCTTTTCCCTGGGCCTGGTGGCCAGGACCGATGCCAACGGCCACACACCGGTTCTGGAGATCCTGGAGGAGTTGGGGCTTCCGCGCCCGATCCGGGGAAAGGTCAATGTAGGGCTTGGCCGGCCCCTGGCCGGGTAAAAAGGAGGAAACGTCGTGACGCACAGTTTGCACCGTTCCGGTTCCATCGAGTCCTTGCGCGGGGATTATGTCTGGATGATGTATCAGACCAGGGGAATCAATGATTCCAACATCCCGGAGAAGGCCCGGGAGATCATCGCCGTGGCGGAAGCCTGCGACTCGGAGAACTGGGGAGACGTGAAGGTGGGCTCCGTGGTGGCGGTTCCGCCGGAGGAGCTAAAGAAGATACTGCGCAAGGAGTCCCGGGTGCGGGGAGTCTTCACTTCCCGGCGGCAGGTGGTCAAGTTCCTCCGGGGCGTGAAAGAGAAAGATACGGGGTTATCCATGATCATCAGCGGCCTTCTTGACGAGGTGCTTCCCGCTTGCCGGGAGGCCGGCGTGGAGCCTCACACCATCAACTTCTCGCTGGGAGTGTGGGGGAAGAAGGAACTCTTGCCGGGAGACGACGTGATGGCCATCACTACCATGTGCGGCCATCACATGATATCGCCGGATTTTGTGCGGAAGATGGCCGACGCGGTCCGCCAGGGCCGGATGACGCCCGGGCAGGCGGCGGTCAAGCTGGCCAAATTCTGCCCCTGCGGCATCTTCAACCCGGTCCGGGCCGAAAAACTTCTGGCGGAAAAGAGCCCCGGCAAGGCCGAAGCCGGAAAGGAAGCCGGCGGTACGGTGGCCTGAGTCCGCCGATTCAAAGACCAAAAGAGCTGTTGGCCGAGAAGTAGCCGCCTTATCCTTGCCCTTGCGGGCCAGGATAAGGCGGCTTGCATTACACATCTTTGTGCGGTATGATATTGCCATGGAACCGGGATTTGAATCCCAGGGGTGGGGTAACGACTTGGGTGAGCGTGGGAAAGGCGTATTATTGATCATGGTCTCCGCGGCGGGCTTTGGGAGCATGGCCGTTTTGGCCAAGGTGGCCTACGCGGGCGGGGCCAATGTGGTGACGGTCCTGGCCTTGCGCTTCACGGCGGGGGCGCTTCTTTTGTGGGCGCTCCTGGGACTCGGTAAGGAAAAGGTCAGGGTGGCGGTTGGCCTGAAAAGATCGGCATTTCTGTTCGGGATGGGCTCGTTGGGGTACGGCGCCGTCTCCACGCTATATTTTGAATCGCTGCGCTATCTTCCATCATCCGCGGTGGCCATGTTCTTTTATGTCTACCCGGCCTTTGTCACCGTGCTGGCTTACCTGTTCTTCAGGGAAAGGCTGGAGCGGCGCAAGATTATGGCATTGCTCCTGTCGGCGTCGGGGACCTTGCTGATGCTCTGGGCGCCCGGTTTGGGGCTGAATGTTACGGGGATCACTCTGGCCCTGGCGGGGGCATTTTTATACTCGCTCTATATTCTCGCCGTGACCAGGGCGGTGTCGATGGTCTCCCCGAGGATCATGTCGGTTTACGTGATCACCGCCGCGGCGATACTTTTTGTGGGGTACGGGGCCTTTGCCGGCCAGCTCAAGTTTGATCTGCCGCTGCCGTCGTGGCTGGCCATCGGGGTGATCGCCGTCTTTTCGACGGTCGTGGCGATAGCGGCCTTCGCGGCCGGCCTTCAGAAGCTCGGACCGGCGTGGGCGTCGATTGTAAGTACCTTTGAACCCGTGGTAACCGTTCTTCTGGCGGTCACGCTGCTGGGCGAGCGGCTCACGTCCTACCAGCTGGCCGGGGGAAGTTTTATTGTGGGCGGGGTTTTATTATTGCAATGGGGGATTAAAACCGGGACGGACCGGCAAACCCAGACAAACTGAAGGTCGAGGGGGCGAGAGGATGGAGCGAAAGATCAAGATTTCGGCGGCGGGAGTGGAGGTCGCGGCGGTTTTAAACGGCAGCAAGACGGCGGATGCGATCTGGCAGGCTTTGCCGATTACCGGGCGCGGCAATCGGTGGGGGGACGAGATCTATTTCGGGATCGCGGTTAAACTTGGCTCGGAGGACGGGCGCGCGGTGGTTGAGGAGGGGGATCTGGGCTACTGGCCTCCCGGCAGCGCTTTCTGCATCTTTTTCGGCCCCACGCCCGCCAGCGTGGGCGACGAACCCAGGGCGGCCAGCCCGGTGAATGTCTTCGGCAAGATCGCCGGCGATCCAAAAGTCTTGGCGGCAGTGCGCGACGGGGCCGCGATAAAGATCGAGCAGGCGAAGTAGCCTGGAAGGAGGGGGCGGCGATGGCGGTGGATACCGGGTTGGAGATTACCTATTTCGGGCATTCCTGTTTTCTTTTGAAATGGCCGGCCGGGCCGGCGGTGATGACCGATCCTTTTGATGCTTCGGTAGGTTATCCGCCGCCTGATAAACCGGCGGAGATTGTGACCTGCAGCCATGAACATCACGATCACAACGCGGTAAACAGGGTGAATGGGCATCCAGAGGACTTGCACGGGCTTACTTCCGGCGGAAAGGAATGGGCCACGGTGCGGGAGACGGTGCAGGGGCTCGGAATCTACACGGTTCCCACCTACCATGACGCCGACGGGGGGCAAAAAAGAGGCAAGAACGCAGCCTTTGTCTTTGAATCGGGCAATTTGCGGGTTGCTCACCTGGGCGATCTCGGCCATGCGTTAACCCCCGGGCAGGTGGCGGCGCTTGGCCGGCTGGATATCTTGCTGATCCCCGTGGGCGGCTTTTTCACCATTGACGCCCGGACGGCCTGGGACGTGGTGGCGCGCCTCAACCCCGCCGTAGTGATTCCGATGCATTATAAAACCGAAGTGAACGCCGACTGGCCCATTGCGGATCTCCAGCCCTTTGTCGCCGGCTGGCCGGATGTCGTCTGGCTTGGGAAGCGGGAGCACCAGGTGGAGGTTCCCCAGAACATGACGCAGCCCGCAAAACCCCAGGTTCTGATATTCGCCTACAACTAGCGCACCATGGCCATCCATGGCCGGTGCGCCACCTCGCCCATCCCTGGGCTCATGTAGAATGGGCTTTGACCGTCTGTGCCATACTAGCCCCAGGGGATGGCCTCTAAATGGCTTCGAAAAGGAGGCGTTCCGAGTGCAGGAGGTGTGTGTATGAGCAGACGAAAAGGCTTCCGGCGGGCGCGCCTTGCCAAAAACCCGGCGTTGGGGGCCAGGACGGCGGGCGCCCTCATGGGAACCATGGGGGCAGCCGGAAATAACCTGGTGGGAAACAGTGTGACGGTGGATACCCGTGCTACGGAGCTTGGTGAGCTTATCAACGAGATCGGCCGGGAGAAAAGATAAGCGGGATAAGAAGGATTTGCGGTAAGTTCCGGCGAATTTATTAGGGAGCCTTTAAGGCGGATTGGGGTTCGCCTGTCGCAAATTACTTTACTAGCGAGGTGAGCAAGGTGTTTGGAATCGGCGTCCCGGAACTGATCCTGATCCTGGTGGTTGCTCTAATCATCTTTGGGCCGGCGAAACTTCCTGAGGTGGGCAAGGCGATCGGTCGCAGCATAACCGAATTTAAGCGTGCCGTCAATAATGACAAGGAAGAGGGCAATGACGCAAAGAACAGCAAGGCCGACAAGTGACCAGAGCCTTGCCGAGGGGCCGGAAGGCGGGTTGATCGCGGAAAGACCGGATGGGACAATGACCATCGTTGAGCATCTTGGCGAGTTGCGGCGAAGGATCATTGTCTCTTCGGCTGCCACGGCGGTTGGTTCGGTGGGCGGATACCTCCTGGCGCCTCGCGTGGTGCGCATCCTCGGGAGGTCGGTTGGCCGGCTGATCTTCGTGGCCCCCGCCGAGGGGTTCTTCACCTACCTGAAGATCGCCCTGATGATCGGTTTGGTCTTTGCTTCTCCGGTGGTGCTCAGCGAGATCTGGCGGTTTGTCCTGCCGGGACTGACCAGGCGGGAGGAGAGGTATCTACGGCGGTACGTGCCGTTGATCATCCTCCTCTTTTTGTTGGGGGTGGTCTTTGCGTATCTGGTAATCTACCCGATCGCCCTCAGCTTCTTTTTGGGTTTCGGCACCATGCGGCTTAAGCCCGTGATGGCGGTGGGCAGGCTGGTGGGATTTGTTCTTTCCCTGCTCATCCCATTCGGCCTGATGTTTGAGCTTCCGGTGGTGGTGGTGATCCTCATCAAGCTGGGGATTATTGATCTGAACTTTTTGCTCAGGCACCGAAAGCATGCTTATTTCTGGGCCTTTGTGCTGGGAGCCGTCCTGACGCCGCCCGACGTGGTTTCGCAGGTGTTGATGGCGGCGCCGATGATCGCTCTCTTCGAGATCGGGGTTTTAGTTGCTAGATTCACCAGGAAGGGGATGCCAAATGGCTGAATTCGGGTTGCCACAGGTGGAATTCTCTTCTTTGCTCGGACACCTTGATGAACTGCGGCGGCGGTTGATCTGGATCGCCGTCTTTTTGGCGGCGTCCACGGTGGCGGCGTACTTCTACGCCCCGCGCCTTCTCTTGCAGATGGCGGGATCCACCTTGAAACAGATGGTCTTTTTGAGCCCTTCCGAAGCGTTCTTTGCTCAAATCAAGATCGCCGTCGCGGTTGGCGCGATCATCACGCTGCCAATGGCGTTGTGGCACCTCTGGCGGTTCATCTCCCCCTCCTTGAACCGGCGGCAGAGGAGGCTCGGCTTTCTGTTGGTGCCAATCTCTTTTTTGCTGTTTGTCGGCGGCGTAACTTTTGCCTATTTCTTAATCATCCCGGCGGCGATGCGCTTCTTCCTCACCTTCGCCGGCGACAACCTCGAGGCCATGATTACCGTTAACAACTATATCTCCTTTGTACTGGGCCTTGCGCTGCCATTTGGACTGGTTTTTGAACTGCCGGTTCTGGTGCTTTTTCTGGCGTGGCTGGGGATCATCCGGCCCGAGGCTTTGGCAAAAAAGCGGCGGTATGCCATCCTGGGAATATTTGTGCTGGCGGCTGTTTTGACGCCCACACCGGATATTTTTACCCAGACCATGATGGCGTTGCCGATGATCGTCCTATTTGAAATCAGCATCTTGATCGCGCGGTTGGTCTGGCGCAAGAAGCGGAAAGCCGCGGTCGGGGGGTGAGCCCTTGCTGGATTCTTACGGGCGGAAGATCTCGTATTTGCGGGTTGGGGTCACCGATTTTTGCAACCTGCGGTGTGTCTATTGCATGCCCCCGGAGGGAGTCCCTCCCAGGAGCCACGGCGAGATCCTCCGTTTTGAGGAGATCGAGCGGGTGGTCCGGGTGGCCACCCGGCTGGGGATCGACAAGGTGCGGCTTACCGGGGGCGAGCCCCTGGTGCGCAGAGGCATCGTGGATCTGGTGCGGATTATCGCCGGGATCCCGGGCATTGATGATCTGGCCCTGACCACTAACGGGACGAAGCTGGCGGAGATGGCTTCCGGCCTGAAAGCCGCCGGGTTGCGCCGGGTGAATATCAGCCTGGATTCGCTCAAACCCGAAAGATTCAAGGAGATCACCAGAGGCGGGGATCTGGGGCAGGTGTGGCGCGGGATCGAAGCCGCCCGGCGGGAGGGGCTTACGCCCATCAAGCTGAATGTGGTGATCATGCGCGGGGTAAACGACGACGAGATGGCGGAGTTTGCCGGCCTGACCATTTCTCAAGATCTGCACATCCGGTTTATAGAATTGATGTCCCTGGGCAGGGAGTCCTGGCACGGCCTGAGGCACGTGCCAAGCAGCGAGTTGAAGATGCGCCTGGAAGATGCGCCCGAGGGCGGATTGGCCGGGAGGCCGCTTGAGGCCGTGCCAGGCCAGGACGGCGATGGCCCGGCGCGTTATTATCGTTTTGCTGGTGCTCAAGGGACCATCGGGTTTATCAGCGCAGTGAGCGATCATTTCTGCCACTCCTGCAACCGCCTCCGGTTGACGCCCGGCGGGAAGTTGCGCTCCTGCCTGTTGAGCAACGGGGAGTCCGACCTCCTCGGCCCCCTCCGGCGTGGAATGACCGATGCGGAATTGGAGGCTTTTTTGGCGCGGGCGATCGCGGAAAAGCCGGCCAAGCAGGGAACCGGCGCCGCTCTGGAGGATTGGTTGCGGGAGAATCCGTCGGCCCGTTTCATGTCCCAGATCGGCGGTTGACATAGCGGCCTGGCCAATGGCAGGTTGGTGGATATACGGATTCCGGGACAGTTACTTTTGGGTGATGTGAGGTAAAAGGCAATGGGCGGGGGAGAAGCGCCGCAAGAAGTTTCCGGCAAGGGGTTAACGCATTTTAACCGGGCCGGGCGGGCCAAAATGGTGGATGTGAGCGAAAAGCCGGCGACCAGGCGGGAGGCGGTGGCCCACGGAACGGTGCGGGTCGCTCCCGACACCCTGGCCTTGATCAAGCAGGGGAGGATTGCCAAGGGCGATGTCCTGGCGGTGGCGCAGGTGGCTGGCGTGATGGCGGCAAAGCAGACGTTTTCCCTGATTCCCATGTGCCATCCGCTTCCGCTGACCGGCATCGACCTGGCCTTCGATCTGGATGAGGAGAGGAATCTGGTGGAGATCCGGGCGACGGTGAAGACCACCGCGCAGACCGGGGTGGAGATGGAAGCACTAACCGCGGTTTCCGTGGCGGCTCTGACCGTCTACGATATGTGCAAGGCCGTGGACAAGGAGATGGTGATCGGGGAGATCTACCTGCTCCGCAAGAGCGGCGGCAAGAGCGGGGAATATGTTCGCAAGGCTGGATTGACAGGGAGTGACTGAAATGACCGAGAGCGCCGGGGAAAACCGGGCGGCTGGAGAAGGCCGGTTGGCGGATGCGCAGCCCAGGGTGGTGGCGATCAGCACCAGCAAGGACAAGGGGACGCGCAAGGCCAATGTTCCCGAAGCGATATTGCGTAAAGAGCACGGGTTGGAAGGCGACGCCCACGCGGGGGATTGGCACCGGCAGGTGAGCCTTCTGGCGATGGAAAGCATCCGCCGGATGCAGGAAAAGGGGCTTTCCGTGGGCCCCGGGGATTTCGCCGAGAATATCACCACGGAAGGCATCGATCTGGTCGTCCTTCCCATCGGCACGCGCCTGATGATCGGCCAGGCTGTGCTTCTGGAGGTCACCCAGATCGGCAAGGTCTGCCACAGCCGTTGTGCCATCTACGATCAGGCCGGCGATTGCGTGATGCCCCGCGAAGGAATCTTTGCCCGGGTGCTGGAGGGAGGCCGGCTGGTTGTCGGCGACCCCGTGAAGGTGTTGGCGAAAGGGGTGGCGGCGGTTGGGTGAGGAGAAGAGATCGCCCCGGCCGGCCGCGGTCCGGGCCGGGATTTTGACGGCCAGCGACAAGGGCTCCCGCGGCGAACGCGAGGACGAGAGCGGGAAGGTGATCCGGGAACTGCTTGGCCGGATCGGCGCCGAAGTGGTGGCCTACGAGATTGTTCCCGATGAGTTGGAGATCATCAAGGGGCGGCTGATCGCTTTTGGCGAGGAATTCCGCTGTGATCTGGTGGTAACCACCGGCGGCACGGGCTTCAGCCCTCGTGATGTGACCCCGGAAGCCACCCTGGCGGTGATTCACCGGCAGGTGCCAGGCATCCCGGAGGCCATGCGGGCCGAAAGCCTGAAAAAAACGCCGCATGCCATGTTGTCCAGGGCGGTGGCCGGCATCCGCGGCAAAACCCTGATTGTCAACCTCCCCGGCAGCCCCAGGGGAGTCCGGGAAAATCTCGAAGTGATCTTGCCGGCCCTTCCCCACGGGATGGACATCCTCAGAGGTGACGCCGGAGAGTGCGCCACCAACCCCCAATTGTAACCTCACCATGAACAAATGGCAATTCTGTTACAATAATTTTCACCAGACGGTAGGAATCCGCCTTTTTTTGTCGAATGCACTGTATGTATTTGTGATCTGAATTCAGTTAAATCAGAAAGGAGGGTGGATGGATTTCTGTCGGGGGGCGGAGAAACTATCCCGATCTGTGCACGTTTTTTCACAAGCAGGGGCTCACACAAAAGCAGATGCCGAGAGAAAATGGAAGAAGGGGAGTTAATCAAGATGAGTTTGGCTTTTCTGATTCCTGTTGCGGGTGTGCTGGCGTTACTGATGGCCATCTATCTGGTCTATGACGTCTTTTCGAAGGATCTGGGGACACCCAAGATGCAGGAGATCGCCAGGGCCATTCGCGAAGGGGCCATGGCTTTCTTGAACCGCCAGTACCGGACGATTGCGCTTTTGGCGCTGGTTTTGGTGGTAATTCTGGGGATTGGTATCGGGATGAATACCGCAATTGCTTTTGCGATCGGGGCCCTATGTTCGGCGCTTTCCGGATATATCGGCATGTATGTGGCCGTTAATTCCAACCTCCGGGCGGCGGCCGGCGCCAGGGAGAGCCTGAACAAGGCCTTGCGCATCTCATTCAGGGGCGGAGCGGTTACCGGGCTGGCCGTGACCACGTTGAGCCTCCTGGGAGTCGCCGCATTGTTCTATACCTATGGGGGGCTGACGGATCCAACGGCGGCTCCGTTGAGGATCGTCGGTTTCGGGTTCGGGGCCAGCTTTGTAGCGCTCTTTGCCCAGTTGGGCGGCGGGATCTACACCAAGGCCGCCGATGTGGGCGCCGACCTGGTGGGAAAGGTGGAAGCCGGGATCCCCGAGGACGATCCCCGCAATCCGGCGGTGATCGCCGACCTGGTGGGCGACAACGTGGGCGACTGTGCTGGCCGTGGCGCTGACCTGTTCGAGTCTACCGCCGCCGAGAATATCGGGGCGATGATCCTGGGAATTGCACTGTACCCGGCCTTTGGGGTTGCCGGGATCCTCTTTCCGCTGGTGGCCCGGGCGGCGGGTATTATCTCCTCGATTGTGGGGATCTTCTTTGTCAAGACCAGGGAAGATGCAGACCCGATGCATGCCTTGAACCGGGGGTATTTTGTGACCAGCCTCCTGGTGGCGATTGCGCTCTGGCCGCTCAGCAAATATATGCTTGGCGGCCCGGGCGTCGATTTCCGGTACTTCTACGGGGCCGGGCTGATTGGCGTGGTCATGAGCATCATCTTTGTGTTTATCACTCAATATTACACTTCTTATAGCTATCGCCCCGTGAAGGAGATTGCCAGAGCGTCGCTCACCGGATCGGCCACCAATATTATCTCCGGGGTGGCGGTGGGTTTTGAGAGCACGGCGCTGCCGGTAATCACCATCTCCGCAGCCATTTTTGGCGCCAACTGGCTGGGAAGCCAGAGCGGCCTGACCGGCGGCGGCCTCTACGGGACGGCGGTGGCGACCATGGGGATGCTGGCCACCACGGCCTACATCCTGGCCATGGACACCTTCGGCCCCATCACGGACAATGCGGGTGGAATCATCGAGATGTCCGGTGCGCCGGAAGATGTCCGGAAACGCACCGACCGGCTGGATGCCTGCGGGAATACCACCAAGGCGCTCACCAAGGGGTATGCGGTGGGAAGCGCGGCTCTGGCGGCGTTCCTGCTCTTCTCGGCCTATATCGACAAGGTAAAGGATACCATGGTATCCACCGGCCGGATGGCGTCCATGGCAATCCCCTACCCGGTGGATATCGGCAAGCCGACCGTCTTTATTGGAGCCTTTATCGGCGCGATGCTGGTCTATCTTTTCAGCTCCACGGCCATCCGTGCGGTGGGGAAAGCGGCCCAGGTGGTGATCCAGGAGGTTCGCCGGCAATTCAAGGAGATTCCGGGGATTATGGAAGGCACGGCCAAGCCGGATTATGCGATGTGCGTGGACATCGTCACCAAGGGCGCTCTCAAGGAGATGGTCCTGCCCGGGATCCTGGTGGTGGCCACGCCGGTGCTGGTCGGGTTGGTCCTCCGGGCCGAAGCCACGGCGGCCTTTCTGATGGTGGGCACCATCGGCGGCGTGTTGATGGGGCTCTTCCTGAACAACGGCGGTGGAGCCTGGGACAACGCCAAGAAGTTTATTGAAACCGGCGAGTATGGCGGAAAGGGCTCGGATGCCCACAAGGCTGGAGTAGTGGGGGATACCGTCGGCGATCCCTTCAAGGATACCGCCGGCCCGTCGCTTCACGTCCTGGTAAAGCTGTTGAGCACGATCACCCTGGTTTTGGCGGCGTTGTTCATCTAAAACAAGAGAGTTGAGCTATCCCGAGGCCCTCTGTGTCAGGTTCCTGGCGCAGAGGGCTTTTTTCTGCTTTAAAAGCTAAAGGATCAATGCTCGGTGTCCGAAGATTACGATAGATAATGTTGTTGTGGCCTTGCCGGCGATCCGGGAAGGTAAATTGCAGGAAGGAGGTGGGAAGAGGGATGGCCAAATCAGCGGGAAAGAACAGCATCGGGCGGAAGATCATCCTGGGCTACCTGCTCTTGCTGGTGGCCATGGGGGCGGTGGGCTTTTTCGGATATGGCGCCGCCCAGAGGGCCAGCCAGGCCGCCAGCCAGGTGGTAAATGAACGGCTGCCGGCGCTTCAGACCGCCCAGAATCTCGAGAAGGCGATCCTCCAACAGGAGTCGGGGTTGCGCGGGCTTCTGGCCACGGGAAATGCGTCGTATATCGATCTGTACAACCAGGGGCGGGAACTTGGAGAAAAGTCGCTGGAAGCGCTTGCCGCATCTGCTGAGACAGAGGCCGAGAAAGGCTGGCTGGAACAGGCGAAGAAGGACCTGGAGGTCTTTCACTTCCTGGTGGAGCAACTCTTTTCCCAGGCCAGCGAAGGAGATCTGGAGGTGGCCAGGGCCCGGGTCGGGCAGGGCGATGTTTTTCTGGCCAGCGCCAAGGAACAGGTCGAAAACATTGTAAAGCAGCATACGGCCGACATTAAGGCGGCGGAGGCGCGGGCGCGCGGGACGGTACGGGCCGGCGGCCGGCTCGTGGTGGAGATTACGGTTGCGGCGCTGATCGGGGTGTTTATTTTTGCCATGCTGATCACCAGGGTGATCGTACGGCCCATCCGGGAACTGCTCAAGCAAGCCAGGATCATTGCGGGAGGGGATCTCACCCAGAGTGTGACCTTGACCAACCGGGACGAGATCGGGATGCTGGGCGCGGCGTTCAACAGCATGGCGGCCGGGATGCGGGAGATGGTGAAAAACATCGCGGAAAAAGCCTTGCAGGTTGCAGCGGCCAGCCAGGAACTTTCGACGGCAATGAACCAGACCGGACAGGCCACCGAGCAGGTATCAAGGACCGTGGGGGATCTGGCGAAAGGCGCCGAGGCCCAGGCCGAAGGGATGGGGAAAGTATCCGCGAAAATCCACGAGATGGCCGAATCCGTCAAGCAGGTCTCCCAGAATGCGGTTTCCGTCGAGGAATTTTCCACCAGATCGGCGGTGATTGCCGATGAGGGGAAGATTACCGTGGAGCAGACCCGCCGGCAGATGGATTCCATCAAGAACTCCGCCGGGCAGACCGCCGAAATCGTCAAGGGCCTGGGCGTCAAATCCCAGCAGATCGGGCAGATCGTGGACGCCATTACCAGTATCGCGGATCAGACAAACCTGCTGGCCCTCAATGCGGCCATTGAGGCGGCCAGGGCGGGTGAACAGGGGCGGGGGTTCGCGGTGGTGGCCGACGAAGTCCGCAAACTGGCGGAGCAGTCCCGGGAAGCCGCCGGCCAGATTGCCGGGTTGGTGGGGTTGATCCGGGCTGAAACGGCGCGGGTGGTGGCCTCGGTGGATGTGGAGGGCAGAGAGGTGGCGATTGGCGCCGGGGCGGTTCAGCGGGCGGCGGAAGCCTTTGATGCCATCAGCGAGGCGGTGGCGGGCATAGTGCATCAGATTGCGGAGATCTCCAGCGCAACGTACCAGATGGATTCCATGGGAAACGTGGCGGTGGGATTGGTGGAGGAGGTCTCCCGGGTGGTGGAGGGTACGGCTTCCAGCACCCAGGAGGCGGCGGCCGTCACCCAACAGCAAAACTCCGTGGTCGCCCAGATGGCCTCATCGGCGGAGGCGCTCTCCCGTCTGGCGGAAGATTTGAACAAGGCGATCAGCAGGTTCAAGTACTAGAAGGAGGAATATGGCTTCAGGCATCATATTTCTATATATAGTGCTATATTTATGGTTGATGCCGGAGAAGTCAGATGTTAAAGCAAACTCCAAAAATATCCGAAAATGGCGGAGTACGGACGGCATGTCCGCTCAACTGCTACGATACCTGCGGGATGTTGGCCTATGTCAGAGACGGGCGGGTGGCCCGCCTGGAAGGCGATCCGGATCATGAGATCACGCGGGGCTTTATTTGCCGGAAAGGGCGGGATTTTGTCGAAAGGACCTACGCCCCCGCTCGCTTGCTCCATCCCATGCAAAAGGACGGCGGTGAATGGAAGCGGATAAGCTGGGATCGGGCTTACGACCTTGTCGGGGCAAAACTTGCCGGGGCCAGGGAGAGGCATGGTTCGCTGTCGATCTTCCATAACTACGATTACGGTTCCCAGGGGCTGCTCCGGGCGCTGGATCAGAGGTTCTTCAACGCTCTGGGCGGGGTGACCACCACGGTGGGCAGCCTGTGCTGGAGCGCGGGGCTGGCCGCGCAGGAGTACGATTTCGGCGCATACGCCGCCCACGATCCTCTCGATCATCTTAATTCCAGGGCCATCGTGATCTGGGGCCGGAATCCCGCCTACACCAACATCCACCTGATTCCAATTATCCAGGAGGCCAGGCGGCGGGGAGCAAGAGTGGCCCTGGTGGATCCCATCCGGACCAAAACCGCCTTCTTCGCGGACCTGGTGGTTCAGCCCAGGCCAGGTACCGACGGGGCGCTGGCCCTGGCGGTGGCCAAGGTGATCATCGAGGGCGGGATGGCGGATCTGAACTATATCCGCGAGCATGTGCATGGGTTTGAGGAGTTCCGGAAGCTGGCCGCCGAATTTTCGCCGGAACGGGCGGAAGGGATCGCCGGGGTGCCCGCCGCCGCCGTCCGGGAGTTGGCCGGGCTTTACGGGAGAGTAAAACCCGCCACCTTGTTGATCGGGATGGGATTGCAACGGCACACCAACGGGGGGCAGATGGTCCGCGCCATTGACGCCCTGGCCGCGATCACGGGGAACATCGGGATTCCGGGTGGAGGGGCCAATTACGCCCACGGCAACCTGACGGGATTCGGCGAGATCAAGGGGAGGGAGTATGCCGGGCAGCGCCGGGGGATCGTCCGGGCAAGGCTGGGCCAGGAACTCCTGGAAGCGAAGGATCCGCCGGTGCAGGTGGCGGTGATCACCCGGTCCAACCCGGTTGCGCAGTCTCCCGCCACCCCGAAAGTTATCGAGGCTTTCCGGCGGATACCCTTCGTGGTGGTAGTCGATCAGTTTATGACGGATACGGCCGAGATGGCGGACGTCGTGCTCCCCTGCACCACATTTCTGGAGGAGGAGGAGATCTACGCCAACTCCTGGCACAACTGGCTGGCTTACGGCCCCAGGGTCGTCGAACCGCGCGGGGAGT
Organism: Bacillota bacterium; assembly: GCA_023381695.1. GTDB lineage: Bacteria > Bacillota > UBA5301 > JAMCQP01 > JAMCQP01 > JAMCQP01. The sequence goes on along the minus strand of JAMCQP010000026.1, from coordinate 44,326 downwards.
GCAAGTCGGATGTGGTGATCTTTACCGAACTGGCCCAAAGAATGGGCTTAGGTAGTTATTTTAACAGGTCGATAACTGAATGGATGGAATATCTGTTGGCGCCCTTGAACCGCCATGGGGTAACCCTGGAGAGGCTCAAGCAAGGGCCGATGCGTTTTCCCGGCGCGCCGCGGGTGGCCTGGTCTGACCAGGGGTTTCTGACCCCGTCCGGAAAATACGAGCTGTTTTCCGAAAAAGCGCGGGCTGATGGGGTGGATTCTCTGCCCCGCTATCGCCGGCCCGAGGAAGCCGCCGGTGATGCGCCGGTGGTTGGCGATGCGGGCCAGGTCGGCGGTTCGGTGCAATTTTCCAAATACAGGTTGCACCTCCTGACGCCGCATATGCAGGTGCAGACGCATTCCCAGTTCGCCAATCTGGCGTCCCGGCGGGAAATGGAAGAGACCAAAACGCCATGGGTCCACCTGCACCCAAAGGCGGCCCGGGGAAGAAACCTTGAGGAAGGCGATTGGGCGGAGGTGATCTCCGTCCGTGGGAGTTTGAAGGCCAGAGTGCGCGTGGACAGCTCGGTGAGGGAGGATGTGGCCCTGATCTACGAGGGGTACTGGCTGAAGTACGGCGGGGGCGTCAACCAACTCACGGCGGACCACGTTTCGGATATGGGGCTTCAGGCGGCCTTTTATGATTGCCTTTGTGAGGTCTCAAAGACGGGAGGCTGACAAACCATGCCAGATTCACAACCACCGGTCTTTGCGCTGGACATAGGGACCCGTAAGGTTACGGGGCTGGTGGTGCAGCTTACCGGGAAGGGTTGCCGGATCCTGGCTGCCGAGACGCTGGAACATGAGACCCGCTCGATGATCGACGGGCAGATCCACGATATCGAAGCGGTGGCGGAGGTCGTGGGGAAGGTCAAGGAGAGCCTGGAGGAGCAGCTGGGGACGAAGCTTGAAAAGGCGGCGGTGGCGGCGGCCGGCCGTTCTCTGCTGACCAAGCGGATCAAGGTGACCCGGCCGGTCTCCGGAGACGGGGAGATTGCCGAAGAAGACGTAAAGGCCATGGAGCTTGAGGCCGTGCAACTGGCTCAGCTGCAGCTCAAAGAGGTAATGAATCCTCAAGGTGGGAAAGACAAGGTTGTGGAGTTGGCCTCTCACAGATCCGGAGCGGGCCGGGGGGCGGCCGGGGCAAAACAGGAAGAGGTTCATCCCCTGCGGCTGGCGGTGGCGAAGGCGGCGGCCCGGGTAAAAGCGGCCCAGCAGCAGGAACCGGATACCTTTCCCTATCATTGTGTCGGGTTCAGCGTCGTTTGCCACGAACTGGACGGCAGCCGGATTGGCAGCCTGGTGGGCCACCGCGGCAAAGAGATGGCGGTGGAGGTCCTGACGACCTTTTTGCCGGAGGTGGTGGTGGATTCACTCTACACCGTGCTGCGCCGGGTGGGGCTTGAAATCCAGAGCATGACCCTTGAGCCCATTGCCGCCAGCCATGTGGTGATTCCCGACACGTTGCGCCACTTGAATCTGGCCCTGGTGGATATCGGGGCCGGGACCTCGGATATCGCCTTGACGGCCGGAGGCTCCGTGGTGGCGTACGCCATGGTTCCCTTCGCCGGGGACGAGGTGACCGAGAAACTTTGTGAGCGGTACCTGGTGGACTTTAACACGGCCGAGAAGATCAAGCGTTCCGTAAGCGGATCCAAACAGGTCACCTATCAGGATATTCTCGGCGAAAAACATATGGTGGCCTCCGAAGCGGTAATAGGCGAGATGGCCCTGGTGGTGGAAACCCTGGCGGAGAAGATTGCGGATCAGATCAGGGAACTCAACGAAAAAGCGCCGGGAGCGGTAATTTTGGTGGGAGGGGGCAGCCAGACGCCGGGCCTTCCCGCCAGGCTGGCGGAGAAGCTGAACATTCCCCCGGACCGGGTGGTGATCAAGACCCGGGAGGCGCTGGCCGAGGTGGATGGCCTGCCCAAGAAGCTTACCGGCCCTGGCGCCATAACACCCATTGGGATTGCCATGACCGCCCGGATGCACGAGAGGCTGACCTTTCGGGTCACCGACGCCGCGGTCAATGGAAAGGCGGTGCGGACCTTCACGTTGTCCCAGGCCACGGCGGCCGATCTGCTGCTGGCGGCCGGCATTGACATAAAACGGTTGCGGGGGCGGCTGGGACTCTCCATGACCGTCAAGGTGAACGGCGTTTTGCGGATTGTGAGAGGGACGATGGGCAAGCCGGGCCGGATCGAGATCAATGGGCAGCAGGCGGAATTGAACACGGCGGTCCCAAATAGTGCGCGGGTCACGGTGACCCTGGCCGAGGACGGCCAGGACGCCGTGGCCAGAGTATCCGATCTGGTCCCCGAACTGCCCGTCCGGCAGGTCTTCTTTAACGGCGCTCCTTTTGTCCTGCGGCCCCTGTTGATGATGAACGGGAGGATGGTGGACTTTCACGCGCCGGTGGTGGACGGGGCGGACATCTACGTGATGCCCAACAGCCGGCTGATCGATCTTCTCAAGCTCGCCGGGGTAGATCTGGCGGCCTTGCGGCCGGTGCCCTACATCTTCTTCGTCAATGAACAGAAGCGCGGCGTGGTCCGGCAGGCCACCCGGCTGCGGGTTGACGGCCAACCGGCGGATCCCGAGGGGGAATTGCAGAACGGCCAGGCGGTGGAACTGGTTTCCACCGAAAAGGAGGCTCCCCGGGTGGCGGAGGTTTTGACGGACAAGGACTTCAGGACCGCCCCCGACCTGCACATCACGGTCAATAATACACCCGTGGTCATCCGCGGGCCGGTCGCCAGGATCACCGTCAACGGGAAGGCAGCCACCCTGTATGACCCGGTGCCGCCCAATGCGCGCATCAAGATCGCCGGGGTGGAAAGCCAGTCGGTGGCCCTCTCGGAGGTCTTCAAGTACGTGCCCTTCGACCCGCATGAGTTCCCGGACAAGACTCTGGTGATCCAGATAAACGGCAAGTCCGCCGGTTACAACACGCCGTTGGCGGAGGGCGCCCAGATCCAGTTGTACTGGTCGGAGGAGGATCAGGGAAGTTTCAAGTCCAAGGTGGAAAAATTGCTCAAGGCTTGACAGGGTTGAGGCCCTGTGTTAAAATAACATTCAACATACCAATATTACACCGCCAGGCGGTGCTCTTATCCAGAGAGGCAGAGGGACAGGCCCGATGAAGCCCGGCAACGGCCAGTATGGCATACTGGAAAGGTGCCAATTCCTGCAGGACCTTTTGGTTCTGGAAGATAAGAGGAGGAAGTGCCGTATTGCCTCTTCTTATCGTGGATAAGGAGGGGCTTTTGATTTATGATCAGGATTGTAAATGTAACCAAGGTCTTCGACAACGGAGGCGCCAGGGTGGAAGCCTTGAAGGGCGTCAGCCTGGAGGTCGCCGAAGGCGAGATCTTCGGGATCATCGGTTTAAGCGGGGCCGGAAAGAGCACCCTGATCCGTTGCATCAACATGCTGGAACGGCCCCAGAGCGGTTCGGTCTATATCGGGGATCAGGATGTCACCAGGCTGGGCGAAAAGGATCTGCGCGCGGCGCGCCGGGAGATCGGCATGATCTTTCAGCATTTCAACCTGCTCTCCTCCCGGACGGTCTTTGGCAATGTGGCGTTCCCGCTGGAGATCGCCGGCGTTCCCCGCCCGGAGATTCGCCGGCGGGTGATGGAACTTCTGGAGATGGTGGGATTGGCTGAAAAAGCCGGCGCCTTTCCGGCGCAGCTTTCCGGCGGCCAGAAGCAGAGGGTGGGGATCGCCAGGGCCCTGGCCAACCGGCCGAAGGTGTTGCTCTCCGATGAGGCCACCTCGGCGCTGGATCCGCAGACCACCGCTTCCATCCTGGAACTTTTGCGGGAGATCAACAAACAGCTCGGGCTCACCATCATGCTCATCACCCACGAGATGAACGTGATCAAGGAGATCTGCGACACGGTGGCCGTCATTGAAGATGGGGTGATCATCGAACAGGGGCCGGTCCGGGAGGTCTTCACCAACACCAGAACCAGGACGGCCCGGGAATTCATCAAGGGCGTCATGCAGAGCGAGATTCCCGAGGAGGTGCGCACCCACCGGCTGGTGCTGGCCAACCGGGGGTTTGAGGGGGAGATTGTCCGGATCTCGTTTGTGGGAGAGGCCGCCGGTAAACCCATTATCTCATCGTTGGTCCGGGAATTTGACCTGGACGCCAACATCCTTTACGGGAAGATCGACCATTTCAAGGAGATACCCTTCGGGATGCTGGTGGTGGAGTTGACGGGGAAGAACGGCACGGTAAAAAAGGGGATTGAACATTTGAAGGAACTCGGTCTGGAATGCGAGGTGCTCAGGCATGTGGAGCCAGCTTACCTTGAGTATACTGGCTGAAGCCCTCCTGGAGACGATCTATATGGTGGGGGTGTCGGTGGCGCTCTCGGTGCTCTTCGGAATCCCGCTGGGAGTGCTGCTGGTGGTGACGGGGCCGCGGCATATTCTGGAGCGGCCGCTTTTGAACAAGGTTTTGGGTTGGGTGGTCAACGTGGGACGTTCGGTGCCTTTCATCATCCTGATGGTGGCCATCATTCCCTTCACCCGCCTGGTGGTGGGCACCTCCATCGGGACCACCGCCGCCATGGTTCCTCTCACGGTGGCGGCCATCCCTTTTGTGGCACGCCTGGTGGAGAGCGCTCTCCAGGAGGTTGACCGCGGGGTGATCGAAGCCGCCCAGGCCATGGGAGCCACGCCGTGGCAGATCATCCGGAAGGTGTTGCTCCCGGAGGCGATGCCCGGCCTGGTGCTGGGGGTCACCATTACCACCGTAAGCCTTATTGGATATTCCGCCATGGCCGGCGCGGTGGGAGGAGGTGGTCTGGGCGATCTGGCGGTTCGGTACGGGTACCAGCGTTTCCGCGGGGACATCATGGTGGCCACGGTGGTGATCCTGATCGCAGTGGTGCAGGTGATCCAGAGCTTCGGCGACCGGGCGGCCAGGCGTCTGGATAAGCGGTAGGAAGTAGTAGAAGCTGAGGAGCGGTGGAATACGGAAAATAAGGTGCAAGAAGACAAAACGAGCAGTCGAGGAGGAAAGGTCATGAAAAAGTTTCAAGGTTTGACGGCCAGGTTACTGGTCCTTGCCCTGGTAGTGGCAGCGGTTGCGGGGTTTACGGGGGCCGCCGGCGCCGCGGAGACGGTGCTCAAGGTGGGCGCCACCCCGGTTCCCCACGCGGAGATTCTGGAGGTGGTCAAGCCTCTCCTGGCCAAACAGGGGATCAAGCTTGAGGTCGTGGAATTCACTGACTATGTTCAGCCCAACCTGGCTCTGGCCAGCGGCGATCTGGACGCCAACTTCTTCCAGCACGTACCTTACCTGGAGGCGTTCTCCAAGGATCACAAGCTGCAGTTGACCTACATCGCCAAAGTACATGTGGAACCGATGGGGGTCTACTCCCAGAAGATCACGAAGCTGAATGAACTAAAGAATAAGGCGATCGTGGCCATCCCCAACGACCCGACCAATGGCGGGCGGGCGCTTCTGCTCCTGCAAAAGGCCAGGCTGATCGAGCTCAAGAAGGGCGCCGGGCTGGCGGCCACGGTCTTCGATATCGCCCGGAACCCTAAAAATCTGCAATTCAAGGAATTGGAAGCGGCTCAGCTCCCGCGCGCGCTGGCGGATGTGGATCTGGCGGTGATCAACACCAACTATGCCCTGGAAGCCAGGCTGGTGCCGGCCAGGGACGCGCTGGTGATGGAAGCCGGCGAGTCGCCGTACGCCAACGTCCTGGCGGTCCGGGTGGCCGACAAGGATAAACCGGCCTTGAAAGCCCTGGCCAAGGCTCTGAACGGCCCCGAGGTCAAGAAGTTCCTCGAAGAGAAGTACAAAGGCGCCGTGGTCCCCGCATTCTGACGACTGATATGTGCTCGTACACGCGGTACGCAGATCTTTCCACTTGCGGAAAGGCTATACTTGTAGTATAATAAAAAATACGATTTGCGCCTATAGCTCAGTGGATTAGAGCACCGGCCTCCGGAGCCGGGAGCGGGGGTTCGAGTCCCTCTAGGCGCACCATTTTTGAGTAGAGGGAGGGCTGAGAGCCCTCAAGCCATATTGTTTGACAAACCCACCATTAAGTAGTGGGTTTGTTTTTTACACGAATCAGTACATAAACAAAATACCTGAGGAGATGTTTATATGCCTTTGCCAGATCTAACTGTTGAAACCTTCCTGGCTTTGAGGGATGCATTCTTCAATAATGATGGTTCGCCCAAGCCATTTACGCTCCGGAAAAAAGGAAATACACAAGACGACCCACTGGATGTGTATATTACGGAAGTCCTAAAAGCCAGGCTCAACGATGCTGAGTGCCAGAAATCTTCCGGCCCGCTGACAAGCCCTGATTTTGTAATTTACCGCCGGAACGAATGCGAAGATGTTCCACGTAATTCATTAAGTGGGGATCTTTCCAAAATGGTAGCTGTGGAGGTAAAAAAATTAGAACGTTCGAATGGCCGAATAGCAAGACCTACGGGCATGGATTACAACACTACTCCACCCTGCGGTACTGTTCGTATATACGATTTAGAAGACCGGCCTATTAATGTTAGGGGTTTTTATCTTTTTGTTTGCCAAGAACAAACCGAAAAAGAGGAATTTATTATAAGCTCTTTGACTTTGTGCGATGGTAATATCTTAAATGATGATTTTGACCTTTGGGTGCGGTAATACTGGATCACTCTTGCACGTTAATAAGTGGTGTTGATTTATCAAACGCGGAAGCAAGAGTTAAGTTAGTGTACCGTATTAGCCGCACCACCACTAACGGGGAGCGAAGAAACTTCTTGGCATATAGAAAGGCCAAAGACATTCCTTCTGGATGGAAGATAGCGGACATAGTTGATCCTTTTCCAAAACCCAAACAGAGAGTTAGAACCACTCAACCCCGCGGAAAGTTTAGGATTACAATAAGGGTACGTTAGGCAAACGCTTTAAGATGGAAATAGGGACCCCTGGCCATACATGACAAATGCATTGGCCTCGTCAGGAATTGAAACCCTATGGTCTTTTGTGGGAGCCAATGTTTTCAACGCGACAAGACTCACAAGAGAAAGTGTTTCTTCGGCACTTTTAAGGGGTTCGTCTTCCCAGAATTTCTGATGGTACTGGCTGAAATATTTTAACCATGTTCCTGCGGCAATAACCAACCGGTTATTTGGGGAGATATTCGTATCCGCGTTATAAAGTCCGTTGAGACAATGAATCGGTCTCTACTAAAATCCTCGTAAATACTTGGTCCCACCTTGAAAAGCTAAGATTGGGAGGCGGCCATTTCCGGCAAACCAGTATCATATCATGCTCGATGGCGTTCTTTTTGCCGAGCAACGGCACCCCAACGGACATTTCGCCCTGTATTGGCCACGCTGCTGCACAGTAAAAACCAGCATCCTGTATAGCTTTAAAGACCCTGATCCAGGCATCGTCAGTCGCATGGTGAAAAGTAAAGACTAAGGCGCCCTCATCTTTTAGTACCCTATGGGCTTCCCGAAACACTCTAAAAAGCATGTCTTGGTAAAAGTCGGGCGTTTTTCCCTGTGTAAGGTTAACGATAGCCTCTTCCTCGTGCCTGGTATTTTCCCCTTGAAACTCCGGATAGTCTTTCAAAACAAGGCCGAGCCATGCATAAAAGAAATCGGCCAACTCGCTATAGTTAACATTATCAAAATAAGGTGGGTCGGTGATCACGGCGTCAACTTGTTGATCGGGTATGTAAACCAAACTAGTTGAACTTGCGCAACGGACAATGGCATTAGCATCGGTATTAACCAGTTCAACCCAGGAGTGGGCAAACCGCGCTTCTATGGGTTTATCTAAGGGTGGAGCTATCAATTCCTTTTCTTTACCACCGTTAATTATTCGCTCAACCGGACGTAAACACCACTCTTTTGCTTTTCGCAACTTTGAATAATAAAGTGTGCTGAAAGAACCACTACTTTCCGGGGTCCCCCAAAGGTTGTTTTCAAGGGGTACTTTTTCCGGGGACAGCACATGATGACTGAACATGTGACGGACAGCCCCTGTCCCCCGACCTTTAAAAGAACAAAACATATTATTAAACTCCAAACAAGACGACAAGAGCAAAATCAGAAATTCTTTGGTATTTTTGTCAGATACTTCTGGGGGGAGCCCAAGTATTCCTTTAATGAGCGTTGATAAAGCGTAAAGCTGTCGCTCATTGAAACAATCGCTCCAATAACGGTAGTTAAAATTCAGTATTTGACGTGTGTTATAACCATCTGGAATTTCCGCCTTCGGAATAAGATTATCTTCGGTCTGCAATTGTTGCTTAGCTTTGGTAAAAAGATCAAGGTCTTCCTGTGTCTGGGTTTTGTAGTGACGTCCATGCCGAGCGCATTTGTAGTCAAGAGCGTAAAGACGATGTTCAGGGACGTGGCCAATTTGGCGAACCACTTCTACAATTCGATGGGTGCTTCCACAAGTGGGGCAAGTGAATGAACTTGCCGTCGCAGATCCTTTGTGAGGGTTATAGGAATGGCCACAAGCAGAACAGGTAGCCGCCTCTTTCCGAACATCCGGTAGTATGCTAATAGCTCCACATTGTGGCAAGTGGCATGGCCAAGAGGATCGCGGTCGGTGTAAACTGCTTTTGAAAAAATTCTTGAAGTAAAAAGGTCAACTTTGGTGCCACATTCTGGGCAGGGCAATACTTTTACCCAGAACGAATAGAGCACATCCGCCTTTTCAGTACAATTTGGTTCCAAATGTCATGATTTTCAAAAATGGGGGGGATATTACTAAAATGAAGCAGTCAATAGTTCATATCGCTTTAGTCGTACGGGATTATGATGAAGCTATAGATTTTTATACAAACAAACTCAATTTTATATTGATAGAAGATACATATCAACCAGAACAAGATAAGCGTTGGGTAGTTGTTGCTCCTCCAGGCTCAACAGAAACTACACTTCTCCTTGCAAGAGCTTCTAAACCCGAACAAGAAATGTATATAGGTTCCCAAACGGGAGGAAGGGTATTTCTATTTCTTAACTCAGACGACTTCTGGAGAGATTATAACAATATGATTTCTAAAGGAATTGAGTTTGTTAGAGAGCCAAAGAAGGAATCATATGGAATGGTAGCTGTATTCAAAGATTTATATGGTAACCTTTGGGATTTACTTGAACTTAATAATGATCATCCAATTGTTAAGAGATTGAATGAATAAAAAATTGGAAACAGCATTTAACCAATCGCCGAGGATGATTTAGATGGGATGTACATGTATATTTCAGAACACCTGGTTACTCCAAAAGCTGCCGATGATCTGATGGATGATATTGAAACATCCACATGCGACTCAAGAAATGTCCTTATTCGGGCAGCCCTGTTAAGGATGATATTCTTAGAAGACGTGACTACCGCAAGCTGATTGTTAAAAACTATATTGTTTTTCATCTGATTGACGAGGTAGAAAAACAGGTTGTTATTATGCGCCTGCTCTATGGCACACAGAAATATGAAAATATACTGTAACAGCCACAAAATCAGATAATTTTAATTGCATAACAGCCTGCATCTAAATTAACCAAACAATACATTCATGAAATTCAAGAAGGGCATTTGCCCTTCTTTTTTTGCCCATCCGCGGGGAGGGGCCGGGATGCCAACCTTCTGCCAGGGGCGTTGCATATTGCCAGTGATCTCGGGAAGGAATCATGCCGGGTCGTGGCTAATTAACATTCAAACAGGCCGCCGCGGCGGAAGGTGGTAGAGCGGTGACGAAACGGGAAGCTTTCTTGAGGATATATCTGGCGGCATTGCTCCTGGCATTGGCCGGAATGGGCCTGATCATTGCCCCGGCGACGGGAGCCGAGAGACCTGCCAGGCCAGCTTATGGGCTGATTTCCACCCCGGTGGCGGATGCGCGGACACAGGCCGCTGTGCAGTCCGAACGGGTCACCCAGGCGATCATGGGCACCCCGGTGGAGATTGAGGGCGAAGAGGGAGATTGGTGGCGGGTCAAGATCCCGGCGCAAGGGGATTACCCGGGCTGGATCAAAAAGACGGACGTGGTGCCGGTGCCGGATGTGGCAAAGTACTGGCGGGCATTTCAGAAGGTGGCAGTGGTGACCGACAGTTTCACCCCGGTGCGCGCCAGGCCCGCTGGAGACGGCGCGGTGGTGGAGAGTTTGCCTATTGGAAGCCGCGTGGGGCTCATGGGAGAAGGCGGAGACGGAAACAGGCAAAATAGTGGAGAGGGTAACGCCGCCTGGTACAATGTTTCCTTGCCAGACGGCAGAATAGGATGGGTGGCCGGATCCGCGGCGCAACTTGTGCCTTCGGAGGTATCCTTCACGGATCAGGGTAAGCATTTGCAGTTCGGAAAACCTGGCTCATCCCTGGTGGATCGGGTGATCGCCACCGCGAGGCTGTGGCTGGGCGCCGACTACGTCTGGGGTGGCATGAGCCCGCGGGGGTTTGACTGTTCTGGTTTCACCTACACCGCGTTCTGGTTGAACGGGGTCATCCTTCCCCGGGACGCGGCGCCGCAGTTTAAGGCAGCCGTTCCGGTTAAGCGGGAGGAGATGCGCCCCGGCGACCTGGTCTTCTTTTCCACCTACGGGCCGGGTCCGACCCACGTGGGGATCTACCTGGGAGACGGGTTTTTCATCAATGCCAAATCAACCAGATCCGGGGTGGTCATCAGCCGCCTGGGCGAGCCTTATTTCGCCGAAAAATTCCTGGGCGCGCGGCGCCCGCCAGGACTTTGAAAAGTGCGACCGTTTGACTTGGCAAGGAGATTTTGGTATCATAAGCGAAACGGAAGATCGAAAGGGGAAGTCGGCTTGCTTTCTTTTGAGGAGAAGTTCCCGCGAGAGGGGCTCACCTTTGACGATGTGCTTTTAGTGCCCGCCAAATCCGAGATTCTGCCCAAGGAGGTGGACACCGCCACTAACCTGACCAGAAAGATCCGGCTGAATATCCCCCTGGCCAGCGCCAGCATGGATACGGTAACCGAGGCGCGGTTGGCCATCGCCATTGCCAGAGAGGGCGGCGTCGGCGTCATCCACAAAAACCTCGGGATTGAGGCGCAGGCCCTTGAGGTGGACAAGGTCAAGCGATCCGAGAGCGGGATCATCGTGGATCCGGTCTACCTCTCGCCGGACCACAGCCTGCGGGACGCGGTGGCGATCATGGAACGGTACCATATCTCGGGGGTGCCCATCACGGAAAATGGCAGGCTGGTGGGTATTCTCACCAACCGGGATCTCAAGTTCGAGGAGAACCTCGATCAGCCGATCAGGAATGTGATGACCAGGGAGAATCTGATCACCGCGTCGGTGGGGACAACTCTGGAGGAAGCCAAGCGCGTCCTGCACAGGCACCGGATCGAAAAGCTGCCTCTGGTGGATGAACACTACGTCCTCAAGGGACTGATCACCATCAAGGATATTGAAAAGGCCAAAAAGTACCCCAACGCCGCCAAGGATGAGAAGGGACGTTTGCGGGTCGGCGCCGCGGTGGGGATCACCGCCGACTTCAAGGAGCGGGTGGCCGCTCTGGTGGCCGCCGGGGTGGACATCGTGGTGGTGGATACGGCCCACGGCCATTCCACCCGGGTGCTGGAGGTGGTCCAGGCCATCAAGGCCGATTTTGACGTCCAGGTGATGGCGGGAAACGTGGCCACCGCCGAGGCCACCCGGGATCTGATCAAGGCCGGGGCCGATGCGGTCAAGGTCGGGATCGGGCCGGGATCCATCTGTACCACCCGGGTGGTGGCGGGGATCGGCGTTCCACAGATCACCGCGGTGTTCGATTGCGCTCGTGAGGCGGCCAAGCACGGCGTGCCGGTGGTGGCCGACGGCGGGATCAAGTTCTCCGGCGACATCGTGAAGGCGATTGCCGCCGGCGCGGATGTGGTGATGATCGGCAACCTTTTTGCCGGGACCGAGGAGAGCCCGGGGGAGATCGAGATCTACCAGGGACGGAGTTTCAAGGTCTATCGTGGCATGGGTTCAATCGGGGCCATGCGAGCGGGAAGCAGGGACCGATATTTCCAGGAGGATGCGCCGAAACTCGTCCCGGAGGGTATCGAGGGGATGGTCCCCCACAAGGGACCCCTTTCCGAGACAGTCTACCAGCTCATTGGCGGCTTGCGCTCCGGTATGGGCTATTGTGGGGTGAGGAACATCGAGGAGCTTAAGAACCAGACCACCTTCATCCGGATTACCGGGGCGGGTTTGCGCGAGAGTCATCCGCACGATGTCCAGATTACCAAAGAGGCGCCAAACTACAGTGTTTAATTACGGCCTGACGCGAATAAGTATAGCCAGTACCTGCTGGAAAGCAGGAAACGGGTTAGCTTGCGGCGGGAGGCGGCGCGATGTCTGACGGGGAAACCAACGCCGGCGGGCCGGGGTTGCCGGATGGGCGGATCCTGGACGTTCTGGCGATCTTTCTGATGGCGATGTTTATCCTGCCGGGTCTGACCACCTGGCTGACGGGTTTTGTGGTTGAGCAAGCGGTTCCGGGGTCGCGGATCCTGGCCGGGGTTCGCCGGGCTGAACTCCTGATCGGGCTTTACGCCCGGAGTTTTGGCTTCGCCGGGTTGACGGTTGCCTCGGTGGCTTACGGCTATGGGAGGCCGGTGTCGGCTATCGGGATCCTGCCGCGCCGGTGGTGGAAGGAGGCCGGCGTGGGGCTCTTCTCCGGCGCCTCCCTGGTCCTGGTGAACATGGTTGCTGGTTATCTGAGCGTCCTTCTCCTGGGGCTCTTTACCAGCCAGGAGACGGCCGGCCGGCTGGTGGCCCGGGAAGAAGGGATCTTGCAGGGCCTGCTTTCGCCGGGGCAACCGGGGTGGCAGTTGGTGGGGATCCTGGTGCTGGTGAACCTGGTGGCGCCGGTTGCCGAAGAGATCTTCTTCAGGGGGTTTACTTACGAGGTCTTCAAGGATCACTGGGGCGGCCGCATGGCAAAACTGGGCACGGCATTGCTCTTCGGCGGCGCGCATGGGTACATCGCCATGTTCTTGCCAGTGTTTTTGGTGGGACTTTTCCTGGCGCATCTCTACGAGCGGCGTGGGTCGCTGGTGGCCTGTATTGTCGCCCACGCCTGCCTGAATATCATCTCGAGCACGGTTCTTTATTTCAATCCGGTTTCAAATTAACTAACTTTGATTGGGGTGGATGGATTTGGATGGGACAGAGGTGAAGTTCGCCAACCAGGAAGCGCAGGAGGTGTTGTTGCTCCGGCTCCGCAACATTCGCGGGCATATCCTCGGCATTGAAAAGATGATCCAGGAAGGCAAGCCTTGCGTCGATATCCTCACCCAGATGATTGCGGTCCGGGCTTCCATTGAAAAGGCGGCCCACACTTTGATGGAGGAACATGCCCAGGGTTGTCTGGAAGAAGGGCTGTCTTCCGGCAAAGATCCCCGTGAATTGACGGTGCAGGTGGTAAAGGCGGTACTGGACTTCATGCGATAAGCTCGTTTCAGAGAGAACAAAATAAATCCGAATCCTGATCCCGGTAAATATACCGGGGTTTTTTTATGGGAGCAAAAGATCCCCTAAGTTAGGATGCCGGTTCTGCCGAATATCTTTTTAGTTGGACTGTTTGGCAAGGTTACCTGAGGAGGTATGTCCAGATGGCCGAGGAACGTACGCAGCAAGAGTTGCAGATGGTGGCGTTCAAACTTAAAGATGAAGAGTATGCGGTAACCATTGACCATGTGAATGAGATCAAGAATGTAACGGAGATCACCCGTGTGCCGCGGGCGCCATTTTATATCCGAGGGGTCTTTAACCTGCGGGGCAAGATTATTCCGGTGGTGGATCTCAAAAAAAGGCTGTCCCTGGGTGATTCGGAGGTTCGCGACGACTCCCGGATTATCGTGGTGGAGGTCGGGCAGCATGTGGCAGGGCTTCTGGTTGATTCCGTGACTGAAACCACCAGGGTTAACGCTAGCGAAGTGGATTCCCCGAATATGGCGGTGGCCGGCATTGCCCAGCAATTTATCCAGGGGATCGCCAAGATCGGCGAACGGCTGTTGATCCTTCTGGCACTTGACCAAATCATTGCGGAGGGTGAGATTAGGGGGTAGAGATCATGGACACATCTCAATATCTGGGAATTTTTCTGGACGAATCAAAAGAACATTTGCAACTGATGAACGACGGCCTTCTCTCCCTGGAAAAGGATCCCACCCACCAGGAATCTCTGGAGAACATCTTCAGAGCGGCTCATACCCTCAAAGGGATGTCGGCCACGATGGGATTTACCGAGATAGCGGAGTTTACCCATGCGATCGAAAACGTTCTGGATCAACTCCGCCACGGGAAGTTGACCGTGACGCCGGAGACCATGGATATCCTGTTCCGGTGCCTGGATGTCCTGGAGGATTTTGTGGAAGACATCGCCGCCGACAGGCCCAGCGACCAGGACATAACGCCGCTGGTGGCCAGCCTTCAAAAGTTGCAGGGCGGATCGGCCCGGGACGGATCAACTCAAGATGGATCGGCTCAAACCCCGGCGGGCGAAGGCGCCGGCGGGCGGATCACCGGTTCGGAGAGTCTGGCAAAAGTAGTTCTGACCGACACGGAGCGCGATTTTATTAATCAGGGCGCCCAACGTGGGGAAGGCGCCTTTTATGTCTTCGTCCAGCTCCAGGAGAACTGCGCGCTCAAATCGGCCAGGTCGTATCTGGTGCTGCGAAGGATGGAAGAGAACGGCGAGGTGATCAAAACCTTTCCCTCCTCGGAGGAGCTTGAGGCCGAAAAATTCGATCTCTCCTTTGCGGCGTTGTACTTGACCGCCTTGAACGAAGAGGAGATTCAGACCGAGCTGATGTCCGTCGCCGAGGTCGCCGAGGTCAAGGTGACCTCCTTTGACCCGGCGGAGGAAGGATGGGCGCCGCAAGAGGACGCTCAGCAAGGGGAGATGAGCGCCGCCGGCGTTCAGGCGCAAACCGCGGAGGCGGGTTCGGTTGCCGCCGTGGTTGCGGCCGCCATACCTCAAAACGGTCAGAAGCAGGCCAATAACGGTCACTCTAACGGCAATCACGCCATCCGGCAGACCATCCGGGTGGATATTGAAAAACTGGACAGCTTGATGAACCTGGTGGGCGAGCTGGTAATCAACAGGAGCCGTCTGGCCCAGATCGGCCTGGCCGCGAAGGTGGCGGTACTTAATGAGGGAATCGAGGAGTTGGCGCGTATTACCACCGAGTTGCAGGGCGTGGTGATGAAAGCCCGGATGGTGCCCATCGATCAGGTCTTCAACCGGTTCCCGCGGATGGTAAGAGACCTGGCTCGCGAACTCGGCAAAGAGATCGAACTGGTCATCGAGGGCGGGGAGACGGAGCTCGACCGCACGGTGGTGGACGAGATCGGAGATCCCCTTGTGCACCTCCTGCGAAACGCCGTCGACCATGGAATCGAAAGCCCGGATGAGCGAAGGAAGTTGAACAAACCGGCGGCGGGCCTTGTGAGACTGGCCGCCAAGCATGAAGGCAACCAGGTGGTGGTTCAACTCACCGACGACGGCCACGGGATCGATCTGGAGAAGGTGCGGACCAAAGCCATAAATACGGGGTTTTTAAGCGCCGAGGAGGCGGATGAGGTAGACGAGGAAGAGCTGATGGGCCTGTTGTTCAACGCCGGATTCAGTACCGCCGAGAAGATTACCGAGGTCTCCGGGCGGGGCGTGGGGCTGGACGTGGTAAGATCCAAGATCCAGGCTTTAAATGGTTCGGTAAGCGTGGAAAATGAACCGGGAAAGGGCAGTGTCTTCACGATCAAGCTGCCGCTCACTCTGGCCATTATCCAGGCACTTTTGGTCCGTGTGGGCGCCGACGAGGTGTATGCCCTGCCCCTGGAGAATATCGAGGAGATCGTCAATATTCATGTGGATAGCATCAAAACCATACAGCACCAGGAGCACCTTCTTTTCCGGGGACAGGTCATCCCGATCTTCCGGATGTCAACGCTCTTTGAGACGCCGGAGCCTGAAGCGCCCAAACCCTACCTCAACGTGGTCGTGGTGCGGACGGGCAACAAGCGGTACGGGCTGGTGGTGGATCGCTTGATTGGCCAGCAGGAGGTGGTCATCAAGTCCCTGGACAGCATGTTCAGCCAGGCCAGAGGATTTGCCGGCGCTACCATTCTGGGCGACGGCAAGGTGGCGTTGATCCTGGATGTGTTGAATTTGATTGTTTAAGAAGCGCCAATATGTTACAATCATGGAGGTAGCACCGGTGCCAGTTCCTATCAAAGTTCTGGTTGTAGATGATTCGGCGTTCATGCGAAGGGTGATCGCGGATATTCTGAGCCAAGACCCGGAATTGAGCGTAATCGGCGTGGCGCACAACGGTCAGGAGGCCGTAAAACGGGTTGAACAGCTCCGGCCGGACGTGGTGACCATGGATGTGGAGATGCCGGTTCTTGACGGCCTGGCCGCGGTGGAACAGATCATGGCGAAGGCGCCCACCCCGGTGGTCATGCTCAGCAATCTGACCGCCGAAGGAGCGATGACCACCATCAAGGCGCTGGAGCTTGGCGCGGTGGATTTCATCTGCAAGCCGGCCCCCCATGATAACCTGGATAGCGTTCGTAAAGAGCTGATCACCAAGATCAAGGTGGCCAGCCAGGTAAATATGGCGCTGGGCCGCCGGGAACGGAACAGGGTTTCCCACGGGCCTTCCGGCGGGGAGCAACGCGCCGAAACCCCGGCCGCGGACCGGCGCACGGAAGCGCCTGCACCGGTCGGGGGACGGGTTGCCGGGCAACAGGTGGTGGCCATCGGCACATCCACCGGGGGGCCCAGGGCGCTGCACGAGGTGGTGAGCCAGTTGCCCGCCGATCTGCCCGCCGGCGTGCTCATCGTCCAGCATATGCCGCCGGGTTTCACCCATTCGCTGGCGGAGCGGTTGAATGCGATCAGCGCCCTGGAGGTGCGCGAGGCGGGATCCGGAGATCGCATCAGACCGGGGAAGGTATTCCTGGCGCCGGGTGACTTTCACATGATGGTCAACGGGCGCGGCGAGATCGTTCTCAACCAGAACCCGCCCGTGGCTTCGTTAAGGCCGTCGGTGGATGTGATGTTCAAATCCGTGGCGGAAGTGTACGGAGCCGGAACGCTGGCGGTGGTTCTGACCGGGATGGGCAGTGACGGGGCGAAGGGCGTGGCGGACATCAAAGCGGCGGGAGGCCGGGTGATTGCGGAACACCAGTCCACCTGCGTAGTTTACGGGATGCCGCGGGCGGTGGTGGACGGAGGGTACGCGGATATGGTGGTGCCTTTGCCCAGGGTGGCGGAGGCCATCGCCAGGGCGTTGAAAGATCGCAACAATGAACGGGGAGGGGAAAGAGTTGAAGCGTTTTAAAGGGCGGGAGCATCTTAAGCGAGTAATGGCGTTTGGCGTGTTGCTGGGGTTGATCGTGGGGTTGTCCGGGGTGGTTTCCGCGCGGAGCCCGGTCTTTTTGAATCGCAATGAGGAGTACAGCCTGGATGTCTCCGGAAGCCTGAGCGCAATGCAGCTTTACGGAGTCGGGTTGAAGTATCAGTACAAGCCGCATACCTATGTGACCTTGAATGTGGATCTTGCGGATCTCCTGGGCAATAACGACTTGTGGACCGGCGTGGGATTACAGAACCGCTTTCCGCAGGATTTTTACGGCGTGGATTTTTATGCGGGGGCTGGCATGACTTACATAAAGTCCAGCGGGAATTTCAGACCGTATCTTCTGAGTGGAGTAGGATATTTCGTCTTCTTCGCCGAGTACCAGCTGTTGTTGAGCAAGGACCAGCCCGGCCGTCCGAGGTTAGGGTTGCGGCTTAACTTTTGACCCGGACCTGTCTCAGAGACCGGAGATCGTCACCGAGGCCGCTTGCTGCGGCCTTGTTTACTTCGACGGCGAGCAGGATCTGTTGCCCGTAATCGGTGTGCAGCACCCTGGCGCCGTGCCGGTTGAGGAGGTAGAGCACCTGGTTGAGGCGGGGGTAGTCACATTCCACCTCCATCCTGGAGACGGGGGTCCTGGTGACGACCCCGGCGGCGTCGATGGCCCGACCCGCCGCCGTGCCGTAAGCCTCGATCAGGCCGCGAACCCCGAGCTTTTTCCCGCCGAAGTACCGGGTGACCACCACGCACAGATTGGTCACCTCCCGGGAAAGGATGGCGCCAAGAATGGGCTTGCCGGCCGTTCCACCGGGTTCCCCGTGATCGTTGAAATAGGTGGCCTCCCTGGCGCCGGTTCCGATCCGGTAGGCGTAACAGTTATGCGCGGCCTGTTTATGTTCCGCGCGGACCGCGGCCACAAAGGCCCGAGCCTCCTCTTCGGAGTTTGCTTCCCGGGTGTGGGCGATAAAGACCGACCGCTCAATCTTGAGTTCGTATGTGGCTTCACCTTTGATTGTTTTGTAAGCGCCGTCCTCCGACATCTTTTGCCTCCCCCTACAGGATCTTCGGCGCCGGAAGGGCGATTCCTCTTGTAAAAGGATGTTGGGCGCCAGCAGAGAAATATTGAAACAGCCCCGCGGGGGGATAACCGCAAATCCCAAAGGACAGGCTAAATTAAGCGCGGAGAGCGCATTCGGGGGAGCAAATGGCCATGAATGGTAGCAAGCAAGGCAAGGCGTTGCGCGACGGGTACGATGTGATCATCATCGGCGCCGGCCCGGCGGGAATCTTTTCGGCTCTGGAACTCGCCAGCAAGGAGAAATTGAGCGTGGTGGTCCTTGAAAAGGGCAAGGATATCACCAAGCGCAACTGCCCATCCAAGACCGCCAACACCAGTTGCATACTGTGCAAGCCCTGTTCGGTGGTCTCCGGCTGGGGAGGGGCCGGGGCGTTCAGCGACGGCAAGCTTACCCTCTCCGCGGACGTGGGAGGCCATTTGACCGATTACATCAGCAGGGAAGAGCTGGAGCGGCTAATTACTTATGTGGACGATATCTACCTGCGTTACGGCGCTCCCCGGGAGATCCACGGGACGGATGAGGAGAAGATCCGGGAGATCGAGCGCCGGGCGACACTGGCCGAGTTGTACCTGGTGCCCAGCCGGATTCGCCATCTGGGGACGGGACGGAGCCAGCAGGTCCTGCAGGGCATGTATGACGATCTCAAAGACCGGGTGGAGATCCAGACGGGGGTCGCGGCGGAGCGTATCTTGGTGGAGAACGGCGTGGAGAACGGCGTGGTGACCGGCGTGGAAACCTCCCGCGGCGAACGCATCCGGGGCCGGTACGTGGTGGTGGCGCCGGGAAGGGAGGGGTCGGAATGGCTGCGCGGCCAGGCGGAGCAGTTGCAGCTTTCGCTGGCCAACAACCCGGTGGATATCGGGGTCCGGGTGGAACTGCCCGCGGTGGTGATGCAACATCTGACCGACGTGATCTATGAGGCCAAGCTGATCTTTCATTCCCGCACCTTTGACGACCGGGTACGGACCTTCTGCATGTGCCCCAACGGGGAGGTGGTCACCGAGAACAACGACGGGCTGGTCACGGTAAACGGGCACAGCCACTCGGAGAAGAAGACCGAAAACACCAACTTTGCGCTGCTGGTGAGCAAGACCTTCACAAAACCCTTCAGGGAGCCGATTACTTACGGCAGGTACATCGCCGGGCTGGCCAACCTTCTGGGAGGTGGGGTGCTGGTGCAAAGGCTGGGGGATCTGACCTCCGGGCGCCGTTCCACGGTGGAGGGGATGAAGAAGGGGTTGGTGCGTCCCACGTTGCAGGATGCCACTCCCGGCGATCTGAGCCTGGTCTTTCCCTACCGGCATCTGGTGGGGCTGTTGGAGATGCTCCAGGCGCTGGATACCATTGCGCCGGGGGTCTATTCCCGGTATACGCTTCTTTATGGGGTGGAGGTCAAGTTCTATTCCTCAAGGCTCGAGCTGAACAACGCCCTGGAGACCAGAATACAAAATCTTTTTGCCACCGGGGATGGGGCGGGCGTCACCCGGGGGTTGGTGCAGGCGTCGGCCTCGGGAGTCCTGGTGGCCCGGGAGATTCTCAGGCGTGAAGGGCTTTTGCTCAAGGTCTGAAAAGGGAGGGAAACCTTCTTGGCAAGGGCGATTCTGCGGCGCGGGAAGGACCGCCGTCTCAAGGACGGCCATCCCTGGGTGTACGCAGGAGAGATCGAGAGGGTTGAGGGAGGGTTCAACCCCGGCGATATTGTGGATGTGGTCAACTCAGCCGGTTTTTTTCTCGGCAGAGGGTACATAAACCCTTTCTCGCAGATTGCCATCCGGGTCCTGACGTGGCGGGACGAGGCGATCGACGAAGGTTTCTTTCACCGGCGGATCGCGCGGGCGCTGGACTACCGGCGGCGGGTGATGCCAGAAGCCACCTCCTTCAGGGTGGTCTTTGGCGAAGGAGATTTTTTGCCGGCGCTGATCGTTGATAAGTATGAAGACCATGTGGTGCTGCAGACTCTGGCGCTGGGCATGGATCAACGAAAGGATTGGATTCTGGCCGCCATCCAGGAGTTGCTCAAGCCGAGGGTGATCTATGAGCGCAACGACGTGGCTGTCCGGGAGCTTGAAGGTCTGCCGGTCCAGAAGGGCCCCCTCCTGGGCGTGCCCGATGGGGAGTTTCTCATCCGGGAAAACGGCCTGGCTTTCCATGTGGATGTGGTGGAGGGGCAAAAGACCGGGTATTTCCTGGATCAAAAGGAGAACCGGCGGGCCATCGCACCGTTTGTGGATGGCGCACGGGTTTTGGACGCTTTTTGCAACACCGGAACCTTCAGCATTCATGCCGCGCATTACGGGGCAAAAGAGGTGACGGGCCTCGATATCTCTGAACCGGCCGTTCGTACCGCTTATCGTAACGCAGCGGTCAACGGCCTCGGCGAAAGGTGCCGGTTTGAGGTGGGGAACGCCTTTGACCTCCTGCGTAAATATGCGGATGAGAAGGTGGCATTCGACACCGTAATCCTGGATCCCCCCGCCTTTGCCAAGAACCGGCAGGCGCTGGCGGGAGCCGTCCGCGGGTACAAGGAGATCAATCTCAGAGCCATGAAGCTTTTGCCGCCGGGGGGGGTTCTCATCACCTGCTCCTGTTCGCACCATATGACGGAGGATCTCTTTGTGGACACGGTGCTCATGGCCGCCCGCGATGCGAAGAAAGAGCTCAGACGGGTGGCCCTGCGGACCCAGGCGGCGGATCACCCCATCCTTTTAGGTGTCAAGGAAACCTACTATTTGAAGTGCCTGGTCCTGCAGGTCTTTTAAGCTTTTGGAGCAACGGGGCGGACTTTTTCAAGGGAACCAACAAGGAGGGAAACGTGATGGAACCTTCCAGGCCGAAGATCGGGCTGGCCTTAAGCGGCGGCGGATTGCGAGGGATGGCGCATATCGGCGTGTTGCAGGTGCTGGGAAAGCACGATCTGGTGCCGGATCTTCTGTCCGGCACCAGTGCGGGAAGCATTGTGGCTGTCCTGTACGGGGTGGGGATGAAGCCCGCGGAAATTGAACAGTTTACCAGGCGCCTGGTGAAGACGAACTTCCTGGACTGGGATTCCGCGCCCCAGTTGATGTCGGCGCTGGGCAAGGTGGTGACCGAGCTGGCCTGGGGGAAGACAGGGCCCTTCAATTCGGCGCCGGCGGGGGTAATAAAAGGGGACCGCCTGGAAGAACTCTTCCGGCGTCGGCTGGCCTCGGAAAGCTTTGACACCTGCCGGATCCCCATCGCCGTGGTGGCGACCGATATCAACAGCGGCCAGCGGGTGGTCTTCACAAGCCGTGTGATGCGTGAAAAGCTCCGCGCCCGGCCGGAGATGGCCGACGATGAAGTTCTGGACGAGATAGGGCTGGCCGATGCAATCCGGGCCAGTATCGCCATCCCCGGGGTCTTTCATCCCAAGAAGCTTGCCGGCCGCGTGCTTGTGGATGGCGGCCTGACCTCATTTATACCGGTGGATCTGCTCTTTGAGATGGGCGCCGATCTGGTGGTGGCGGTGGATCTGGGCTATGCCGGGGAAAGAAGGGAAGAGATCGATAATATCCTGGAGATGGTGATTCAATCCATGGATATCATGGGCCGCGGCAAGGTGGATCTCTATTTCAAGCTGCTGAAGCACGCCAGGGCCAGGCCGGTAATCCGGGTTAAACCCAGAATCTACGATGTGGGCTATTTCGACATCAGTTCCCTGGACGAAAATATCCGCAGGGGCGCCGAGGCCATGGAAAGCTGCATTCCGGAGATACAGGAAGCCCTGCGGGAACGGCGGCCTGCCTGAAACTTTTTGCAATGGAATCATATATAAAAAAAGAAGAGGTGCCTTCGAAAAGGCCCTCTTAGAAAGGAGAATGAATGAAAAGAAGTAGGTTTTATAGTTATCCGCGTGCTGGTGAGACCAGGGAAAGGAGGGGGTCTGGTCTCGGCACACGGGATAACCCACTTTATGTTAATACCGATTCGACATTCTTCGACAAAATCCTCCTTTTTCCGATACCAAAAATAAAATTTTTGTAGCCGGACGGGGCCGGAAGTTATGCTGCAAAGAGCCGGAGGGTTATAATATGCAGCGTGCCGGGGAAGATGAGGATGTTCTTGTATTTTGGCGCCAAAAATCTGCCGAAGATGGTTGAAATTGGAGTTTAGCTGCAACCAGCGGCTGTGCTATAATAAGGTCAAAAGGTCAAAGAAGGTCAGAGGGGGAACGGGTGCATGGAAAGCTTGTCGGATCACATCGAAAAGCACCTGCGCAACCTTTTGGAGCAGGCGGAACACGGCGTCCTGGAGATTCAGCGGCGTGAACTCGCCGATCAGTTCGAATGCGCTCCGTCGCAGATCAACTATGTGCTGGAGACCAGATTTACGACCCGGCGGGGGTATGTGGTGGAAACCCGCCGCGGCGGCGGGGGCTACATCCGGATCATGCAGTTGTCCTGGCAGCCCGCGGAGGAGCTGGCCGGGGTTATCCAGCGGGAGATCGGCGAGAGTTTGAGCCAGCGGGAGGCTGAGCACCTGCTCCTCAGGTTGGTGGACGCCCAGCTTCTGAATAACCGGCAGGCCGCCATGGTCAGAGCGGCTCTGGAGCAAGAGGTCGAAAAGATCAGCGTGCCTTTCCAGGATGTACTTCGGGCCCTGGTTTTGCGGGCTATTTTGACCGTACTTTTGGAGCGTAGGGGGTAATGACCATGTTATGCGATCGGTGCCAGAAACGCCCCGCCACCTTTTACCTTACCAGAGTGGTAAACGGCGAGAAGACGGAGATGCACCTGTGCCAGGAGTGCGCTGCGGAGACGGGCCAGTTGGGGCTGCTGAACAACCCGCTGCATTTCATGCTGGCGCCTCAATTTACCTTTCAAAACTTCCTGGCGGGGCTGTTAGACTACGAGCCGGAATTTACCCGGGAAGCCACGGAGCCGGCTCAGGAAGCCCACTGTCACAACTGCGGCATGACTCCCGGCCAATTCCGGGAGACCGGGCTCTTCGGGTGCAGCGAGTGTTACGCGGACTTTGACCGGTCCCTGGACGAACTTTTGAGGAAGATTCAGGGCAGTACCCTGCACAGGGGAAAAGTGCCCGCGCGGGCCGGAGGGGCCACTAGAGCTCAAAAACAGCTTGATGCCTTACGGCAGGAGCTTCAAGAGGCCATCAAACGCGAACAGTACGAGCGGGCGGCAGAGCTCCGGGATAAGATCAAGGCTGTGGAAAACCAGAAGGGGAAGGAGAAGTGAGGGGTATGTCCTTGGGAGATATGCTGAAACGGACATTGAGCGAATGGTTGAAACCGACCGGACCCGAGGCCGACATTGCTCTCAGCAGCAGGATCAGGCTGGCGAGAAACCTGCCCAAGATCCCTTTCCCGCAGTTTGCCAATAGCACGCAGCTTGAGGGAGTACTTGACGCCGCGGAAAAGGTTGCCGCCAGGAGCGATGCGCTGGGCCGCCTGGAGTTTATTCGCCTGAAAAACATTTCCCCTTTGGAACGGGCGGTGCTGGTGGAGAAGCACCTGATCAGCCCCCAGCATGCGGAAGATCCCGAGTACAAGGCGGTGGCCCTGCGCAACGACGAACTGATCAGTGTGATGGTCAACGAGGAGGACCATCTGCGGATTCAGGTCCTGCAGCCCGGGCTGGCACTGGACAAAGCCTGGGAGCTGGCCGACAGGGTGGACGATTTTTTCGAATCGAAACTTAACTTCGCCTTCTCCGAAACGCGGGGGTATCTGACCGCCTGCCCCACCAACGTGGGCACCGGAATGCGGGCGTCGGTGATGCTCCATCTGCCCGCCCTGGTCATCACGGATCAGATGAAACGGGTGATTGCGGCCAGCTCCCAGATCGGCCTTGCGGTGCGGGGTTTTTACGGAGAAGGGACCGAGGGAACATGTTTCAGATCTCCAACCAGATGACCCTGGGCCACTCCGAAGAGGAGATCATCCGGCACCTGACGGCCGCCGCCCGTCAGATCATCGATCAGGAGCGGAATGCCAGGTCCGCCTTGCTGAATGAGGCGCGGATTCCGCTGGAAGACCGGATCTACCGGGCCTACGGCCTGTTATCCAACGCCAGGCATCTCACCAGCGAAGAGGCCATGCGCCTGTTGTCCGATGTGAGGTTGGGCGTGGATCTGGGGCTGATCAAGGAGATCGGGGTCTACCTGCTCAACGAACTTCTGGTATCAATCCGGCCCGCGGCGCTTCAAAAGCTTGTGGGAGGGAGTTTGACCCCCGAAACGAGGGATATTCAGCGGGCCGCGCTGATCCGGGAAAAGATCCAGTCGGCCCAGCGGAAGGCGTAAACGAAGCGTTCCAGGATTAGAGCGGAACAAGATGGGGATTCTAAAAGAAAGCACGAGAGGGTGAAGAAGATGTTTGGAAGATTTACGGAACGGGCGGAAAAGGTCATCGTTTTATCGCAGGAAGAGGCCAGGAGGCTTGGCCATAACGTGGTTGGGACGGAGCATATCCTGCTTGGTCTGGTGCGCGAGGGGGAAGGAATTGCCGCCAAGGCGCTGCAAAGCTTGAATATCCGTCTGGAGGATGTCCGGGCCGAGGTTGAGAAGGTGATTGGACAGGGTGACGCGCCGATCACGGGAAAGATCGGTTTCACGCCGAGAGCCAAGCGCGTGATGGAACTGGCCCTTGACGAGGCGAGACAACTGGGGCACAGCTATATTGGAACGGAACATATCCTGCTCGGGTTGATCCGCGAAGAGGAGGGCGTGGCGGCCCAGGTGCTCCGGAATCTCGGGGCGGACTGGCAGAAGATCCGCGCCCAGGTGGCGGAGCTTCTCGGCGGCGGCATGGCGGGCGGAGCGGTGAGTGGGCAGCCCGCGGCCGGCAAGTCCCGGCGCTCCAACACCCCGACCCTGGATCAGTTCGGGCGCGATCTGACCGAGCTGGCCAGGCAGGGGAAGCTGGATCCGGTGATTGGCCGCGCCAAAGAGATCGAGAGGGTGATCCAGGTCTTGAGCCGCCGGACCAAGAACAACCCGGTCCTGATCGGGGAGCCGGGCGTGGGGAAGACCGCCATCGCCGAGGGCCTGGCCCAGAAGATTGTGAACGGGGATATTCCGGAGGTGCTCAACGGCAAGCGGGTGGTGACCCTGGATATGGGGGCTCTGGTGGCGGGCTCCAAGTTCCGCGGAGAATTTGAGGAACGCCTGAAGAAGGTCATGGAGGAGATCCGGCAGGCCGGCGACGTGATCCTGTTCATCGACGAACTTCACACGATCATTGGCGCTGGCGCCGCCGAAGGCGCCATCGACGCCTCGAACATCCTGAAACCCGCTCTGGCGCGGGGAGAATTGCAGAGCATCGGCGCCACGACGCTCGACGAATACCGCAAGCACGTGGAGAAGGATCCAGCTCTGGAGCGGCGCTTCCAGCCCATCATGGTCGGCGAGCCCACCGTGGAGGAGAGCATTGCGATTTTGGAAGGCTTGCGGGACAGGTATGAGGCTCATCACCGGGTAAAGATCACCGATGAGGCGATTGAGGCTGCTGTTAAACTCTCCGATCGTTACGTGAGCGACCGGTTTTTGCCCGACAAGGCCATCGACCTGATCGATGAGGCTGGTTCCCGCGTACGTCTGAAGGGGATGGTGGCCCCGCCGGAGCTTAAGGACCTCGAGGAGAAGATCGAGGAGGTCCGGATGGAGAAAGAAGCGGCCATTAAGAATGAGGAGTTTGAGAAAGCCGCCCAGCTTCGGGATCAGGAGCAGAAGATGCACGAGGAGCTGGCCGGGCGTAAAAGCGACTGGGAGCAAAAGAGGGGGCTCGAGCACGGGATTGTGGATGCGGAGGAGATTGCCCAGATCGTCTCCAGCTGGACCGGTATCCCGGTGTCGAAGCTTTCCGAGGGTGAGACCGAACGGTTGCTCAAACTGGAAGAGGTTCTCCACCAGCGGGTGATCGGCCAGGAAGAGGCGATCAAGGCGGTGGCTCGAGCGGTGCGCCGGGCCAGAGCCGGATTGAAGGATCCCAAACGGCCGGTTGGTTCCTTTATCTTCCTCGGCCCCACCGGCGTCGGGAAGACCGAATTGGCCAGAGCCCTCGCCGAAGCGCTCTTTGGGGACGAGGACGCCATGATCCGGCTGGACATGTCCGAATACATGGAGCGGCATACGGTTTCCAGACTGGTGGGTTCGCCTCCGGGGTATGTCGGGTACGAGGAAGGCGGGCAACTCACCGAGAAGGTTCGCCGCAAACCGTATTCGGTGGTCCTCTTCGATGAGGTGGAAAAGGCGCATCCAGAAGTATTCAACGTCCTTTTGCAGGTTCTGGAGGACGGTCGTCTCACGGATGCCAAGGGGAGAACGGTGGACTTCCGGAATACGGTGTTGATCATGACCTCCAACGTGGGGGCGCAGGACATCAAGCGCACGGGGAGGATGGGCTTCAACGCGGAGTCGGAGGAGCAGGCCTCCTATGAACGGATGAGGGATCATGTGCTTGAGGAACTGAAGCACACCTTCAGGCCGGAGTTTCTAAACCGGATTGACGAGATCATCGTCTTCCACTCGCTTACCGATCGGGAGATCGCGCAGATTGTGGATCTGATGCTGGCCGACCTGAAGAAGCACATGAAGGAGGTCGGGCTGGAGGTCGAGGTTTCCGCGCCGGCAAAGGATTTGCTGGCCAAGAAGGGCTTCGATCCCGAATACGGGGCTCGTCCGTTGCGTAGAGCCATCCAGAGGATGATCGAGGACCGGTTGGCGGAGGAGATGCTGCAAGGGCGCTTTAAAGCCGGCGCCAGTGTCTACGTGGACGTTGGCGACAACGACGAACTGGCCTTTTCGGAACGAGGCCTGGTCGGCAGCCGCAAGGAACAATGAAAGGCGTTCAGGACTTGTATTGCCTCCCCCACAATGCTATAATGGCTCTAGGCAAATGCGCGGGAGAGACCAACGGCGCATAACGCCAAGAAAGAAGGACGCGTTTTGGGGCCAAAGCGGGAGGCGGTCTTTGTATGCCAGGAATGCGGCCATGAGAGCCTAAAATGGTTGGGGCGGTGTCCGTCCTGCCAGGCCTGGAACAGCCTGGTGGAGGAGGTTCGTCCCGGAAAAAGCGGGGCTTTCGGCTCCTTGGCCGCGACAAGAACGGATCTCGGAGCCCAGCCTCGTGCGGGAGAGCCCCCAATACCCATCGGCAAGGCGGTCAGCCGGGAGGAGCAAAGATTTTCCACGTCCATCGGCGAGCTGGACAGGGTTCTGGGCGGGGGCATGGTTCGGGGTTCGGTGGTCCTGGTGGGAGGAGATCCGGGGATCGGCAAATCCACTCTTCTCTTGCAGGCGTCCCAGGGGGTAAGTTCAAGCCGGGGCCGGGTCCTGTATGTCTCCGGCGAGGAGTCGGTCGACCAGGTCAAGTTAAGAGCCGACCGGATTGGGGCTGCCTCCGACCGCTTGTTTATCGCTGCCCAGACGGATCTCGGGGTGGTGTTGGAGTACCTGCGATCCATCGCGCCGATGCTGGTAGTCATCGACTCGATCCAGACCATGTATCATCCGGAGTTTCCATCCGCGCCGGGCAGCGTCGGGCAGGTACGCGAATCCACGGCGGAACTGATCAGGTTTGCCAAGACCTCCGGCGTCTCGGTGGTGGTGGTGGGGCATGTCACCAAAGCAGGAACCCTGGCTGGACCCAGGGTTTTAGAGCATATGGTGGATACGGTCCTGTACTTTGAGGGTGAGCAGCACCACAGTTACCGTGTCCTCCGGGCGGTCAAAAACCGGTTTGGCTCCACGAATGAAATAGGAGTATTTGAAATGCGCGACGGGGGCCTGAAGGAAGTGGCCAATCCTTCGGAACTCTTCCTGTCGCAACGGCCGGTCGGGGCGGCGGGATCGGTGGTGGTCGCCAGCATGGAAGGAAGCCGGCCTCTGCTCGTGGAGGTTCAGGCGCTGGTGGGGGCCACCAACTTCATGGGGACCCCGCGCCGTCTGGCAACCGGGGTGGATTACAACCGGGTTTCGATCATTCTGGCTGTCCTCGAAAAGAGGGCGGGGTTGGCGCTCGGCGCCCAGGACGTTTACGTGAACGTGGCCGGTGGGGTGCGTCTGGAAGAACCGGCGGCCGATCTGGGGATTGCCATAGCGGCGGCTTCCAGTTTCAGAAATGTCCCCTGCGATCCCCAGACAGTGGTACTCGGGGAGCTTGGGCTGGCGGGCGAGGTGCGGGGAGTGGCGCGCGTGGAGCCAAGGCTCCAGGAAGCGGCCAAATTGGGCTTTCGAAGATGTTTGATTCCGCGAAATAATTTAAAAGGTTTAGGAAAACCTGCAGGTACGGAGATCATCGGTGTCGAAAATATTGGTGCTGCGCTGGAGGTTGCACTGTTACGATAGCGAGGGCTGGCCATGAAAGAAGAAAAGATCGGGGAAAACAGGATTCTCAAGATGCTCCGGATGCTTGCGCCAGGGACGATGCTTAATGAGGGGCTGGAAAACGTGTTGCGGGCCAGAACGGGCGCTTTGATCGTCGTGGGCGACCCGGAAGCGGTGATGAAGATCGTCGACGGGGGTTTCAAGATTGACTGCGAGATGCACCCATCCAATCTTTACGAACTGGCCAAGATGGACGGGGCCATCATCCTGAGCAGCGACGCCAGACGCATTCTCTACGCCAATACGCATCTGACACCCGACCCGCTAATTCCCTCCTTTGAGACCGGCACCCGGCACCGCACCGCGGAGCGGGTGGCCGTTCAGACCGATGAACTGGTGATCGCCATCTCCCAACGCCGGAACGTGATTACGCTTTATAAGGGCAAAGACAAATATATCATGCGGGATATCGGCGTGGTGCTGGCCAAGGCCAACCAGGCGCTGCAAACCCTCGAAAAATACAAGAGCGTGCTGGAGCGCGCGCTGATCAATTTGACCGCCATGGAATTTGAGGACCTGGCCACGGCCTTCGATGTGGCGACCGTGATCCAGAGGTCCCAGATGGTGGCCAGGATTGCCACGGAAATCGAGAGGCACATCTGCGAACTGGGCGTCGAAGGCCGCCTGGTGAACATGCAGCTTGAGGAATTGATGGTGGATATTGAGGACGAAGGCTTGCTGGTGATCCGTGATTACCTCGGCACGGGGGGCGAAGAGGACCCCGAAGAGGTGTGGGATGAGCTGGCCACGTGGACTTCCGAAGATCTGCTGGACCTTACCATGGTCAGCCGGGCGCTGGGGCATGGCAGCAGCATGAATACCCTGGATCTATCCGTCAAGCCCAAGGGTTATCGGATTTTGGCCAAGATTCCCCGCCTGCCCATGCCGGTGATTGAGAACCTGGTTGGCAAATTCGGCAACCTTCCAAAGATCCTCGATGCTTCCATCGATGAACTGGACGGGGTGGAAGGGATCGGCGAGGTTCGGGCCAGAGCCATCAAAGAAGGATTGCGCCGTCTCCGCGAACAGACGCTCCTGGACCGCCACCTATAGGCAACGCGCCAATAAACTTCGGTCTGCTTTGTTCCACCGGCCGCAAAGTGGGTCAGGAAAGGTGGTAGACACCTAAAGCCGAGATCCGGGCGTGCTCCTTTTGCAGGATGTCCTCCATCTTCAAGCCGAGGAGGTCGCAGATAGCCGCCACGTAAAAAAGGGTACTGCCCAACTCGGTTTCCACAAATTCCTGGCAACTATCGCAAAGTTGGCCCTCCAGATGGGAATGCATGAAGTTTTTCAGTTCGCCGTAGGAAGAGACGCCGGCGGGAATTGTCTGGCGGGAAGCCTCGATCTGCACGCACCCGCAACTGGTGACCGATTTTACAATGGCCCGGTTGACACGGGCGGCCGACTCCTGAAACTTGGAGATCACATCGAGGATACTTCGGTGGCGGATCAGGTATTCGGACACGGTGGCTTGAAACTTCTCATAGTTCGGGTCTTCCATAACGCTCTCCCCTTTCCTCACTTACCTAATATTATAAGTGTCCGTCGGAAGCTTTGTCAAGGCGGCGCAGACTGCTGGAACATCAGTTCCATTTTGGGGGTCTTTCGGATTGACAAAAAGCATTATTCATGGTAGAATATCTCCGAATGTTTGAGGGAAGTTGTGGCTGTCGGGGGAAGAAATGGGGGGACTTTCGGCATGTTCAATATCGGCGACAAGGTCGTTTACCCGATGCACGGCGCCGGTGTGATTGAGGCCATTGAAGAGAAAGAAGTACTGGGAGAACGTGAGAAGTACTACATAATGAAACTCCCCATCGGAGAGATGAAGGTAATGATTCCCATGCGCAACGTGCGGGAGGTGGGCCTCAGGCAAATAATCAACGATGAAGAGGTGGACAAAGTCCTTGAGGTGCTGAAGGGCGCCAGAACCAAGATGTCCACCAACTGGAACCGCCGCTACCGGGCTAACATGGAAAAGATTAAAAGCGGCGATATCTTTGAGGTCGCCGAGGTGGTTCGCAACCTCAGCCTCCGCGATAAGGAAAAAGGCCTGTCCACCGGCGAACGGAAGATGCTGGAGAGTTCCCGGCAAATATTGATCAGCGAGATTGCTCTGGCGAAGAACACCGATGAAATACAGGTTAAGGAGTTGCTCGCCAGGTATCTGGAACAGGCGTCCGTGACAGGAGCCGTGACAGGATAAGATTAATAAGATTGCGCCTGTTGGGTGAAGACTACGAAAGGAGGTGAACTCAAATGGCGGAAAAGATCTTTCGGTTGGTCTTCTTAATTTTTGGCGCGGCGGTGGGTTATCAGATCGCCTCTTATGCATTGCAGCTGGGCTTAAATGTTAATTCGGCCGGGCTGGACTCGGGTCGGTTTCATCTTTTGCTGGTGGCTGTAGGGGCTCTGGTGGGTTTAATGCTGACGCCCATTGTGCTGTGGGCGGCAAGACAGGCTGTTTCCTGGATGGTAACGAGCCTTCACAGAACCCCGACCTCCGATATCGTAGCCGGCGCAGTCGGTCTGATTGTTTCTCTCATCATCGCAATTTTGCTTACCCTGGCCTTCCCGCGCAATATCCCGCTTGTCGGCGACTACCTGCCAATCATCTTTACTGTTTTTATGGGGTATGCCGGGATGACGGTGGCTGTCAAGAAAAAAGAGGAATTATTAAATCTGTTTAGCCTCGTCCCCAGATCGGTGGAAAAGGTGGTAAGCAGCCGGGAGAAGGCAAGCAAGGCTTCGGCGCGCTTGCCGGTCAAGTTGCTGGATACCAGTGTAATCATCGATGGCCGGATCTTTGACATCTGTAAGAGCGGATTTATTGAGGGAGCGCTGATTATACCGCGTTTCGTGCTGGAAGAGCTGCAACACATCGCTGATTCCTCCGATCTGCTGAAACGCAACCGGGGGCGCCGGGGCCTGGACATCTTGAATAAGATGCAGAAGGAACTCAACATCACCATCCAGATCGTTGAAAAGGACTACGATGACATGAGCGAGGTGGACAGCAAGCTGGTCCGGCTCGCCAAGAGCATGGGAGGGAAGGTCGTCACCAACGACTACAACCTCAACAAGGTTTGTGAATTGCAGGGGGTGCCGGTTTTAAACATCAACGAACTGGCCAATGCCGTAAAACCCATCGTACTTCCCGGCGAAGAGATGGTCGTGCAGGTCATCAAGGACGGCAAGGAGCTCGGGCAGGGTGTGGCGTACCTTGACGACGGCACCATGATCGTTGTGGACGGGGGCCGGCGCTTTATCGGCGAAACGGTTGGCGTGCTGGTGACCAGCGTCCTGCAAACAGCCGCCGGGAGGATGATCTTCGCCAAGCCAAAGCCGCTGGAAAGGGCTTTATAATGGCTTTTGGCGCCTGTGATCGTCCTGGTATGCCACAAGACCCGAACGGTCACCTGCCAGGTTAACCTGGTGGGTGACCGGCTTTGCGATGGGGGCGGGGGAACTAATGTCTGTCAGTGCGATAGTAGCGGCAGCCGGACAGGGTAGGCGGATGGGCGACCTTGGCAACAAGCAGCTTCTGCTTTTGGGTGGAAAGCCTGTGTTGGCCCGTACCCTGGAGGTATTCGAGTCTTCGCGGTTGATAGACGAGGTGGTTCTTCTGGCCCCGGAGGAGCTGGTGGACACTTACCGGTCCGTGCTGGTGGACAAGTACGGGTTCCAAAAGGTTCGCAGGATTGTTCCCGGCGGACTGGAACGGCAGGATTCGGTCTATAAGGGGCTTGAGGCGGTGGATCCAAAGGCGGATCTGGTTTTGGTCCACGACGGCGCCAGGCCGCTGGTGACGGTTGATCTAATCCGGCGGGTGGTTGACGCGGCCCTTATTGATGGGGCAGCGGGTGCGGCGGTGCCGGTGAAGGACACGGTCAAACGGGTGGGGCCCGATCTGACGATTCTGGAGACGCCGCCGCGTGATAGCCTGTGGCTGATGCAGACGCCGCAGGTCTTTTCATGCCGCCTGCTGTTCAAAGCCTACCAGGAGGCGGTGGCGGCGGGACTCCGGGCGACGGACGACAGCATGCTGGTGGAGCGTCTTGGCGTGCCGGTGCGGGTGGTTCCAGGGTCCTACGAGAACATCAAGATCACCACACCCGGCGACCTTGCACAGGCGGAGGCGATCCTGGCGAAACGGGAGAAGTGGTCGGGCAATGGTTCGGATTGGGATGGGCTATGACGTCCACCGTCTCGTGACCGGCCGGAAGCTGATTCTGGGCGGGGTGGAGATTCCTTTTGAATATGGATTGCTTGGTCATTCGGATGCGGATGTGCTGTTGCATGCCATCGCCGATGCCTTGCTGGGGGCTGCGGCCCTGGGTGATATCGGGCGGTGGTTTCCGGATACGGATCCTCGTTTTGCCGGAATATCCAGCCTGGTCTTGCTGGGCGAGGCATACCGGCGGCTGGCCGGCGCAGGCTATCAGGTCAACAATGTGGATTCGGTGGTGGTGGCGCAACGGCCGAAGCTGGCCCCTTACCTGGCTCGGATGCAGGAGAAGATCAGCGGCTGCCTGGAGATTGCACCTGATCGGGTCAATATCAAGGCCACCACAGAGGAAGGTCTGGGTTTAACGGGCACGGGGCAGGGCATGGCGGCTTATGCCGCGGTGACCATCTTCAAGCAATAATAATGGGTGGTGGGGAAGTACATGCTGGTAAGAGAGATGATGCAAACAACATTTTTGGTGGTGGATGCCGCAACCGAGATTGCCGAAGTTCAACGGCTGATGGTCAGCCAGAATCACAGCCGGGTGGCGGTGACCGAGGGAGATAAGGTGGTGGGAATCGTCACCGACAGCGACCTTCTCAGGGGGCACCGGCCGGATGTGCCCGTTCGGGATGTGATGAGCAAGGAATTGATCAAGGTATATGAAAACCAGACGGTGCGTGAGGCCGGCCATCGCCTGCTGGATCACAAGATCGACGGCCTCCCGGTTTTTTCCAGGGAAGAGAAGCTGGTCGGGATGCTCACCTCCCGAGATATTCTCAAGGGCTATCTGCGGGATGAGGACAAGAGCCGGCTGGCCGTGGAAAGTTCCGCGATCTATCTTTCCATGACCCGCAGCCGGGAGTACGAATATTACTGGCTGGAGAAGATCCAGGGCTACGGTTACAAGGCGGCGATCACCCAGGTGGGAGCCGGTTCAGAGAAACTCGCCATTAAACTCCGGGAAAGCACCATTGCCGCCGCCATCGCCCGCGGGGTAATCGCGGAGGATGCCCGGGAGAAGCTGGGGGTCTCCAATGCGGTTCGGGATGCGTATGTGCAACTGGAGATGATCAACCCGGGACTTGGCGGCGGTTTCAAGATTGCCGCGGTGCGGGGGGAAGGCCGGGTGGCGGTGGCGATCTTCGGCCATTTCGGCCATGCCCTGGTGGACGGCCCCGAACAACTGGCCGTCGGTTTCAGCGTCATCTAGCCAGTTCCTCCTTGGTTTCTTGACTTACCCGGGTAAATTAGCATATAATATTGTCACAGGTTTTTCGGATTCAAGAAAGCAACGGAAACGGATCACGGCGATGATGAGGAGAGTAGCTGCTCGAAGACGTCCGCACCGGGCGCACAGAGAGGGATTGCCGGTGGCTGAAAGCAATCCCGGCGGCGTTTGACCAGCCAAATGCACCTCTGAGCCGGTGGCCCAACGCATCCCTGGCCGGTATTGGGCCGGCCGGAGGCAAGTAAGCTTACCCGGTGGCGCCCGTTATCAGCCGGCACGGTCATGCAGCGCAAAAGCGCAAAGGAGAAGCAAGTTTTCCAACGCGGCGCTGGCCGGTGCGCGAGGGGCGGGCCCCGGCCGGGCCGCCCAAGCAGGGTGGAACCACGAGTTAAACCTCGTCTCTGTTATGGAAGAATGGGAGAGACGAGGTTATGTTTTTAATCTGGCGGCGGTTCTTAATCGGATATTGTTGGCGGCAGGAGGGGTGAAGATGTTTGAGGGCGTCAAAAGTGAGATCCGGGCGGTGATGGGGCGGGATCCAGCCGCCAAGAGCGTGTTGGAGGTAATCCTGTGCTATCCGGGGTTTCACGCCCTGTTATTTCACCGGGTAGCCCACTGGTTTTACCTGCGGCGCCGGTTTATCGTCGCGCGGGTGATCTCCCAGTTCGCCCGGTGGATGACCGGCATAGAGATCCATCCCGGGGCCAGGATCGGAAAGGGCCTGTTCATCGATCACGGGATGTCGGTGGTGATCGGCGAAACGGCGGAGATCGGGGACAATGTGACGATCTACCAGGGGGCTACCCTTGGGGGCACCGGCAAAGAGAAGGGCAAACGCCATCCCACCATTGGCAATAACGTGGTCATCTCCGCGGGCGCCAAGGTGCTGGGATCCTTCACGGTGGGCGACTACGCAAAGATCGGGGCCGGGGCCGTGGTTCTCAGGGCGGTGCCGCCTGGCGCCACGGTGGTGGGGGTTCCGGGCCGGGTGGTCATGCAGAACGGCCGGCGAGTGGCCGGTGAAATTGATCTGGACCACGGCAACCTGCCTGATCCCGAAGCGAACATGTTTGAGTGCCTGCTGCGCAACATCAAGCAGCTTGAGGAGAAGACGGAGCGGTTGGAACAGGAGTTGGCGCTGCTCAGAGCCGGGCAGAAGGCCGGCAATCGGGAGGCGGCGGGATGATGGGAATTCGGGTTTACAATACCTTGACCCGGCAAAAGGAGGATCTGGTCACCGTGATCCCGGCAAGGTGGGCATCTATGTCTGCGGGGTCACCCCCTACAGCGATACCCATATCGGGCACCTGGTTCCCGCCGTCTTCTGGGATGCAATCCGGAAATACCTGAAGTACCGGGGGTATGAGGTGCGGTTTATTCAAAATTTTACGGACGTGGACGACAAGATCATCGCCAGGGCCAACCAGGAGGGGAGGAACGCCTCGGAGATCGCCGAAAGGTATGTGGCCGATTACCTGACGGTCCTGGGAATGATGGGGGTGGAACCAGCCGACCGCTATGTGAAGGTCACCCAGGAGATGGAGGAGATCATCCGGGTGATCGAGGGGCTGGTGCGGAAGGGTTACGCTTACCAGGCGGGCGGCGACGTCTTCTACGCCGTGGAGAAGTTCCCCGGCTATGGCAAGCTTTCCGGGCGGACGCCGGAGGAGCTGGAGGCGGGGGCGCGGGTGGAGGTCAGCCCGCTCAAGAGAAACCCCCTGGATTTTGCTCTCTGGAAGGGGGCCAAGCCCGGGGAGCCGGCCTGGGACAGCCCGTGGGGCAAGGGCCGGCCCGGCTGGCACATCGAGTGCTCGGCGATGTCCTTGAAGTATCTGGGCAGCCGGTTTGACATGCATGGTGGCGGCCTGGATCTCATCTTTCCCCACCACGAAAACGAGATTGCCCAGTCCGAGGCGTACACCGGCGAGCCTTTCGCCCGCTACTGGGTTCATACCGGGCTGGTCACGGTGGACGGCGAAAAGATGTCCAAGTCGCTGGGCAACAGCCTGGCGGCACGTGAACTAATCCGCCAGTGGGGGCCGGAGGTGCTGAAGTTCTTTCTCCTGACGAACCATTACCGCAGCGCCTTCAATTTCAGCGTCGCAGAGCTGGAAAACGCCAGCCGGGGGCTGGCGCGTCTGGTGCGCGTGGTGGAGGCGGTGCAGGCCCTGGTAGACCACCAGGTTGAGCCGGCGCGCCAGGAGGTTGAACCCGCGCACCAGGTTGAACCCGCGCACCAGGGGGTGCCTGGCGATACTGGCGGAGCCGGGGCGGTGGCGGCGGCCGGGGCGGTGGGGACGACGGAAATGGCGGATCTGACGGATCTGGCGAATCCGGCGGATCTGGACAATGCGTTGGCCGAGGCGGAGAATGAGTTCCGCGCGGCGATGGACGACGATTTCAATACCGCGCTGGCCATCGCTTCCCTGCACGATCTGGCCCGGGAGGTCAACCGTTTTATAAACGCCCCGTCTTTCCGCCTGACGGCGGAGGTGCAAACGCGGCTCCGGAAGGTGCTGCGGCTCTTTGGCGAACTGGCGGGAAAGGACGGGATCCTGGGGATCTTGCCGCGGGAAGCGCCGGCGGGATCGCGGGACGAAGCGCTTGTCGAAGGGCTGATGGAACTCATCCTGGATGCGCGCCGTTCCGCAAAACAGGCCAAAGACTGGTCAACCGCGGACCGGATCCGCGATACGCTCAAAAAATTGGGCGTCGCTGTGGAGGACACCCCGCAGGGCGCCCGTTGGAGGAGAACGTAACTTGGTTGGAGGAGAACTTGACCGGCAGGATCCGGCCCGGCTTTCTCCGCTGGTGCTGGCTTACATCGGCGACGCGGTCTTCGAATTGCATGTACGGGAAAAACTGGTCGGCGGCGTAAAGGAACCGGTTCATGCCTTGCATGATCTGGCCGTCAGTCTGGTGCAGGCGAGGGCTCAGGCCGGGATCCTTCGCAGGCTGGAACCGTTTTTGACTGACGAGGAACGGGATATTGTCCGGAGAGGGCGCAACGCCAAGTCCGGCGTTGCGCCGAGGCATGCCGACGTCCGGGATTACCGGCACAGCACCGGATTTGAAGCTCTGATCGGTTTCCTCTACCTTGATGGGCGCAAGGAGAGGCTCAACGAGATACTTGAACTTTCCACGGACGGGATGATGGATTCCGGTTCGCCGGGGCCCCGGCCGTAAAGCGAGGTGCAGGATTGTGATGGTGGAGATTATCAACTGTACTCCGGATTTTTTGAAGACCATCTGGTGCGCCGCCAGGACCTGTTACAGCCCGCTCACACCCCAGGAGCTCTGGCGGAGCGACCCCACCGAGGAGGAGAAGCTGAGGATTGCGAGGCATATCTTTCACTCCCGGCATATGAGCGTGGTGGAACACTGCGTCGTGACATTCGCCGTGTCCGGGGTTTCCCGGACGCTGCTGGCGCAGTATTCACGCCACCGGATCGGCGTGAGCCTGTCGGTCCAATCCCAGCGCTACGTTTCGGAGCGTTCCGGGCGTAACGGGCAGCCGATCTTCGACGCCGTGGTGCCTTCCTCCATCCGGCAAGATCCCGAAGCGCTGGCCGAGTACCGGAAACAGCTCCAGAACATTCAGGATAGCTATGACCGTCTTTGCGAGCTGGGGATTCCCAAGGAGGATGCGCGGTTTGTTCTGCCGGGAGGCGCGGAGACCAATTTTGTCACCACCGTAAACCTGCGCTCGCTGCTGGATTTGTATCAGAAGCGGGTGGCGGTTCCCGGAGCCCAGTGGGAGATTCGCCAGATGGTGCAGACCATGATGGATCTGGTGGTGAACAGATTCCCCTGGCTGGAGGAATTTCTGGAACCCCCGAAGGGCACTTTAAAGTAGTAGGAGGAGTTCTATGAAGAGCCGCACCGGTGCCGGGACGGGGCCGGAACCAGGGATGGGGAGGGCGGGCGATTCCGCCGATGACCGGCTGGAAGGGCGCAACCCTGTTCTGGAGGCGCTCCGTGCCGGAAGACCCATTAACAAGCTGCTGGTGGCCGAGGGAAGCAAGGACGGCTCCATCCGGGAGATTCTTGCCCTGGCCAGGGAGCGCCGGTTGGTCGTTCAAGAGGTGGAGAGAAAGCGCCTGGACGAGTTGGCGGGTTCCCGGGCCCATCAGGGCGTTCTGGCCCTCGTCGCCGCCAAATCATACGTGGAGGTCGAGGATCTTTTGGCGGGGGCGCGGGTCAAAGGGGAACCGCCTTTTCTCCTGGTCCTTGACGAGCTGGAGGATCCGCAGAATTTTGGTTCGATCCTGCGCACGGCGGAGGGAGCCGGCGTCCACGGGGTGATCATTCCCCGGAGACGTTCGGTGGGGCTCACGGCGGCGGTGGGAAAGGCTTCCGCCGGCGCGATGGAATACGTTCCGGTGGCCAGGGTGACGAATGTCACCCAGACCCTGGATTTTCTGAAGAAGAACGGGATCTGGGTTGCCGGCGCGGACCTCGCCGGGGAGAGGCTTTATTATGAGGCCGATTTGAACGGCCCGCTGGCCCTGGTAATCGGGGGAGAAGGCCGGGGGCTGGGTCCTCTGGTCAGATCCAGATGCGATCTCCTGGTCCGGATACCGATGTTTGGGCGGGTATCTTCGCTCAATGCCGGGGTGGCTGCGGCGCTGATGATCTACGAGGTCGTGCGGCAGCGCGGGTTGAGGACTCCAGTTTAGAAGCCGGGGGTGCGGAAGAGAGAACTTGGGTAAGGGTTGGAGCCTGTTTATCTTGCTGGTGGCCGCCGCTTCGGTTGCTCTGGTGGGAGCTTCGCTGGGAGTGGGGGTCTACTATGGCGCCGGCGACGGGCGGATTCTGGCGGGCGTGCATCTGGCCGACACCGATCTTGGCCGCCTCAGCGTCCCGCAGGCTTCCGCGTTGCTTGAGCGTTTTGGCAAGGAATTCCAGGAAGAGCGGATCACCCTGAAAACCGCCGATAAGAATTGGGAGTTTACTTTTGGCGAACTTGGCGCCAGGCTTGACACCAAAAAGATCATCACCACGGCTTTTGAAGTGGGGCGCCGGGGGAGTTTTCCGGAGCGTTTAATCCAGGTCTGGCGGGCGTCCAGGCACGGAATGGCGCTTCGAGAGCCCATTGTCCTGTCTGAACGTCGCTTGCGCCAGGTGGTCGGGCAAATTGCCAGGGAACGCAATACCCCCGCGCTCAATGCCAGGATTGATCTGGAGACGGGGATTCAATACCCGGAGAGATCCGGCCTTGAGGTTGATATCGACGGCACGGCGGCCAGGATTCAGGCGGCGGTGGCCGCCCGAAGGCCGGGAATCGTGAGGATCCTCGAACGGCGGGTCCTGCCCCGGACGACGCTGGCCAATCTCCACCAGATAGGCGCGGTGGAGCTTCTATCCACCTATTCCACCCTGGTTGGCCCGGAGAGCGATCATCGCACCCGGAACATGATGCTGGCCGTGAGGGCGCTGGATGGGGCAATCATCAGACCGGGCGAAGTCTTTTCGTTCAATGCAACCACCGGGCCGAAGACGCCGGCCCGCGGATACCTGCCGGCGCCCGAGATCGCCGATGATCGGATGGTGACCGGGACCGGGGGCGGGGTTTGCCAGGTCTCGTCCACCCTCTACAACGCCGCTTTATTGGCCGGCATGGAGGTGGTGGAGCGGCGGGCGCATTCGCAGTTTCTGGATTATATCCCGCTCGGGCGGGACGCCACGGTGTACGATGGGTTGATCGACCTGAAGTTGCGCAACGCCCGTGCCCACCCGGTGGTCCTTTCGGCCCAGATCAAGCAGTCAAGGCTTACCGTGGGGGTCCTGGGGCATAAGGAGGATCTTCCTTTCCCCCAGGTTGTGGTGGGGCAGGTGGAGGCGGTGGAACCGGGGGTCCAGAACAAGTTCGACCCGGCATTGCCCATGGGCCAGCGGGTGATAGAAACTAATCCCAAACAGGGTTACCGGGTGAATGTCTACCGGGTTTTCTTCAAGGATGGGGTGGAGGTTGGTCGGGAGCTTCTCTCCAGGGACTACTATCGCGCCCAGGATGAGGTGATCCGGGTGGGGATCGGAGGTAATATAACCCAACGGGCGCCAGAAGGCAGATGACGGCCGCTTTTGTCCGAGGACGAACCCCCATATCCAACTTGACTTGTCTTTGCTGTCTAGTGTATAATGATGATGAATTGTGTGATGGCCGACCGTTCCAGATGCAACGGATGGAGGCGATGCTAGTGGGTGCCAGTAATGCCCAGCGACGTGTTTATCTCAACTATGAGGAACTGGTGGACGAAGAGGTGGTTGAACTAGCCCGTAACGGCGATGATATCGCGCTCGAGTACTTAATCAACAAGTATAAGAACTTTGTCAGAGCCAAGGCGCGTTCGTATTTCCTCATCGGCGCCGACCGGGAAGATATCATCCAGGAAGGGATGATCGGCCTTTACAAGGCAATCCGCGACTTCCGGCCGGACAAGCTGGCCTCCTTTCGGGCTTTCGCCGAGCTTTGCATTACCCGGCAGATTATTACCGCGATCAAGACCGCCACGCGGCAGAAACATATGCCGCTGAATTCGTACGTTTCCCTCAACAAGCCCATCTATGACGAAGAATCCGACCGCACCTTGCTGGATGTGCTTAC
Organism: Bacillota bacterium; assembly: GCA_023381695.1. Lineage (GTDB taxonomy): Bacteria > Bacillota > UBA5301 > JAMCQP01 > JAMCQP01 > JAMCQP01. Next base: position 3,415 of record JAMCQP010000026.1, on the reverse strand, counting down.
CGGGACGAGGGTCAGCGACCCGGAGGAGATGATCATCAACCGGGAGAACTTCGTCGACATCGAGAATAAGATGGGCGAGTTCTTGAGCGACCTGGAGTGGAAGGTCTTGATGTTCTACCTGGAAGGCAAGTCTTATCAAGAGATTGCCGAAGATCTCCAGCGCCACGTTAAGTCTATTGACAACGCGCTGCAGAGGGTTAAGCGCAAGTTGGAGCGGTATCTTGAAAAGCGGGACGGGCAGTAGTTGACAGGCGGGAGTTTATGTGCTATAATTAAAATTTGCTATCAATATTATGATGTGAACCATATATGGTGCCGGGGTTTCGAGCCCTCGTAGCTCAATTGGTGGAGCAGGCGATTTGTAATCGCCAGGTTACCCGTTCAAATCGGGTCGGGGGCTCCATTTATTTGCAGTTGACAAACGGGGCCGGCTCTGTTACAATAGTTAAGCAGGTTTGTGGAGGGGTTCCCGAGCGGTCAAAGGGATCTGACTGTAAATCAGACGGCACAGCCTTCGAAGGTTCGAATCCTTCCCCCTCCACCAGTTCAGTTGGTGGATGCTGCATATGATATAAGGTGACACTATCTTTGCGGGAATAGCTCAGTTGGCTAGAGCGTCAGCCTTCCAAGCTGAATGTCGCGGGTTCGAATCCCGTTTCCCGCTCCAGATGACGCGGGGTGGAGCAGTCTGGTAGCTCGTCGGGCTCATAACCCGAAGGTTGTCGGTTCAAATCCGGCCCCCGCAACCAATGCCCACATAGCTCAGCAGGTAGAGCGCATCCATGGTAAGGATGAGGTCCCCAGTTCAATCCTGGGTGTGGGCTCCAGATGAAATGTTGAACCCCCTCGTTGGAGAGGGTTTTTATTTTAGGGGAAGGCGCGGTACGAAAAAGCTGCTTGACACCAGCCAGGAATGGTGTTAAATTTAAAGCCATGGAACTATAAAACCCAAATAGTTTAATTGGTTTTATAGGCGATAACTCTGGGGAAGGGAGATGGTTGGGATCCGTTCTTCTAAAGATGATCCTTCCGACAAACGCGGGCATATCTTGGCCGTCGCGGCCCGGCTTTTCACCCGGCAGGGATTTCATAAGACCAGTGTGGAGGAGATTGCCCGGGCGGCAAAGGTAGGGAAGGCCACTATTTACCTGTTCTTTCGCGACAAAGCAGGGCTTTTGGGCGAAGTTTACTGGCGAAAAGCCATGGAACTCAAAGATAAGATGGTCCGCGAGATAACGCCGGGTGAAGGCACCGTGGCGCGACTGCTAAAGATGCTCGGCATCTATTGGGATTTTTGCAGCAGCGATCCTATCTTCAGTGAGTTTCTTAGCCATCGAGAGGAGGTTCAAGAACTCGAGTTTATACCGGAGTTCGATGCCATTGAGGAGGAGGCGGTGAACCTCATCGGCAAGGTGCTGAACGAGGGGATTGAGCGGGGAGAGATCAGGCCCATGCCGACGGATTTGGCCGCTCACCTGCTCTTCCGTGTCGGTTTCTACCTGAGCCATCATGGCCGTGACCTCTTCAAGAAATTTTCGCCTGAGGCAATCCTGGACCTTTTTGACTCGGTTTTGGTCTGCGGCGTTGCAAAGGTGGGAAATAGCTAAATGTTTTACGCCTTGGGCAGGTTGCTTTGCAGGTGGTTTTTGAAGGTTTTGGGGAGCCCCTTGATTATTGGAAAAGAAAACATTCCCCGCACAGGTCCGGCGATTGTGGTGGCCAACCACACCAGTTTGCTGGATGGGTTTGTTTTGGCGGCCTTTTGGCCTGGGCGGGTCACCTTTCTATCAGCGGCCTATCTTTTCAGATTACCCGTGGTGGGAACATTTTTGCGCATGACCGGCGCCATCCCGGTGCAAAGCGAAGGAAATGGAGCGGCGGGAATTAAGACAGCCTTACGAGTTTTGCAAAGAGGGGGGACGCTGGCCCTTTTTCCCGAGGGCCGAGTCAGCCCGGATTCCCGGCTGTGCATTTTTCAGACGGGGTGGGCGTATCTTGCCCTGAAAACAGGAGCAACGATCCTGCCGGTAGCCATCAAGGGAACCGGTTCGGTGCTGCCGGTACACGCTGCTTTTCCACGCCGGCGGAAGATCCATGTGCAAGTCGCTGCTCCGTGGACGCCGGAAAAGATCCAGCATCCGCGGCAGGAAACCCTGGCCGCGATGAATATGAGATTAATGAACCAGATGGAGAAACTTTTGAATGAAATGGAGGCTGGCACCAAAGATCCATGCAAATACAAGACAGTCGATCAGTTAGAGAAAAGCCCCTAATCGGACTGGCTCTGGGGGGAGGGGGGGCCAGGGGCTATGCTCACCTTGGGGTGCTCAAGGCTTTACGGGACGCAAGCATCCCCGTTGACGTCATCGCTGGGACCAGTATTGGAGCGGTAGTGGGCGCCGCCTATGCTGCCGGGTATCAGATTGATGAATTGGTAGAGATGGCTTTGCATATCCGGTGGCGGCAGTTGCTTGGCCTGGCGGACCCGACTATACCTCGCCAGGGCGTGATTGCTGGAAACCGGTTGGAAAAGTATTTTAATACTTTGACCTCGGGTAGAGAATTTGATCAACTGGAAAAGACTTTGATCGTTGTGGCCACCGACATTGCTACCGGAGAAGAGGTGCGCATTGACTCCGGGCCGGTTGCCCAGGCTCTACGAGCCAGTACGGCGTTGCCAGGCATCTTTTGCCCGGTCAAGACGGAACGGCACCTGCTGGTGGATGGTTCGGTGACCACGCCGGTGCCGGCGGGAGCGGTTATGGAGGCGGGGGCGGCGGTGGTATTGGCGGTGGATGTCTCTTCGCCGGTGGACCGAAGCGAGATCCTGCTTCAGGCTTGGAGATGGTGGCGGAAGGTGCCTTCCGGGCAAACGCACAATTTGTTGGGCGCCGCAAGTCTCATGCGTCTTCTCAGGCCGGTGTTGCCCCAAAGTGTAGACATCGTCGGCCGCTCACTGGAACTGCATGAACTGCATGATCGGAATATCAAAATTTCTGTGCCGGCCGCTCCCTCTGGGCACTACTGGCTGTTGAAGCCGGCGGTTTACGATGTGAAATGGTATGAGTTTCACCGGGCCGAGGAGTGCATCAAGGCGGGGGAGGCCGTGGGACGGCAGATGGCCGCACTTATCGGCGGGTCGCTGAGACAGACGGTTGGTTTAGGGAATTAGCCGACCCGCTCCTGACTTATTTTTTGCACAGACGATTGTCCGGGGTTTCGCTCAACCCCGGATAGTTATTTACTGTTCAGCGAGGCAATAAATCGCCGCGATTTCTCCGTGCATGCAATTCTGCATGTTTTTCCTCTCCAGAGTGAAAAATAAGATACTGCCCTGGAGGTTATTGGTTTTAAAGGAGGAAGCAGGCATGGCAAAGCAAAAGTACGAGCGCACCTGGCCCCGCTCCACCTGCAT
>JAMCQP010000106.1 GCA_023381695.1 Bacillota bacterium | reverse complement strand
GCGTTTACGGCTATCGCGAAAGCGGCGGCCACCGGAAGGGTCCCTTGCCCTCGCAGAAGAGCGGCCGGATATAGGCCGGAACAAACCCCGGGAAGGAGAAGGCGTCCTTGACCCCTTCCTCGTAGGCCATCTGCCGGATGTTGTTGCCGTAGTCAAAGACGATGGCGCCGCGCTTCTTCAGATCCAGCATGGCCCGCACATGGACGGCCATGGAAGCCTTCGCCCGCCGGATGTATTCCTGCGGGTCGCGCCGCCGGAGCTCCGCCGCCTCCGCCAGGGTCAGGCCGGCCGGAACGTAGCCATTCAGCGGGTCGTGCGCCGAGGTCTGATCCGTGACCAGATCCGGCACAAACCCCTTTTCCACGAGCCGGGGATGTATTTCGGCGGCATTGCCCACCAACCCGATGGATAAAGGCCGGCCGGCCTTCTTCGCCTCTTCCGCCCACCCCAGCGCCTCATCCAGATCGGGGGTCATCCGCTCGCAGTAATTGGTGGCCAGCCGCCGCCGGATCCTCTCCTCGTCCACCTCCACCGCCAGGACGACCCCCTCGTTCATGGTCACGGCCAGCGGCTGGGCGCCGCCCATGCCCCCCAGGCCCGCGGTGAGCACCAGCCGCCCTTTCAGGCTGCCGCCGTAGTGCTGCCGGGCCGCCTCAGCGAAAGTTTCGACGGTACCCTGGAGAATGCCCTGGGTCCCGATGTAGATCCAGCTTCCCGCGGTCATCTGGCCGTACATGGTAAGCCCCTTGGCTTCCAATTCCCAGAACTTCTCCCAGGTCGCCCAGGCCGGCACCAGCATCGCGTTGGAGATCAGCACCCGGGGCGCCAGCCGGTGCGTCTTGAAGACGCCCACCGGTTTTCCGGACTGGATGAGCAGCGTCTCATCGTCCTCGAGTTCCTTCAAGGCTGCCACAATGGCGTCGAAAGCCTCCCAACTCCTGGCCGCCTTGCCCCGGCCGCCGTAGACCACCAGGTCCTCCGGCCTCTCGGCCACCTCCGGATCCAGGTTGTTCATCAGCATTCGCAGAGCGCCTTCCTGCTGCCAGCCCTTGCAGTTGAGCTGCTTGCCCCTGGGCGCCCGCACCACCCTTGGTCCACTTCCACTCATTTCGGGTTTACCCCCCTTTGGATTATAGAAATATCCGATTTGAACCTTTTTCCTCTGAGCAATTAGATACACCTCCGACCTATAGGCGATGTTGTACATAAAGTTACAACATCATCTACGGTGTGGTGGGTACAGTAAATACCCCTCCTAATATTGTGCAACCAGCTACACCAGCTTCCCGACCGCCTTCTCCACCTCCGAAACCAGCACCTCATCGGCAATCAGGCGATAGACCTTGTTGATGTCCGAATAGATCACCCGGTCGTTCTCCAGGTGCGGCACTCCGGCCCGGATGACCTCGTAAGCCTTCCCGGTCCCCTCTCCGGGCAGAAGCGGCTTCTGGAAGTCCAGGCCCTGGCTGGCACAGAGAAGTTCGATGGCCAGCACATTCCGGACGTTATCCAGGATCTCCGCCGCTTTCCGGGCGGCGATGGTCCCCATGCTCACGTGATCCTCCTGGTTGGCGGAGGTGGGGATGGAATCCACCGAGGCCGGCGAGGCCAGCACCTTGTTCTCGGAGACCAGGGCCGCCGCCGTGTACTGGCTGATCATCAGGCCGGAATTCAGCCCCCCCTTTTCGGCCAGAAAGGCGGGCAGGCCGCTTAACTGCGGGTTCAACATCCGTTCCACCCGCCGCTCGGCGATACTGGCAATTTCCGAGAGGGCGATCCCCAAAAAGTCCATGGCGATGGCCACCGGCTGCCCGTGGAAATTGCCGCCGGAGACCACCGCGCCGCCGAGATCGGGGTTAATTGGGCCGCCGCCAGCATCAGGCCCGTCGGTATCCGCCACAGGCCAGTCCTCCCCCAAAAAGATCAGCGGGTTGTCCGTCACCGAATTCATCTCCGTGATGATCACCTCCCGGACATAGTCCAGGGCGTCGCGGCTGGCGCCGTGCACCTGCGGGATGCACCGCAACGAATAGGCGTCCTGCACCTTGGGGCAGTTCTTGTGGGACTCGATGATCTCGCTCCCCCGGGTCAAAAGGTGAAAGTTGGCGGAGACCGCTTGCTGGCCAGGGTGGGGACGAACCTTCTGAATCGCCATGGCGAAAGCGGTCATGGTGCCCTTCAGAGCCTCCAGGCTCATGGCTCCGGCAATATCCGCCGCCTTGAGCAGCATCGCCGCGTCGTGCACAGCCAGCGCCCCGATCCCGGCCATGACCTGCGTCCCGTTGATCAGCGCCAGCCCCTCCTTGGCCTCCAGCACCACCGGCTCCAGGCCCGCCCGGCGCATCGCCTCGCCGCCCGTCAGCCATTCGCCCTGGTAAAAAGCCTCGCCTTCCCCGATGAGCACCAGGGCGATGTGCGCCAGGGGCGCCAGATCGCCGCTGGCTCCCACCGAGCCCTTGGCCGGCACCAGGGGGTGTACCCGGCGATTGATCATCTCCAGGAGCCGCTCCAGGGTCACGAGCCGGATCCCCGAATGGCCCCGGGCCAGGGCGTTGGCCCGCAAGAGCATGACCGCCCGCACCGTGTCCTCGGGAAGCGCCGGTCCCACCCCGGTGGCATGGCTCAAAATCAGGTTCCGCTGGAGATGCGTCACCTCCTCGCGGGAGATCACCACCTCGCTGAACTTGCCAAACCCGGTGGTAATCCCGTAGACCACCCGCTCCTCCCGCACCAGCCGCGCCACAAATTCCTCGGCGGCCTTCACCCGGCGGATCGCCTCGGGATCCAGTTCCACCCGCGCGCCTCCCCTGGCCACGGCCACCACCGCATCGATATCCAGATTCAGCCCGTCCAGGCTCACAGTTTCCATCTGGTCCACATCCCCCGAATTCGAATTGTTAAAAAAAGAAGCCCGTCGCCGCAGCTTCTTCATTCTGGTAAATTGATAAAGATTTGGGGCCCCGGCCTCCATGGCGGCGATGCGCCAGCCCGCACGCCCGGGTTCTTCCCGCGGCCGGCTCACTCCCGGAGGAATGCGCAGGCCCCTGGTAAACAAGAACCATGGAGCGACCCTCCCGTAAGATTTTCGATCGGTATGCTGATCTTCGATTGGTTTCAGTATATCATATTCCGCCGCTTCTGCAAACCACCGCCAGGAAAAGCCAACCCCCACAAGGACAACCCCCTTCCTCCCAAAAGATGCCAGAACCTCCTGATTCTATCTGAGCATCCCCGGCATATTTTGCTTGCTTTTGGTGATACTGAAAAATGATACTTGAAGTAGGAGGTACCAACATGCAAAATAGTTGGCTGGGGACAATTGTCCGCTTCATCGTAGCGGCGGTGGTATTGATGGTGGTAAGCTTCATCACCCCGGGATTCAGAGGAATGGGTTTCGGCTCCGCCCTCCTGGCGGCCCTGGTTATCGCCGCGGTGGGCTGGATCATTGAAGCGCTCTTCGGCAGAAACGTTTCGCCATATGGCAGGGGCATCGTCGGTTTCCTGGTCTCCGCGGCAGTAATCTATCTTGCCCAGTATGTGGTGCCAGGTATGAGCGTCTCCATCCTGGGAGCGCTGATCGCTTCCTTCATCATCGGCATCGTGGATATGTTCGTGCCGACTGAATTGCGGTAGCGCGGCAAAGGTGGCACGACAGTAAGCGATAGCCAGCCGTAGGCGGCAAGCCTTGAACGCGGCGATAAGCGCCTGGCAAGGCTTAACTGCCATGAACTTGATAATCTGGCCACAACAAGAGGCCCGGGGGGCCTCTTTCCGCTTTTTCGCACATCAGTGCATTTTCCCCTTCTCCTCCTGACAGCATCTGCCGACAATTTATTCACAGAGACGTTATGAGGAGGATTAGTATGACTGCCAGGCGGGGGCTCCGAGTTGACCCCTTTATCCTGATTACCGGCTTCTTTTTGGGGATAACCGGGGTGGGAACCCTGGTTTGGACGGGATACCTGCTCTACTTCTTCAAGGCATCGGCGGGACAGATCAGATTCTTGTTCGCCTGGGTGATCCTGGTCGGGCTCATCAGCGGGGGAATACTGGCCTGGATTGTCACCGGCATTCTCAAAAGGACCCTGAATTTATTTCTGGAGCCGATGCACCGTGTCTCCGACGGCGACCTGACCCAGCGCATCAATTTTGAGGCGCGGGGGATCTTCGGCCAGCTGGCCATCACCTTCAACCAGATGATGGGTTCGCTCTCCCAGATAGTCCAGCAAAGCCTGGACACAGCCAGAGAGGTAAGCCAGGCCGCCAAAACCCTGAGCAGGGCCATCGAGGAGACGAGCACCGCCACTGAAAGGATCTCCGCAGCTTGCGAGGAGATCACCAACCGGAACGGTTTTCAGGCCAGGCAGGTCGGCACCTCCTTCGACACGCTCCAGGAGATCAAGGAGCGAACCGAGCATATCGCCGAAAACGCGGCCACCGCTTCCAGATTCTCGGAGGAGGCTGCAAATATAGCCGGCTCCGGGGCGAACTCGATCAGCCAGGCCATCTCCAGGATGAAAAACATTGAAGAGGTGGTGGCGGCCTCCACGAAGGCCGTCCAAAGGCTGGACGTCTCATCCGAGGAGATCGGGAAGATGGTGGAGACCATCACCGCCATCGCTTCCCAGACCAACCTTCTGTCGCTGAACGCCGCCATTGAGGCGGCACGGGCCGGGGAGATGGGGAGGGGGTTTGCCGTGGTGGCCAGCGAGGTCCGGAAGCTTGCCGACGAGGCCGCGGTGGCCGCGCGCGAGATCGTCAACCTGGTCAGCGAGGTGCGTCAAAGGATCGCCGAGGCGACTGCGGCCATGGAAGCAGGGCAGGAGTCCGTCGAGGCGGGAGTGGCGGTCGCCGCGGAAGCCGATGCGGCCCTGCACAAAATCGTCCAGGCGACAAAGGACATGGTGGCCATGAACCAGGGGATATCGGGAGCAACCCGGCCGCAGCTCACCTCCATCCAGGAAGTGGTGGACGCGATAAAGCAGGTGGCCGCGCTTGCCCAGGAGACGCTGGCCGGTTCTCACGAGGTTGGGCTCTCGGTGCAGCAGGAGACAACGGCCATCGAGGAGATCCACAAGACCAGCTCGCAGTTGGCTGCGACGGCGCAGTCTCTGGAAAACCGGATTGCGGCCTTCAAGACCATGCGTCAATCCCTGGCGTAGATCCCTGGACGCGGACAATTTTTGCACCCCTGGATGCAGGCAATTTTTGAACCTAGAAGGAAAATGTCCTCCTCCCGTCAAAAATAACTACCTGGACGAACCAATTTTGCCACCAAAGCACATCATAAGAGTGGAAACATAAGAGTAGAAACTATGGAGCCAAAAGAGGTGCCAGATTGTCCTTGATCATTTCTGCCCTGATCACGTTGCTTTTGTCTTTCGGATTCGGCATGCTGGGGGCGTTGCTGGGCCTGGGGGGCGGGCTCTTCATCGTCCCGGCCCTCACCATCTTCATGCATATCCCAATCAGCTATGCCATCGGCGCCAGCATCATCTCGGTGATCGCCACTTCCAGCGGCGCGGCGGCCGCCTACGTGCAAGATAAAATCACCAACATCCGCATCGCCATGTTTCTCGAAATGGGCACCACTACCGGGGCCATCACCGGCGCCTACCTCTCCGGGCTGATTAGCCACAAGGTGCTTTACATTATCTTTGCGGTCATCATGCTCTACTCCGCGGTCATGATGTTCCACAAGCGAAACGCCGAGTTGCCCCAATACAAGGCCGGCCATCCCTGGGCGGAAAAGCTGAACCTGAACGGGGAGTATCTGGATAACGCCCTGAACCGCGTGGTGGAATACAAGACCCAGGGAGTCCCCCAGGGCCTGGGGCTCATGTATATCGCCGGCATAATTTCGGGGCTGTTGGGGATTGGCAATGGGGCTTTCAAGGTCATGGCCATGGATTCGGCCATGAAGCTGCCCATGAAAGTTTCCACGGCCACCAGCAACTTCATGATTGGCGTTACCGCCGCGGCCAGCGCCGGGGTCTACTTCGCCAGGGGACAGATCAACCCGGTCATCGCCGCGCCGGTAGCCGTGGGGATGCTCCTGGGAGCCACCGCCGGGAGCCTGATCATGAACCGGGTGAAGAGCGTCACCCTGCGGAAGCTTTTCATCCCGGTGCTTCTCGCCATAGCCGTGGAGATGTTCATCAAGGGCTTGAGTGGCGAATAACCAGCGGGAAGGGGAATCGACAATGGAAAACGAGCGGGAAGACCGGCGGGATATCGGAAAGAAGCTTTACGACATGGAAATTTTCATCAGCCAGGCGTTGCGCACCGGCGTTACCATCTCCGGAATCGTCATCGCCATCGGGCTGTTGTGGCTGCTCTTGAGCAGGCGCGGCCCGCGGATGCAGTTTCCCCACACCTTCGCCGGCATCTGGCGGGGGCTTTTGGCGGGCCATCCTTACGCCGTAATCGACGTGGGGCTGGTGATCCTCATTCTCACCCCGGTTTTCCGCGTGGCGGCGTCGGCGGTCCTATTCTGGCGGGAGAAAGACAAGCTGTACATGTGGCTCACCCTGTACGTGCTGTTCATGCTGGTGCTTAGCTTTGCCCTGGGGAAGGCCGGGTAGCTCCATAGTTTTAAGCAGCGCTGAGATTTGAAACTGGCGGAAGGGTTAAGATATGTTGTAAAAATGTTAGATCACATTTCCGCGCACATTTCTTTGCCGAAATGTGCGGCAATATGTGCGTGTTAACATTTCCGATTCTCTACTCTGGATCCTGAGAAATGTTGTAAGTATATACTGTTCCACGACCGTATCCTTCCACCTTCACTGTGCCCTCGCTCTGTAGTTCATGAATCAAACGGTTGACCTGAAAACGATTAAAGTGCGTGATGCCGCGTACCTCGGCATTTGTAAGACCCAACTTATCCCGTTTTGCCCGTTGCTTGAGAATGCTCAGCACACGCGTTTTGGCTGCCTCCCAATCAATGAGCTGGTCCCGCTCCGGATGGCCTGCGGTTGAAAGACGGCGGTATAGATCTGGCTGTAGCGTCCAGTAGGTTCCACGGCCAGTTCCACCTCGTTCCAGGTAGTTAAAGTCCCGCTCCATTTCGCTCAGAATCTCGCGAACCTCAACCTCCTGACGCTGGCAAATGTGGGCCGCCGTGGCTGTATCCAGTTCAGGATGGCGCAACAGATATTGCAGGATCAGCAAATGATCCACCGAAAATATACGGCCACGCCCGTTTTCCTCGGCAATAAAGGACCTGAAAAGAACCGACAGCTCGCTCGCCAGGAAAGTCACCTTGACCGCATCGCTTTGCTCTTCGATAAGAGGTGGTTCCTTGCCTTCAACAAGCAACGCGGAGAACATTCGTACAATCCCTAGATTGCTACGGTTAACAAGACGCAGGCGCGTTAAGGCTTCCACTAGATGCGGATTCCTGGCGACCGGCTCATGATGGAGGATGTTGCCCGGTGAGACGCCACCCACAAACCCCCCCGGGTTGCTAATCACGATCTTCCGGGGAAAATGCTTGACAAGAATTGGGCCGGCAATTCGGTAATCCGCGTGGCAAAACGCGTTCATCAATGCCTCGCGGAAAGTAATTTCCGGGTAGGTCCGATATTCAAAATGGAACATGCCGGATTCCACCGTGGTTATCGGATTATCAGCCATTATTCTGTCCATAAGGCGCTTGAGCGCCACGGGCAAGGCTTCCCGCCCGTCCAATCGGTCATTGTACTGTGTATCACTCCGCATGTGGAGATATGTCCAGATATAAGCCGGTATGTTTTCCTGAACCGAAGCTTCTTTGCCGGCCAGAAACACACCGGCGCGAGTCAGGCGATTATTGCGAAGAACCCCCAAGGCACTTAGCAGATCCATGTCACTCAACCGTAATAACTCTTCCGGGGCCCGTTCCCTCCGCGCAGCTTCACGAAGTTGTTCCATGGCCGTTGCGGAGAGGTGAACCAGCGGGTTGCCTGGAACCTCCACCGCCATGTAGTCGGTTTCGCCAGTCTCTACCATAATGCGGCGTCTGAGCGTTCCGGTTAGCGGCTGACAGTCCTTGCCAATACGGATCTTCCCCCGGCCAGACGTATCCGTATAAGGCGGGAGTCCTGGATAAATTTGCATAATAAGCAGCCGGCCCGTACCTTCAGGGACAAGCAACTCCTCGAACACCGGGGTAAGCTTGGGATCGGTCAAATCATAAACGGCTTTCTTGAGGCGGTTGACGTCCACTTCATTCGGGACACCTAAAATGGCGCGGGCCCGACCCATCGCCCTATCGCTAATCCCAAAGACCACCGTGCCGCCCCCACCGTTGGCCATGCAAATGGCCATCTCCACCACCAGCGCTACAGCGTCCGCCATACTACGGCTGTTCCACTCCTTGAAGTCCAGATCCTGATCTTCAAGTTCATCCGCCGAGCAAGTGTTCAGTTCATCCAGAAATTGACGGATCTCCGTAACGCCGCGCATATCGATTCACCCCTTGAAACCTTCGCCAAATACTGGTTTCCAGGCCAATAATTGAACGTTCGCCTGTTTTAAGTAATTTTCCTGCCTGGTTGGAAGCAACGCTTTAACAAAGGTAAAGCTTTCTACCATAGTTTTTTAATGCAATGTAAAGCTCTTTGCCCTCACTGGAGATCTCCCAAATTCCGTGGGGGGAGTCATCTCGCATCCATCCCGCTTCTACCATACCCTTGCGAGTATAACCCAATCGGGTTATCCAACGAATCTCTCGCCCTCCTCTTGTCAATTCAAAGTCCTGCCTTTCAAGTAAGGGATTGAGACTTTCCTTGATTGTTTCCCGGATAACCCCGACTTTGCCCAACCCACCTCGCGCTACAAGCGCTTCCAAAAGGGGGAAATGATACTTATTCCACCGTAAAAACTCAATCTGTTTCCGGGACTTTAGATATAAAGCAAGAACGATAAATTCATTGCATGGCGTCTCATTAATGGATTTCGCAAGCTTTTCGGCTGAGAAAGAAATCTCTTTAACATAATCGAGGACGAATTTTTCTCTTTCCTGGCCATCCACAGATCCTGCCTCCTTCTCTATCTATCTGGTTATACATCGATCCATTTGCGGTTCAAGGAATGCTTACCAGAACTAAAAATTCCCATGCGACTTATCTATTTCCCTTCCTCTTCCTCCCCTTGCTTTTCCAACGTCTGAACCTCCGATATCAAAAGCCTGACAAAATGTTCAGCCTCTTTCTCGGGGATTGGCCACCCCATTGCCGGGGGTTCCAACCCTTGTTCCCTAAAACGATTCGCAGCCAACTGCCACGCTGCTTTAAAGCGTTCATACCTCTTTTGTTTACCGCGACTTGCCTTCTTTTTGGTTTTTTCCCACCACTCGTTACTATCGATGTTAGTGAAGTCGACGTAACCGAAGTGATCGGGTTCTTCAGTGTAGGCAGCATTCGCGGCAAAACGGGCATTTGCAACGATATCAGCCGGAAGGGCTTGCAATCGATACTCTACGCACTCAGCAAGGACCGAGGGTAACGGACAATTCATGACCACTGCCAAACGAAAAGCTTCCTCTTCCTCTTTCTCGTAATCTTTCAGGCTTTTTCTTAGCGCATCAACGATAACAGAACCCATACTTTCCTCTCCGCCGAGTTTTTTCATCGCCTTTTCAAATAAAGGCATGTCTTCATCTCGTACGTAAATAGTTTTCTTAGGCATCAATTCCATATCCCTTCAAGATGATATATTCTTTAATAGCAGTATACTCCGCATCCGCCTCCCTCGTCAAGAAAAATTTTACTTTGCCAAAGCAATGAAACAAATTGCCAGACTTGCAGGCGACGCGCTTTGTCACGTTGGGATGGCCAATAAATATTTCAACCGCACTCAATTGCACACCTCCTGGTAGGGGCAGGTATCGTAGCACGCCCCGGCCTTGCCCGGGTCCGCTTCCTCGTAGACCATCCGCATCAGCTCGTCTCGCTGCTCGATAAACCATTGCCGCAATTCGTCGCTGATCATGTGAAAATCCTTGGTGATCTGCAGGCGGTTCCCGCGGAACTGGGCATAGATGATGCAGCCGAGGTTGATCGGGAACTCGTGCATGGCCTCCATGACCAGCGCGTAACCGGTGGTGGCCAGCCGGTGAAAGGGGCGCGGCTCCCCGAACTTCAAATCCAGGATCATCGGCTCGGAGAAGACAAAAGCATCTGCGCTCAGGTAAGGGCTCATCCCCAGAAAGGAGCCGTCTAGCTTCTGCTCCACCACCACCGGCAAGGCCTGCGCCACCAGCGAATCCTCACCGATATAGGGCTGTTTCACCAGGAACTCCTGCAACCGCGCCACAATCCGGTCGATTTCAAAGGAATTGACAATCCGGATCTTCCGCCGCAACTCCGCCTTTTCCTCTTCAGACAACGGCGGGTCGTCCGCGGCATCCCCCGATTTCGGCCAGGCCACCTCGTCCGACGCCCCCTGCCGGAGCAGGGCAAAGATCTCCTCATAGGCGCCGACGCCTTTCTCGTAGATCAACCGTTTTGCCTTGAGGAGCAGCCGGGCCAGGGTTTCGTGGAGCACCGCTCCCTCGATCATCTCCCGGTTCGGCCGCACCTTCACCCCGTCCACCCGTTTCAAGAAGAGATCCCGGCCGGATTCGCAATAACGCCCCGCCACCTCGTGAAGAGCCAACCGCACGTCGTAAGCCGGCTCCAGGGGCGGCTGATGCCAATTCCAACCGCGCAATTCCTCGGCCACCCCGATCTCGCGCGATTTCGGCAACAACCCTTTTAACAGGCGCTTGCGCTCCTCCTCGCTCAAAAAGTACATCCCTCAGCCCTCCCATCCCGCTCCTCGGATGAAAATGAAAAGCCCCGATCCCCACAGTAGTTCCGCCACTCGCAATCCACGCACTTGCGGATCTCGCGGGTGATGGCCGGGATCTTCTCCGTCAGCACCATCTCCTCAATCTTACTCACCGCGGATCGCACAAAATCCCTCATCCCCTGGGTAATCGGGATAACAATCGCCTTTTGGGCCGGTATCAGATAGATATACCCTTCCCGCACCGGTTGCCGGTAAACTTCTTCCACAAGCATGGCATAGGCCACCAGCTGGTACTTGTGGTTGAGCCCCGGTCTCCGCGAGGTATCCTTGAACTCCACCGGAAAATATCCCCCGGGCGACACCAGTAACATGTCGAGAATCCCGCGCATCCCCAGCCGGTCAGATGCCAGGGGCACGTGAAACCGCCGCTCCGCCTCCTCCAGGCGGTAAGCGCGGAAACCCCGGCGCCGTTCCAGGCGGTCCAGCTCCGCATGGCTCTCCTTGCCATAGGCCATCTTCCGGGTGATCCGCCTTTCCACCGGCATCAGATAGGTGAAATAGATGATCCGCGGGCAGTAGATGAACTGTTTCACGTCGGTTACTTTAAGTTGCAGATCGGGCCTTGCGCGCCGCGCGCGCGACGGGGTGGGCGACTGGGTCGATCTGGCCGACTTTGGCGATCTTGCCCGAGCTTCCAGTCTTTCCGGCGCCTCCAGCCTTCCCGGTTCTTCCCACTCTCCCAGCTTTACCTCTTCCATCTGGCCCCCGCCCCCGCTTTCCGGCTTCCAACTCCGATGACCCCTCGCCTTCCAGTTCCTCGTCAACTGGCTCGTTGCCCACAGATCCTTTACCCGTCTGCTCCTCGCCCAGAGATCGCTTTCCGGCTGGCTCGTCGCCAACAAAGAGATACCCAGGGCCGCCGCCTCCGCCGGCTCTACCGGTTCTGCCGGCTCTACCGGTTCTGCCGCCTATCACAGCTTGACCGGCCTGGCCCGAAGCTTCATCCGCATCCCCATCGGCGTAGGGATCTCCTTCCCGTTCTCCGCGCCAGGGGGCGCGGTATCCGCCCATTCCCTCGATCTCCAGGCGCAAACGCAGGTCCTTGTCGCAGAGAGGGTAGATCTGGATGTTACCCGTACGCCTCCCCAGTGTCCTTTTGAGGCGTTCCTGGAGTTCCTCCCGGCGGTTGTGATTCAAAAAGCCCATAAAGGCGCTCCACTGCACCCGCTGCAAGCCATAATCCTTGCAGGCCACCGCCAGGCGGTTGCGAATCCTGTCGTCCGGCACATCGTAGATCACCAGCGTCATCATGCGGCTTTCACCATCCACCTGAGCGTCATGCAGTGCTCACCGTCGAGCGCCGTCAAATGCTCACCATCCACCAACAAAAGGCTTGTAGCGGCCCTCGCCGCGTACAAAATTGGCCACCCGGCGGCACTGGCGCTGGATGATGGCCGTAAGCGGCACCTTCTTCCCTTCAAGCCGCTCCGGCGCTTCCAGGCGTTCCAGGATTCGCCGGGCCAACTCCCGCCGGGAAGCGTCGGTAAGTTTCCCGTCGTCCACTTCGATCTCCGCGCCTTTTCCCACCATGGCCAGGATCGACCGGTCCACCACCTGCTGCCGGAACTCTTCCACCAGATCCAGCACCAGGCTGGGCTTTCCCGGCCGATCCACGTGAAGAAAGCCGGCGAACGGCTCCAATCCCGCCAGAAGCAAGGCGCCCCACACCCGGGAATAGAGGATCCCGTAGCCGTAATTCAGCGCCGAATTAACCGGATCCGCCGCCCCCCGGTGCTCCCGCCCGCCAAATTCCACCTTCCCGGCGGTCAAAGCCTTGATCGCCTGCCAGTAAAGGTTTGCCGCCCGTCCCTCCACCGAAAGCAATTGTCCCCGGACCTCGTCAATGGCCGGGCCGGTAATCTTGGACAGTTCGGCGAGATGTTCCTCCACCGCCTTGATCATGTCCAGGATCTGGCCGAACAGCGCCGGATCCGCGGTCTTCCGGTATTTGGCGAAATATTTGAGGACGTTGACCTGATTTTTGATCTTGCCCTCGATGAAGGCTTTCGCCAGGGTAACCCCGCGTTCGTCCCGGTAGGCGAAGATCTGCTCCCGCCGGGTAATCACCGTGGCCGTCAGGTTCGGAGAGGTCAGCTTGGCGTAGGGACGGCCGGAGGAACTCAAGAAATTGATCTGGATGCCCCGTTCGGTGCACTCCCGGATCACGTCCGTGGACAAGGAGGCCCCATTGGTCAAGATGTTGACCTGCTCAATATCCGGGAAAGGAACCTCCGCCACGACCTTCTTGCCCTCCTTGACCACCAGCCGCTCGCTGCTCTTCCCAAGAAAGGACCCGTAATTGGCAATCACCACTTCCATCCAGATCCCTCCGCAACTAAAACTAGAGCCTATAACTTATATCGGATATTTTTTACTTTGGATAATTGTTTTGTGAAAATGACTCCCCAGCCAAATGCCATTCCTGGGATATATTGCCACGCGGCGGGCCTCTTCATGCAGGAAGATGGAAAGGCAAAATAACAAAGAATAGAAATCTGACAGGAATCCGGGGATGGATGTAGAATAGAATATTTTTATAAGTTTGCCTTTGGTGGCGGAGATAAGGAGAAAGCCACGGCGTAAGGAGGCGGGTGTTCGCCTGCGCCGTGGCTCTTTCTATCCGGCTATCCGGGATCGCCCCAAGATTCCTTCCTCTGCTGGGAAGGGCTAAGGAGGAGGAAACATTGATCAAACACCTTAACGCTTACGACCGCGCTCTAATAGAGATGGGCGAGAGGCTGCTCAAGATGGGCGACCTGGCTGGCAACCGGCTCTCCGGGGCCATGCGTTCACTTGTCGAGCAAAACGAGGCTCTGGCCAAATCCATCACCGCGGGGGACGACGAGATCGATGCCATGGACGAAGACCTGGAAATGGAGGCTCTGGAGCTCATCTCGCTCCAGCAGCCGGTGGACCGGGACCTCCGGTTTTTGGCGTCGGTGATGCGGATCAGCCGGGATCTGGAACGGATCGGCGACTACGCCTGCGACATCGCGGAAATCACCCTCTTCCTCAAAGGAAAGGGCCCATACTTCAAACCCCTGGTCGACGTGCCGCGCATGGGCGAGATGGTCCAGTCCATGCTGCGCAAGAGCCTCAAATCCCATGTGGAAAAGGATCTGGCCTCGGCCCGGCAGATGCATGACGACGACAACGCGGTCGACAACCTTTTCCTTTTGCTCCTGGAAGAACTGACCGATTACATGAAAAAGGGGCCGGAGTATGTGGACCAGGCCAGCAACCTGCTGCTGGTGGCCCGGTATCTGGAACGGATCGGCGACCATGTGGTCAACATCTCCGAGATGACGATCTTCGCCGAGACCGGCGAGCGTCATCCCTTCAAGACGCGGAAACCCGGGGTGCAAAGATGAACGCGCTGACAGCTCTGGTGGGCCTGGCTGGCGGGCTGGGTCTTTTTGTCTACGGCATGCAGATGTGCTCGGAGGGCTTGCAGAAGATGGCGGCCCACAGGCTCAAGCATCTCGTCAAGGCTCTGACCAGCAACCGGGTGTTCGGGCTCCTGGTGGGGGCCGTGGTCACCTTCGGGCTCCAGGGCAGCAGCGCCGCCTCCGCTCTGGTAGTCGGGCTGGTGAGCGCAGAGATGATGACCCTCTCCCAGGCGCTCGGCTTCCTTTTGGGTTCGGCAATCGGAGGATCGCTCACCGTGCAGTTGATCGCCTTTCAGATTACGGATCTGGCGCTGGCCCTGCTTTTTGTGGGCGCGATCTTATACCTGTTTTCCAGGCGTTCGCGCCAGAAAAGCCTCGGCCAGGCGATACTCGGATTCGGCCTGATCTTCTATGGAATGTTCGTCATGTCCTCGTCCATGGTCCCCGTGCGAAACTATCCCGTGGTCGCCCAGACGCTGGTCAGCCTCGAACGCTACCCCGTCCTGGAATTCCTGGTCGCGTTGATCGTCACGGCGATCATCCAGTCCAGCCCGGCCTTTTTGGCCCTGCTCATGACCCTGGGAGGGCAAGGGTTGATCGGGCCGTACGCCATCATCCCCTTCGTGCTCGGGGCGCACCTGGGGGGAACCGTGACCGGCGTGATCTCCAGCCTGGGAGCGCCCGGCCGGGGCGCGAAGCGGGCCGCCATTGCCAACCTGGCCTTCAAGTTTGTAAACGGGCTGGTGTTTTTGCCATTCTACCGGCCGTTGACGAGGTTGGTTCTCCTGAGCTCGCCAAACCTCAGCCGGGAGATCGCCAACACCCACACCTTCTTCTCGCTGGTCATGGCCATTGGTTTCTTGCCGTTCATCCCGCGCGTGGCGGAACTGATGATGCGGCTCATGCCCGACAAGCATCCCCGGCTGGGCGAGGCGCGATTTTTGGATGAAAGCCTCCTGGAAGTGCCGGAACTCGCCGTGGACCAGTCTCACCTTCAGACGGTGGAGATGGGCCGGATCGTCCAGGAAGAGATGCTGGACCGGGTCATCCCCGCCCTTCGGTACGGAGGAAATGACGAAGTCATCGACCGGCTCACCGAGGCCGAACAGGCCGCGGACCAGCTGTACAAAAAGATCAGCCAATATGTGACCAGCCTGGGGAGCAACCGGCTTTCCGACGAACTGATGCACAAAAGCATCCAGGTGCTTTACGTGGCTCACGACCTGGAGCACATCGGGGACACTTTGATGAGCGTTTTGCAGATCACGCGGAAGATCAGATCCGAGGAGCTGGAATTTTCCCAGGAAGGCCTGGAAGAGATTGAGGCCATGTACAGCCCGGTCCACGACAACTTCTCCCTGGCGCTCAAAGCCTTCGAGACTTCCGATCAGGCGCTGGCCAGCCGGGTCATCAAGGAACACCCGAAGATCCTCCGCCTGGAAAAGGAGCTGCGCTACAGCCACTTCGACCGGATGCAATCCGGCAACGAAAAGACCGCCCGGACCAGCTCGGTCCACCTGGACCTGATCGAGGCCATGCTGCGCATCGACAGCCACGCGGTCAACATCGCGCAGGTGGTGCTGGGGATCGTTTAGAGGTTTCTATTGACTTTCATCCCAGGTTCTTCTTGGCAAGCTCTGCTTTCCCTTTTTCCCAACCTTCCAGAATGCCTTCTTTTGCAGCAAGGACTCCTTGCCATAGAACCCAGATGCCAAAGGCCAAAGTGGGGATTCCATAGCGGACAAAAACCCAGGTAAGCCCGAGCAACGCGCCAATTCCCCAGAAGAAGAAAAACACGTCTAGAAAGCTAAACACTGCCTCTCACCTCTTTGAGTAGAGTTTACACCATGGAGCTTTCAGTCCTCTATTCACAATCCACAAGGGGTAGAGCATCCACACCACTCTCTTTTTATTTTTCCGGTCAAGTGGTTCAAACAATATCCCATGGTCTCCGGGGTAAGGCTTGTATGATCGTGCTCACTGCTTAAAATGGCATTCGGAATGCGTTGAGGGCAAGTTAAAAATATAAGTGCCCTTTCTCAACAACAACCGCCTGCCCGACCAGGCCGACCCTATTTCCATCACTGTTTTCGGGCAGGATTACCTCCATCTCGCCTCCCCGGCTGGAAGCCTGGTAAGCCCGCATGCGGCTTTTCCCAAGGATCTTGCCCCAATAAGGAGCCAGGACGGTGTGGGATGAACCGGTGACGGGGTCTTCGTCGATGCCAATCCATACGGCAAAGTAACGGGAAATGAAGTCGTAAGCCTTTCCCTGCCTACCCGCATTGGTTTGCCTCTCCGCACCTGCTTGCTCAGCCCCAACGGCTTGCCCGGCCGCATCTGCTCGTCTGGACGTATCCGCTTGCCCGGCCGCCGCCGTTACGATCAGTCCATGGATCTCCACATCGCTTTTGGCCAGCTTCAAGGCCGAAAAATCGGGAGCCAGCTTGACCACCTTGTCCTGATCCTCCAGTTGCACCAGGAGTTTCTTCGTGGCCCGGCCATAGGCACAGTTTAGCACTTTGGGATTCCCGAGCGCCTGGATTATCCCGGGTGGGGCAGCTACTTGCACAGGAGCATCCAGGGGGAAATCCAGCTTTATCCCGTCGCCCACCCTCACGGCCTTAAGCAGGCCGCTTCGGGTCTCAAACCTGAGTTCCCCGGCGGCGACCCCGACCTCGTCAAACAAAACTTTGGCGGTGGAGAGGGTGGCATGCCCGCAGAGCGGGACCTCCACCTGCGGGGTAAACCACCGCAAGGAGTAGTGGCTGCCGGCATAGTTATCGCCAGGATGGTCGCCGCCCGACTGGTCGCCGCCGGCGCTCGCACTCTTACGTGTGCCCGTGCCGGCGACCGGCATTACAAAAGCCGTTTCGGACAGATTCATCTCCCGTGCGATGGCTTTCATGGTATCATCTGCAAGCGGCGCCTCCAGAAGGCAGACCGCAGCCGGATTTCCTCTGAATGGAATCGTCGTGAAGGCATCCACCTTGTACAGTGGCAGTTTCATCTTTCTTCTCCCTTCTCCTCCCGCCGGTCTTTAGGCGTCTTTGCCATCCATAAAGTGCGTCCGACGCTGATTATTCAGGACGGAGGCATCCGGCGGCCACGCCATTTGGCGGCGGGATCCTCTGGCACGGTTGGCAGATCTCGCTGTGTTGGCCAAGGCGGCGACGTTTCCGGGACAAATAGCAGCTCCCAGAGTCGGCGTGTCGACTCCGGAAGCGTGCGCAAGCCATAATAATCCTCCAGAAAGATTTCACTGATCTTTTCACGGCCATAATGGCGAAAGAGCCAGAGAATCTCTTCCCACTCGCCGTAGGCAAGTACGGTCTTTACAATCAGTTTCATGTGCCTTTCGGCATCAAGTTCTTCAAAGTTGTAGTTCCGGAAAAGGCGGGCAAACGAGTCAGGCAGCTTCATGGCAAGTCGCCCCTTTGCTGTGTAGTTTCGCTCTCAAGAAAAGAGCGAACCTGCTCCCGGAAAAAATCCTGTATCTCGGCGGATGTCAGCTTGCCGTCGCTCATAAGGTTCAGTGTAACTTCTTTATCGTCTACATCTGCGGTGTAATTCAGTTGCTCCAAAAAGAGCTTCGCTGAAAAGACCGCTTTCCCCGCGACTACGAATTTACGCCCCGCGTCTCGAATAATCTCCCCCAACGTTACATGGCCATTGCGCAAAAGAAAGTACAGATCGACATAATCGCGAAAAGTGGCCCTCCTTCCAAGTGCGTAGGCTTTCATTGCCGCAATCTCCCGCGGCCCGGCCAGGGAGATTCCCGCCAACACTGGAGAAATTGTAGCGCCTTCTACCAGTGGGTATAGCAAGGGAAAAGGATAGGCCAAAAAAGTAACCTTTGTCCCGGCAATATTCCAGACAGCCTGATCAATCTGCTTGAGGCTTATCTTAAACCGGCTCTCCCCAAAAAGGTGCTTGAGCTCCCGAGCAATACGGTTAAACGAGATACGCTCTGCATCGCCTTTTTGGAAAAAATCCAAATCCAGAGATCTTCGATGGCCCAATTGCAGAGCGAGCGTAGTCCCACCCGCAAGATAAAAAGAAGAGGCCATTATTTTACTTTCGCCCAGCCTTCTACAGACAAGCTGGGCATTGGTATCCAGGACCTTGCCTATTTCGAGCATCTTTTTACATCTCGCTTTTTAGAGTATCCTCATAATCAAAGATTTCCACCATCAACCTGGCGGTTTCCCTTTGCAAAAGTTCCTTTCCCGCCGGTTCCTGGATCGCGTGGCTCGAACCTTATCCCGTGATCGCCCGGGTAAGGTTTCGTGTGATCATGCTCGCTAAACAAAATGGCGTTTGGGATGCGTTGAGGGAATGCCCTGCAGGCCGCCGAAAACTCTATCTTGTGTTTACAGACATTACATTGAGTCACTTCGTTTTTGGGCGGGGCGGTATCCACAATTAAAGCACCTCCTCCAGTTCAAATCCGTGCTGGCTAAATGGGTTTTCTCGCCTTCGAGCCCAAAACACCCCTGTCTACCAAGGACTTCAACATTTTTCCCCTTCCGTACCCTATTCATTGGGCCATTTCCTGCATCCTATTTATCTACCCGACCGATGAACCCAAATGTTTCTCGAACAATCTTCCCTTCGCGATCAAATTCCCGGATGATGGCCATTGTGGCCTTTGATTTATCAACCGGTCTTCTCTGATCATCCAAATAGACAATATCCGAGCG
>JAMCQP010000012.1 GCA_023381695.1 Bacillota bacterium | reverse complement strand
CTTTTGCTTTCCAGGTTGCAGAAGAGCCGTCTGCCCTGTGTGCTCATCGATTTCCAACTTTCGGGGCAGCACCTGAGCTATGTGGGCTCGGACAACACGGCGGGGGCCGAGACGGCGGTGGAGCATCTGATCAACCTCGGCCACGGCCGGATCGGGTTGATCAACGGGCATGAATTTGCCACGGTGAGCCGGGAACGGCTGGAAGGCTACCAGCGCGCCCTGGAAAAACGCCACATCCCTTTTGAACCGGATCTGGTCTTTCCGGGAGATTTCTCCAGGGAAAGCGGACACGCCGCCGTAAATTACTTCTTTTCAGGTCAGCGGGGAGAAAAGAAACCTGTAACCGCCATCTTCGCCGCCAGCGATTTCATGGCCATCGGCGCCATGGAGGCCCTGAAACAGCGGGGAATCCGGGTTCCCGAAGACGTGGAAATCATCGGCTTTGACGATCTTGACCTGGCCGCTCACGTGAGCCCCCCACTCTCCACGGTACGTCAGGACAAGTACATGCTGGGGGCCACCGCCGGGAGGACGCTGATCGGGATGATCGCCGGGGCAGGTTCCCCGCCCGTTAAGGTTTTGCTGGGGACCGAACTGGTCATCAGAGGAACCTGCCGCAATCTGAAAGGGGGTGCCGGTAACATAGGCGCGGTCTGATCGCCAATCGTACTCCCCATGGCATCCTGGAAAGCAAAAGAATCATAAGAATCACGAGGAGGATTGAAAGATGCGCAAGCAAATCTGGTCATCGATCGCTGTTCTTGGGCTGGCCTTCACGCTGGTCTTCGCTCTGGCCGGCGCCAGTCTGGCGGCAAAAGAAGTGACCGTCCGGCTCTCCGGCTGGTCATCTTCTCCCGCCGAACAGAAGCTGGTGGATGACGCCATCAAGAGTTTCGAGGCGAAGTACCCCGATATCCAGGTCAAGTACGAGCCCGTGGTGGACACCGGCCAGTTTCCCAACAAGCTCAAGACCATGTTGGCTTCCGGAACCGCTCCAGATGTCTTCTATGTGGATATGAGCGAGGCGCCCGGCCTGATGACCAGGGGGCTCCTGTCCCCGCTGGACAAGTTGATGCCGTCCACAAAGACCAAACCGGAGGATTTCCTTTCCACCCTGCTTGAGGCTTTCACGTACCAAGGCAAGATCTATGGCATTCCCAAGGACTTCAACACCCTGGGTCTCTTCTACAACAAGGAGATGTTCGACGCCGCCGGGGTCCCCTACCCAACCCCCGACTGGACCTGGGAGGATCTCCGGGCCGCGGCGAAGAAGCTGACCAGAGACACCGACGACCCGGCCAAAGCGCAATACGGGATCTGCCTGCCCATTGACGCCGCCCGCTGGCTTCCGTTCCTCTACCAGAACGGCGGCGCCGTGCTGAACGCCGCTGGAACCAAGTCGCTTCTGGACAGCGAGGCCACCGTCAAGGCGCTGGATTTCTACACCGGTTTCCAGCTCAAGGAAAAGACCGGAGTACGTAACACCGACGTGGGCGCCGGCTGGGGCGGCGACGCCTTCGGCAAGGGCAAGACGGCCATGGTCCTGGAAGGTGGATGGTTGATCCCGTACCTGACCCAGAGCTTTCCCAACATCAAGTATGGCGTCGTCGAACTGCCGAAGGGGCCCAAGGGCCGCGGCAACCTCTACTTCACCGTGGCCTACGCCATCTCCGGCAAGAGCAAGAACCCGGAGGCCGCCTGGAAGCTGATCGAGCACCTGACCGGCGCCGAGAACCAGCAAAAGGTTCTCCACTCCGGATTTGCCCTCCCGACCCGCAAGGCTCTGGAGAACGACCGCTACTTCCAGGAAAACCCCAACATCGCCGCCATCTTCCAGGGCTACGCCTACGCCCGGCCGTTCCAGTACGGCGTCAACTCCGGCCGCGTCCTGGACGAACTGGGCAAGATGCTGGAGCGGGTCTTCCTGGGGAAAGCCACTCCCAGGGAGTCCGTCTCCGAGGCCGGCAAGAAGATCGAAGAGTTGCTGAAGTAGCCGGGGATGCCTGAGATGAGCAAGTAAACTGAAACCGGGCCTGCAAGAGTCTGGCGCCGTCATCCTACGCGCCATCCATTAAACCCATCCCGGGTTTGTAACGCTCTTGCAGGTCCCGCTCTCCAAAAGGGGGCAAAAAGGAGGTGACCATGGTGAAAAGGCCCTTTCGCAGGCAGAAGGTCGCGGACGCGCTCCTGGGGTATCTTTTTATCTCGCCGGTGATTCTGGTAATCGGGACTTTTACCTTTTTCAGCATGATCTATGCTTTTTATCTGAGCTTTACCAAATTTGACATGTTCTCTTCGCCCCTCTGGACCGGGCTGCAAAACTACCGGTTGCTGCTGGGAAACCCGGATTTCAAGCGGGCGATGCTCAACACCGTTTATTACGCGGTGGGCGTGGTTCCCACCCAGACTCTGATCGCCATCGGGCTGGCCGTGCTGTTGAACCAGAAGGCGAGGGGAATCCCTTTCTTCCGGGCGGCCTATTTCGTGCCGACCATCACCTCCACCGTGGCGGCCTCTTTCATCTTCATGTGGCTTTTCCTGAAGCAGGGAGTGATCAACCACACCCTCTCTCTCCTGCACCTGCCGGCGGACAACAGCTGGCTGGAGAATCCCCTGACGGCGATGCCGGTCCTGATGCTCTCCGCCATCTGGGGAACGGCGCCGCATTTTATGGTGATCTTTCTGGCGGCCCTGCAGGATATCCCCCAGACCGTCTATGAGGCGGTGGAGATCGACGGCGCCAACACCTGGCAGTCTTTCCGGCACGTGACCCTGCCCCTTCTGCGGCCGGCAATCTTCCTGGTGGCGGTGCTGGGCACCATCGGCACCTTCCAGGTCTTCGACCAGATGTACATCATGACCAGGGGTGGGCCGCTGGATTCCACCACCAGCGTGGTCTTCCTGATCTGGCGCACCGCTTTCCAGGATTTCAACATGGGTTACGCCAGCGCCATGGCGGTGGTCCTCTTTGCGATCATCTACGCCCTGACCATCCTGCAGAGGCGAACCATCGACACCAACATCCAGTTTTAAATCCCGAGTCAGGTGAATGACCGGGCGGTTGGAACGATCATACAGGTGGTCTGGAGGGAGTGAGAACCTTGCAATCTCAAGAAATAGCGGCCAAGGAGCGGCCTCACACAGGGCAGCCCCAGAAAGAGCGACTTCAAAAAGAGCGGCCCCGGCCTGGACGGCGGCTCACGTACACCATCACGGTTTACGCGCTGCTGGTCATTATCGCGGCGATCACCCTGGCGCCCCTGGCCTACACCATTTCGGGGTCCTTCAAGACCAACGCCGGCGTGCTGGAGTGGCCGCCCCGCCTGATTCCAAAGCCGCCTGTCACCTCCAACTACGCGGAGGTCTGGAACTCCTCGCCCCTCTTCCCGCGCTGGATCGTAAACAGCGTCTTTCTGGCGCTGGTTCACGTGGCGGCGGAGCTCTTCTTCGCCTCGCTGGCCGGCTATGCCTTTGCGCGCATGAAGTTTCCAGGGCGGGATCTGATCTTCATGATCATGCTGGGCACCCTGATGATCCCACCTCCGGTGACGGTGGTCTCCAAATACATCATTGTCGCCCGGTTGGGCTGGGTGAACACCTACCTGGGGGTGATCATGCCCACGCTGGTCACCGTCTTCGGCGTCTTCCTGATGACCCAGTTTATCCGGGCCATCCCGAAGGATCTGGATGAAGCGGCGACCATCGACGGCTGCTCCAGGTTCGGCATCTACTGGCGGATCGTCCTGCCGCTCAGCAAACCGGCCCTGTCCGCTCTGGCCATCTTCGCTTTCAAGGACTCCTGGAACGAGTTCATGTGGTCGTTGACCGTGCTGAACTCGCCGGAGCTCTTCACCCTGCCGCTGGGGCTCAACTATTTCCGGGGGCAGTTCTATACCTTCTGGAATCTGGTCCTGGCGGGGTCCATGTTCAACATCGCGCCGATCCTGATCGTGTTCATCATCTTCCAGCGCTACTTCATCAAAGGGATCGCCATGTCCGGCTTGAAGGGGTAAGCGGATGGCCATCAGGGGGAAAGGGCGGCCCTTGGGCGTCAAGTTTAATTTGAAGTTGGGGGTTCTCCAATGCAGCACCATGTCATCAAAGAAGGCGATCTCTTTCTGGTCGCGGACGAAGAAGGAAATGTTTCAGCCGGGGGAACCGGGGCCGGAGGCGGCTTTGCCCAGATGGGTCTCTTCACCAGCGATACGCGTTTTCTGTCCCGGTATGAACTGACCATTGAAGGCCGGCGGCCGGTCCTTCTGGCCTCCGACGCCAGCCGCAACTATATCGCCAGCATACGGCTCACCAACCCGGAGATGGAGTTGCCCGGCGGGCAACCGCTCCCCCGGGAGAGCATCTTCCTCCGGCGAACCCGGTTCATCAACCGCCGGCTGTACGAGCGGATCGAGGTGTCCAACTTCAATCTCTTCCCCGTCAAACTTGGGCTTGAACTCCGGTTCGGGAGCGACTTCGCGGACATCTTCGAGGTCCGGGGCTGGCGGCGGCAAGCCCATGGCCGGATCCGCCCGCCGGAAGTGGAGCCCGGCCGGGTGGTTCAGGCTTACGACGGGCTGGACGGGCTTCGACGCACCATGGAGATCCGGTTTGTTTCGCCGGCGCCCGATACCGTGAAAATTTGCGATGCGACAACAACCAATGCGGAAGTAGTGGCGCGCTTCAACCTTCCCTTGCCCGCCAAAGGGAAAATGCGGCTGGATCTCGTGGTGATTCCCGGGATCGTGCCGCCCGAGACCCCCGGAACCTTGCCGCCCGAAGTTGCGCCGCGCGGAACCTTGCCGTTCGCACCCTTCGACCGGGCGTTGGCCGATCTGGAGGATTCGTACCGCCAATGGCAGGAGCAATGTACCCAGGTGGAGTCCGATAACCCGGATCTCAACGCCACTCTCCGGCGCAGCCTCCTTGATCTGCGGGTCCTGATGACCGATCCGGGCCGGGGCAACTTCCCGGTGGCCGGCGTGCCGTGGTTTGCCGTCCCTTTTGGCCGGGATAGCCTCATTACCGCTTTGCAGCTTTTGCCTTATAATTCCCAGGTGGCTCGGAGCACCCTCCGGACCCTGGCCCATTTTCAGGGTGAGAAGGTTGACCCGTGGCGCGAGGAAGAGCCGGGCAAGATCCTCCATGAGATGCGGCAGGGGGAGGCCTCCAACCGCGATGAACTCCCTTTCCGGCGCTATTATGGCTCCATCGATTCGACGCTCCTGTTTATCGTATTGCTTTCGGAGACTTTCCGCTGGACCGGGGACGTTGATCTGGTGCGGGAGATGGCCGGCCCGTTGCAGAAGGCCCTGGAGTGGCTCGACACCTATGGCGACCGGGACGGCGACGGCTATGTGGAATATCACCAGGAATCCTCCGGCGGGCTGGCCAACCAGGCCTGGAAAGACTCCGGCGATTCGGTCTCGCACGTGGATGGGACGCTGGCCCGTTCTCCCATGGCCATGGCGGAAGTCCAGGGGTATGCCTACGCCGCCAGGCTGCGGGCGGCCGAACTCCTGGAGGTGCTCGGAGAAAGGGATGCCGCCCAAAAGTTGAAAGACCGGGCTATCGCCCTCAAAGCAGCTTTCCACCGGGACTTCTGGTCGGAAGAGCGCCAGTATTTCGCCACGGCGCTGGATGGGGAAAAAAAGCGGGTGGAGACCGTCACCAGCAACCCCGGGCATTGCCTGTGGTCCGGCCTGCTTGAGCCGGAAAGAGCCGCCCGGGTCGCAAAGGTGCTCACCTCCCCGGAGATGTTCTCCGGATGGGGCATCCGTACCATGAGCACCGTGGAAGCCCGGTACAACCCGATCAGCTATCACAACGGCTCGGTGTGGCCCCACGACAACTCCCTGATGGCCCTGGGGCTGAAGCGCTACGGGTTTGATGCCGCGGTGAACCAGGTGGCCACCGGCCTGTTGCAGGCCGCAAACCACTTTGAATACCACCGGCTCCCGGAGCTCTTCTGCGGTTTCCCGAGCGCCGAGGAACCGGCGCCGGTAAGTTACCCCACCGCCTGCTCGCCGCAGGCCTGGGCGGCCGGCGCCCCGTTGGCGCTTGTCCAGGCCATGCTCGGCCTCTTCCCGGAAGTGCGGGAAACGCACGGCAAAGGTGCAGCCGTTACAGCAGCCAGGAAGACGGCTGGGGAAGGGGCCTCGGGGACAACCTTGGGAACGGCCTCGGGGACAGCCATAAGCCCCATGGTGGAACTGAACCTCCGGCCGGTGCTCCCCGGGTGGCTGAACTGGATCAAGATCCGCCGCCTGCGGGTGGCGGGCGCCGTGATGGATATCCACGTCCACCGGCTCAAAAACGGCCAGCATGCGGTCAGAATCCGGTTCCTGGCCGGCGCGGACCAGGTGAGCATCCATTGCGAAGAAGCCGACTACAAGCTGGTGGGCTGAAAATGAGGTGCAACTCTAGTTCTTTCCGTTTAAGCCGTTGAGCAGACCAGTGACCTTCTCACCCGGCTTAACGTAATACCTGTTTTTCTTGCCGGCACCTCTTGGCTCGATGAGCTTCCTCTCTTCAAGAGCTTTCAGCAACCTGGAAACCTGCACCGAATCTTCAATCCCGGTAATCTCCCGAACATCCTTGTTGGTTACAAGCCCCTGGGTTTCCAGCAAGGCATCTATCTGGTCCCAATATGGCGCCCTTTCTTCATGATAAAGAGTCAGGTTCACAAAGTTCCCTTCTTGTCCTGACTCATAGACTGGATCAAGCAGATTCGCCTGTTTCATGCTCAAGTAAATTCGTTTGACACCCTCGCCTATATCCAGATTGGGCGCTTCCGCGAAACGGTTCAATGCCCGTAAGATGATTGGATTTCTGGCAAACCGTTCATATTTCATATTACGTACTGTAACCTGGCCGGGCAACTTGCCCGGGCTCATAAACTCCACCCGGTCGTCAAAAACCTTGATCTGGATATCGTTTTGAATGCTGTAATCCCGATGAATTACCGCATTGGTAATAGCCTCGTGCAGGGCAAACTCGGGATATCGCAGCTCACGCACAAACACCCCGCCTTTTAAAACCGGTGCACGTGACAACCAGTCCTTAAGTTGCGACAATGCTGTGTTGATCTGGACAAGCAGGGGGCCCTCAATGGTAACCGGTTTATCGGCAAGGTTTGGGGTGCCGGTGTAGCTGGGCTCCCGCCCGTAATAAAATGCAATCTTAATTCCACATTTTAATCTTAAGCTAACCGTAGGGTTTACCCCGAACAACAAGACAGCCGCCTTGTTTAAGACCCGTTTTCCCTGGTAAGTGGTTATAAGCCCGTTCTTTCGCAGAAATTCAAATAAATCTTCTTCGGTGGAATTCACATCATGCCTGTAACGATTCAGAAGCTCCATGTCCAACTCATCCATTAATCTGCCAAATCCTTCCGTTTTCGGCAGGAAAATGCAAAATGGCGCTGAATTATTAGTTTTAGCCAGCGCGTAACCTGGTCCTGATTAGGGCATAAGCTGGTTTTGACCAATGCAATTAGTACTTGATAACAAGGGGGCAAAAACCTTGAAAGAGCCGGAAATCAACCGGAATCGCCTTGTGGAGGATTTCATAAGGCTGGTGAAGATCGACAGCCTGACCAGGTCGGAAAGGCTCATGGCCCTGGCCTTGCGAAAAGATCTCCAGGAGCTCGGCGTGGAGGCCATCGAGGATGATGCGGGTCAAAAGATCGGTTCCAGCTGCGGAAATATCATCGGAGTGTTGGCAGGGACCAAAAAGAACGCCCGGCCGATCTTTTTCGCCGCCCACATGGACCGGGTCACCCCGGGCGAGGGAATCAACCCGCAGGTCAAGGACGGCATGATCACCAGCGACGGGACCACCATCCTGGCCGCCGACGACGTGGCCGGGATGGTGAGCATTCTCGAGGCGCTTCGCGTCCTCAGGGAACAGAAGATCCCGCACGGCGAGGTGGGCGTTCTCTTCACCATCTCCGAGGAAGGCGGCCTCCACGGGGCAAAAAACCTGGATCTTTCCATTTTGCCGGGCGAGATGGGCTACGTGCTGGATTCCGGCGGCGAGGTGGGCACGATTGTTGTCCAGGCTCCCTCCCAGGTCAGCCTGCGGGCGGCCTTCCACGGCAAGGCCGCGCACGCCGGGGTGAACCCCGAGGCAGGCATCAATGCCCTGCAAGCGGCCGCCACGGCGGTAGCCAGGATGAAACTTGGGCGTATTGACCCGGAGACCACCGCCAACATCGGGATCTTCTGGGCTGGAAACGCCACCAACATCATCTGTGAAGAGGCCGAGCTCAAAGGCGAAGCCCGAAGTCTGGACGCCGGCAAACTGGAAAAACAGGTAGACCACATGCGGGAACAGCTGGAAAAGGCGGCCGAGGAGTTCAAGGCCACGGTGGAGGTCACTCTCACGGAAAGTTATACAACCTATCACCTGACCGCCGATGACCCGGTGGTCGCCCTGGCCGTACAGGCCTGCGAGAAACTGGGCCTGGCTCCCACCTTGCAAAGCACGGGCGGCGGCAGCGACGCCAACGTCCTCAACAAGCGCGGCCGGCCAACGGTGGTTCTCGGGATGGGCTACGAGAATGCCCACAGCAAGGAGGAGCGCATCGCCGTGGACCAACTGGCCAAAGGCGCCCAGCTGGCCCTGTCGATCATCATGGAAGCCTGATCACCAGACCCGGCGATGCGAGAGCCCAAGCATAGACCCGGCGCTCAGCCGCCGGGTCATTCAAGCATCCCAAACATCCTTACGCATGAAGCCAAGAACTTCGATGTAAAAGCTACCCCATGCCTGTGCCTACCAGGCAGCCTTCTCGGGGAACCACCCAGGACGCGCTTCATCTATCACATATTCGAGTTTTCTTGCCGATGCATCTTCCACTGAATACCGTTGCAACTTTTCCTGGTCAATTTCCACGCCTAACCCAGGCCCTTCCGGCACGATCATAAAGCCATTATGATACTTTAATGGGCCACCCGCAATAATGTCATCGGTTAAATGATGATAGTGACTATCTGCGGCAAAACGCAGGTGTGGAGTCGAGGCCGCTACATGAAGCGTAGCGGCGGTGGAGATCCCTAACTCCGCCCCACTATGTAAAGACATTCCGAGTGAAAACGTTTCACAAACCGCAGCCAGTTTCTTGGTCGACAGTATGCCACCCCATTTGTGCACATCGCCCAGAATAACATCAATCGCATTAATTTTTACTGACATAGGAATTTGTTCGAAAGTAACCACGCACATATTCGTCGCGAAAGGTATGGACACTTCGCGACGTACAGAGGCCATAGCATCAAGGCCCCAGGTAAGATCTTCGGCATACTCCAGATCCAGTTCTTCCATCCTTTTACCAAACCGCAAGGCAGTTTGGGGCTTCCACAATCCGTTCACATCTATCCGCAACCCAACATCTGAACCCAATTCGCATCTGAGAGCCCGCATAACTTCCAGGTCAAATTCGGGCGTCATGACGCCGCCTTTGTACTTAATGACTTTGAAGCCGCATTCTCCTATCATTCGTTTGGAGAAATCGACCAGGGCTGATGGACTTTCCTCACCACCTCGTCCATCCTTTCCCGCGTAGCGCATAAAAACATACCCCGCAAACGGAACCTCTCCGCGGAACTTCCCACCCAGAAGCTTGTATACCGGCACTCCCAACTCCTTCCCCTGAATATCCCACAGCGCCATTTCAATGCCTGCGATAGCCGCGTAACCAACGTACCCACTAAAGTACGGAGTCATCTGTACTTTAGCCATTATTCTTTCTAGATTAAACGGATCTTCACCGATGATCTTTGGCGCCAGTTCCTCGATAATCCCGGCAACTATCGGTTCTCCTAATGTTTCACCAACTCCATGCGTTCCATCATCCGTGATCATCTGCACTATTGTGCGTGTCGCCTCACGTCTGCATCCCCAGGGCCACCTTATGGGCGCAATTAACGGAATGCTGACACGCGTGCATTGTACTCTGGCAACGTTGGACATATTGGTTATCTCCTCCGCTTCGAGCACCGTGGCTATTATCCTTAGTCTCACACCAGAGAAGCACAAACTGCATTATGAAAGCGCGGACGAACACTAAAAATCCCGTTGCTATCACGTGACGGGTGTACCCTGTTTGTTAGAAGCACCACCACCAGTTTGAACTCAGGGTCGATCCATAAGCTGGTCCCCGTGAACCCGGTGTGGCCGAAAGAACTTTCAGACATCAACTCTCCCGCTGGCGAACCGATGGGATCTTTTCCTTGCCAGCCAAGTGCACGCACCAGTGACAACCCTGGGGTATGATCACCGCACATCAGATCAACCGCGCGCTCGGACAGAATTCTCTTCCCCCCATAGATACCCCGGTTTAACATCATCTGGCCGATTACCGCCAGCTCCCATGCCGTGGAAAACAGGCCCGCGTGTGCGGCTACCCCGCCCATCACGGCAGCGTTTTCGTCATGCACTTCTCCCACTATAACTCGGCCGCGCCAGGAACAGTACTCTGTTGCCGCAATTAGATCGCGCCATTCGGCAGGGGGTTTGAATCTTGTCCGTTCCAACCCAAGAGGTTTGAAAATACGTTGCATAAGCTCCGATTCCCAGTCTCCGCCCACAATGCGCCGCATGATTTCGTCCAGAACCATAAACCCTTGTGAAGTGTACAACACACCCATCCCCGGTTCAAACACCAGCGGCAACCCATAAACCAACTCCAGCATTTCCGCGCGATTATGGCTCCATCTATAAAGCGGAATCTGTCCAGGGATGCCACTGGAATGAGTAAGTAGATGGCGAATAGTGATCTTTTGTCTGACGCCATCACGAAATGCCGGGATAAACTCCGCCACCGGCAGATCAAGATGGACCCTGCCATCTTCAATCATTGACATCATCAGTAAACTAAACAGGGGTTTAGTTATTGACGCAATATCAAACACCGCGTCGGTCCGCATCTCACGTGAGAAAGGCACCCGCATTGCGGCCCCCAACGCTCCATGCCGCACTACCAGGCCATGCCTGGCAATTATCCAGACGGCGCCAGCAAAGGCTCCATCCTTGATGCCGTTTGCCACAACACTCTCCGCGTTGTTGAGACGCTCCGGAGCTAATCCAACCTTTAGACAAGCCTCCGGGTCAAACCGTAAAGACTCAACTCCGCCCGAATTTTCCACCGTCTTAAATGCTCCTCCCCTTGCGCATTCCCCATTCAAGTGGCCATAGTCATTTCAACCTGGCCGGTTATAACTTCAGACGTGGATCCAATGCGTCTCTGATAAAATCTCCGGTAAGATTGATCGATAGCACGGTTAACAGAATCGCCAGCCCGGGATAGGTCGCCATCCAGGGAGCAAGTGGAACATACAACTGGGATTCGCTAAGCATGCCGCCCCATGAGGGCACGCTTATCGGAACACCTAATCCAAGAAAGCTCAAGGACGACTCCGCGATAATGAACTGGGCAACTTGCAGCGTGGAAAGAACAATAATCGGCGAGAGAATGTTGGGCAACAAGTGCCGGTGGATTATACGAAATGATGAGGCTCCCAGGGCGCGGGCGGCGGAAATAAACTCCCGCTCCCGTAGTGATAATACCTCGGCTCGAACAACCCGAGCATAATTTACCCAGCCCGTCAACCCAAGAACGAGCACAAGGTTCTTTAAGTTTGGCCCCAGGATCGCCACCAAAGTTATGGCTAACAGTATATACGGAATGGCTAGCTGAATGTCGGCCACCCGCATGATTACATTTTCCACCCACCCGCGAAAATAACCGGAAAGGAGTCCCAGCAATGTCCCCACCAGGCAGGCAAGCGCAGATGATAGAATGCCAACGGCGAGAGACACCCGACTTCCCCATAGAATTCGACTGAATACATCTCTCCCTAACTGGTCCGTGCCTAATACCTTGCTTGCATCGCCGCCGGGAGCCCAAAATGGCGGGACGAGCCGTTTCTCAATGTCCTGGGCATTTGGATCGGCTGGAGCCAACCACGGTGCCAAAACAGAGCTAATCACAATAAACAGTAAAAATAAAACGGCAAAGATGGTCGCCTTCCGCCGCACGAACTTAATCCAGAGTCGACGCAAAGCCCGTTTAAATGGTGACAGCCGCGGCAGAGCCGTTTCATTCATACCGGATTCTGGGGTCAATGTAACCATAAATTAAATCCACCACCAAATTTGCTATCACAAATACCGCGGAAATGACCAGCACGCTTGCCTGTACCAGGGGGTAATCTCGATTATAGATCGCCTGAATCACCAGTCTGCCAACCCCGGGCCAGGCAAAAACCGTCTCTGTAACGACCGACCCCCCGAGCAGGGCGGCGAATTGCAAGCCAATCACCGTAATCACCGGCAAGAGAGCGTTTTTTAAAGTATGCTTGACTACCACTGCGGAGTTGGACAAACCTTTTGCCTTTGCAGTTCGAACGTAATCCTGGCCAAGTACTTCCAGCATGCTTGAACGTAGCATTCTCGTGGTGACCGCGGCCAAATATAACCCCAACGTTATTGACGGCAGCACCAGATGACCGATGGTGCCATATCCGGATGCGGGCAGCCACTTCAGCCTGACGGAAAACTCCAGAATGAACATGATCCCCAGCCAAAAAACAGGTGTAGCCTGTCCCAATAACGCCACCACACTGCCGATATTATCAATAAGAGAGCCTCTTCGCGTGGCGGAAAGAATTCCTATTGGAAACGCCACGCCCAGGGCAAAGATTAAAGCTGCCGAGGCAAGTTGCAATGTGGCCGGAAGACGCTCCAGCACCAGTCTCAGGGCCGGTTGTCCATAACGAATGGACTCGCCGGCATCTCCTTGAAATATGGACGCCATAAAGCGTACGTATTGCACATAGAGCGGGCGGTCGAATCCCAACGCGTGGCGCAACCGTATTACGTCCGCTTGCGTTGCGTCAACCGGAAGCATCAGCAACACCGGATCTCCAGATAGACGCAAAATGAAGAATACCACCGTTGAAACGCCAAGGACAACGAAGACCGCATGTCCAAGTCTTTTCACCAAGTATCTAGACATCTCTCTATCTCCTGGGCACGAGGGTAGAACAGGAGATAAACTCCCGCTCCACCCTTTTTAATCTCATGCTTTTACCTGCTGTTCACCTAATGCACGATCTCCGCATTGTACATCCACAAAACCTGATTACGGGGACCGGCCCACTTAACCGTATCACTGATGCCATAGAGATCGTTCCCGGTGAACAAACCTACAAAATAGGCATCATCACGGATCATCTGTTGGATGCGGAACATGGCCTTTTCCCTCTCCGATGGATCCATGCTCGTTTCTTCAATATCGACAAGCTTGTCAACCTCTGCGCTTTTCATCCGCGCATACCGTCGGTCAGATTTCAAATACGACTGGAAATTATTCGTGGCATCCAGCGTCCATGCCAGATTCCCGATAAAGTATATTGGAGCAAGTTTATCGGCCTTGAGGTTCGTCAAAAACGTGCCATACTCAAGGATTTGCACTTTTGTTCTGATCCCTACTTTGGCCAGTTGTCCAGATACTGCCAGAGCGATATCCCTATCCTTCATATAGATGCCGGATGTCGCATTCAGAGCGATGTCAAATCCGTGGGGGTAACCAGCCGCCGCAAGGAGCTCTTTGGCTTTCTGGGGATCGTAAGGAACCGGTTTGACAGTCGGATCGAACCCGAACATTTCTTCAGGCACCAGGGTGTTTAGCCGCTTTGCCTGACCACCGAGGATCTTCGCGATTAAAGCGTCCACGTCAATGGCAGAGGCGATCGCCAACCTTACTCTCTTGTCCGCCAGCGGCCCTTTACGGCTGTCCAGGGAAAGGAAGTGGGCTCTAAGACCCGGGATGGAAAGGACTTTAACCCCCGGGCTCATATTCACGACTGGGGCAAGGTCGGGAGGCAGATTGCTTATGATGTCAACATCGCCTGCCAGGAGCGCGGCAACCCGCGCGGCATCATCGGGGATGGCCCGGAAAACCAGTTTTTTAACCTTGGGAGCACCTTTCCAATAATCTGGATTCGCCACTAACGTAACATGATCGTCGCGTACCCACTCCACAAACTTGAAGGGGCCGGTGCCAACCGGATGTTCCGCAAAATACGCATCTCCGCGCTCTTTAATATACTTCGGTGGAACCATTACCCCCCCGAAAAGCGTCAACTTTGCCGGAAGGATGGGATCTGGTTCGGACGTTACGATATTGATGGTGTACTCATTTACAATCTCCACTCGTTTCACATAACGAAGCTCTACGATTGGGGACTTCGTATTCGGGTCAATAAGTCGTTCAATGCTGAACTTCGCCGCGTCGGCATTAAACGGTTCACCATTATGAAATTTTACACCCTTGCGCAAGGTAAATTGCCAGGTTGTATCATTGACGGTCTTCCAGGCGGTGGTCAGGCTGGGCTGGAGCTTCAGGTTTTCATCCCTTGTTAACAGCATGTCGAAGACATTGCTCAGGATACTCATGTCAATCATTTTGCCCTGCTTTTGTGGGTCAAGCGTCATTGCATCTCCACCTTGGGCGACGATAAGCGTCTCCGAGCGCGGGATGTCTGGCGCGGTTTGTGCCATAACCGTACCGCTGACAAGCAGCCAGGCAAAACTAAAAACCACGGCCATTGAAACCAAAATCCTGTTTCGCATGATATTTCCCTCCCAATTTAACAATTGTAACGTCTCCGTTGCCCACTTGACCTGCCATTTTACTAATCAGAACCTGTAACCACCTCCCGCCCACTTGACATCCCCGCAATTGTTTCCCAAGTCATTTTCCCGTTAAGAACCGCCGCGCCAGCAATTCATAAACTTTGACCGCGGCCTCAACTTCACGCATTTCCACAAACTCATCTGGTATGTGCGCCTGGGCAAGCTTGCCCGGCCCAAGAATCACGGAAGGAATCTTGCCAAGCAGCACCAGCTTTGACATGTCAGATCCGGCCGAAAAGCCTCGCAAGCGGGCGTCAGGGTTCCATGCTTCCCGCGCGGCGCCCAGTGACGCGGTGACTACTGCTGATTCAGCCGGGCTTTCACAAGGAAAGGAAGCTACCAGTTCCTCCAGCGACTCCACATGCCGAGACAGCCCCTCCTGTCCAAGAAGGCTCTGTAACTCCTCTCTGGCGCTATCGTGCGTCTCTCCGGGTATCAAGCGTCTGTCAAAGGTTACTGAACAGCGATCGGGCACGGTGTTTTGAAGGTTCCCGCCGTTTATCAACGTCACCGTTAACGAGGCACTTCCCACATAGCGATTCGACTTTTGCCGCAACACCGCATTCGCGCGCTCTGCGGCCAGCACAAATCCGGCGGCGGGGATCACGGCATTCTCACCAAGATGGGCTTCTCCTGAATGCGCGGAACGCCCTTTAAACACGATGCGCCGAATAAAGGTCCCTTTATTGGCCACCGCCACTTCCAGCCCGGTCGGTTCCCCTACCACGGCCCCATCAGCGTGCACACTCCCTTGCCGCACTAAAGACAGAGTTCCTTCTCCCCCAGATTCTTCGCCCATCACCCCGGCGAAGACGATCTTGCCGTGAAGGCCTTCGGGATTTGCCGCTAAACGGCGACAAGCCCACGTCATGGCGGCCAGGCTCCCTTTGGCGTCGGCGGCTCCTCGTGCATAGATGCGCCCATCCCGTTCAGCGGGCGAAAATGGATCCGTTTCCCATTTCTGTCCCTCCGGATTGTTTACGTCAAGGTGAGTATTGAACATGAGAACAGGACCAGGCCCAAAGTTCCACTCCGCCAACAGGTTGCACCGGCCGTCTCTTACCTCCTGGGCACGAACCGCACCCCCCCAGCCGGTCAGAACCGTTGGCAGAAAATCCGTCATCAGCCTCTCTCGACCAGGCGGATTAACGCTAGGAATCTTCAATAGCGAGAAAAACCAGTTGACCAGCCCGCCCTGTTCCAGGCCATACATGCCTCCGTTCACCTCGTCTCTTTTCATCTTACCCCGCAGGCGAACATTGTTTGACTTCACTGCCTCTAACGGTAGCAATTGGCGTAATCAGCCTTGTCCCCGGATTACTTTCACGCAGGCTGTCAGAGAACGTAAATTTGCCGTCTTCAATTGTGAAGATCGTTAAATTGGCCATTGCACCGGGACGAATTGAGCCAATCTCCGTTTCGTGCAACCATCGCGCCGGAGAAACCGTGACGCGCTCAACCACTTCCTCCAGGCTCATTCCCAACGCAAGCATCTTGCTCATCGTAAGGGCAAGGCTTACGACCAGAGTCTCGCTGCGCGCATGCAGGTCGGTACTGATTGAATACGGCAGGATTCCCCTTGAGAGAGCCTGCCTGGCCACCGCAAAACTGAAACTTGCCGCGCCATGTCCCAGATCGAGAAGAACCCCGCGGTCGACGGCGGCCTTCATAGCATCCACAAGCACCGGCTTTCGCGTCCAGCCGCCATCTTTCCCGTGAAAGCAATGAGTAACCATGTCTCCAGCCTCCAGCAAATCAATGACCTCATTCATTTCCGGCGGCGCTTCTCCGATATGAACAAACAATGGCAATCCTAGCTTCCTGGCACAATTACGGGCTACTTTAAGCGGCAGAATCCCGTATTTCCCCACTATGCTACCGCTCGCGCGGATTTTTATGGCTTTAATTATGTTTCTGTATTTATCAACCGTGTCCTCCAGCCGAGTACAGTCAGTTACCGGCTCCAGTTCAGCGAACTCACTCAACCCTGTTCCCAGAAGACCAATAGAACTTATATTAATGTAAGCCGTAACCCTGGTAACGACTCTGTCTACAACATACCTTGCAAATGCGTCAAATGTGGCTTCTCCAGCAGTCCCGGCATCCACGCACATATGCACTCCGGACCGGAGCCCAATCTTATCCGGTGGGACTGATAGTCTACCTATCCCATCAAAAACGTGAGTATGCAGATCTATCCATCCCGCGGAAGCATAAGCACCCTTAAAATCAATGATCCGGTGCGGACTTGTTTCGGGATCAATGGACCCAGAGCACTCCGGAGACCATTGATTATCGCTTGCCGATATTTCACATAAGCAACCATCGACGATCTTCACATCACAGGTTTGCGGAAGGTTAAATCCATACTGAGCATCGTGATCGCTCAAGATGCGGAGATTCTTTAACAACAATGTTCCAGTGGCTCTTTGGCCGACTTTCGAGAACTCTGACATCCCGACAGTGACACCACCTGTTCGCGAACCGCTATTGCCCACTTAGTGAGAGAATGCCTTTTTGTCCCCGAATAAACCTTTGACATGCTCAACAAGCTCGACAGAGTCCGCCTTAAATGCCACTGGTTCTTTGAGCATTCCTTGCAGCACATCTGGTTGCTTTAAACCAGAGCCCGTGACCACACATACCACTGTTGCCCCTGGTTCAATGACTCCTTGTCTCACCAGCATTTGAGCACCAGCGATTGTAGCCGCGCCGGCAGGTTCGCTGTAGATGCCTTCTTGTCCCAGCATGAGTATTGAAGCAACGATCTGCTCGTCTGTTACAGCTACCATGGCGCCATCAGATTCATAGACCGCGCGCAGCGGGCGTCGCCCCCGATCAAAAGGCATATCCGAGGCGATGCTTTGAGCGATTGTGGCCTTTGCGTCACCTGTGGGCACCGCTTCACGGCTTCCGCGGAGGAAAGCGTCCACCAGTGGAGCGCAGGCGGCTGGTTGTACTCCGATCATTCGCGGAGTCTTCTTTATGACCCCGACCCTCTTTAGCTCATTGAAGCCTTTCCATGTGGCAAAAATCCCGCCACCGGTTCCGATGGGATGGATCATGTAATCAGGGACTTGCCAGCCGAGTTGTTCGCATATCTCATATGCGTAAGTCTTCTGCCCTTCGTGGCGAAATGGATTCACGAAGTTTACAAACTCATATAGTCGAAGTTCTCCCCTCAGGACTGCGAGAGCCTTATCCACCTGCTCAAAGCTGTCCCAATCAAGCTTGATGACCTCCGCACCCAACGCCTGCATCATAAGGATCTTTTGCGCCGAGGCCCACGCATTCACCGCCACCACAGCTTTCATTCTTGCGCGGGACGCATAAGCCGCCAGGGATATTCCGGCGTTGCCACTGCTGTATGTAAATGCTTGGGATACGCCAAGCTCCTTTGCCTTACTAACCGCGATCGCAAAACTTCGGTCTTTTAGCGAACCGGTGGGGCTAACCGAATCGTTCTTGACAAAAAGGTCCGGCAAGCCTAAAGAGCCGCCTATTTGCTCACACTTCAAAAGCGGCGAATAACCTTCGCCAAGACTTACGATATTGGCAGGATCTTGAATGGGTAAGAATTCACGCCAGCGCCACACCGTGAGTGAACGCCCCGCGAGAGAAGTTATGAGGTCATCACGCGACATCGCTGGCAAGTCATACGTAACATCAAGCAATCCCCCACATGACGGACAGGTGTTCACACGCTCGGACAGGGGATATTCTGTTCCACAATCGTCGCACTTGAGTCCGGTAGCGCAGGTTGTTTTCGCTGTTTTGGTCGGCATTCTGCTTCATCTCCCAGCACTTCCACGGTACTACCTATCTCTCCAGGCGCGCACGCCGTCCCAGGAAGACTTCCAACTCCTTGCGGGTCGGCAATCCCTCCACATCCCCCGTGGCGGCCACGGCAAAGGCTCCGGATGCATTGCCCAACTCGGCGGACTCAATCAGGGATCTCCCTTCCAACACTCCCGCGATAAACCCGGCGTCAAATGCATCGCCGGCTCCAATAGCATCCACCACCTTGACCGGAAAGCCGGGTATTGCCTTGGAAATATGCCGGTCGGCCACAAAGCACCCCTCGGCCCCGCGCTTGACAACCACCACTCTGGCTCCCAAATCCAGCGCCGCCCTGGCAATCTCCCCCGGGTCATTGCTGCCAAATAATATTTCCCCTTCGACCTGGCTCGGCAGCAGGATATCCACGCCTTGCACCAACTCCCGCAAAACATCCCGGGCCTCCGAAGACGTCCAGAGCCGCAGGCGGATATTCGGATC
>JAMCQP010000116.1 GCA_023381695.1 Bacillota bacterium | reverse complement strand
CCTTTCGATTCGGGAGGGCGCCACGGAAAATGCCAGGGTCTGTAAGGACCTGCTTGGTGAATTGGTGGAAAGGGGTTTTGACGCCAGCAGAGGCCTCTTGGCGGTACTGGACGGTTCGAAGGCTCTAAGCGCCGCGGTAAAGGCCACCTTTGGCGATAAGGTCCTTATCCAGCGTTGCCAGGTCCACAAACTGCGAAATGTGTTGGACTACCTGCCCGATAGCCGGAAAGCCGAGGTTAAGCACAAGATGCGGCAAGCCTGGGCGGAAACCGACGCCGATCAGGCCAAGAGAAAACTTGAAATACTGGCGAACTCCCTCAAACACGAGCACCCCGATGCCGCGGGAAGCCTGAGAGAGGGGTTGGAAGAAACCCTCACGGTTGTCAAATTGGCCTTGCCCGGCACTCTCAAGAAGACCCTAAGGTCCACCAACCCCATGGAGATCCCAGTACTAATCGATGTTCTTGCCAAAAGCACAGGTGGCTTAAGTGCACCACCGGAATTCAAAAAGGAAGCTAGCGTGATATCCGGCGAAATACTGTGAACGGCAAATTCTACGGAAGCTGGGACAACGTCCAAAGCGATCTCATCTTTGCGTTGTCCGCGTTTGAACTCGATGATGGGGATGGAGTTTTCCGTGGCGAATTGCTTAACGTCGGCGCGAAATTCTTCGCTGATTTTACCAAGTAAAGCGGGTGAAGGGATCGGTTGCTCTCTATGTTTGGTGAGAAATGTGACGAGGTTACCACCCGTTTGAAGGGATGGAATATAACCGTTAAGGTAGATACGGTCTATACACTCCACTTCCAATGTAACGTGGTCTTTAAGTAGTTCTGCTACGGTTGGCATCGGCCGCACCTCCTTAATTCGATTTTGTTTTCTGCATTATCCCTTAAGTTTCCTGCTGCGATCCCGTAAGTTTTTTATTTATTGACTACTCCTATGACTCTCGGCGGTTTGAGGCGAAGCTTCGCTAGAAACTGTGGGATTGACCGACTTTGAGTGGGCTCGCGAGGCTTCAATCGGTTGTTCCGCTGGTACGCGCTCCTATGTTGTAGCTGCTGATGGCCAGGTTTTCCCATGCACCTTTTTCGTATACCTCTTGGTAATGTACGCAAAGAAAAGCTTTCGCGGATTATTGGGGCCAGCGAAATACTTGAAAAGCTTAAAAATCGCGAACAGTTGGAAGGAAAATGTGGCCGTTGCCGTTACCGTGATGTCTGTGGAGGGTGCAGAGCGGAAGCGATGGTTCATAACGGAAACTTCTTAGCGGAAGATCCTTCCTGTCCGTATCCCGGGTAAGGGTGTTGGTAGGCTATTGTTTACTTTAAGAAATCGACAACAAACAATCTAGATTGCAGCGACACAATGTAGACTACAGCGCTTGACATTCCTCCGCGCACATGCTATGCTTAAAGAAATTGTGGAACTAAAAAAGACATAAGCCAATTAAGCCATCGACGATGAGAAGGAGAAGTACGCCCCTGCCGGGGGCCAAGCGAGCCGGGGAGTGGTGCAAGCCCGGTGCCAGGCAGGCGCGGAAGATCACCTTTGAGTTGCCGGATCAAATCTGCAAGCGCTAACCCGCCGGCTGTACGGCGGGTGGCTCCTGAGAGTAAATCCGGCCGGACCCTCCACCGTAAAAAGGAGGCAGGTATCGCATTTGACCGGTTCAAAGAGCCGCCGGATGCCGCACCTGATCGAGTGACCCGCCCTGGCGCCGCTCCTGGATCCGACCCAAACATGGGTTCATCTTCCAAGGAAAAAGCCCGGCCGGGTAATCTGGGTGGTACCACGGGAGCAACCTCTCGTCCCTGCGAGGACGAGAGGTTTTTTATTTTAATACGCAAGAACGGAGGAGAATGGATATGTTCAAAAAGGTGGCTTCCAGACCGGACTTCCCCGCCCTGGAAGAAGCAATCCTCGCTTTCTGGGAGAAGGAAGGGATCCCGCGGGAGAGTCTGGAGGATGCCGGTAATGCCATGAATGCTGGCAATGCCAAAAATGCCGGGAACACCGACAACGCCGGCGGCAAGCCTCGCTTCGTTTTTTATGAGGGACCGCCCACGGCCAATGGCCTGCCGCATGCTGGCCATGTTCTGACCAGAGTGATCAAGGATGTCATCCCTCGCTACAAGAGCATGCGCGGTTATTACGTGGAACGCAAGGCCGGTTGGGATACCCACGGCCTGCCGGTGGAACTGGAGGTCGAACGGGAACTGGGAATCAGCGGCAAGCCCCAGATCGAGGAGTACGGCGTGGAGCGCTTCATCGCCAGGTGCAAGGAGAGCGTCTTCCGCTACCGTTCCGAATGGGAGAGGATGACCTCCCGGGTCGGCTTCTGGCTGGATATGGCCCACCCCTATGTCACCTACGACAACAAGTATATCGAATCGGTCTGGTGGGCTCTCAAGCAGATCCGGGAAAAGGGCTTGCTCTATCGCGGTCACAAGGTGGTGCCATACTGCCCGCGGTGCGGGACAGCCCTCTCCAGCCATGAGGTGGCCCAGGGTTACGCCGAGGTGGAGGAGCCGTCGGTCTACGTGCGGTTTCCGGCGGAAGAGCCCGCTGAAGTCCTGGCCGCCTTTGGCATGGGCAATTCCAATTTTAGCCTGGACAATTCCAGATCGCTTCGCTGTTCATTTCTGGCCTGGACCACCACCCCGTGGACTCTGCCGGCCAACGCCGCCCTGGCCGTCCATCCCGAGGCTGGTTACGCCCTGGTCGACACCGGCGACGAATTGCTGGTGGTGGCTGAAGACCGCGTTGCTGCAGGTGACACAATACTGGGAAGCGCTGTGTCAGAAAACGCCGTGTCAAAAAGCAAGATTTCCGGGAAGAGCCTGGCGGTAACCCCCGGCGCGGCCCTGCTTGGTCTGCGCTACCTGTCGCCTTACACCTTCTGCGAGGTTCCGGCAGAGGCTCACGCCTATCTGGTGGTGGCCGGGGACTTTGTGAGCCTGGCGGAAGGAACCGGGATCGTGCATATCGCGCCGGCTTTTGGCGAAGACGACGCTCGGGCCGGCCAGGCCAACCACCTGCCCGCCTTCCAGCCCGTGGATCCCCAGGGGAAGTTCACCGCCGAGGTTGCGCCCTGGGCCGGAAGATTCGTGAAGGACGCCGATCCCCTGATCATCGAGGATCTCCGAAACCAGGGGCTGCTCTACAGGACCGAAAAGGTGGCCCATACCTACCCCTTCTGCTGGCGGTGCGACACGCCTCTGCTCTACTACGCCCGGAGTTCCTGGTTTATCAGGACCACTGCGTTCAAGGATGAGTTGCTGGCCGAAAATGCCCGGATCAACTGGATTCCCGGGCACATCAGGGACGGCCGGTTCGGAGACTTTCTGGAGAACCTGGTGGACTGGGCGGTAAGCCGGGAGC
The DNA here is from genome assembly GCA_023381695.1 of Bacillota bacterium. GTDB lineage: Bacteria > Bacillota > UBA5301 > JAMCQP01 > JAMCQP01 > JAMCQP01. The sequence goes on along the minus strand of JAMCQP010000116.1, from coordinate 695 downwards.
GGTACTGGGGCACGCCGTTGAACATCTGGATCTGCTCCGCCTGCGGGCATGAGCACGCGGTGGGAAGCCTTGAGGAACTCATGGCTATGGCTATTGAAACAGTCCCGCCCGAACTGGATCTCCACCGCCCCTACATCGATCAGATCCTCCTCCAGTGCCCGGCCTGCGGCGGAACCATGCGCCGGACCCCGGAGGTCGTCGACTGCTGGTTTGATTCGGGTTCCATGCCCTTTGCCCAGCGGCATTATCCGTTTGAAAACCAGGAGCTCTTCTCCGCCACCTTCCCGGCGGATTTCATCAGCGAGGCCCTCGACCAGACCAGGGGCTGGTTCTACTCGCTCCTGGCCATCAGCATCCTGCTCTTCGGCCGGACACCTTATAAGAATTGCCTGGTCCTGGGTCACGTGCTGGACAAGGACGGGAGGAAGATGAGCAAACATCTGGGCAACGGGGTGGACCCCTGGGAGATTCTGAACACCTCGGGAGCCGACGCCATGCGCTGGTACCTGTACACGGCCAGCCCCCCGTGGAACCCGACCAGGTTTTACCCCGAGGCGGTCAAAGAGGCCCAACGGAGGTTCCTGGGCACTCTCTGGAACGTCTACGCCTTCTTCGTCCTTTACGCAAATATCGACGGGCTGGGACCGGAGGATTGCGCGGGAATGCCGGACGCGGTCCGGCCGGAAGAGCGGCCG
>JAMCQP010000093.1 GCA_023381695.1 Bacillota bacterium | reverse complement strand
CCGCGCCGCTAGAACCTCCCTAGAATTTTACGGTCAACCCACCGGAAGCCGCAATGGACTTGGTAAAGAAATCATCGGTGGCAACACCCACATCCGCCCGCACCGGACCGATGCCAAATCCAAAGCCACCGGTAAGCGTGGGGCCTTTGCCATCGTTGGTGTAAGCCCCGACCCGCATGGCCAGAATGCCCAGGATCACCTGCTCAGCCCCAAAATGCACCCGCTTGAAGCTCTCGCCGGTCTTCTGCTCCATATCCGCGGCCACCGTCAACCCCAGCAACGGCGGGTGAATGGCGCCACCCAGGACGATGGTCGGTTTGATCTGGTCTTCCGCACTGTAGGGACTCTTGTCATCTTCCCAGGTGCCGGTCCACTTGATCTTCGGCGAGTTGATATCGCGCACCATCAGCCCCACCCGGGCCATGTCGGCCACTTTCGCCAGCACGCCGATATCCAGCGACTGGCCGTCCGCCTTGGCGGTATATTTTCTCTCCTTGTAATATTTGGGGGTCGCAGCAGGATCGGGTATTAACTCCATCCCGGCCAATTTACCGAAATTATATAACTTCACATTGGCGCCCACCGCGAGGGAAGCCAGCCCGAGTGGCTTGGCAATCGGGTAGGCCCCCGTCAATATTAAAACGTTGTCTTGCTTCCACTGGGCGGTCACCTTTTCCGTGGGAACCGAGTAGTCGGTTCCGCCATAATTTACTGTTTGTGCCCCATTATAATCCACCCGGCCCTCGCCGTTGACCAAAAGGCTAATTCCCGCCAGACCGGTAACAACCCCGGCAAGGCCGCTAGCGGCCACATTGGCATGAATGGGTTCTGTGGGTAGATTACCATTTTGAATGATTTCCTGCAATGATTTTAACGCCTGATAATCCGTGAGCGCTAAACCCCCGGTCGGCGTGGCTCCGACATACCTCACCTGCGTAAGCCCGGCCGGGTTCCAGTAAACCGCCGTGGCGTCGTTGGCGACAGCCGTGAAGGCGCCACCCATTCCCAGCGCCCTGGCGCTCATCCCGGGATCCAGGCTCAACGCCATGGCCCCGCCGCCCATGCTCAATGTCAAAACCAGAGCCAGCGCCGTCCCGAAAAAAGACGGCATCCCCTTGAACCGCATTGTAGACCATCCTTTCAGCCATCGAGTGAATTGTTTGCGCGTCATTTACGTCATTCCTTCCTACATTTAATCGTCCGTAGCCTTGCCAAAGTTAACCTCTTTATTTGGACAGGTGGCCATAGGGATGCTTACCTGATATAATTCAACATTAGCCGACATTTTCCTGCGCGGGCCACTCCGCATCCCGGATTAGGGTAACGCTCCGGAGCCATCCCCGGCCCATTTATCCACATTATCCACAGGGTTATCCACAGTTATCCACACTCATCCACAGTCGTCCACAGTCGTCCCTGACTGCATCCATCCGCAAAAAGGCACGAAAAAATTTATAAACGCAGATCAGGCTCCGCGTTCAGGGACCAGGACGCTCTGTCGCCCCGCCGGAACCGGTAATACCCGGCGCAGGCGATCATCGCCGCATTGTCCGTGCACAGCACCAGCGACGGATAATAGACGGCGATGCCCTCCCGCGCGCCGGCCCCGCTCATCTCCTGGCGCAACAGGCTGTTGGCGGCCACTCCCCCGGACATGACCACCGTGCGCACCCTTTTTTCCTTGGCCGCCTCGATTGTCCGGGCGGACAGAACCTCCACCACCGCCGCCTGAAAGCTGGCCGCGAGATCCGCCAGCAATTCCTCCGGCAGTGGCCCATCCTTACGGCTCTGGCGCTCCCGGTGAATATAGTTCAGGACCGCCGTCTTCAAGCCACTGAAGCTAAAATCGAAGGTTTCTTCCTGGCTGAGCGCCCGGGGCAACTCCACGGCCCGCGGATTCCCGTCCCTGGCCAGCCGGTCGATCTGCGGCCCTCCCGGGTAGCCCAGGCCCATCACCCTGGCCACCTTGTCGAACGCTTCCCCGGCGGCGTCATCCCTGGTCCGCCCCAGAAGTTCATATGCCCCGAAAGCAGGGATGTACAGAAGATCCGTATGCCCCCCGGAGACTGTCAGACAGATCAGAGGGGCTTTGAGTTCGGGATGTTCGAGGAAGTTGGCGTAAATATGGCCTTCAATGTGGTTGACCCCCACCAGGGGAACCTGCCCGCCAAACGCGATGGCCTTGGCGGCGGAAACGCCGACCAGCAGCCCGCCCACCAGCCCCGGACCGTAGGTCACCGCAATGCCGGCCAGTTCCGCCAGAGAAACGCCCGCCTGGTGCAGGGCGGTGTCCACCGCCGGAATGATCGCCTCCACGTGCTTGCGGGAGGCCACTTCCGGCACCACCCCGCCGTATTTGGCGTGCAGATCCACCTGGGAGGCGATCACGTTGGACATGATGGTCTTCCCGCCGCGGACCACCGCCGCCGAAGTTTCATCACAAGAGGTCTCGATCCCGAGAACCAGGGCATCCTCGTCAAACAACACCGACATCCCCTTCACATACACATCCCCTTCAAACGCATCCCCTTCAAACGCATCCCCTTCAAACGCATCCCCTTCAAACGCATCCCCTTAACCGCTGAAGAAAAAAGCGGCTCTTGCCCGCCCCTTGCTGATACAAAAGAGGTGCTGAACAGAGCCGCCGTAACTGTACCCCTTGGATCCCATTTGACCCCACTCGATCCCCTTGATCCCTTTTGATCCCCGGTTACCCCGCAAGGGCTTCCGCCGTGCGTCGCGGGACTTTCGCCGCGCATCCTCTCCGCTCGTTTACCAGGCCGCTTCGCTTGGCTTCCGGTACACGCTTCGCCCCCGGCTCAGCCCCCGATAGGTAGCCATGACCCGCCTCACATAATGCCGTGTCTCCGAGATATCCGGCACCGCCGCCTTAACCCGCAACGTCCCGGCGTTATAGGCGGCGACCGCCAGTTCCTCGTTCCCCCTGTACCTGTCCACAAGATACTTGAGGTAACGGATTCCGGCCGGTATGTTTTCCGACGGGTTGAAAAGATCGCCGGCCCCAAGGCCCCGTCCCGTCTCCGGCATGATCTGCATCAGGCCGATGGCTCCCGCACTGGAGCGCGCCTGCGCCTCGAAGTTCGATTCCTCTTTAACGACGGCCATGGCCAGATGGCAATCAAGCTTGGCCACCTTTGAGGAAGTCCAGATCAACGTGGCGTAAACTTTGGCCTTTTCAGGATCCAGACCGCTGTTGAATTCCAGTATCGCCGCCTTGATACGGGAGATTTGCTCAAGGTCATACGCACTGGTCTCCTTCAGCGGCCATTCCGCCGGTCTGGTGAGGGCGGGCCAGAGGGCCCAGGAAACCACGAGCACAATTACAAAACAGTACACCACAAACCCGTTCTTCTTCCCCCTCAACGAGCACCCCTCCATGGTAAACCATAATGGCCTGCTCCTCTCGGCTTTCTGTCCTTTGGGTCGAAGGACAACCCTGTCCTTCCCCCCCATTTTATCCAATATGATCCACTTCAGTAAAGACTCGCCTCCCCCTGTTGCGGCATTTCTCCTTTCATTTGCCTGTCTTATTTCCATCTAGGATCATTATAGCCACAAAATGGGCTCTCCCATACATCAGGGAGTATCAAACGACGGGCAACGTCATAATGTGTCTTGAGGGGGAATTCTTCCCGGTCCGGTGGTTTCTTTCTGACAAGTAGACAGGTAAGGGGGTGACTGAGCATGTATTGGCTGGTGTTGCTGATCGTCGGAATACTGATCGGCTGGCTGGCAACCGTCTGGTTTGCCGGCGAGAAACAGTTTTATGGCGGGTGGGGCGCCGTCCTGATCGCCAGCCTGGTGGGCGCCTGGCTCGGCGATCTGGTTCTGCAGGACTGGGGGTGGACGATTGCCCGGTTCAACATCATCGCGGGTGTGATCGGGGCGGGGGTCCTCTCCTGGTTGTGGGTGCTGTTCGGGAAGAACGTCCTGGGTAAATAGGTTTGAGCGGTCAAAAGGTGCACGGATTCACACGGAAGGGTCCCCCCCTCACAAATTCCCTTTCTGCATCACACCTTCTCTTCCGGATCACACATTCTCCTTCCACATGATCAGCGCGTCCTCGTTGTTGTCGTGGTAGTAGCGGGGCCGGATTCCGGAGGCCACAAAACCCGTCCGGACGTAGAGTTGCTGGGCGATAATGTTGGACATGCGCACTTCCAGGGTGAGCCGGCGCACCCCTCTCATTCGCCCGAGCTCGCTCATGGCCTCGAGAAGTTGGCGGCCGATGCCCCGGCTCCGGTAACCCGGGTGCACCGCCAGGTTGGTGATATGCCCCTCGTCCAGGACAATCCACATCCCGATGTATCCAATAATCTTCCGGCCGAGCCTGGCCACCAGGTAGACCGCCTTGTCGTTCTCCAAAAGCTCCGATTGAAAGGCGCTCCTGGACCATGGCGCGGAAAAGGAGAGTTTCTCGATGGCCCATACCGCGTTGACATCCGCCACCCGCATGAAGTCCACCACAATCTCCGGCGCCGGGAAGATCCCCTCAGCCTCTTCATCTTTTGAAAACGGTCTGCTCATGGAATCGCTCCTCGCTTCAACCGATCGGCCTTGATCCTGTCCACTTCCGGCGGCCGGACGTAAAGCGGCAGAAGTGACAGGGGGTCGTCCAGGACGCCGTCGGCCAGCCTGGCCATGCCAAGCTGCGCCACCCAACCGGCGCGCATGGTCCCCACGGTATGGGGAACAATCCTGGCCCGCTCGCCGAGAAGATCCTGGATCTTTGGCAGGTTGGGCTCCACTCCGTCACCCAGAAGGACCACCTCGCCCCCCAATTCCACAAGTTTCCCCAGGACCTCTTCGATATCCACGGCCAGGTATTCGGTAAGCCGGCGAGGAGGTGAATCCGGCCGCCCCGCCCCCTGGTAGATCGCCGTGTAGACCTGCCCCCTTTTGGCGTCCAGAACCGGGCAGATCAAAGTGGCGGCCAGACTCATCCCGAAGGCCAGCGCATCCAGCGTGGAAATTCCGATCACCGGCTTGCTCAGCGTATAGGCCAGCCCTTTGGCCCCGGCCACGCCGATCCGGATCCCGGTGAAGGAACCAGGCCCGATGGCCACCGCCACCCCGTCGATTTGCGAGGCCGAAATTCCGGCGTCTTCCATTACCCTGACCAGCGCCGGCATCATGCGCTCGGAGTGAGTCCGCCGGACATTCAGCGTGTATTCTCCTTCCAGCCGGCCGTCGTTGACCAGCGCCACGCTGCCCACCATGGTGGAAGTATCAATCCCGATGATCCGCATCGCGGGCCTCTCCCTCCAATTTGCCAACAAGCTCCCGGTATCGCCGGCCGTGGGGCAACAGGGCAATCTGCCGGCCATTCTGGGGATCCGGCAGGTATTCAAACCTTACTTCCAAAAAATCGACCGGTGCATATTTTCCAAGCCGGCCGGCCCATTCCACCACAAAGACCCCGTCGCCATAGATGAATTCCTCAAGCCCCAGATCTTCCAGTTGCGCCGGATCTTCCAGCCGGTAGAGATCGGCGTGGTAGAAAGGCAGCCTCCCCTGGTAGACTTTGATCAAGGCGAAGGTTGGGCTGGTCACCGGCCCCGCCACGCCCAGCCCGGCGGCGATTCCCTGGGAGAAGGTGGTTTTCCCTGAACCAAGCTCCCCGAAGAGGCAAATTACATCACCCGCCTCCAGTTCTTTGCCGAGCCTCCTGCCCCATTCTATGACCTCTCTGGCATCCCCGGCCACAACCTGCACCCCGGCCACCCCTCAATCCCCCCTCGGGCCACTCAACCCCTTCGGGATGGAGTATTCCCATTTCGAGGGATATAAATGATGTTATTCGACGCCCCGCCCGCGGCCCCTGCCTGTTCCGGCCGGCGCAGGGTTGGAGATGCGGGGGATCTCCGGGCGCACCAATAAAAAAGGCACCTTTCGGCACCTGATGTACTGACCGGACCGGGGCTATCCCGCCGCGCAAGATCAACTGGCCACCGGAGCGGCAGTCTTCTGAACGGCCTCGTACAAATCGTGAAACTCAAAGGGCTTGACCATGTGGATCGCCGCCCCGGCCTCCAGCGCCTTCTCCTCGATCTGATCGGTGGAATAGCTGCTGTACGTGATAATCCGCGCCCCGTGCTTCCGTTCCTGCTTCAAAATGCGCGTCGCCTCGATGCCATCCATTACAGGCATCCTGATGTCCATCAAAATCACGTCGAGATCCACCGAACCGGCGATCTCCAGCGCTTCAGCGCCGTTGGACGCTTCGGCCACCACCTTGATCCCGCCACCCAACCTTTCAAAGTACTCCTTAATAATCTCGCGGATCGCCGGAAAATCGTCAACCACCAGCAAACGGACCATCTTTTTGCTCCTTTCCGGATGCGGCTAAAGCAAAGACCATTTCCGCGAAGGATACGGCGCCTGGTTTGCCCTCGATACCCAGAGAAAGCGCACGATCAGCTGATCGAGCTTCCGGCTTAATTGTTGAGCTTCTTCATCATCGGCCAGGCATCTGGTCCGTCTGGCCACGTCGCCAAGCTCAGCGCGCAACACCTCAATCTCATTCTGCAGTGTGGCAAGTTGTCCGGCTTTCCTTCCCTTGATAGACCAGCGGCCGGAACCCACCATGATCTTCGCCGGCCTGGCGACCTTCCATGTCGGAAACATTTGCATCCCTCCTGGCGGGGTTTTACCGGAATCATCCTTGCTGTTAGATCCTTCGCCCTGCCTTTTTTCCTTGTGTCCGCGTCCAGTGCTAAAATAATCGGAAAAACGTTTCATACATCTGATGAAATATAAGCAAGCAAATTCCGTGCCATACCCCCCAAAAAGCCGGCGGCATGAACCTGCTATCTGTCGGAGGATGGATTCGGGCCCCCACCAGGCCTTATAACCTATTTTATTTTGTCCTCTGTTTTTGCGGCATTTTCCTCCTTTTTGTGATCTTTTCCAACATCCTCGTAGTGCAATTTTTGCACTACGAAACCGCTCTTTTGCTGCAAATTTTGCACATCCTGTTTAGACACCAGTTCCTTCAACTTGTAATGTAGCGCCCTCAGGCTGATTCCCAGGATGCCCGCGGCCCTGGCACGGTTCCCGCCCGTAAAATCCAGCGTCTTGCGAATCATCTCCTGTTCGGCCTCACGTAACGAACTTCCCACCGGCAGGACGATCCGTTTCCCTTCTTCGCCGTGGTTCAAGAGCTCCGGGGGCAAATGTCGCGGTTCGATCACCCGGTCGCCTCCCAGCACCAGCGCGCGCTCGATGGCGTTCTCAAGCTCCCGCACGTTTCCCGGCCAATGGTAGTCCATCAACATGGAGATGGCCGCCTGCGAGACCTGCGGGCGCGGAGCGCCATTCTTGCACCCGTTGTCCAAAAAATGGCCGACCAGGAGCGGAATATCCTCCTTCCTCTCCCTGAGCGGCGGCACATACACGGGAAGCACATTCAACCGGTAAAAAAGGTCTTCACGAAAGGCGCCCTCGGACATTGCTTTCTGGAGATCCCGGTTCGTCGCCGCAATAACCCGCACATCGGCCCTGATGGTCTTGTTGCCGCCGAGCCGTTGAAAATCCCCCTCCTGAAGCACCCGCAAGAGCTTTACCTGAGTGGCCAGGGACATCTCGCCCACCTCGTCCAGGAAGAGGGTCCCGCCGTCCGCCAGCTCAAAACGCCCCTGCTTGCGGCTCGTCGCCCCGGTAAAAGCTCCTTTTTCGTAGCCAAAGAGTTCGCTCTCCAGCAGTGTTTCAGGTATCGCGGCGCAGCTCAACTGGATAAAGGCGTTGTTCTGCCGGTCGCCGTGGTGATGGATCGCCCTGGCCACCAACTCCTTTCCAGTCCCGCTCTCCCCCAGAATCAACACCCGGGCGTTACTGCCCGCCGCCCGGTGGATCAACGAGAAGAGCTCCTGCATCTTTTTGCTCTTGCCGACCAGGCTTCCCATGCTGTACCGGCTTCTGAGCTCCGCCCGGAGGTACTGATTCTCCTCGGCCAGGCGTTGCTTGGCCAGAACCTTTCTGACCACCATGCGCAGTTGTTCGGTGGTAAAGGGTTTGGTGAGGAAATCGTCCGCTCCCTTCTTCATGGCTTCCACGGCCTTTTCGATACTGCCGTAAGCGGTGATGATGATCACCGCGATCCCCGAATTCTGGGCTTTAATCATCTCCAGGCAAGACATCCCGTCCAGGTCGGGCATGCGAAGATCCAGCAGCACCACCTCCGGTTGGTTTTCAGCCAGCTTCTGCAGCGCCTGGCCGCAGGTAGCGACGGGGATCACCTCATGTCCGTCGGCGTTGAGGACCCGCAAAACCAGTCCCGCCAGGGCATCCTCATCGTCCACAAACAGGACCGTCGCCGGCCGCTGACTGGTATTCTGTTCCACCTCAACCCCCTCCTCTCACCCAAGCTGTACAGGCAATCGCACGAAGACCGCGGTCCCCTCCCCTTCCCGGCTCTCCAGGGAGATGGTCCCGCCGTATCCCCGGATAATCTGGGCGCAGTTGGTCAACCCCAATCCCGTGCCATGCTTCTTGGTGGAAAAGAATGGGTCAAAGACCCTGGAGAGGTCGGAAGCCCGGATCCCTTTTCCGTTGTCCTCCACCTGGATCTCCACCCACCGCGCCTGGTCGAGCGGCCTTGTGGCGACGCGAATTCTTCCCCCTTTGGGCAACGCATCCAGCGAGTTAAAGAACAGGTTCGTGAAGACCCGCTGGAGTCTTTCCTCCGTGGCCATCACGCGCGGGTTCCCCCCGCCAAAAACAAATTCCAGGGTTACCCCGGCCCTGGCGCACTGCGCCTTCATGATCGACTCCAGCCCGGTCAGGAACCCGTGGAGATCCAGGGGAACCGGCGGGGAGGCCGAAGGCCGCGCGGAGTCCAGAACCTCTTCCAGGATGGAGGTAAGGCGGTCCGCCTCCCCGATGATGATCTGCAGAGCTTCCCGGCTTTCCGGATCGCTGGCCCGCGTCTCGGCCAGGTGCTCGGCATAACCCCGGACGATGGTCAAAGGGTTCTTCATCTCGTGGGTCAAAGCCGCGGCCACCTGGTTGAAGGCGGCAAGCTTGGCCAGATCCAGCCTGGCCGCTTCCAGTTGCTTCTCCGCGGTGATATCCCAGAAGATCAACAGTTGCCCCTGGCGGGTCCCCTTGCGATCATTGAAATGTGCAAAACGCCCCCGGATCGGGAGCCGCGTTCCTTCCCCCAGCACAAGGACGGCCTCTGACATCGTTCCCGGCTCCTTCCGATCCTCCTCCAGGGAGGACAGAAGGCCGGGGATCCCTGGTAACTCACGTAATGGCCTGCTGATCGCCTCTTTACTCGTCAGGCCGGTTAACTTTTCGGCCATGCGGTTGAAGGTGGTGACCTTGCCTGCCGGATCCGCCGCAATGATGGTCGCCGGGATCCCATCCAACACATTCTGCAACTCCGCGGCAACCCGCAGTTCGGACTCCCGCGCCTGCGACAGGAGGTAAAATGCATAGCGGGCCAGAAGCAGCGGCGTCACCACCGCCAGAAGATTGAGGACCCCGCCGATGCTGTAGGTCTCAGCCATCACGATACTTATAAAATCCAAGAGGACATACACGGAAAGAATCTTGGGGAAGTCTCCAAACCAGTGTTTCAGCGCCGTTCCCTCGCCAGCCAGGGATTTCGCGGTCACCTGCAAAATAGAACCGACAAAGTATTGGGTCAGAATTGCCAGGAGGACTGAAGGAAGCAGGGCGCCGATTCTTGCCCCCCGGACAACCGCGCTTCCCTGGGAAAAGAGGCCGGCCGCCAGCGGGGTTTGGGTAAGGATCTGGAAAAGCCATCCGGCCGCCAGTGTGGAAAAGAGATTTACCGCCAGGTTGTAAAAACTTTTATACCAGGCTCTTTTCCCTCGATATAACTCCACCGAATAACCCAAAAAGACGCAGATCATTGCCCCGGGCAATCCAAAGACAAAGAGCGCCGCCAGGTTGACAATAAATAACAAGGTAAAGCTTTGGTGGGCGGAAAAACTCACCGACCGGAATTGAGCTGCTATGGCGATGGCCGTAAAGATTAATAAGGCCACCAAATCCAATTCCCGCAGATTAAGAACGGACCAGAGCAACAATCCGGTGGCAAACATCATCACGGGCCAAAACCAGAACCAAAATCGTTTTTTGACCCCCTCCGGCATCCCCGCCACCACCCGCGCATAAAATAAGTGCCGGCAGGCACTTGTTATCCGAAGATCAAACTGTTATCTGATCACCAAATCCCATTGCTCTCCTAACGATCCAACGACCACGGTAGCAACGAACAGGAAGCTTGCGACCTTGAAGAGGATCCTCTTGCACAACCTCGTCACCTCCCTTCGACGGCCCGGCTGTCATAGCGTTTCCGCCTTAGACCCGTGGCTTTGCGCCCCCCTCTTTCGATGGGTTTGCCTTTTCGTAGGAGCCAGAAAGTCGCCTGCCGGCAAGCTTTTGACCGCAAGCGCCGGGGTGTATTACACCTCCAGCCCATCCTGGGAATTACGGCCTTGCGGTACCTCCTTGTATCAAAGCTCGACCTGAGCGTCGCACACCATATTTGGTTATATTTTGCTTTATGAACCGTCTTTGAGATTGGAAAATTCTATTCTTCCCTGTAAATATTCGGCAAAAAGTCTCGGATTCCTTCTCGGGATCTACAAATTACCTGACGAATGGCCCAAAAGACTTAATTGGATCAAAACCGCCGCCACCTCCACCGCAGTGCCGATTGCCAGCGCATTTTCATCGATGTCAAAGGCTGGATGGTGGTGCGGGTGAATGATCCCTTTTTCGGGATTGGCGATCCCCACCATAAAAAACGTCCCCGGCGCCTCCTTAAGAAAAAAGGAGAAGTCCTCGCTGCCCATCTCCGGCGCCTTCGTTTCCACCACCCGGCCCTTGCCGAACATCTCCGCCGCCACATCAGCCACAAGCCGCGTCGGCTCCGGCGCGTTGATCGTCTCGGGATAGACGCGTTCGTAGGCCAGCTCATACCCCGCCCCCGACGCCTCGGTGATCCCCCGCAGGGTTCGCTCGATCCGGACGGGCATCTCCTCCCTGACCTTTTCGGAGAGGGTGCGCACCGTGCCGGTGAGTTCCACCCGGTCGGCAATCACGTTGTGCCGGTACCCGCCGTTCATGGTCCCGATGGTCAGCACCACCGGCTCCAGCGGATCGATCTGGCGGCTGGCGATGGTCTGCAGGGACAACACCGCCTGAGCGGCCACGCAAATCGCGTCCACCGCCTGGTGGGGGGCGGCGCCGTGCCCTCCCTCCCCCTTGATCAGGATCCGGAACTGATCCACCGCGGCCATCATCGTGCCATGGCGGATTCCAACGGTCCCCGTGGGAAGTTCGGCCCAGAGATGCGCGCCGAAGATCGCCTCCACCGGCGGGTTGGCCAGAACGCCGGCCTCGATCATCGGCCTGGCCCCCCCTGGGCTCTCCTCGGCCGGCTGGAAGATGAACTTCACATTGCCGGGCAGCGCCTCGCGAACACCGGCCAGGATCGTGGCCGCGCCAAGCAGCATGGCCACATGCCCGTCATGCCCGCAAGCATGCATCACCCCCGGCGCCTGCGAAGCATATGGGGCTCCAGTGGCCTCCTGGATCGGCAGGGCATCCATATCCGCCCGCAGAGCCACGGTATGTTCCCCGGCCCCGGCTGAACCGCCGGCGCCGCCGCCGGCGCGCAACAGGCCCACCACGCCCGTACCTCCCACACCGGTTTGCACCTCTATCCCAAGGGATTGAAGATGGGCGGCCGCCAGCGCGGAGGTCCGATGCTCCCGGAGGCCAAGCTCCGGGTGCATATGGAGATCCCTTCGCCAGGTCCGAAGCTGGTCCTCGAGTCGTAAGGCTTCTTCTTTTGCAAAACGGCAGATCTCCTTGAAATCGCGTGGGTTGCCCAGCGACATGGAAATACCTCCTTTGTTCCCCCTGAAAGTCGCCCCTTGCTCCAAAAGCTATTCAGACCACTGTACCGGCCAATGCCAGGATGGCGCGCATCGCCTTGAATACCGTAATGTAGTCCTCATGCGTAAAAGCCACCGTCCTGCCCCCAATCCGGCGCACGCCGGGCACCAGTTCGGCCACATCCGCCATGGTGGTGTACAGGAGATCAACCTCCAGCGCCACCGGCGAGGTGAACTTGAAGAGCGCCACCCGCTGAAGGTTTCGCACCGCCTCGGCCGCGCCCTGGCGGATGGCCGCCCGGGCCTTCTCGGGATGCAGGGAGATCGCCGCCAGCCGGCCCAGCCCCTCCTTTACCGCCACGGTCACCACGCCGGGAATCAGGGCCCGCGCCTCCTCGGCAACCGCTTTATCCCCGGCCACCATCACCACCGGCGCCCCGCAGGCGCCGCATACACCGGCGTTGATGGCCGTCTCCCCCGCCGGACGCCCATTTATCCTGATCTGGTGAGCCGCCCGGCTCACATAGGTGTGATCCAGCACGGCGGCCGCCGTCCCGGCGCCGGCATGATACCCGACAAAGATCGCCGCCTGGCACCCGGTCTGCACGCCTTCCACCATGCTCAGCGGTTTTGGCGAGCCACTGATCAGCATCGCCTCCTGGTGCAGCATCTCCGGCAATAGATTTCCCATCTCCCCATGGGAGTCGTTGACCACCACCTCGGTGGCCCCGCCGTCAAACGCCCCCTGCACCGCGGCGTTGGCCTCCTCAATCATCAGCCGGCGGGCGTACTCGTACTCTTTCCCCTCTTCAGCCGTGTGGCGGCGATTCACCACCCCGCCGATTCCCTCAAGATCCACCGAGATGAAAACCTTCATCGCTTCGCTCCTCCTTCTTCAGCTCAAAAACCGGGACAATCTCTCCGACCTTTTCGCCGCGATGGTTCTCCACCGGCGGTCGCCAGTGTTTGGACAAGCCGGAGATCGCCGCCGGATCCGCCACCTGCAGTTGCCGCAAAACCTCCAGGGCCGCCGGATTGGCCGCCCGCTCCCGGCCGTCTTCCACTTTTAGCGCCACGCCAAGGCCACGCGAACGAATGCCCATGCAATAAACACCCTCCGCGCCAACCTTGCCGATCACCTCGGGCCGGAGCTCCCGCATCAGGTCCGTGCAGAAACGCCCCGTGCCCCCCACCATGGCTGGATATGCCTGCATCGCCCTTGTGAGGCGTTCCGCGGCCCTGGTCTCTTCCCTGGGCATCCCCACCGGCCTGACGAGGCGCGCGTAAGCCAGGGCCATGGCCTTAAGCGGCAGGCCGAAGACCGGCACGCCGCACCCATCCGTACCTAGAATAATCCGGCCCGCCGGCGCCCCCGTCCAACGGGAGACGATATCCAGGATCATCTTCTGGACGGGGTGTTCCGGTTCATAGTACCTCTCGGTGTCAAAGCCGAGGTGAACGGCCATGCTGAGCATCGCCGCATGTTTGCCCGAACAGTTGTTATGGATGTCGGTGGGAAGTTCGCCGGCCCGCTCCAGCCTGACGGCCGCGGTCTTATTGTAGGGCAGGTGCGCGCCGCACTTCAAGGCTTTCTCGGTGAGGCCGATCTTGCCCAGGATCGATCTTAACGCCCAGACATGCCGGTCTTCACCGTCGTGAGAGGCCGCCATGACCGCCAATTCCTCGTCGGTAAACCTGAAACGATCCGCGGCGCCGCTGGTAATCACCGGCAGAGCCTGCACCGGCTTGGCGGAGGAACGCCAAAAGGTCACCATCCGGGGATCACCCACCGAGGCCACCACCCGGCCGGCGGAATCCACCACCGCGATGTCCCCGGCATGCCTGCTCTCCACCAGTTTCCCCCGGGTGACATGGACAAGCACCTCAGCCATGCACTCACCTTCCCCCTCCATAGACGGCCGCCCTTTCCACCAGCGCGGCAAAAATTTTCAAAAACTCGCGGTTTCGGCTCCACATCCCCTCTGGATGCCATTGTACCCCGAGAGCGAAGTTGTCATGGTTTTGGCCTTCAATGGCCTCGATGATCCCGTCCGTGGCGCGGGACACCACGCGAAAATCAGGCCCGGCCTCCCGAATCGCCTGGTGGTGATAACTGTTGACCCTCAGCGCGGAGACCCCCATGATCTTTGCCAGGACGCTTGAGCCTTCCAGGCGCACGTCGTGGGTCGGATACCAGCGGGGCGCTTTCTGCTGGTGCTTCATTCGGTCGAGTTCTGGGTCTCGTTTGAAGAGGTGATGCCGATTAACGGGCGTCGCAAAAGATCCCACCAGCCCTTCCAAATGAAACAATAGGCCGGGAATCGCTGAATAGCCGTTTCGCCATCCTCGCTTCTCCCGGCCTATAATATATTTGACAGTGATGAAGAAACTCCTTCTCAAAAGGCCGCCAGACCCAGGCTAATCTCCAGGGCTTCGTCCACCTTTTCCATATATTCCAGGCTCAGCCGCGCCACCTTCTCACGCAACCGCCCTTTATCGATTGTCCGGATCTGTTCAAGCAGGATAACCGAATCCCTTTCCAATTTGCTTTCGCTGGCAGGGACCTCGACGTGGGTGGGAAGTTTGGCCTTTTTGATACGGGAAGTAACCGCCGCCACAATGGTGGTGGGGCTATACTTGTTGCCGACATCGTTTTGCAGGATGAGGACCGGGCGGGTGCCCCCCTGTTCGGAGCCGCGCACAGGGTTGAGATCGGCGTAGAAGATGTCGCCTCTACAGACCTGCACTGTTTTGCCCGGCATTTTCGTCTTCGGCAAGCAGCCTTTCGTAGGCCTCGGCACTGGCGTACTCCGTGCGTATTGCCTCTTCCGCCAGCGTGAGGTTCATCTTTCCCATCTGCACATAGCCTTTCATCATCTGTTCCGTCAACTGGCGCCGGCGCCTCTCCCGGATGTACAGGCGCATCGCCTCGCGAATGAATGCGCTCCGGTTACGTTTTTCAAGGCGCGCCAGGCCGTCGACTTCTTCCAGGAGGCTGTTGGGCAGGCAGATCATGATCTTTCGAATCTGGGCCATGATGGACCTCCAAGCCGGCCAGAGCAGGCCATTCTGATCCCATATTTCGATTATACCTTGATGCGGGCTCCCGTGTCAATATTATGGCTCCAGTCCGGCTGTCTATGCACAAAGGTAATTTCTGGCCGGACCCCTTCCAAACTTCTGTTCTTTTTCCTCTTGATTCCCTACATAAAATATGTTAAACTAGGCGTGACGCGCGACGGTAAATACATATTTCGTGTTAGAAACGCGGGCGCGGTTAACGTCGGGCCGCCAGCCCGGCGTCGAGGAGGGAACCACATGAACGCTCCATTTGAGGACGCGGCAGCCCTCGGGGAAAGGATCCGCAGGCGCCGCAAGCTGCTGCGAATGACCCAGGAGGATCTGGCCGGCTCCAACTTCTCCCGGAGCTACATCTGCCAGGTGGAAAAAGGGCGGATCAGGCCGTCCCTGAACGCTTTGGAATCCATCGCGGCCAGGCTGGGCATCTCCCCCGCCGAGCTGTTTCCGGGCACGCCCCTTCCGGACGGGGGATGGCAGGCAGCCCACCCGCTGCGGATCGCGGCCATCAGCAACCTGCTGGCCGGCGACTATAAAAAGGCCATCGCCCTTTTCACGCGAGCCATGGCCAAAGCGCAAGCCAAATCGCCTGGAGAGGGGATCCACCTTGAACCCGGCCAGGAGATCTTCCTGGCGGAATGCAGGCTCTTCATGGCGGTGGCCCTGATGTTCGAGGGACGGTTTGGCCATGCCGCCCGCGTGCTGGAAGATGGGACGGATGAATAATCTTCCGCTCTGGAGCCGGGCCGCGCTTCCCCCGGACAACCGACTTCAAAGTTGTTTGCCGGCTATTTCCGAAAAGGCCGCCTTCGCCGCGGCAATCGTTCTGTCCACTTCTTCCCATCCATGGGCCGCCGACATAAAACCGGCCTCGAACTGGGATGGCGCAAGATATATTCCCTGTCGCAGCATGCTCCGGAAGAAGCGGCCAAAGACCTCGGTATCCGAGCTTGCGGCGGATTCCCAGCCGGTGACCTTCTCCGGCGTAAAGAAGGTGCAAAACAGGGAGCCAACATGGGTGACGTACGCCGGGATTCCGGCGGCCGCCGCCTCGGTCTTCATGCTGTCCGCCAGGCAGGACGTCTTCAATTCCAGATCCTGGTAGATCCCCCGGCGTTTGTCCAGGATCTCCAGCGTGGCCAGCCCGGCGGTCATGGCCAGGGGGTTGCCGGAGAGGGTGCCGGCCTGGTAAACCGGCCCCGCCGGGGCGACCAGGGACATGATCTCCCGGCGGCCCCCGTAGGCGCCCACCGGGAGTCCTCCGCCGATGATCTTTCCAAGCGTGGTGAGATCGGGCCTGACCTTGTAAATGACCTGCGCGCCGCCATAGGCCAATCTGAACCCGGTAATCACCTCGTCAAAGATGAGCAGGGCTCCGTACTGGGTGCAGAGGACGCGCAGGCCTTCCAGGTAGCCAGGCTCCGGCGGGATAACCCCCATGTTCCCGGCCACCGGCTCCACGATCACCGCGGCGACATCCTCGCCGAATTCGTGAAAAGCCTGATCCACGGCGTTCAAATCGTTATAGGGGAGGGTTATGGTGTCTTTGGCCGCATTCGGAGTCACTCCCGGGCTGTCGGGCACCCCCATGGTCGCCGCCCCGGACCCGGCCTTGATCAACAGGCCGTCCGAATGCCCGTGATAGCAACCGATGAACTTGAAAATCTTGTTCCGGCCGGTGAATCCTCTGGCCAGGCGAAGCGCGCTCATCACGGCTTCCGTGCCGGAACTTACCATTCGGACCATATCCATGCTCGGAAAGGCGTCGCAGATCTTTTTGGCCAGCCTGGTCTCAAGCTCCGTGGGAGCGCCGTAGCTGGTCCCGCGGCCCAGGGCCTCCTTGATGGCCTCCATCACTTCGGGATGGGCATGGCCAAGGATCATCGGCCCCCAGGACCCCACATAATCGAGGTAGGAATTCCCATCCACATCGTAAAGATAGGCGCCCTGCGCATGGTCAATAAAAACGGGCTGCCCGCCAACCGCCCGAAAAGCCCTGACGGGACTGTTCACCCCGCCCGGAATGTATTGTTTGGCCTCGGCAAACAAGGCCGCTGATCGCTTGTGATCCAATGTCGCTCTCCCCCCACTGTTTTATTGGGCATCTTTCCCCGGATCGCTCCGGTAGCGCATCCGCTCCTTTTTCAGTTCCCGGGCGGTAAAGAGCAGCCGGTAGTCGGCAACGCCGGTGGCCGTTGAAATCTGGCGGGCCACTTCCAGGCAGTCTTCCCGTCTTTGCGCGTGAATCATGGTGTAAAGGTTGTACGGCCACCGCGGGTGGGTCGCCCTGGAATAGCAGTGGCTCACCGCACGAAATTGGGCCATCCTCCGGCCCACCTCGTCCTCGCGCTCCGCCGGCACCCGCCAGACGCCCATGGCGTTGGCGGCAAAACCCACCTCTTGATGCTTCAATGTGGCTCCAAAGCGCCGGATTATGCCAGCGGCCAGATATTCCCGTATTTTGGCCTGAAGCTCTTCCTGCCGCATCCCCAGCCTGTCCGCCAGAACCGCATAGGGTTCCGGAACCGCCGGCAGGTCCTCCTGCAATACCCCGATGATCCGCCAGTCCTGACCGGTCAGGGCGGCAAAATGTTGGTTCAGGGAGGGCGGATCGACAGAAGATCTCGCCCCTGCTGCAGTTTGCCCCCCCGCTGCTTGCGCGGCCGCTCTTTTTTGCGCCGGGCGGTCCGCCCCCGGGCTCATCTCGAACTCAACCTTGATCTTGAAGAGCCTCCGGGCCGGCAGCTCCAAAATGTCGGTTATGCCCGTCCCCCGGGAGATCTCCCGGAGGATCACGTCAATTTCATCCTTCGTGGGGGCGGTGAGCGTGAACCAGAGGTTGTAATTCAGAGGGGGATCCCCGTCGATGGTCTCGCGCAGGTAGTTGTGGGTCACTCCCGGCCAGCGGCTGATCTGGGCCGCCACTTCCTCCACCCGCGCCTCCGGGACACCCATCGCCACCAGGACGCTCCGGTACCCCAGATGTTTGGAATCAAACACCGCCCCCAGCCGCCGGACTATGCCGCTCTTTTGCCATCCCGCCACCTTTTCACAGACCTCGTCTTCGGCCAGGCCGGTCCGGGAGCCAAGGACAGCATAGGGGCGCGCCAACAAGGGAAACTCCTTCTGCAACAGATCCAGAAGCTTCCGGTCAGTGGCGTCAAGCGCCGCGCTCACCGGGCGACCACCTCCGCCCGCCCCGCTTTTCCCGCTTTATACAGGCACCAGTGGTCCTCCGCCATGTAGTCGCCGCCGGTCTGGTAGAAAGCCCTGGCCCGGCAGCCGCCGCAGATCTCCTTGTACTCGCATGTCCCGCACCGCCCGCCCAGTTCCATGGACCGCAGCCGCAAAAAGACGGGGTTCGAGCGCCAGATCTCATCAAATGGCGTCTCATGGACATTGTCCACCTTGAGGCTGAGATAGGGGCAGGGGTTTACGTCTCCGTTGGGGGTGATCACGCAATATGAGGTTCCGGCCAGGCAACCGCGGGTGAACCGCATGTTCATCCCCTTCTGTTTGGCGATGCGCATGAACTGCGGCGCGCAGGTCGGTTTGAGTTCGATGTCGATGGCCTTCTGCTTCTCCATGATCCGGTTGAGCAGCTTCTCGTAGCGGGCCGCCTCCAGCATCTGCTTGGCCAGGTCCTTGCCCCGCCCGGTGGGCACCAGGAAGAAGACATGGTGGGCGCTGGCGCCAAGTTTGACGGCCAGATCGGTGACCTGCTCCACCTCGTCATAGTTGGGCTCGGTGACCGTGGTGTGGATCTGCACCTCCAGCCCGGCCTCCAGGCAATATTTGACGCCGTCAATAGCTCCCTGCCAGGAGCCGGGCGACTGGTGGAACGAGTCGTGAAACTCCGGGGTGGAACTGTGAATACTGATGCCCACGCGCGCCGCCCCGGCTTCTCTGAGCTTTTGGGCGGCGGCGGCGTCGATCAGGGTCCCGTTGCTGCCCAGGACGGGCCGGAGACCCAACTTTTTGGCATGCGCAATCAGCTCGTAGATATCTTCGCGCATCAGAGGCTCTCCGCCGCTGAAGACCATGATCTTGAACCCCGCCCGGGCGATCTCCTCCAGGAGTTTCTTGCCCTCGGCGGTGGTAAGCTCGTTGGTGTCCCTGACGCCGGCATCCCGGTAGCAATGTTGGCACTTTAAATTGCAGGAGCGAGTCGTATTCCAGGAGATGATCATTTTGCTTTACCTCTGCTTTCAATCCCTCCCCTGAGGGGAACGGGTTTTTATCCCTGGCTTTTCAGCCAGCTTACCGCATCTTTGGCTGAATAGGTGATGATCATGTCCGCCCCGGCCCGTTTCATGCTGATCAGGGTCTCCAGGCCGACCCTGGCCTCATCGATCCAGCCTCTGGCGGCCGCCGCCTTGAGCATGGCATATTCACCGCTCACGTTGTACGCCGCCAGAGGAACACCGAAGGTCTCCTTCACCCGCCGCACCACATCCAGGTAGGCCAGAGCCGGCTTGACCATGACGATATCCGCGCCTTCCGCCAGATCCAGTTCCACCTCGCGCAGGGCCTCATCCGAATTGGCTGGATCCATCTGGTGAGTGCGCCGGTCGCCGAACTGGGGAGGGATTGAAAGCAGAGGTAAAGCAAAATGATCATCTCCTGGAATACGACTCGCTCCTG
>JAMCQP010000057.1 GCA_023381695.1 Bacillota bacterium | reverse complement strand
TAAGAACGCCATTAAGAGGCATCGGCCACCCGCAGGCCTCATTCACCACTCGGACCGTGGGGTCCAGTACTGTAGCAAAGATTATCAAGCCCTACTTGCCAAGCACAAAATGCTTTGCAGTATGAGCCGCAAGGGTAACTGCTACGACAATGCCTGCGCGGAAACCTTCTTCAGCACGATCAAAAACGAAATGATCCACTTACGAAGATTTAGAACCAGGGAAGAAGTCCGCAAAGCCGTTTTTGAGTACATTGAGATATTCTACAACCGGAAACGTCGACACCAAAGCCTGAACTATCTGACCCCGGCAACTTACTTATGGCAATACAAAAATTGCCAAGCAGCATAGGGATATTTCAAGCTATCCTTCGTATAGGAGAGCAAATCACACTTGGTTGTGTCCGGTAAAGCGGGAAGACCTCACTGAGCCCCTGAGACCTGTGACCGAACGGCTAACGTTTTCAAAGGCAGGCCCTCCCACAACAGCATGCTAAATGACTTTGCCATGGGACGGCCAAACCCTTTAGATCGAAAGGATCTCCTAGATCAAACTTTCTGACATATTAATGGTAATAATCTTGTTACTCCCGCGCCAAGGGTGCGGAATATGGGATAAATCATCTTTAGTTCGTATTTTTAAATTGAGGCGCACTTTATAAAGGATACGAAATTACTCAATTGTAGATTATGCTTATACTCCATGGTTATGGTTTTCTTGCTAAATATAAATCCATTGTATCATAAACTTTTATGTTATTATTGAAATCGTAAATTACATCACGGATTCCTGTTAAAAACTGTGATTTTATTGGCTCTGGCAGAGCAATATTATCAGAATATGTGTTTATTAAAGAAACATATTCATCTGCAGTAAATTCTCTTACTTGTTTATATAGGCGGCATTCCGCTTCAATAAAGCCATATTTTTCAATTATACTGATTATTTTTGCATAACGCTCTTGCGGATTTTCACGCTCAAATTTAGCCTTTTTGATTATTTCTGGGCCGAAATATTTTTGATAAACCTCTTGCATTTTCAAGTGTAGTGGGTCATCAAAACTTTTAGGAGCTGGTTTATTCCAAAAAAGCGATATTGTTCCTCCTATTTTCAAAATATTATAAACTTTAGGATAGCCGATTTCCTCCGATATCCAGTGAAAAGCTGTACCGGAAAACACAAGGTCGAACTTGTTATTTTTAAAATCAAATTTTTCAAAATCGGCATTTTCTATTTGAAAATTATTAAAAGACTTAAATTTATTCCTTGTAAACTCTGTAAAATTTTCTCCAAGCTCTAATGCTAAAAGAGAACTACCCGTCTTTAATATAGGTTCGGTAGCCTGCCCTGTACCACAGCCTATTTCAAGACATTCTTTTTCAGGATTAAGCTTTGAATGTTCTATAATATCGTTAAAAAGTTCATTGCAATAACGTGGTCTCCATTTATCATAATTTATAACATCATTATCAAAAGATTTTCTTAAATCCATAATGACCTCCTTCACCGAATATAAATTTTCTACTTCGCATCATATTACTACTACGAATTATTTTATATCTTCTATTTTAACAAGAAAATACAATTATTCAAACTTTTTTTAGAAACATAATATATAACCCGGATTTCGCAAGTCTGCCCATGCCAGAGCCAAATAACGGCTAAAAAGTGGGGGCAAGGTCCCCAAAATATGGTTTCGAGGTGCACCTTGCCGCACTACCGGTCCTGGAAAGGAAGATTTCCAAGAAATTCTTTCCGGCGGATGGCCAAACTCCCAAAAATCCTGTGAAATGGGTAACCCAAACCATGCGATGCTCAGCACCGCTTTGCATAAGGCTGACAAGCCAAGAAATTAAGCTTTAAGTTGCTCCCGGGTTCAACGCCGCCAAGCTGGCTCGCATTTGTAACCAGGCTTCCTGTCGCCGAAACGATTGCAGGAGGCGCAGAGTCCATCGACGGGAATGCCTGACCAGGACAGCTGGGACCTGGAAAAACAACCGCCGCATCCGTCCCACCGTAAACCTCTTATACCCTGGGGCGGCCAGTTCTTTTTGAAAGGCCAGAAAGCAATTGTAGGCCACCATTTTCAAAAGCAGATCCGCCCAGTTGGCCAGGAAATTGCCCGTGGGGAAATGGTCAATGCCAAAGCCGTCTTTCATCTCTTTGATGTAATTTTCCGCGGCGCCCCGCTGATTGTAAAAATGCCAAACATCCTCGGGATCCCAGTCCAGGTTGGTCACAATTGCTTCGTATTTCCAGAGCAGTTCCCGGAACAAAGTCCCTTGAACAGGCTCATCCGCAGGGCGCCGCCGGATGATTACCACGTGCCGGTCCTTGCTCCAATCGGCCAATTGCGCCCGGAGCTGGCAAACTTCGATGATCTCCTCGTCACAGGAGATTCTTTTCCACAGGGCGCCCCGGCGGAGCCGTTCCATCAGGCCAGAGGTCCAGCAGAGTTTAGATACATAATCGACCTTGGCCTCATCCTCCAAAAAGAGGTAGACCTTTTCGCCCCGAAACCCCCGATCCAGGCGGACAAAACGGATATGCACCCCTGACGGAAGCTGGCAGACGCATTCCTCATAAAAATCGCTAAACCCTTCCGCCGTGTGGGCTTTGCCCCCGCGCAGACGCGCATGAATCAAGCTGCGGCTTATGCCGTCAAAAGCCAGCAGGGGATGGTAGCTGGCCCGACCGTGATGCTTGGGGTTATAGCCCACCTCGGCCATCTGCTGGCCGCCAAAAGCCGTCTTCACGGTGGAGTCGATATCCAGAATGACTCCCCGCTCCACCAGGTATTTGAGAATCTGCTGGTTGACTTTTCCCAAAGAAGCCAGTTTTTCAGGGGTGTTGAACTTTTCCAGGTCCTTGTACAGCACGGTGTAATCCGGGAGTTTGGGCAAGTTAAGTTTCAGAGCCAAAAGCTCGTCGTCTTCGATCCCCTCGAAATGGTGGATCCGGTGCAAGCCCAGGGTAAACCCAGCGATCAGGCTGGTGGCAATATCCGGCATCTGGTAGCTGGCCCAAGCGGCCTTGTGGACGGCCAGATGCTCTAAAAACAGCTCAGGCAATTTCAATCGTCCCAGGTAATAATCCAGCAGCAAATTACCTCCGCCGTAAGCTGTCGCGTGTTTTAACGAAAATTCTTCTGAAACACTTGCGTACTTCCTATGGGAGGTGGTAAACTGTTCTTGTAACATCTATTGGGTGCTCCTTCCTTGGGAAAAATTGGTTTGTCGCTATTCCAATTCTACCCCATCAGGAGCACCTTTTCAATTATTAAGTGCGATTTTTAACCAGCAGGCTTGCGAAATCCGGGTTGAAAAAACCACTCCTGGGCAGAGGTTTAGCAAGATTATGGATGCAGCCGCAGACATAGGGATTTGGGCATATGGCATATATGGACTAGCTAGCATCTATTGTAAAATCGATAATAGAACCAGATATATTATCCAATGGGGTTGCAGCTCGCTATGTTTTTGATAGTAAAGCAGGTCGTTACAGAGATTTGCAAACAGGCCGTTTTGTGGCTCAAAATGAGTTACCTTACCCTGGTAATTATGGGTTTAAGTATTACAACATAGGAACATTAAAACCTGGGACCATAATTGACAGATACGGTAGACTAAATGGGGGTTTATTTGCTGGTCAACCAGGAACTACTATTTCTGAGCGAGGCATGCCTCCTGGATCGGAGGGATTGCCGGATGTCCCAAAATCCGTAGAAATTGAGGTGCGGTAACCGCCCCGTTCATGGTATAACAGTGTTGACGACACAATCAACCATTAACGGGAGGAACCGCCAATGAGATCGTATCATGATTTGTCTGCAAAGGGAAGCCCCATTTCCGCAGTGGGGCCAGTGAACCAAATTGAACTCTCAGCCGAACTACTTTCCCAACTTGCCGGTTTGGCAGTGGACGTCCGAGAGGGGCTATTGGCACTTTCGGTCCGAGTTGGCCTGAAGGTCATGGAGGCGATGCTGGAAGAAGAGGTTGCCACCATCGTGGGACCCAAAGGCCGCCACTCCCAAGCCCGCACTGCTTACCGGCACGGGCACGAGGAAGGAACTGTTGTTCTGGGCGGGAGAAAGGTCACCATCGCTAAACCCAGGGTTCGGAGCAAAGCCGGTCAGGAAGTGGTGCTCCAAGTCTTTGAACGCTTCCAGGCCGAAGATGCTCTGCATCAGGCGGCGATGGACCGGATGCTGCATGGCATCTCCACCAGGCGGCGCCATAAGGGCCTGGAGGATATTGGGTCCGGCATCGATGTTCAGGGCATCTCCAAGAGTTCCATCAGCCGTAACTTTATGCACAGGACCCGTCAGGCTCTGATTGAACTTTTGGAAAGAAGGTTTGACTCCACGCATTTCGTGGCGCTGTTCATTGATGGGTTTGCACTTGGCGAGCACCTGGTGATCACCGCCATGGGCCTTGATGCGGAAGGCCAAAAGCATATCCTTTCGATTCGGGAGGGCGCCACGGAAAATGCCCAGGTCTGTAAGGACCTGCTTAACGAATTGGTGGAAAGGGGTTTTGACGCCAACAGAGGCCTCTTGGCAGTACTGGACGGTTCGAAGGCGCTAAGAGCTGCGGTAGTAGCCACCTTTGGCGATAAGGTCCTTATCCAGCGTTGCCAGGTCCACAAACTGCGAAATGTGCTGGACTACCTGCCGGATAGCCGGAAAGCCGAAGTCAAGCACAAGATGCGGCCGGCCTGGGCGGAAACCGACGCCGATCAGGCCAAGAGAAAACTGGAAATGCTGGCTGACTCTCTCAAATACGAGCATCCAGATGCGGCGGGAAGCCTGCGAGAGGGGTTGGAAGAAACCCTCACGGTTGTCAAATTGGCCTTGCCTGGCACTCTCAAAAAGACTTTAAGGTCCACCAACCCCATGGAGTCTGCCTTCGACGGCACAGCCACCCATACGAGAAATGTGAAGAGGTGGCGCAATGGAGAGCAGGCCCTCAGATGGATGGCGGCGGCTTTGCTTGAAGTTGAGAAAAGATTCCGGCGCATCAAGGGTTACAAGGAGATCCCAGTACTAATCGATGTTCTTGCCAAAAGCACAGGTGGCTTAAGTACACCACCGGAATTCAAAAAGGAAGCTATCGCGTGATATCCGGCGAAATACTGTGAACGGCAAATTCTACGGAAGCTGGGACAACGTCCAATATTATGGTCACGATGTCATACGGGAATACCTTGACTATATTAACAACACTCCTGCGGTTACAGGCGTCTCAATCACTTGGGCTATTCTGCCTCAGCGCGGCGGTCGCCCTTGCCGTGGGAGAGAAGGGAAGCGGATCACTCCCGGCAAGGCCAGGCCGCCTGGCCTTTACTGCGGGAGAGGAAAGCGGAAGGCAGGCTGCCCTCACCCTCCCCCCGCCGCCCCCTCCCTCCAAGCCACCCACCCTCGGCAACCCCCCACCCGGCAAAGGTACCCTATTAAACATGGAGGGAGGGGTGCTCTTGGGGGGATGGTTCGGTAGGCCCTGGCCTAGCCTGCCATCTCCAGGCCGTTTCCGTCCGGCCCCCGGAACAAAAGACTCCAGCTGGTCGCCATCCCTGGCTCCGCTAGAGTTCCGGCTGGCGTTGTACAGTTACAAGGCACATCTGGGGTAACGCCCTCCCGTAAGATGCGGGTTTCAGGTCTCAGAGGGTAGGAAAAACGAGAAAATCTGTAGGCACAATAAATGACATATTCGTTCTTGCACATTCGGCATGATTATGGTATAATGTGGTTACAATGTATATACGTACCACTAAAACTAAAACCAAAAACGGCATAGCTGAATATGTTCAGCTTGCCCATAACCAGCGAGACCCGAAAACCGGCGTGCCCAAGGCGGTCGTCCTTTACAACTTTGGACGCATCGATCAACTCGATTTGGATGCCTTGCGCCGGCTGGTGAAGAGTGTCTCTCGCTTCCTCGGGCCCCAAGAGGCCGTGACTATCCGGGAGCAACTCGGCGCAGAGTCGCCTTTCGAATTCCTGGGTTCCAGGCAAATAGGCGGTAGCTGGCTCCTTGACGGGATGTGGAAACGCCTGGGGATTGAAAAGACGCTTCAGCAGCTTCTATCCGAGCGGGACTTCCGTACCCCGATAGAGCGCATGCTCTTGGCGATGGTGGCTAACCGGGCCTTGGCGCCAGCCAGCAAGTTGCATCTGGAGCATTGGGTGGCCAGGGAGGCCCTCATTGATGAACTGCCCGATGTGGATGTGCATCAGCTTTACCGGGCCATGGACTTTTTGATTGAGGCCGCGGATGAGATCCAGGAACGCGTCTTCTTCTCGGTGGCCAGCCTCTTGAACCTGGAAGTGGACTTGCTCTTTTTGGATACGACCACCACCTACTTTGAGATCGAGGGTGAAGATGAAGATCACGAGGGCCAGAAAGCGCTGCGAAAGTGGGGTTATGGGAAAGACAACCACCCGGAACTGGCTCAAGTAGTGATCGCCTTTGCCGTGACCCGTGATGGCCTCCCGGTCCGCTGTTGGGTTTGGCCCGGCAATACGGCGGATGAAAATATTGTGGAGCAGGTCAAGAAAGACCTGAATGGCTGGAAATTAGGGCGCGTGCTGATGGTGGAGGACACTGGCTTCAATTCCGAGGAAAACCGTCGCATCCTGCAACAGGCGGGCGGTCACTACATCAGCGGGGAAAAGATGCGTCTTGGTTCCCAAGGCAAGCCCCACGAGGCTTTCAGCCGCAAAGGCAAGTACCAAAAGCTGGACAACGGGTTGGAGATCAAGGAAGTGATCATCGGTGGAGACAGCGAGGCCCGGCGGCGCTTCGTCATTGTGCGCAATCCCGAGGAGGCCAAAAGGGACAGCCAGAAGCGCCAGGAGATCGTGAAAGAGGTGGAACGCCGGTTGGAGGAACTCCGGCAATTGGAGGGAGAGCCTCATCAGAAGGCGGCCTGTGCTCTGCGCAGCCACCAGGTATATGGCCGGTATCTGAGGCAAACCAGGACCGGCAAGCTGGTTTTGAATCACGCCAAAATCCGCTCCGAAGAGCATCTGGCTGGGAAGTATCTGGTGAGCACCTCGGATGACCAACTCTCCGCCAGGGATGTGGTACTGGGTTACAAGCAGTTGGCGGTCATCGAGCGGGTCTTTAAGGACCTCAAACACCTGGTGGACATTCGTCCGGTTTATCACCGGCTGGCGGATCGGATTCGGGCCCATGTTCTGTTGTGCTGGTTGGGCATGCTGCTCATCCGGGTTGCCGAAAATGAAACGGAACAGACCTGGCATGAGATGAAAAAGGCCCTTTCGACCTTGCATGTTGGAGGCCACAGAACCCATTCTGGCGAGGTCTGGCAAACCAATCCGGCAGATGCGGAGCAGAAAAAGCTATTTGAGACCCTCCAACTGAAACCGCCGCCGCGTTATTACTCCATATCCACCCCCACCAGGGAGAGTATGTAGTCACAATGGTTTTCGCTGCAGTTTCCCTGTAGCTTGAAAAACAGTTTCCCAGTAGCTTGAAAACTTGACAAAAATTTTTCTTGGGTTTTGCCTGCTAAATCTTGCCACAGCCTGCCCGCATCGGCATCTTGACGGGCTTGCCGCCGCATGGTAAACTGGAATCATCTGGCAGTCGGAAAGAGTGAGCAATGATGCAGGTCCTGGCGCCGTTGCGCAACCTGGGCGAAAGAGTGGAGAGGGTCAGGGGAAGACAGAACTTGTGGCTGTTTCTCCTGGCCGGCATGTTTCTGGGGATCACCTCCGGGATGTTCGACACCACCTTCAACAACTTCCTGAACGACACCTACCGGATCTCCGCCGGAACCCGCGGTTGGCTGGAGTTTCCCCGGGAATTGCCGGGGTTTTTGGTAGCGGTCTTCTCCGGGATGCTCTTCTTTCTGGCCGAGGCGCACCTGGCGTCCCTGGCGGTCCTGCTTTTGAGCCTGGGGCTGGTGGGCCTGGCGTTTTTCGCCCCCACCTTTAACTGGCTTTTGCCGTGGATGATCGTCCAGAGCACCGGCAGCCACCTCTATATGCCCATCAGCCAGACACTGGGGGTGGCCGTGGCGGAACAGGACCAGGTGGGGCGGAGGCTGGGGCAACTGGGAGCGGTGAACATTGCGGCCACGGTGGCCGGAAGCGCGCTGGTCTGGCTGGGGCTCGGGTATCTGGGCTTCGGATACCGAACCGTCTTTCTCCTGGCGGCCGTATCTGCAATCATGGCCACCTTCCTGCTCGCCAGGATCAACCTGCATGGCGGTGGGGCGCCCGAACGCCGGCGGGTGAAGTTCGTCTTTAAAAAGAGGTACCGCCTCTTCTATGTTCTGAATGTGCTCTTTGGGGCCAGAAAGCAGGTCTTCCTGACCTTTGCTCCCTGGATGCTGATCAAGGTCTTCGGCCAGCCGGCCACCACCATCGCCAAGCTGTGGATTGTCTCCGCGGTTCTGGGCATCGGGTTCCGCCCCATTCTGGGCAGGCTCATCGACCGGCTCGGGGAACGGGTCATTCTGGTTGGAGAAGCCGTGACGCTGGTCTTCATCTGCCTGGGGTATGGCTACGGCCCGCAGTGGGGGCGTGGGTCCTGGGGCATCTGGCTGGTCTACGCCTGCTTTGTGCTGGATCAGTTGCTCTTTGCGGTGGGGATGGCCAGGACCACCTACCTGAACAAGATCGCCGAATCACCGGCGGACCTTACCCCCACCCTCTCACTCGGAATAAGCATCGATCATGCCGTCTCCATGACCGTCCCTCTTCTGGGCGGGCTGGCCTGGGCCCGCTACGGCTACCAGTCCGTTTTTCTGGGGGCGGCGGCGATTGCGGTGGTCAATATCCTGGCGGCGGCGCTTGTGCGCACCAGGCCGCTATCCGGCCGGGAAATTCCCGCTTGAGACCAAACTCCGCACAAAAGAGCCCTGCTTGGCGCAGGACTCAAGCGCAACGTTTGAGTCCCGCGGAGGTCTTCTGACTCTTCCATGCTCGGATGATCTTCCCCGTCGGACCCTCGGCAAAATTCGACATTATTTTGGGATGCAAAGCCCAAAGGAGTATGGTAAAATAATACTCGATTACCAGCTGTTTGATGGAACAAGGGGGTTGGCAAGGTGGATCTCAAGACACGCATTGAACAGACTATTCTACTCCTGCCGGAGGTGGTCTCCTGCCGGGTGGAGATGGACAACACCCGGGTGGCCCAGATCTACGCCTTCGTCCAGGGCCTTCCCTCGGCGAATGAGCCAAATGCCCGGTTGAAAGCCATCAAGGGGCTGGTGCGGTCGATCCGGGGGGTTCTGGCCGGCAAGCTGGACATGAACCTTGACTACCGGAAGATCAAGATTATCGATGAGGTGCCGGAGGAGAAGGAACCGTTTCGTTCCGGAAATCCTTCCAACCGGGTGAAGATCGTCGCGGCCTACTTGAAACGCACCAATCCCCCCATTGCGGAGGTTGAGCTCGAAAAGGACGGAGTGAATTATCAGGGCGCTTACAAGATGGAAAAGAAGGACTCGCCCTTGCTGGGGATCTTCTTCGCCTGCAAGGAGGCGCTGGAAAAGATCAGCCCGGTAGGGGTTGAACTGCGTTACATCAAGGAGTTCAAGGTGGAAGACGATAGCGATGTGGTGGTGGCCAAGGTCCAGCTCTCCGACCCGGAGGAAGGGGTGCAGGCTTCCATCGGGGCGGCGGAGGTGGCCGGAGACAAGTCGCTGGCGGTCGCCAAAGCAATCCTGGCCGCCCTCAACCGCCAGTTAAGGGTCAGCCAGGCAGGTTAAGGCCGGGCTAAGTTAAGATCAGCCAGGTTGGTTGAGGTTGGCCGGGTTATGGGCCAGCCTATGATGAATAGTTCAGAGGAGAAGCTTGATGCTCAGCCTGGAACCTATGCCAGAATCCAGCTTTTTGGAGCGCAGGCCGGCCCCATTTTTGAAATGGGCGGGGGGGAAGAGCCGGCTTATTCCCCAGCTGGCCGCCTTTTTCCCGCAAAAGCTGCCCCGCGGTTATCTGGAGCCCTTCGCGGGTGGAGGAGCGGTCTTTTTTCATGTGCGGGCAAATCTGGGCGCGGCTCATTATACCCTGATCGACAACAATGAAGAGTTGATTCACTGCTACCGGACTGTGCGGGATGAGACTGACGCGCTGATCGAGCGCCTCGGAGCGCATCGCGCTTTGCATTCCAGGGCTCACTATTACCAGGTGCGGCAGCAAGATCCCGGGCTGCTGGATCCCGTCGGGCGGGCGGCCCGCTTCATCTATCTGAATAAGACCTGCTATAACGGATTGTACCGGGTCAACTCCCGCGGTCGGTTTAATGTCCCGATCGGCGCCTATCCAAACCCCCAGATCTTCGACCCGGAAAACCTCAAGTCCGTTGCCGGGCACCTGCAGGGTGTCGCCCTGGAAACGGGCGACTTCGAGCAGGTCGTCTCGCTGGCCCAGGAAGGGGATTTCGTTTATTTCGACCCGCCGTATCACCCCATCTCGCGGACCAGCAAGTTTACGAGCTACACCCCGGATGCGTTCTCGTCTTACGATCAGGAAAGGCTCAAAAGGGCAGTCGAGCTCCTGGCGGCCAGGGGATGCCTGGTGATGGTGAGCAACAGCGATTGCGAGTTTATCCGGGATCTATACCGGGACTTCCGCATCGAAACGGTCCGGGCGGCCAGGGCGATAAATTCGGACGCTTCCCGGCGCGGCCTGATAAATGAGGTGGTGGTGCTCAACTACTGACGCGCTTCGATCAGTGGTTGGTTTTGATCACGACCAGGTCCTGATCAAGAAATGGTCTTGATGAAGACGAGGTCCCAGTACTGCAGCTCGTCGATTGCGAATCGGAGAAGGTTCCCCCTGGCGTGGGAGACAAATTCATACGCCACTTTCTGCGCCCTCCCATGGCGCCGATCAGGAGAAGCCAGGTAAACCCCCGCCACCTCCTCTTCAACCAGGAGACTTACTGCGATATGATTCACCGGGCGGGGCGGATTGGTCTTGGCCCGGTTCCAGAAAACGTCTTCAATACCTGCCAGGTTTACAAGGTTGATAACCTTGTAGCCCGGCTTTTCTTTGGCGGTGATCCAGACGCTATCCGGCAGGGCTTTGGGGCTGGCATGACATCCTTCAACCTGGTACTCTTCGTTGATCCCGCCGGTGTGCGTCTCGGATAGATCCACCAAAGCCGGGTCATAGAGAAGGTTTTCGTAACGGACTATAAAATCGTGGTACCCGCGCATGATCATGGCAAATTCCGGCCGGATCCTCCGGTATTTTGGGTAGTAGGCGTCGGTGAGCATCCCGTCGCCTTCGCCCATCACCAGGTGAAACCCGCCGGAGGCGGCAATGGCCGCAGTCGCCAGGCGGGCGGCGATCTCCCCACCTTCCTCTCCACCTCCCGGGGAGGGGTTGGCCAGTGGCGCAATGTAAGCCGCCAGGATCACCTGCTTATCCGGGTTTAACGTTCGGGCGTTCCTGATGAGTTGTTTAAGATCGTAATAGGTATCGTTGGGCGGCCAGACTTCAATGTATGTGGCGTCCTGGGACGATCCGGCCACTGAGGAAACGGGCCAGTTGTTCACGCAGTTGAAGATCAGCTTTACGGATGGGGTCTCTGGTTGAAGCCGCAATCTCGCCCGGTCGATCAATTTCGGAAATACTTCCGCCAGGCGGATCAGATGCCTTTTCCCCTCCTTCTTGACAAAGGCGTCCTTGGGGAATCCATACTGGTCCATGTGGATCCCGTCGAATCCAAGGTCTAAAGCCTCGCCATACTGCGCAAAAAGGTGATCTGGCCAGGGTGATCCGCCGGAAGGATCCATGATGTTGATGAACTTTGCGAGATCGAAAGGTTCATTATTGTTTTTGTACAGTCCCCAATCCGGATGCTCCCGGTAAAAGTCAGGCTGGGCGGCGTAGACTGCGCCATATGCCAGAGCGTCCATCCCGTAGTGGTGGACCTGGTTGATTCGCCGGCGAACCGTCGCAAGTGACAGGCGCCTGCCCAGGGGGTCGACGAAAATCTCTTCGGGCGGCAGAAATTGATGGTGCCGGTACATCCAGTCGTAAAACTGGACCACATTGATGTGGTACCGGTTCAAGGCGGCGATGCGCGCTTCGGAGTCGCTTACTTCACCGACTTCTTCAGGGAAGAAGTCCGAAAGAAAGCCGTAGCGCGGAGCACGTGTCCAATCCGCGAGCACGTCCACGGCTCCGGAACCTTCAATCACCGTCCGCCCATCTTCATCCAGCAAGCGCAGGTCCAGCCCGAATCCCGCCATATCGGCCTTTGGAGCCTGCCACCGAAATACGAGGCGTGGGCGCGGGATCGAATACGGCCCTGGCCGGCCGGAAGATGAAACGGTTTGTGGGATGGGTTGTCGCAGGACGGCGACCGTTTCATCCAGACAACGGATGGCCAGTTCCGCGATAAAACCGGCCCGGGTGGTGTCCGGAAGATCGGCGGTGATTTCCAACTCCTCCCCGGGGTGGTAGTATGCTTTGTGGGGACAGACATCCACCCCGGATCGGTCAATCTTGAATTCCTCAATCTCGGATCCTCGGGCCTTATCTGGCTGCTTCGGCATCAGCTTGCCCCCTGTCGCTCAGATTGTTTTTCAACGCGAATTGCAGGACCAGGTACATGGCGTGGGACCACAAAAGCGGGTTGGCGATCGCTCCCCACCTTTTTTGCCAGACCGGGTAAAACTCCGGATTATTCAGGTTTTCCGGAACCTGTTCCGGTAGCCACCCGTTGGCGCCGGCCCGTGCCTCGATCCATCTCAGCAGCTTTCGTGCTTCGGCGTCCCGGCCCATCTCCGTGTAATACCAGCCCAGCCAGGCGGTCAGGATAATCCACTCGCCGCCGCCGTAATAGGTATCTTTGGCATAACGTTTGACGCCCCCGGCGGCAAGGGTCCGTTCGATCTCCGCCACGGTGGCTTGCAGGAGCGGGTGATCGGGCGCAAAGACCCGGAAGGGGATGGCCAGCCACAACAGGCTGGCATCCACCTCCGGCCAGCCGAGGTGTTTTACAAAATGGCTGTCCGCCACGCCGTTTTCGAGGATGAATTGCCGGATCCGTCCGGCGGTGGCTAAAAGCTCCCTTCGCCCGGTGAGATCCGCCGCCGCCTGCAAGCCACCGTACAGGCAGGCCAGGGTGGAGAGATGAATTTTGTCGCCGAACTCCTCCCAGCAATCGTAGCAGGGGATATTCCAGAAAGCGGCGATATAATCCGCCGACATGTTCACTGCGGGAAGGAGGCCGGCCAGCAGCGCCTGGTCGCCGGAAAGCTCGATGTAGCCGGCCAATGCCCAGATCCAGGCGCCGTAGCCGTCCAACTGGTGGTTTGGCCAACCGTCTTCTTCGATGGAGCCGTCAAGCCGGTAACGGGTTGGCAGGAATTCGTGGGGTTCGATAGGCTTGCCCTCGCGTTTTTTAGCCAGCAGTCCGGCAAACCGGGGTTCCTGGCAGATTACCGCCGCACCGGCCCAGCGCAGGAATTTTTCCGCGCTGTCGTACTCCCCGGCGGCCGCCATCCCGAAAGCGATAAAAGCCCCATCCCGAAGCCAGCTATAACGATAGTTGGCGAAATTGGGGGAGGCTACATAAGCGCCGTTTGGACTCTGGTTCTCTTTAATGACGTTGACGCTTGATCTTACCAGATCTTGCACTGTTTTTTCCTCCTTGGTGATATCAAAAGCGCCTGGTTTGAAAACGCCGTTGGTGGGGTAGACATAGCCACCGTTGCATCACAAGCCGTCAGCCTGCTTTTGAAATGGGCATCCCTCCTCCTAGCCTTTTACCGCCCCGGCGGCAAGACCCTTGATGAAATATTTCTGGAATAGCAGGAAGACCAGGACCGCGGGGGCCATGCCGATGGCCGACGCAGCGGCCATAAGGTTCCACCTCGCCCCGTATTGCTGGAAAAACATGGACACAGCGAGGGGGATGGTGCGCACGGACTCCCTTTGGAGGAAAAAAACAGCCTGTGCGTAGTTGTTCCAGATGCCAAGCCCGGTGATGATCACCACTGCTGATGTGACAGGCTTCAGAAGAGGGAAGGTGACCATCCAGAACGCCGAAAATCGCGTGCATCCGTCCACAAGCGCAGCCTCCTCAATTTCCCGGGAGAATGAGCGTATGAAACTCGAGTAGAGGAAGACCGAAAAAGGGAGCACATTTGCTGCGCTAACCAGGATCATGGCCCAGCGGGTGTTTATTCCCCCTATAGACCTCATCAAGGTGTACAGCGGGACGGTATTGATTATGGGAGGGATCATCATGCAAAAGAGAAAGGTGTTGAATACCATTCTGTGAAACCTTGTCGGGAATCTGGCGATGGCATACCCGGCGCAGCTTGCCACCAGTACGACGATGGCAAGGGCCCCTCCCGTGATGATGATGGAATTCATAATAGCCGTCCCCATGGACGAGAGCCGCCAGGCATCGGCAAAGTTGCGAAAGTAGAACTCGGGCAGGAAGAACAGCCGGTCCGCGAGGCGACGGGACGGCGAATTGAGCGCAATCAGGAGAAGTACGTAGAAAGGCGTTATAGAGGTCAACGTGATGAGGACGATGATCAAAGATCGCGCAAATGTTCCTGCCGGGTTCTTCATGGTTTTGCCTCCTCAGATCTCGACTTCCCTTGATTTCGCGAGCCTCAGGTATGTGACGACGGGCAGCAGAATGATGAAAAACAGGATGATGGCCACAGCCGTGGAGTAGCCGGTGAAGTTCCCGTAGCACATCCTCATGATGTAGATGCTGAGCGATTCCGTGCTGTATCCCGGCCCTCCTTCCGTCAGGGCCATTATGACCTCAAACACCGACAGGGAGCCGATGATGTTCGTCACGACGTTGATCTTGATGGCCGGAGCGAGCAGTGGAAGCGTCACATACCTCAATGTAACAAAATAACCGGCGCCATCGATTTTGCTTGCCTCGAACATTTCCACCGGTATAGACTGAAGCCCGGCCAGGTAGATGACCATGGTCATGCCCACATATTGCCACACATTCACGAGGACCAGAACCGCAAGGGCGGTATTGCCGCTCGCGAGCCAATTATCGCCGAGAAAGCTCACGTTCAGGCTCTCCAGGACCTTATGTAAAAACCCGCGCTCGGGCTGGAGTATGAAATACCAGATATATCCCATGATCAGCGGGCTGATTATCGCGGGAAGGT
Organism: Bacillota bacterium; assembly: GCA_023381695.1. Lineage (GTDB taxonomy): Bacteria > Bacillota > UBA5301 > JAMCQP01 > JAMCQP01 > JAMCQP01. The sequence goes on along the minus strand of JAMCQP010000057.1, from coordinate 54,147 downwards.
AAACGATCGTTCTCGCCAGGCTCTTGCCCCGAAAATTCCTGTCGAGGAGAAGAGCGTACAGTAGGCCGAATATGTTCAGAAGCGGTGCGCTTCCAAGCGCAAAAAGAACGGTATTCTTGACGTCGTTCAGCGCCCGGTCGTCCCTGAAGAAGTCCACGAAGTTCCGCAGACCAATGAACCTCGGCGCGGAAATCCCGTTCCAGTCGGTTAAACTGAGCCCAATCCCTCTCAAAAGCGGATAAACGAAAAAGACCCCAAACAGGATGACGGCTGGAAGCGCCATGAACTTATGCAGGTTTGCTCCGATCCTTCGCGACAGTGTAACCATGTTCTTGCCTATCTCCTTTTCGTTTCCACGCGCTACCCGCTCAGCCTCGGCTTTAGCATCAGCGACAACGTCTGCGTCCATCGTCGGGGTAATTGCTACAGGCTTTGTCGGCCTGCGGCAATTACCCCATGATCAGACCATCAGCCGTTACGATCTCCGTGAGTCCTCATTATCTCCTTGCCGCGTTCCAGGCTCTGTCCCATGCGGCTTTGTAGGCTTTCGCAAACTCAGCCGGGGTTTTATACCTGCCGGTGTATAACTCCTGCACCATTCGACCCGCATCGTCCCCGGAGAATCCGGGAGGCGCTTCGGTCGTAAACCCGATGTTGACGCCCTTCTTGAGAGCCTTTGCCACCTCATCCTTCAGCGGACCCCAGTCGGCGTTCACGTCAGTAAAGGCGGAGGGAGCCTTCAGGAACTCGCTGTAGGCCTTCAAGTTTTCCGGCCTGAAGAGGAAGTCCAGGAACTTTTTGGCTTCTTCCTTGTGCTTGGACTCCGCCGGGATCAGGTAGGCCGAATCCTCCGCGGAGAGGATCACCGGCTTTGTTCCGTCCATAATCGGCGGGTACGGAGCAAACCCGATATTGTCCTTTATAGCCTTGTTTTTCTCGAGGATTCCTGACAGCGCCCACATGCCCTGGCTGATCACGGCAGCTTTACCGGTGGCGAAAGCTTCGAGCTGGTTGTCATAGGTTGCGGTCAGGAAATCGTTGTTGAAAAGCCCTTCTTCCTTGAGTTCAAGGATACGTTTTGCAAAAGTCTCCATGGGGCCGCCCGATGCGTCGAAGGCCAGCTTCTCGGCGTCGTTGTTGAGGAATGCCTTCCTCGATCCCATTGTGCCGTACTTCTGCTTGACCGCCCCGTGGGCCATGAACTCGATGAGGTGCCCCAGCATCCAGGAATCTTTGCCTCCGACGAACATTGGAACTACGTCAGGCCTTTTCTGCTTGATCTTTTTGAGGTTGTTCTTGAACTCCTCCCACGTGGTCGCTTCCTTCAAACCGAGTTCGGAGAAGATCTTCTTGTTGTAGAAGATCCCGGCCATGGTCATGTTTGTGGCGATCCTGAACTGCTTGCCCGACCGGAGGTCGGTGCACAGCTCTCTGATGGACGGCTGCACCCTGGACCACCACCGGGTCTCTTTGGAAAGGTCGAGGTACTTGCCCTGATCCGCAAAACCCTGGTCCCAAACGGTGGTGATGTCCGGAATGTCACCCGAGGCAAACTTCACTTTTATGACATTGCTGGCGTCCTTCTGGTACTCCTGTTCCACCACAATGCCCGGGTTCTCCGCGTGGAATTTCTTGATAAGATCATTCATCCACTCCACGGTTTCCACTTTGCCGGTGAAGAACTTGATTGCAACTTTCTTTTCCGCGCCCTGCGCCACGGAAACCCCCAGCAGCAGGACCAGCACGGTGCCCAATGAGAGAATTCTCTTGAACATGTTGTCGCCTCCTTGGTCAGTAATTGTGTGGGAAATAAGTTCGGAGCACACTATTTCACCCAAATAGGCCCGGAGAGGTCCTCGCTACTCCGCATATCCCGCCCTTTCACAAAACGGATTTTGCCGCAGGCGTAACTTTAGTATCCAGCCGGTGTTTCTCCAGCCGGTGCGTGGCCGGCTGAAAGAACTCCTTCAGCACCAGGGTGGCGGCGCCGATCACCCAGGCGTCGTTTCCCAGACGGGAAGGCATGATCCGGAGCCCCGCGGCCGGCTGGGAGAAGAGGTGCTCATTGACGGCGCCTTTTACCGCCGCAAGCAGGAGGTGGCCGGATTGCCCCATCCGTTCTCCGCCCAGGATGATCATCTCCGGGTCGATGAGGTTGGCGATGTTGGCGATGCCGATTCCGATGTATCTACCGGTCTCCTCCATGATCTCGCGGGCCAGCGGATCGCCGGCTTCGGCGGCCCGGCTGACGTCATCGGCGGTAAATTCAACACTTGTCGCGGCGTTTGATTGGGGAGCGCCGGGGCCTTTTTGCGCGGCATGCGCCCAGGCGGAAGCCGGAAGGTTTCTTTCGGCAAGGGCCATGGCTGCTCTCCGGGCAATGGCGCCGTCGGAAGCCAGCGCTTCCAGGCAACCGCGTTTGCCGCAGTTGCAGACCGGCCCCTGGCGGTCGACCACAATATGGCCGATCTCACCGGCTCCGTGGTGCGAACCGCCGTACAACTCGCCGCCGATAATGATCCCGGCCCCAATCCCCACGCCGATGGTGATGCAAATCACGTTGCTTTCATTTACCGCGGCGCCGTGCCATTTTTCGGCCAGAGCCACCACGTTGGCATCGTTTTCTATAAAGACGGGAACCGGGAAGCGTTCTTCAATAAGCTGGGCGAGCGGCACATCCTTCCACTGGAGAAGGCTGGAACGGCGGACAATGCCCTTTTCGCTGTTGATCACGCCGGATGACGCCGCGCCGATGCCCAGGAGCCTCTCCCGGGGAAGGTTTGACTGATTCAGAAGGCTTTGGACAAGGCCGGCCAGCTGATCGACCACGGCTCCGGGGTTCTCTCCGGCAACCTTGCCGGTCTGGGCGCGGTGGAGGATTCTTCCCTCCAGATCCGTAAGAATCGCTTCCAGCAAGGTTACCCCGATTTTGATTCCCACCACGTACCCCGCCTCGGGGTTGAGCGTCAGAAGGGTAGGGCGGCGGCCGCCGCTTCGGTAGGAATCCCCGGCGCCGATTTCCCGGATAAATTCCGATCCGGCCAGCTCCGAAACGAGATTGGAAACGGTCGGGGGTGTCAGCTTGCTGATGCGCGCGATTTCGGCCCGGGAAATGGGGCCGCGCTGGCGCAAAATGTTGAGGATCACCGCCCGGTTGTGTTTTTTGATGCTGATCAGGTTGCGTCCGCGCGATCTTTTGTCCATCATAAGCACTCCATAGGTGTTATCAGGTATTTCGCCACTATAAAAGGCATGGAAAAAAGGCATGGAAATCAGGGAAGCCACGTTAGTAAACTAATTTAATAAACATATTCGACAGGGCCATGGATCTTCCTCCTTTTTTCTCCAGAAGTTTTTGTTGACAACGACGGACCATAGTACTATACTTAAAAGTGATAACGATTCTCAATTGCACCGTCTTGTTGAGAACAATTATCACACGGTGACTGTCAAACTTTAAACCGGGGGGTGGGTAAAGAATGGTTGAAGCGCTGGTCATAACTTTACGGGAAGGAATCGAGGCGGCACTGGTGCTGGGAATTATCCTGGCTTATCTGAGACGGATTGGCCGCCCGGAACTCAACCGGCCGGTTTACATGGGTCTGGCCGCGGCGGTGGTCGCCAGCCTGCTGGGAGCGCTTCTGGTCGGGGTGCTCAACCTGAACGCCGAAAATGAGCTGGTGGAAGGGCTTATGTACTGGGTGGCGGGGTTGTTGGTGGCGGCGATGGTGGGGTGGATGTGGCGCGCGGCGCGGGGCATGAAACGGGAGATGGAGGACCGGCTCGGCGGGATCGTCCAATCTCCCGCCAGGGGTGGGCTCGGCCTGGGGCTCTTTACATTTGTGATGGTTTTTCGAGAGGGCCTCGAGACCGTCCTCTTTCTGGCGGCGCTCTCGCTGACGGGCAGCGGCGTCCTGCAATTCGCCGGCGGTTTGTTGGGGATTGCCCTGGCGGCGCTCTTTGCGGTCTATTTTATCCGGGGCAGTGTCCACATTAACCTGAAAAGATTTTTCAACGTGACCAGCGTGATTTTGTTGCTGCTGGTGGTCAAACTTCTGGCCGGCGGCCTCCACGAATGGGGAGAGGCGCAAATTATCCCCCTTGCGCCCGTGGTTATGCGGGTGATCGGCTGGATCGTCAGGGATGGCACATCCACTTTCATTCTGATGGCACTTCTGGCGGCGCCGGTGGCGACGATCCTGTTTGGCGCCCAGGCGCCCGCGGCTGCGACCGGCGCCGCCAGGGAAGGCCATGGCGGGGAAACTTCCGGGATGATCCCGGAAGCTGTTTCGGAAACGCCGGCCATGAGGCGCAAGAAGCTTGCGGAAGCGCGCAGGCTCCAGACGTGGAAATACGCCATGGCCGGGGTCACGGCGCTGATAATTCTGGTTTTGGCTTCCACGCTGTTTGTGGGAGCAAAGTCGTATGACCCGGCGCCGGTAACGGTTACGGCGGTGGACGGCCGGGAGATAGCCTTGTGGTAAGTGCCGGCGGCCGGAGCAAGACGCTGGTGGTCAGGGGAATTGTGACCACGGGCGGAGCCGAGGACCAGCAGATCTTTGCCAACCTTGGCGTGGCCCAGGAACTGCTGGGACTGTCCAACAAAGAGGTGTTGCCGGGGGCGGAGGTTAAAGCGATCCAGCAGGCCGTGGATCTTGATAAGGCAGATGTTTCAGATTTGGCGGGCAAAAGTCCCGCCTTTCTTCATGTCGTTTCCCGCTGGGGAATCCTTCAATTGCAGGAGGATCCTGGGTGTACGTGTCGAATATATGCTACGAGTAAATGGTCTAGACCATTATTTGTATAGACCACAAAGATTTCCAGCTGGGATACTCCAGGGAAGAGCCTCAAGGAGGTGGTATGGATCCAATTGCCGGATTGCCGGAAAACCGCATAGGAAAAGTTCCAGATGAACAGAAGGAGGAAAGACAATGGCGAGCAAAAAACGTCTGGCGGCAAAGTTTACCCTGTTTGCATTGATCTTGTCACTGGCTGTGCTTGTTCTGGGCATCGTTCCCGCCGGAGCCAGGACCACCGTCACATTCTGGCACAGCTGGACGGGTGATGAGGCCAAGGCGCTGGAAGGGCTTATTGCCGAGTTCAACAAGACCCATGAGGACATCCAGGTCCAGGGCATCTCCCAGGGTGGCTGGTCCAACCACCACCAGAAGCTTCTGACGGCGGTTTCCGGCGGCACGGCGCCCGACGTCGCCAACCTTGGTTCAGACTACCTGCCGGAATGGGCCCATAACGGCGCGCTTACTCCTCTGGACAGCTATATCTCAAAGTCCAAGTATGACCTGAGCGACTTTTACCCGATCTCATTGCAGATGGGCCGGTTTGGGGGCAAAACCTACGGGTTGGCGCTCAACCAGGATACATACGCTCTGCTCTGGAACAAAGACCTCTTCAAGAAGGCCGGCCTGGATCCCGAGAAGGCGCCCAAAACCATCGAGGAACTGGATGCCATGGTTGAGAAGCTGACCGTCAGGGACAAGGACGGGAAGATCGCGCAGATCGGCTTTTTGCCTGACTTCCCCTGGGGGCATTTCGACCTGTACGGCCCGGCCTTTGGCGGCTCCTTCTATGATGCCAGGAACAAGAAGATCACCGCCAACGATGCCGAGATTGTCCGGGCCCTGGAGTGGGAACAAGGTTTTTACAAGAAGTACGACGTAAAATCGATCAGTACCTTTAAATCTGGCTTCGGCGCGTACGCCACCGGCAACTACGCTTTCTACACCGGCAAGGTGGCGATGGTGGTGGAAGGGGAATGGCAGGCTGCCTTTATTCCCAAGTTTGCGCCCAAACTCAACTGGGGAGCCGCGCCCTTCCCGTCGCCGAAGGATAAACCCGGCGCTTACGGCGCAACGACCACCGTCGGCAGCCTCCTGGTGATCCCGAAGGGGAGCAAGCACGCCAGCGAAGCCTGGGAGTTCATCAGGTGGATGGAGCAGCCCAGGAATGCCGGCAAGTTCGCGGCGGCGTTGCACAACGTCCCGGCCTTCAAGAGCCTGGCCGACGACCCTGAATTCACCACGGACGCCAACTTCCGCGTCTTCATGAGACTTTTGGGCAGCGCCAATGCGCGTCATTGGCCGCAGATTCCGGTGGCGAACATGTACGCCACGGAGATTGGCAGCGCCGAAGAAGCCGTCGTTCTCGGTAAAAAACCGGCCAAAGAGGCTCTTGACGAGGTAACCAGGAAGATCCAGGCGGCTCTGGACAAGGCCAAGTAATGTACAATGCCGGTTTCAGGCCGGCGGGAAATTGGCGATCCTGATGGATGACAAATGTACGGCGGGACGCTCCGTTTGACACGAGGTCAAGGTGCCGCGAAGGCCAGGGATGGCCGGGAGCGGCCCGGCGGGAAATCTGAATTTCCGGACGCCGGGAGCGAGCCGCCGCAAGGATTAACAGGAAAAGAGGGATTAATCTTGTCTGCTGCCACCGTGCCCCGGCTCCATCGCCTGACAAGGATGCAAAGACGCCGCCTCTTTTACGGGTTGTTCTTCGTTTCGCCATGGATCATCGGCTTTCTCTGGTTTACCCTGTATCCGATGGGCGCCTCGCTATATTATTCCTTCACCGATTACAATCTCATCAAGACGCCCCAGTGGATTGGCGCCGCCAACTTCCGGGAGTTGCTGGGCGATGAACTTTTCTGGACTTCGCTGTACAACACTTTTTACTTGACCGTCGTGGGGCTCCCGGTGACCACCATCTTCTCCGTGGGGCTGGCGGTGCTTTTGAATCAGAAGATCCGCGGCCTGGCGTTCTACCGCACCATCTATTACGTGCCATCGGTGGTCCCCATCGTGGCCACCTCCATAGTCTGGATGTGGCTTTTGAACCCGGCCTACGGTCCCATCAACACCTTTTTGGGCTGGCTGGGCATCTCGGGACCCAACTGGCTGAGGGACATGGTCTGGGCGAAGCCGGCCTTGATTCTCACCGGCCTCTGGGGCGTGGGTCCCTCGGTGATCATCTACCTGGCCGCGCTTCAGGAGGTGCCGCAACAACTTCTTGAAGCCGCGGAGCTGGACGGCGCGGGGGCCTGGCAGAAGCTTTTCCGCATCACCCTGCCCATGATCTCCCCGGCGGTTTTCTTCAATGTGATCATGGGGGTGATCGGCTCGTTTCAGATCTTTGCGCAGCCTCTGATCATGACCAACGGCGGCCCCGCGAACGCCACCCTGGTTTACGCTTTGTATCTGTTCCGCAACGCCTTTTCATATTTCAAGATGGGCTACGCCAGCGCTCTGGCCTGGGTCTTGTTCGGCATCATCCTTCTTTGCACGGTTCTGATCTTCAAGACATCGGCGCGCTGGGTCTACTATGAGACAGGGGGGAACAGATGATGGCGGCCAATCTTCCAGCTGCGCAGAACATGTTGCGCACGAGTTTTCGGGACTCCAAGCGCCGCCGCGAGCGTGTTGGGCGTTTGTTGGTCCACCTGATCCTTCTTATTGTGGGGGCTCTGTTCCTCTTCCCGTTTGTGTGGATGCTGCTGACCGCGCTCAAATCGGATCAGCAACTCTTCAGCAACCAGTGGATTCCCAACCCGCCGGTCTGGTCCAACTTCAGCAAGGCGCTTGAGTATATTCCTTTCTGGAAATACACCTTGAACACGCTTTACATCTGCGCTCTGAGTGTGGCGGGAGCCATCTTCTCCAGCGTTCTCCCGGCGTATGGCTTTGCACGGCTCAGGTGGCCGGGAAGGGACCTGCTCTTCTTGATTGTGCTGGCCACCATGATGCTTCCTTACCAGGTGACCATGATCCCGGTCTACATCATCTTCCGCAACCTCAACTGGATCAACACTTTCAAGCCCCTCACCGTGCCGGCGTTCTTCGGGTCGGCGTTCTTCATCTTCCTCTTGCGCCAGTTCTTCATGGGCATACCCGAGGAGCTGTCGGACGCCGCCCGGATCGACGGGTTGGGCGAGTTCGGCATCCTTTTCCGGATCATCCTGCCTTTGAGCAAACCGGCGGTGGCCACGGTGGCCCTCTTTACCTTCATGTGGACCTGGAACGATTTCCTGGGCCCCCTCATCTACTTGAGCGATATCAACATGTATACCCTGAGCCTGGGCCTTCAACAGTTCCAGACCGCTCACGGGGCGGAATGGGCACTGTTGATGGCGGCTTCAACCGTGGTGGTGCTGCCGGTGCTGGTGCTCTTCTTCTTCACCCAGAAGACTTTCATCAAGGGGATAGCTGTCACCGGGCTCAAGGGATGATTTAAAGAAACGGCGAGAGATGGAGGAATTGAAATGGCGGAGGAAAAGAAGTTTCACATCATGGTGGTCGGGGCGCACGCGGCGGATGCCGAGATCATGGCGGGCGCCGTGGTGGCCAAGTACACCAAAATGGGCCATAAAGCCACGCTGGTGCATATGACGCCCGGCGAGAAGGGGCACCGGACCCTCTCGCCGGAAGCCTACGCGGAGCAAAAGCGACGGGAAGCCCTGGCGGCGGGAAAGGTGCTGGGGGCGGAGGTGCGTTTTCTGCCGTACAAGGATGCGGAACTGCCGGTCAACGATGAGGTGAAGTATGCGCTCTGCGACGTGATCCGCGAGGTCAAGCCGGATATCATGATCACCCACTGGAAGGGCAGCATCCACAAGGACCACGAAAATACCAGCTACATCGTCCAGGATGCGCTTTTTTACGCGGGTCTGCCGGCGATCAAGCGGGATCTTCCGGCGCACGGCTGCTGGCGGGTTTACTATGCGGAGAACTGGGAAGACCCCTACGATTTCGAGATCGACACCTATGTGGACATCACCGATGCCCACGATACGTGGATCGAGGCGATCAGCCAGTACGAGCTCTTCCGCGGCGGGATCTCCTCCTTCCGCTACATGGACTACTACAAGGCCCTGGTGGTGATGCGGGGGTGCCTCTCCAACTTCAAGTACGCGGAGGCGTTCATGTCCCCCAGAGGGGCGCAGGTGCGGAGGGTGCAGCGGTTCCCGGGCTTTTGACGGTGAAAGGCCAGGGCCGAGGAGGAATGGCACACTCGTTTCTTGGGCCGCAGTACGCAATAAGGGGTGGATGAGATGCAGCAAGGGCAAACGCGGCCAGGGCAGGCCTGGCGGAACAGGACGCGGGTCAAGACCGGCCTGGAGGCGCTCCTGGAAGAAGGGGCTTTCTGGCTCAAGGGCCAGCGAATCGGGTTGATTACCAACCCCACCGGCGTCGGCCCGGATCTGACCAGTACCATTGATCTTTTGCGCAGTCGGCCGGATTTCAAGCTTGCGGCGCTCTTTGGCCCCGAGCACGGGGTACGGGGCGACGCCCAGGCCGGTGTGACGGTGGAGAACGCCACAGACAGCCGCACCGGTTTGCCCATGTACAGCCTGTACGGCAAGACGAAAAAGCCGGCGCCGGAGATGCTGGACGGCCTGGATGTCCTGGTCTATGAACTGCAGGATATCGGCGTCCGCTTCTATACCAACATCTACACGCTGGCGTACAGCATCCAGGCCGCCGGGGAAGCCGGGATCCCTTTCGTGGTTCTGGATCGCCCGGCTCCCCTGGGCGGGGTGGCGATTGAGGGCAACCGCCTCAAAGAAGGATTCTCCTCCTTTGTGGGGGATTATGCGCTGCCGGTGCGATACGGCCTGACCTGCGGGGAACTCGCGAACTATTTGAACAACAGGTTCAGTTTTGGCGCCGACCTCCGGGTGGCCCGGATGAAAGGCTGGGAGCGGGGAATGTGGTTCGACGAGACCGGGCTGCCGTGGGTGGCGCCTTCTCCCAACATGCCCACGTTGGAGACAGCCGCTGCCTATCCCGGCACCTGCCTCTTCGAGGGGACCAACCTCTCCGAGGGGCGGGGGACAACCATGCCGTTCCAGGTCATTGGCGCGCCCTGGGTGGATGGGGTGCGGCTGGCGGAGCGGATGAACGGGCTGGATCTGCCCGGGGCGCGGTTCCGGCCGGTCTGGTTTGCGCCGACCTTCAGCAAGCATGCCGGGCAGCGCTGCAGCGGGGTGCAGGTGCACGTGATGGACCGGGAGGTTTACCCGGCGCTCCGGGTGGGGCTGGAGTTGCTCTCCGCCGTCTACCGGCTCCATCCAGATGAGTTCAAATGGCTTCCGCCCCATGAAGGCAGCCAGCGCCACTTTTTTGACCTTTTGATGGGGACCGACGAGGTGAGGCTGGAGCTTGACGCGGGGGCGCCGGCGGCGGATCTGGCGCGGCCATGGGAGAAGGCAGCGGCGGGGTTTGCCGCCGAGGTGGCGCCATACCGGCTTTATTGAGGGGAGAGAATCGCGCTGAGGTGGCGGTAACGGTTACCGGGCAGCGACAATTTGCCGAAGGGAGTCCTTTTCGTCTGCGCGGCGCTGGTGGGATTTTCGCCGGCCCGTTTCGGGCGGGCGGCGGGTACAGTCGGAGCCCAGGAGGCAGGCCTGGCCGAAGGAGCAACGGAGACGATGATCAAGGATCTGGTTCATCAGATGTCTTTGGAAGAAAAGATAGGCCAGATGCTCATGATTGAGCAGTGGCGCGATCTCGACGAGACCCGGAAGGCCATCGTGGAGTACCATATCGGCGGGGAGCTATTGGACGGAAGCTCGATCACCGATCCGGTGCAGGCGGCGGCCTTCACCAACCGCCTCCAGGAGATGGCGCAGCATACCCGCCTGCGGGTGCCGCTTCTCTTCTCCGCCAACCTGGAAACGGGCCTGGGATACATCCTCTCCGCGGCGACCACCTTCCCGACCAATATGGGTTTCGGGGCGGCCCGTTCGGGGGATCTGGTCTACGCCGCCGCGCAGATTACGGCGGAGGAAGCCCGGGCTATCGGCATTCATATGAGCCTGGCCCCGGTGATGGACGTGAACAACAATCCCAAAAACCCGGTAATCGGCGTGCGTTCCTTCGGCGAGAGCCCCGAGCTGGTGAGCGAGCTGGGGGTCCAGGCCATCCGGGGGCTGCAGGAAAACGGCATGATCGCCACCGCCAAGCATTTCCCCGGGCACGGGGATACCGGCGTGGACTCCCACATCGACCTGCCGACGGTGCCCCACAACTGGCAGAGGCTGGAACGGGTGGAGCTCAAGCCCTTCCGGGCGGCAATCAGCGCCGGGGTCAAGGCGATCATGACTTCCCATGTTACCTTTCCGGCCATCGATCCCATGCCGGGATTGCCAGCCACGCTCTCCCGCCGGGTGTTGACGGATCTCTTGCGCAAAAAGTTGGGCTTCAATGGAATCATCATCACCGATTCCATGGTGATGAACGCCATCGTCAAGAATTTCGGGCTGGAAGAGGCGGCGGTCCGGGCGGTGCAGGCCGGGGCGGACATTGTTCTGGCCGCATATTCCTTTGACGAGGTGGAAAAGGTCTCCCGGGCGCTGGTGACGGCTGTGAAGAGCGGCGAGATCCCCGAAGCGCAAATCGATGCGTCGGTGGAACGGATCCTGGCGGCCAAGGCGGAGGTGGGCCTGTTCAAAGATCCGTTCGTGGCGGTGGAGAAGGTGGGTTCCATCGTGGGCTCGCTGGAGCACCGGCAGAAGGCGAAGCTCATCGCCAAGCAGGCGGTGACGCTCCTCCGGGACGACGTGGGGCTGTTGCCGCTGCGCCTTGAGCCCACCGATCGCCTCTTGCTCATCAGCGCCTCGCCGGACGATACATTTATCACGGCCCTGCGGCGTTACCGGCTCCAGGCGTCGGAATTCAAGGTCGGGCGCAACCCCGACCCGGAGCAGCTCGAAAGGGCGCTGGAACTGGCCCGGACTAACGAGGTGATCATCGTCGCCACCTATGCCACGGGCGAACTGCCGGTGACCCAGCGCCGGCTGGTGGCCGAGGTGGTCAAGCTGGGCAGGCCGGTGGTGGTGGTCTCCCTGGGAACTCCTTACGATGTCGCCTGGCTGCCGGAGGCCAGGACGGTGCTGGCGGCCTATGCGGCCGGGCCGTGGGTGGTGTTGAAGCCGCCCATTGAGGCGGCGGTGGATTATCTCTTCGGCCGGGCGCAGGCGGGGCGGGGGCTGCCGGTGACGATCCCGGCGCAGTGAGTGAGAGAAAGGAGGGTGAATCTAACAAAGGGAGACGGAGAAGAAGAGCAGGTAGAGCTTACCTTGACCAAAATCAACCAAATCTAAAAGGGGGAAGAAAGATGAAACGTAGTCGCCTGGTGTTTTTTGTGGCTCTGGTGGCCTTTTCTCTGCTATTTGGACTGACGGCCGGGTCTGCCGTAATAGCCAAGACAAAGATTACGGTTTCCGTCCATTATGGCGGCGGCCAGATTGAACCTTTGCAGAAGTTGTTCCAGGAGTACATGAACCTGCACCCGGATGTGGAGATTGTCACCCAGACCGTCGCTTTCGACGATTACCTCAAGAAGATCCAGACCGCCCGCCTCTCGGGCGAATCTCCGGATGTCTATCACATCTATTCCCTGTGGGGACCCTCCCTGGCCAACGCGAAGATCCTTGAGCTTCCGCCGGCGGCGGTTGCCAATGACGTCAAGGCCAACTACATCAAGAGCGCCGTGGACGGCGTCACCATCAACGGCAAGATCTACGGCATCCCCACCGAGATCAACAACTATGCCCTGGTCTACAACAAGAAGCTCTTCAAGGAAGCCGGCATCGCCGCTCCCCCGAAGACCTGGGATGAACTCGTGCAGATCGCCCAGAAACTCGCCAAACGGGACGCGCAGGGAAAATTGACCACCAGCGGCTTTGCGTTCATGCGCGGCTGGGATTCGGCGGTGGTCCACCCGTTCATGGCGTTGCTCTTCGCCAACGGCGGACAGTTCCTGAGCAAGGATTACGCCAAGGCGCTCTTCAACAGCCCGGCCGGCGTGGCGGCGCTGGAGCAGGAGGTGGAGCTCTTCAAGGTGAAGGCCACCGATGCCTCAAGCGAGGTCTGGAACTTCCCGAACAACACGGTGGGCATGATGATCATGGCCCCGTGGTATGAAGGCACCCTCAAATCCGCCTATAAGGACAAGCTGGATGAGATGGTGGGCGTGGCCCCGATTCCAGCCGGCAAGAAAGGCCTGGCGACCTCCCAGTACACCTGGCTGTGGGCGGTGGACTCCAACAGCAAGGTCAAAAAGGAAGCCTGGGAGCTTCTCCGCTGGCTGAACAAGCCGCGCGCCAACGGGAAGACTTCTCCCCAGGGCGACTTCCTGGTGGGCCAGGGGATCATCCCCGGGCGCAAGGCGGACCTGGAGAACCACAACGAACTGAAGACCGATCCCTTTATGAAAGTTTTCGTCGACCAGCTCAAGAACTCCATCAGCGAGCCCAACGTCCTCCAGGGCGCGGAGATCAAGACAAAGCTCATGGATGAGATTATGAGCGCCTGGGCCGGCAAGAAGACCCCGAAACAGGCCCTGGACGACGCGGCCAAGAAAGTCAACGAGATCCTGGAGGAGAACTATTGATCCCGAGACAGTCATTTCGTTAGGCAATTTCGGTATGGTGCCTGAATCGGTATGGTGCCTGAAATGGAATGCGGGAGGGAGGGCCGCCCGAGCCGGCTCTCCTCCGCTTCCCGCGGGCGCGGGTAGGGGGAACGATCGTCTTGCAAGAAGGGAAGCGCGTCAAAAAGTACCGGATGTCGCGGCAGAGAACGATTCTGGCCTATCTCTTCCTGAGCCCGGTGCTGCTCTTCTTTCTGGTCTTCTTTCTGATTCCGATTGTCTTTTCCCTGTACATCAGCTTTGCGCGCTGGGACATGCTTACCCCGCTCTCCCAGGCGCCTCTGGTCGGGCTGAAAAACTACCAGTATATCCTGTTCAAGGATGACCTCTTCCTGTTGACTCTCAAGAACACCCTGGTCTTTGCGCTTGGTACGGTTGTTCTGAATGTCGTCCTTTCGCTGTTCCTCGCCTTTCTCTTCACCAGAAGCCGTTTCAAGGCTCTCTGGCGGACCATCTACTGGCTGCCCATGGTCACCACCGTGTCGGCGGTGGCCACCATGTGGCAATACATTTTTAAAGCCCGGGGGTTGATAAATGCGCTTCTGGCGGATGTCAACATCTCGGGGCCCATCTGGCTGGCCGATCCACGAACCGCGATGCCCGCGGTGATCCTGGTCAGCGTGTGGGCCGGGCTGGGCGGCGCGATGCTGATCTTTTCCGCGGGGCTGGAGGGCATTCCCGACAGTTACTATGAAGCCGCGCGCGTGGACGGGGCCAATGTCCGCCAGGAATTCTGGCACATCACGATTCCCCTGCTGCGGCCCACGATCCTGTTCAACCTGGTGACGGGTTTCATTGGCGGCCTGAGCTCCTTCACGCTGATCATGGTGATGACCCAGGGCGGGCCGCTCAACACCACCAATGTGGTGGCGAATTACATGTATCAGGTGGCCTTCAGCGACATGAGAATGGGCAGGGCATCCGCGATGGCCTTTGCACTCTTTGGGGTGATCCTGCTGGTGACGCTCATCCAGCTTCGCGTCTTCCGGCGCGGCGGCATCGAATCGTATTAGGGGTGGGAAAAATGAGTTCAGCAATAACCGGGCGGGCGGAGCGCGCAATTAAAACGGGACGCGCAGGCAGGGCCGGGCGTGGCGTCTCCCCGTGGGGGATCGCCGGGGGAGTGCTCAAGTACGGCATCCTGATCTTTGGCGCTTTCACCATTATTCTTCCGTTTATCGACATGTTCCTGGGAGCGGTGAAAACCATTCCCGAAATGCGCGCGGAGCCGCCGGTCTGGATCTCGCGGGACCCCCAGTGGGGCGTCTTCCTGGAGGTCATGCATCTTTTGCCGATGGCCCGGCTTTACACCAACAGCTTCCTCGTCTCCATCTCCGTGACTTTCCTGGTCCTCTTTACCAGCGCCCTGGCCGGGTTTGTGCTGGCCAAGTACAGGTTTCCGGGGCGGGATCTGATCTTCGGGTTCATCCTGGCGACCATGATGTTTCCGGTCTTTCTCTTCCTGATCCCCAACTACTATATTCTCCGGCACATCCCGTTTGTGGGCGGCAACGACATCACCGGCTGGGGCGGGACGGGGCTGATGCACAGCCGGCTGTCGCTGATTCTGCCGTTTATGGTGAGCGCCTGGGGGATCTTCATGCTCCGGCAGTTTGCGGTGGGGTTGCCCGACGAGCTGCTGGACTCGGCGCGCATCGACGGCGCCTCGGAGTTCCGGATCTTCTGGCAGATGATCCTCCCGCAATTGAAGCCCGCGTTGGCCACGCTGGCGGTCTTTCAGTTCATGGGGATCTGGAACGAATACCTCTGGGCGATGACCATCACCACGTCGGCCCCGGAGATGATGACGGTGCCGGTGGGGATCTGGTTGTTGCGCGACTCCCTCGATCCGATGCGCAATCTGGCTCTGATCCGGGCGGCCACGGCCGTGGCGGTGGTCCCGATCATGATCCTGTTTGTGTCGCTCCAGAAGTACTACGTCAAGGGCATCGTCATGACCGGCATCAAGGGTTGAGATACCGGCATCAGGGGTGGAAATAAGGAGGATCTTCAAGATGAGCAATGTTTACCGCGATGCGAAGTGGCAACTGCGCCCGTATCAAGGGGGCGATGAGGAAGGGATCGTCGCTCTCTGGAACGAAAGTATGCCCCAGGACACCGTGGGCCCGGAGCTCTTCCGCAACCGGGTGCTCCTGGACGCGAACTTCGACCCGGCGGGGACGATCCTGGCCGTGGACGAGGCCGGGCAGCCGGCCGGATTCATCCTCGCCGTGAGGCGAAAGACGCCCATCTTCGGCGCCGACCTGGAGCCGGAGAACGGCTGGATCACCATCTTTTTTGTAAAACCGTCCTGGCGCGGCCGCGGCATGGGGAAGGCGTTGCTGAATGCCTCCGAGGCGTTTCTGAGGTCCAATGGCCGCAAGAATATCTTTGTGTCGTCGTATTCCCCAAACTATTTCTTCCCCGGAGTCGACAAGGAGATGTACAGGGACGCGGTCGCCTTCCTGGAGAAGAACGGTTACGGCGTGCTTTACCAGGCGGTGGCCATGGATAAAAACCTGGTGGGCTTTGCCGTCCCGGACGACGTCAAGGCGCTCCAGGCCCGGCGTGAAGCCGAGGGTTACCGGTTCGGCTACCTGAACTCCGCTTTTCTGACCCGGACCATAGCCTTCGCCACGGAGAATTTTGGCGTTGACTGGGGGCGCGCCATTCGCGAGGGCGTGGCGCGGGGCCTGGGGTTTGACCGGTTTCTGATCGCCACCAGGGGCGAGGAGGTGGTGGGGTTCACCGTCTTTGGCGCGTACGATAACGTCGCGGAGCGGTTCGGCCCTTTTGGTGTCGCGGAGGAGTTGCGCGGCGCCGGTCTTGGGAAGATCCTTCTCTACGAAACGCTTGACTTGATGCGCCAGCGGGGATCGCACGGCGCCTGGTTCCTCTGGACGGGGGAGGAGAGCGCGGCGGGCAAGCTTTACCGCCGGGCCGGGTTTACGATTACCAGGCGGTTTAACGTGATGAAGAAAGCGTTGTAAGATAGAGCCCCCGTATGGATTCGTCCGGGGGCTCCGCCGGATCACCGCGGTGCTGATCAGGCTCCAAGGAGAGGTTAATATGAAGGATCTGCTTTACAATGAATCGCGGGTTTTGCGGGAAGCCAGTCCGGTGGAGGCCGGTTTTGACGCCGCCAGGCTGGCGCGGGCGCGTGAGGTTTTGGCGCGGGCGGTGGAAAATGGCGCTTTCCCGGGAGCAGTGGCTCTGGTGGTCAGGCATGGGCGAATCGTCCTGCACGAGGCGGTCGGGAAGGCCAGCCTCCGGCCCGCGACCCGGGAGATGACCAGGGAGACCATCTTTGACCTGGCATCAGTGACCAAGGTGGTGGCCACTCTTCCTTCGGTAATGATCCTGTTGGAGCGCGGCCAACTACGGCTGGACGACGCGGTGACCCGGTTTATCCCGGAGTTCGGCCAGGCTGGCAAGGAAGGGGTGCTGATCCGGCACCTGCTCACCCATACCGCCGGCCTCGCCCCGTTTGGCTTTTTGTACAGGTGTTGCGGCACCAGGGAGAAGATTTTGGCCCGCATCTGCGAGTATCCGCTGGGAAATCCCGTGGGGACGGTTGAGGTCTACTCGGACCTGGGGCTGATCGTTCTGGGCGAGATTGTGGAGAGAGTGAGCGGCCGGCCGCTGGATCAGTTTGCACAGGAGGAGATCTTTACGCCCCTGGGGATGGCGGATACCAGGTACCGGCCGCCTGTGGAACTGCGAGGACGCATCGCGGCCACCGAGGACGACCCGTGGCGAGGCCGGGTGCTGGTGGGCGAGGTGCATGACGAGAACGCTTACGCCATGGGCGGGGTGAGCGGTCATGCGGGGCTCTTTTCCACGGCGCAAGATCTGGCGATCTACGCCCAGCTGTTTCTAAACGGCGGGGAATATGGCGGCAGGAGGATTCTCAGCCCGGTGACCATCAGGCGAGTGACATCCCGGCAGGATGCGGCCGTTCCGGTAAGCACCCGCGGCCTGGGCTGGCAGATCAAGGACCCCACCTTTGCGTCGGCGGGGGATCTGCTGTCACCGGAAGCTTACGGTCACACCGGCTTTACCGGCACCATGATCTGGATCGACCCGGTCCTGGATCTGTTCATCATTCTTCTGACCAACCGCGTCCACCCGAGCCGGGAAAACGACGCCATCCTGCGCGTGCGCCCGCTCTTTTGCAACGCGGTGGCGGGGGCGATTGTGGAGTGAAAGCCCGGTGAATGCCCCCTGATCCGCCGACGAAAACGCGGGGGAAAGAAATAAGCCCTGCACAACAGGGCTTTAGGCGGGGAAAATGTTTCATTATTGGCAACGCGTTGTCAAATGTTACTCAGAAGCGAACCCCAAAACTGACCACGGGGGCTTGCGCCGGCAGGGCCGAAGTTGTTGGCGTTGTGGAAGACTTCTTTTTGGCGACTTCCGCGCCGAGTCTGATCAGTGTTCCGACAGCGGCCCAGGTTGTGGTTGTCCAGAATTTCTTCGACCAGGCCCTTTTCCCATATCCCTGAAAGAAACCTTGCCGGTATTCTGGCGATTTTCCTTCCAGGCTCATCATCTGCAAATCAACCGGGGGCTGGGGTGCGCCAATGGCGCTTATCCCGATGGCCACCGCACCGCCCACAGGTCCGAACAATAGCCCGCTGGCAAACCCGCCCAGGCCGGCGAAGAAAGTGCCGCGGGATTGTCCCGCCATCTGGCCGGCGAGCCAGCCGTCGTTATAAGTGTCTCCGGCAAACACGGGGGCCGATGCGACCAGGAGAGTGGCCAGGGTTACTAACGCGATCCATTTCTTCACGATTCTTTTCCTCCTTGGCATAAATTGCAGAGAACTGCAGTGTTTCTTATACAGCTGTCTCTTATATGTTGGCCGGTTGTTTTATCGGCTTCCCGCCCAATTATCTAAAGCAGAAGGATAGCTACAAACAGCCTTTTTAAAGGAGGAGAAGACCGGTGATTGTAAACGGGAACTGGAAGTTCGATATGGCCAGAACTCAGGAACGCTACAGAGCTCTAAAAGAATACTATGACACCCGGGGACTGAACGCGGACAACTTTTCGTGCCCAAAATACCCCGACTGTCTGGACTCTCAAAAAGAGGGGACTATTCAGCAGTATCTGGGTGGGACTGCTGGTCTGATGCCTTTTTACGATGTTGAATATAAAAACACCCCCATAAGAGTACTGAGTGTTGGCAAAGAGACGGGTTACATGGTGAACACACCGTACGGTACGTCTCCAAATTTCGATGTAAACACTCTCAACGTACTTAATTGCATCAACTGGAAAAGAAAGAACAACCACATAAAAGGCACCTTGATCACCCTTCAACGGATATTTGAGCTGGAAACCGAGTATGTTTATGCGAGCTACGCCCTGAGTGATGCATTGAGATGTTCCTTCCAACTTAAGAATACTGCCGATAATGTGTCTGCGGTGAAAGACACCCCCAAAATGAGAGATAATTGCCTGGAATACCTGGTCGATGAGATTCGGATCTTGGAGCCGACATTGATCATTCTGCAGGGTGAATGGGCCGTAGCAGGAAGGAATCCTTTTGTTCAGCGACTTGCCGCCCAACTTGGAGAGCAAGTGAGATGCGTAAAGAAGAATCAGAATGGGAAGTATGGATTGTACGAATTCACTTCATTCATGTGCATAACCAGCCACCACCCAGCAATCCTGGGAAACTGGTTGGTCAACCTGGCCCCCGACTCCTTATGGCCAATGATTGACTACTTGAGGGAAATTGGCTATTTGCCGGCTTTCGAACCCGAAGACCGTCTAAAGTACGAAAAGACCGTGAAACCTTATGTTGATCCGATCATCACGAAGCTTGCATCCAACGATCGATTACGTTCTAAAAAGGCAATTGATAATCAAATGAGTTTATTCCATTTCACTGATGGGCGAGATTGAATATCTTGGGCAACTCAGGCGTGGTAATCCGCCTCCCAGTCCCACAAATGTTTTTCCAAATCAACGCATCCGTTTGGCTTGAATGTGACTCCTTCTTTCTCCAGCATGGCGCGCTGGATGCCTTCGCCTCCAAAGGTGTGTGCTGGCGCCATTGCCCCTAACCGGTTTACAACCCGGTGGCAAGGCAACCCCATGTGGGCGGGGGCCTCCCACATCGCCCAGCCTACCGTTCTTGCGCTTCCGGGATTTCCCAGAAGGGCGGCGATCTGCCCGTAGGTGGCCACTTTTCCTCTGGGGATCCGAGCAACGATCTTATAAACTTCCTGGAAAAACTCTTTCAAGTTCTCTCCTCCTTATGTAGCAAAATACTTGCGCCGTAGCCAGGCGAGTCTTTTACTCATCAAGCCCCACTTTCCAATAAAAAAGTTTGTGCAGGTTAATTTCTGTGGACCGGTTGTGGGAACCTTCTTTTGCCGGGTATCGCAAGATTCAAAAGGCCATGGGAGGGAATTCTAAATTGCAGGAAGGGGAGAAACACGATGAGTTCCGATAGCTCAAGACCGGGTTTCGACAGCCAAAACCAGGGAGACAGGGCCAGCCAGGTCAACGGACAAGCCAACGGACAAGCCAACGACCAGGCCAACGGACAAGCCAACGACCAGGCCAACGGCCCGGCTAACGCCCAGGCGAAGGTTCATCTCAAGATCAAGGGGATGTCCTGCGCCTCCTGCGCCAACAAGATTGAAAAGGGCCTCAACAAGCTGGATGGGGTCTCCAGGGCGGTGATCAACTTCGCCGGGGAAAAGGCCGTCGTGGAATACGACCCGGAGAAGGTCTCCGTGGAGGAGTTCACCAGAACCGTGGAGAATCTGGGGTATGGGGTCGCCCTGGACAAGGTGGAACTGAAGGTCAGCGGCATGAGTTGCGCCTCCTGTTCGGCCAAGATCGAAAAAGGGCTGCGCAAGATGCCGGGGGTGGTGACGGCCTCGGTGAATCTGGCCACGGAGAAGGCGGTCATTGAATACGATACCTCGCAGGTGGGCGTGGGCGATTTCAAGAAGACCATCGAGGATCTTGGCTACGAGGCCGCGAATGTGGGAGAACGCTACGACGCGGACCAGGAGCGGGCCGAAAGGGAACGGGAGATCCGCCGGCAGATGACCCTGTTCATCTTCTCCGCCGTTCTCTCGTTGCCCCTTCTGTCGCTGATGTTTTCAGATCTCTTCAAGCTCCGGCCTTACATCCCCACGTTCTTATACAATAAATACTTCCAGTTCGCTCTGGCCACGCCGGTCCAGTTTATGGCGGGCTGGCAGTTTTACCGGGACGCCTGGATCAACCTCAAGCACGACGGCACCACCAACATGTCCACCCTGGTGGCGCTGGGGACGTCGGCGGCCTATTTCTACAGCGTGGCGGTAACCTTCTGGGGGCGGTACTTCGGCCGGATGGACATGTACTACGAAACCGGCGCGATCATCATCACCCTGATCATCCTGGGCAAGATGCTGGAGGCCATCGCCAAGGGGCGGACCTCGGAGGCCATCAAGAAGCTCATGGGGCTGCAGGCCAAGACGGCCAGGGTGATCCGCGACGGCCAGGAACAGGATATCCCGGTGGAGGAGGTCCGGGTCGGGGAGCTGGTGGTGATCCGGCCAGGGGAGAAGGTGCCCGTGGATGGGATCATCAAGGAGGGGGCCAGCGCCCTGGACGAGTCCATGCTGACCGGCGAGAGCATCCCGGTAGACAAAGGGCCCGGGGATGAGGTGATCGGGGCCACCATGAACAAGAACGGCCTCCTGAAGTTTGAGGCCACCAAGGTCGGCAAGGATACGGTGCTGGCGCAGATCATCAAGGTGGTGGAGGACGCTCAGGGGTCCAAGGCGCCGATCCAGCGGCTGGCGGACGTGATCTCCTCCTATTTCGTGCCGGTGGTGATCGGGATTGCAGCGGTCACTTTTGTGGCCTGGTACTTTTTGACGAGGAACTTTACACTGGGGTTGCTGCATGCCACGGCGGTGCTGGTCATTGCCTGCCCGTGCGCGCTGGGGCTGGCCACGCCCACGTCGATCATGGTCGGGACCGGCAAGGGGGCGGAAAACGGAATCCTGATCAAGGGCGGGGAACATCTGGAGAAGGCGCACAAGATTGATACCGTGGTCCTGGACAAGACGGGCACCATCACCAAGGGGGAGCCCGAGGTGACCGACGTGCTGGTGGCCGGGTCTGCCGGGTCTTCCGGAGCGGCCGGAGGGCGGACAGCCTTCACACCAGAGGTTCTGCTCCGTTGGGGCGCGATCGCGGAAAAAGGGTCGGAACACCCGCTGGGCGAGGCGATTGTGGACAGCGCCAAACAACGGGGAATGGAGCTGGCGGAGCCCGAGGAGTTTGCGGCCATCCCAGGCCAGGGCATCCGGGCGCGGGTCGAGGGCAAGCGGGTGCTGCTGGGCAACCGCCGGCTGATGGACGAGAGCCGGGTGGATATCCAGGTGCTGGCGGGTCAGATCGAAAGCCTGGAGGAGGCGGGCAAGACCGCGATGTTGATGGCGGTGGACGGCGGGGCGGCGGGGGTCATCGCCGTCGCCGATACCGTGAAGGAGCACTCGGCGGGGGCCGTGGCGGAACTCCAGCGGATGGGCATTGACGTGGTGATGATTACCGGAGATAACGCGCGGACGGCCCGGGCTATCGCCAGGCAGGTGGGCGTCCAGCATGTTCTGGCGGAGGTCCTGCCGGAGGATAAGGCCAACGAGGTGCAGAAGCTGCGCAATGCGGAAAGAGTGGTGGCGATGGTCGGCGACGGGATCAATGACGCTCCGGCGCTGGCCACCGCGGATATCGGGATGGCCATCGGCACAGGAACGGACGTGGCCATGGAGGCGGCGGACATCACCCTGATGCGTGGGGATCTGCGGGGGGTGGTGGCCAGCATTCGCTTGAGCCGGGCCACCATGCGCAACATCCGGCAGAATCTCTTCTGGGCGCTGTTCTATAACAGCTTGGGCATCCCGGTGGCGGCGCTGGGTTATCTCTCGCCAGTTCTGGCCGGGGCGGCCATGGCCTTCAGCTCGGTCTCGGTGGTCAGCAACGCGCTGCGGTTGAAACGCTTCGACCCCTATAGAAAAACCCTGAATTTTGATGCTCCACGCAATGAGGATGATGAGCCGGGAGTTTAACCGCGTGAGCCGAAGATTCCTCAACGCTTTAGATCTTCGCTCCTTTTTGCTCCATAGGGTTTTGCCGTTTCTGCTATCCCTAAAGGGTTTGAAGAGGGTAGTTTAGAGGTTGACGCTCTGCCAGGCGAGTTTTTGCCCATTGGCGTTATAGATGGCAAAGTAGACCCGTCCTCTGGGGACCGCCTTTTTGCTGATGATGGCGGTCTCCCAGCGGCCGGGTTTTTCTATGGCGCGCACTTCTATTACCGAACCGTTTTGGATGGCTCCCTCAAGTTCCAGCCCCAGAAAGATGAGCCCTAACTCCTTTTTGAAGTCGGGCTGTCGGGGAGGCTGCTGCTGCTCCTCTTGCTCCACCTCGCGAGGAGTACCTGGCTCATGAGGGACGCCGGGAGCACCCAGAGCACCTGAAGCGGCAGGGGCATCAGGAACGCCGGCCAGGCCAAATCTTTCCAGAGCGCTTTGCCACGGTTCGATTGCTTCATGGACAAAAAATGCGGACAGGCCGCCCAGGGCCGCGGTTTGCTCAAAAGAACCCCATGCGCGCCGTGTAAGCAGGATGGGCCGTCCGGGGTAGGAATTTCCACGTAAGAGCCTGGTTAGAAGATTCTTTTCTTCAACGCTTTTGGTGCGAAGCGCCAAGCGGCTCACCTCTTCTCATAACAGATATATCGTCGCCACAAAATATGGAGATAAGAGCCTGCTGGTTGGCAGATTTTTCTTGACCCCCGCTTGCCATCAAAATGGAGGGGTATTTACTGTACCTGGCCACACCGTAGATCATGTTGCAACTTTATGTACAACATCGGGTGTTGTATGATCTTCTGCAGGAAGAAGATCCTTTTACGGCGAAGAACAAAGCGAAACTGATCTTCCTGATGCCGGAGGAGTTGAGGCTCTTTGGGCGGGTACATGTACATCTGCGGCAATGAGAACGTGATGCGCCAGCGGGTTCGAGAGGTATGGCAGGGACCGGCGGTTCCGGGGCCGGCGGGCGGTGGCGGCGGCAACCGTGATGGCGGCAACCGTGATGGCGGTAACCGTGATGGCGGCAACCGTGATGGCGGTATACCGCAGGTCTATCTGCTACGTCACTGGGTGGAACGGATTCTGGTGGAAATGGGTTCCACAAGGCCGGCCGTCAGCGCCGTGACCCGGCAGGTGCTCTTGCAAGAGGCCTGCCGTTCCCTTGAGGGTGAACTGCAATACTTGAAGGGGATGAGCCGGTTTTCCGGCTTTATCCGTTCCATGGGAAATTTTATCGCGGAGCTCAAGGAAGCAGGGGCAACGTCTGAGCAATTTACCGGGATTGTGGGCGGCGGGAGCTGGAGGCGCAAGGACCGGGAAGTGGCCCGGATCTTTGAGGAATACCAGAGGGCGCTGGCGGCTGGCGGTGTGTTCGATGCCCAGGATCTGATCTGGGAGGTCGTCCGCTTGTTGCAAGGGGCCGGCGGTGGGAACTCGAGCGGGTTGAACGATTTGTGCGCTTCAAGTGGCCTGGCCGGCGTTCAAACCATCGTCTTCGAGGGCTTTGCCCGTTTCAGCCCGGCGGAGAAAGCGCTGATCAACGTTCTCCGTTCCGCCGGAATAGAGGTTCTGGCCGGGACGGAGCCATCCGGGGCGCCGGCGACCGGATCGCAAGCACCTGCGACCGGATCGGAAGCACCTGCGACCAGATCGGAAGCACCTGCGACCAGATCGGAAGCATCTGCAACCAGATCGGAAGCACCTGCAACCGGATCGGAAGCACCTGCAACCGGATCGGAAGCACCTGCAACCGGATCGGAGACGCCTGCAATCCCCACGGGACGGCAAGTAAGGCTGATTAAGGCCGCCAGGCCGGAAGACGAAGCCAGATGGGCAGCTAAAGAGATCAAAAGGCTTCTCGGCTCCGGTCAGGTGTCGCAACCCGACAGGATCGCAGTTGTTTACCGCAATCCCGCCGGTTATCTTGTCCCGCTTAAAGCGGCGCTGGCGGCCGAAGGCGTTAGAGTGGGGGCCCGTTCACGGGTCAGGTTGGCGGAGATTCCCGTAATCAGGCTGGTAGTCAGGTTGTTCGACGCCGCGGTTGAAGCGGCGGATCCCGGTGAAGCCGGAGAGCTGATCGATTTATTAACTTCGGACTACCTGAGCGGTTTTTCCGGAATGGACCCCGATACGTTGCGAGAGGCGGTGGCTCGCTTTCGCTCCAACCGGCCCGTATCGGAGTGGTCCGCGGAGTTGGAATCGCCCGGCGCAACGAGCCGGAACGTGGCCAGGGCACGCGAGGCTGTATTGAGGCTGCATGACCTTTTAGCCTCGCTGGCGGCGCCCGGCACGGTGGAGGAGCATCGTCACCGGCTCCTGGCCGTCCTGGAGGAACTTGGGGTGGAAGAGGCCCTCTTTGGAGGGTATGCGGTGGCCAGCGCCAGCGGCGAAGAGCTGGGAGCCCTGGCTTTGGAACTGCGGGGCTTGCAGCGCCTGGTTTCACTTCTTGAGGAGATGGAGCGGGGCTATTTCCTGGCCGGGGCTGCCGGCCGGAAGATCCATTTTGCTGAGTATATCGGGGTTGTGCGCAGCCTTGCGGAGGACCTTACTCTGGGGGAGCGGGCGCCGGATGGTTCCGGGGCTGGCGTGGAAATTTTGCCCGCGGATCAGTTGAGTGGATGTGAGTTTGAGGCGGTCTTCATTCTCGGACTGGTCGAGGGGTCATTCCCCGGCGCCGGTGGTTTCGACTGGCTGTACGGGGAGGAGGAGCGGAGGAGGCTTAACCGGGGCGGCGTCCCCGTGCCGGACAGGACGATGCTCGACGCCGGGGAGGAAGTGCTCTTTCGTGCCGCGACAGGCGCCGCGAGCCGATTTTTGTACCTGAGTCATCCGGTGGAAAGCGAAGCGGGGAGAGCTAACCTGCCGTCAAGGTTCCTGGAGGAAGGGGAGGCGGCGAATGGCCGGCCGGCGCCTGAGGTGGCCGGGGCCGGCCCGGTGGTCCAAACCAGCTGGGATCAGGTGACCACCGTGGAGGAATTGGCTAGAATGACCTTTCTCCACCATGATTTGCTTTCCCCCGTCATCAGGAGCCGGTTGCTGGCGCGCCTGGGGTCCTCCGGCTATCCGGTGGAGGATGTGGAACGCCGGATGCAGATTGAAAAATTGCGGGAGGGCCGGGAGTTCAGCCCGTGGGACGGCGTTTTGGGCGGGGTGAACAGGTTTGGCAGGTCAGACGGGCTGGATAGGTTTGATGGGTCTGGCGGGCCTGACGGGTTTGATGGGGTTGGCGCGGTGGCGGCGAGATTCGGCCCCGGGGCCATCCTGGGTGTTTCCGACATTCAGGATTACGGCCAGTGCCCCATGCGCTTCTTTTTCAGGAAGGTTCTCGGGCTCCGGCCTCCGGAAGAGGCATTGATGGAAGCTCCTCCCGCGACCGAGGGAAGCATCATCCACCAGGCGCTGTTCGACTTCTACCGGCCGCATCTCGGCGCCCCCCTTGATCCGGTCAGAGCCGGGGAATACCACCGGGAAATGGACGAGATCCTCGCCCGGATCTTTCATGGGGCGGCAGGCACGAACGAGAGCAGCGCAGGCGGTGGTGGAGATCCCGCCGGAACACATCCGGTGTTGTGGAACCTGCAACAGGAACGGATCCGGGTGTTGTTGCACCGGCTGCTGGACGCGGATCTGGAGGTGGTGGAAAAGACCGGCGGCAGGATGGCGCCGCGTTTCCTTGAGCTGCGGTTCGGACCCGCCCGGCCGGGAGAGGTGGCCGACCCCCGCAGCGGGGACTCCCCGCTGGCCATCCGCGGGGTTTTGATCGCCGGGAAGATCGATCGCATCGACTGCCCCGTCAATGGCGGCGAAGGCCGATCGGGCGAAGGTCGATCGACTGGAGGTGGGTCGGGCGAAGACGGACCGGACGAAGGTGCACCCCGCCAAGGCGGGCCGGGCGAGGGCGGGCCGGGCGAGGGCGGGCCGTTTGTCGTCTACGATTATAAGCTGTCCAAAGGAGCCAACCCCAAAGAGATGCTCTCCGGCGCGGACCTTCAGATCCCCCTGTATGTCCGGGCGATCCGGGAGTTCTTTCTGCGCGATCAGGAACCTGCGGGCGGAGCATATTATTCCATACGGGGGGCCAGGCGCGACGGCGTCTGGCGTGGCGACCGCCAGGATCTTACCGGCATGAGCAGCCGGAGCGGGGTGCAGGTTGATGCTCAGGCGTGGAATGCCCTGCTAAGCCGGGCGGAGGAAGAGACCGCCCGCCGGGTGTCTGGAATGCGGAATGGGTGGTTCCCATGCAAACCCCTGGATGACGGGAATTGCCGCTCCTGCGACTACCGGGATATCTGCCGGTACGACGCCCACCGTATCCGGGGAAAGCTCACGCCTCCGGGTTTTGCGATTCCGGGCGCCCAGGCTCCCGGCGCCGCCGGGGAAGGAGGCGCGCGCGATGCCGGATAGATCGGATGTGCTTGATGGATCGGATGTGCCGGATAGATCGGGTGGATTGCCGGATAGACCGGGCAAATCAAGAAAGCCGGCATGCCGGGAGGACCTGACCGAAAACCAGAGGATTGCCGTGGAGACGAAAGACGTGGACCTGGTGGTGACGGCGGGCGCCGGGGCCGGAAAGACCAGGGTATTGGTGCAAAGGTTCATCAGCCTCTTGCGTGATCCCGGCCTGAACCTGGATCTGGACGAACTGGCGGCGATCACCTTCACCGAAAAAGCGGCCGGCGAGATGAAAGAACGCGTGCGTCTCGCGTTGGCCGGGCTGGCTGCTGAGCGGGTGGACGAGCCCGATCTTCCTCGCTGGCGGGAACTTCAGCGCCGGATGGGGCAGGCGCGGATCTCCACCATACATAGCTTTTGCGCCCGGCTCCTCCGGGAGAACCCGGTGGAGGCCGGTCTGGATCCGGAGTTTGTGGTGCTGGATCAGACGGAGAGCCAGCTTCTTCTCCTTGATGCCGTTAACGACGTGCTGTTGCGCGGCCTGGCCGCCAATGAGCCAGGCGTCATCCTCCTCGTGGGCAATTATGGCCTGCCGAAACTGGCGGCGGATCTCCAATCCGTTTATCACCAGGTGCGAGGCGCAGGTCTGACCTGGGACGAGGTCCGGCTGCGGGCCGGCCGGAGGCAAGCGGGCCTGGAAGGGCGGATGGCTTCACGCCGGTCCGAACTGGCGGCGATGGTGGGCGCTCTGCTGGATAGCCGCAACGACCCGGCGCATACCGCCGCGGCACGCCAGGTGCTGGGGACGCTGGCGGGGATCTGGCCCGGGGCAAGCCAGGCCCTGGAGGCTATTGCACAGGATGGGTCAAACTGGCGGGATGCGGTTGCCGCCCTGGAACAGCTCAAAAAGGTTCCGGCCCAGGCCAGGGGAATCAAAGAAGATCTCCTGAAGATGCGGGATGTGGCCGGGCAATTGGCGGGCGCTTATGTGGGAATTGGGGCGAAACCGTTTTACGATGCGATCTTTAGGCTGTTGCAAAGCATCGATCAGGCCTATTCCGAATCCAAGGCCCGCCGGCGGGGGATTGACTTCACGGATCTGGAACTTTTGGCGCGAAAGTTGCTGAAGGGGCACCCGGAATCGGCCAGGGGAGAGGGCCGGCGCCTGAAGTTTTTGCTCGTGGATGAATTCCAGGATACCAATGGCCTGCAAAAGGAGATCATTGAACTTATCCGCGGCGGAGACACCAATCTGTTTGTGGTGGGCGACCCGAAACAATCCATCTACCGGTTTCGCGGCGCGGAGGTGGAGGTCTTCGCGCAGACCGCCGGCGAGATTGCCGGGCGGGGCGGGAGGGAGGTCCCCCTTGCGGAAAACTTTCGTTCCAGGGCCAACCTGGTCAATTTTGTCAACGGCTTCTTTGCGCGGGTGATGCGCTCCGGCGAAGACCCCGCCGGAGTTGATTATTCGCCGATGATCCCCTGCCGGCCCGGCGTCCCGCGGCCGGTGATCGAGCTTTTGATCGGCTCCGGCCCGGAGCTCGGCGCCGAGGAAGCCCGGGAGGAAGAGGCCGGGGCGCTGGTCTACCGGCTCCGGGAGATGGTGGAGCAGGGGGGGGTAATGGTGGGAGATCCACCAAAAGGTGAACCAGATGAACCAGATAAGCCAGATGAACCAGATGAGCCAGATGAGCCAGATGAGCCAGATGAGCCAGATGAGCCAGATGAGCCAGATGAGCCAGGTAAGCCAGATGAGCCAGGTAAGCCAGGTAAGCCAGGTGAGCCAGAGGTTCCACGGCCGGTGCGCTATGGCGATATAGCCATGCTCTTCCGGGCCCGCGGCAGTTTGAGGATCTACGAAAAAGCCCTGCGGAAGGCGGGAATTCCTTTTTACACCCTGGATGGACGAGGATTTTATACCACCCAGGAGGTTAAAGATATCCTCAATTTCTTGCGGGTGGTGCACGACCGTCACAATGACGTGGCCCTGGCCGGCGCGTTGCGATCCCCCCTGTTCGGGGCGAGTGACGACGATCTCGTCCGGCTGCGCTTGCCGCTCGGCGGAGGACCCGGCCAGGGGCCCGGCCGGGGGCTCGGCCAAGGGCCCGGCTGGGGGCACAGTGGAGGCCTCCATGAGGGATTGATGGGCGCCGGCCGCTTGATGGCGGATCGCGACGCACCGGCGGCGCGTTTCACAAATCCGGACGGCCTGAAGAAAGCCCGGGAAACTTTGCTCAAATACCGCCGGGCGCGGCGCCGTCTCGGCCCGACGGCGATCATCGAGGGAT
This sequence comes from Bacillota bacterium, assembly GCA_023381695.1. Taxonomy (GTDB): domain Bacteria; phylum Bacillota; class UBA5301; order JAMCQP01; family JAMCQP01; genus JAMCQP01. The sequence continues at coordinate 24,902 of JAMCQP010000057.1, read as the reverse complement.
TGCTGGCGGATACTCAGTTTATCGAGGTGCTGCTTACCCGTTTCAATGGCGAACAGGCCGCCGCCAACGTCCTGAAGCTGGTGAACATCGCCCGGGGGTTTGAACGCTCCGGTTTTCATGATCTGGGCGGGTTTCTGGCGCACATCGACACGCTCCTGGAGCAGGAAGCGGACGAGGGCCAGGCTCAGCTGGAGTCGGAGGCGGCCGACGCCGTAAAATTGCTGACCATTCACAAGTCCAAAGGGCTTGAGTTTCCCGTGGTGGTGCTGCCGGATCTGGCCCGGAGCTTAAACGGCGGGAACAGGGAAGCCGTGGACTTTGCTTTTGAAAAGGAGATCGGGATGGGGATTGCTCTTCGCGATCCGGACGGTTCGAGGAAGACGCCCGATCTTGAAGATATTGAGGCGCGCACCAGGGCGCGGGGGTTTTATGAAGATCAAAGGCTTTTGTATGTGGCCATGACCCGCGCCAGGGATTACCTGCTCTTTTCCGGCGTCCTGACCGGCAAGAACCCGAAGTTTGATGGACAGTTGCATGAATTGGACAGCTGGCTCAAATGGATCTGCTCCGTTCTGGGGGTTGATCCAGCCGGCCTTCCGGATGGATCGGGAGAACTGAAATTTGCGGGAGAGACTCTCCGGGTGCGGAACATATTGGGGCCCGATCTTCCTTCGACCGGGACGGATGTGTGGAAAGTGGAGGCGGAGGCCGCCGCTACTGTTGCGGCAACGGCGTCCCCGGCAGCCACGGGCGCCCCGTTGGGGGAAGATGGGCTGGAAAGGTTGATCAAACAGCTTGAACCGCTGCGGGACCCTGCTGAAATTCAGTTGGCGTTTTGCCCGGTGACGGCCCTGATGACCTTTGAGCAGTGCCCCAGGCGGTTTTATTACCAGGATGTGCTCGGAATCCCGGAGCGCCCTGTCCTCGGGCTGGTCCGGACGTGGAAGGCCAAAGCCGGATCGAAAAGACCCGCCGTGGCTCATGGGCTCGAGCCGGGGCTTAATCCAAGGCTTGATCCAAGGCTTGATCCGATTGCCAAGGGAAATATCACACACCGGGTACTGGCTCGTCTGTCCTACCCCCAACCGGCCGATCCGGGTGAGGCCAATCCGCCTGATGCTGATCCGCGTGATCCGGGTAAGTGGGATGGGCTGCTGCGGTCCGCCATTTTGGCCGAAGGGATCACGGGAGAGGAGCAGATTCAGGCCGTTTCCAACGAGATCCGCCCGCTGATCCAGAATTACCTGGCCGGAGAGGTCTTTAAAGCCACAGGTTCCGCCCGGGAGGTGAAAAGTGAAATCCCGTTCACCTACCGGTGCGGCCGGGTGATCCTCAACGGGGTAATCGACAAGATCCTGGTCTTTGCCGGCGAGCAGGTTTTAACAGGACAAATTGGCGATCGGGTCGGGGATCGGATTAAGGGGCCGGCCATAAGGCCGGCCACGGATCGGGCCCTGGTGGTGGATTTCAAGACCAACCAGATCCGTCCCGAGGAGATGCCCGAATTGCTGCAAAAATACGACCTCCAGCTCCAGACCTACGCCCTGGTGGCCAGGGAACTCTTCGGGTATGGCCGGGTGGAAGCCGGGATATACTTCCCACATCTGGACAGTTACCAGCCGGTGGTCGTGGCCGATTCCGGCGCGATCCGGCGGCGGGTCGAGCAGATTGGCGCGCAAATCAGCCGGGGAAGTTCCCTGGCCGATTATCCCCGGAAGCGGGAAGGCTGCGCCGAGTGCAGCTATCGCAGGTTCTGCGGTAAGTCGTAGATCCTGCGCGGTTAAGTCGCAGATCCCGCGGTAAAATTGTTAATGGTGAGGGGGCCGCGCAGGTGGCGCGCGGGCACCCCCTTCTTCCCCCGGTTTCCGTGGGGATCTTGGTTGCTCGTGGCTATCTAGCTTATACCCCGTCAGCTTATTGCCTGCTATTTAGCTATACTGGTGCGGTTCCGGGAAGAACGCGTTGGTTTCGGCTCCTGCCTGGAAGCTGCCGGCGGACTGGAAGCTTCCTGCCGACTGGAAGCTGCCGGCTGCCTGGCTCAGTTCCGAACGGACGCTGAACAGGGCTTGCTCCAATTGCTGGAGTTGCTGTTGGGCCTTTACTTCCGCGTCCGCCAGCTGGCGCAGCTTCTCGTGGTTGGAGTACTCAACCTTCTCTAGCTGGCTGAGAATCTGAGCGTTGGTGGCTTCGGACTTCTGCATCCGCCGTGCGGTCTCCTCGACCTGGCTCAGAGTCTGATTGATCTGGTAGAAATTCACAGAAACACCTCCTTTGTTAGGTCGCCTCTTGAATTAGGATCTCACCAAACCAGATCTTGATACGGCCTTCGACGTTGTCCCGGCTCATGCAGTTATTAGCAATGAGGATGTCATTGACAATAAGGGCATAACTTGGTTATAATGAAAAACAAGCGATGGCGGCCTACTTTCGAAGTGATACTCGCCGCACCGGCGCTGCACAGGAGGGTCTTTCCATGCGCAGTGGATCAGGCTGGCTTCTTTTTCCGGCATTGCTATTAATTTTTCTCTTCTTTCTCTGGCCGCTCGCCGGGATGTTTATCACCACCATTTACGATGCGCGCGCTGGCTTCAGCGCCCTCCACGGCTACCAGCGGTTCTTCACTGACCCCTTCTTCCTCGAAGTCTTCCTGCGTACTGTTATCATCGGCCTTCTGGTCACAGGCATCTGCATGCTTCTTGCCTACCCGGTTTCGATGTTGCTCGCGCGGCTCTCCGGCGCAAAAAAGAGCCTGCTCATGGCGCTGGTCGTCTTTCCGCTTTTGACCAATTCCGTTGTGCGGACTTTCAGTTGGATGGTGGTCCTGGGCAAATTCGGCTTTGTGAACAAGACTCTCATGTGGCTTGGCCTTATCGACAATCCGGTCAAGCTTCTCTACACGCCGATCGCCGTCGTCGTCGGGCTGGTCCACCTTTTCCTGCCCTTGCTCGTCCTTTCGCTCACCAGCGCCATGGAAAACATCAACCCGTCGGCTTTGGAGGCGGCTGAAAGCCTGGGCGCCGGGCCGGTGCGCAAGTTCTTCCGCGTGCTTTTGCCGCTCACGATCCCAGGTCTTGCCGTCGGCGCCGCGCTGGTATTCACCGGCAGCACCACGGCCTACGTCACGCCGCAGATGCTGGGCGGGTCGCGGGTCCTCATGATGAGCACGCTGATGTATCAAAAGGCGATGATCAGCTTCGATTGGGGGACGGCGACCACGATTGCCGCCATTTCCACGGCGGTGACCTTCCTGGTTATCGGGGTTCTCTATGCCGCGGCGCGCCGGCTCGGCGCCAGAGCGTAAAGGAGGTGAGGGCATGAGGTACGCGGGCCACCGCGGACAACCGTTCGTTTTAGCGGCAAGTTGCCTTGTTTATCTTTTCTTGATGTTTCCGATGCTGGTGATCTTGCTGTCATCTTTTGATACCAGGGAATACATGTCGTTTCCGCCGGGCGGGTTCACCCTGCGCTGGTACGCCAACATCCTGAATGTGGAACTGTTTATGCAAGGAATGAAGACGAGTTTCAGCGTGGGGATTCTGGCGACGGTGCTTGCGCTGATGCTTGGCGTTCCCGCGGCCTACGCGCTCACGCGGCTGGACTTCCGGGGCAAGAGCCTGCTAGACTCGATCTTGCTGTCGCCGCTGATTGTGCCGGAGATCGTCCTGGGCATGGGGCTTTTGCAGATCCTCGTCATGGTGCGGGCTTTTCCGCTCTACCCGGCGTTGTTGATCGGCCACGTGGTGATCGTTCTCCCTTATGCGATCCGCGTCACGATGGCCAGCCTCATCAATCTCGGGCCCGGTGTGGAGGAGGCGGCGCGTTCCCTGGGAGCTAATGGGGTTAGGGCCTTTTTTCGGGCTGTTTTGCCCAACATCCGTACCGGTCTTCTGGCGGCATCGCTGTTGTCGTTTATCACCTCGTTCAATAACGTTCCGATTTCAATCTTCATGACCGGGCCGAACGTGACGACGTTGCCCATCCAGATGATGATCTACAGCGAATACTATTTTGACCCGACGATTGCTTCAATTTCCGTTGTGATGCTGCTGTTGACGCTCCTCCTTGTTTACGCCATGGAGCGGTCGATCGGCCTGACCTACTTTGCCGGAGGAGGGCGCCGCCAGTGAACTCTTACCTGAGCTTGCAAAACATCGTGGTGCGGTACGGCCCGGCCTTTGCCGCCGTGAACGGCCTCTCGTTTCAGCTTGACGAAGGAAAGTTGCTCTGCCTGCTTGGCCCGAGCGGGTGTGGCAAGACGACGACGTTGCGCGTTATCGCCGGTTTTCTCCGGCCCACTTCCGGTACGGTGGCGGTGGCCGGCAAGGACTTCACGCGCACGCCCGCGCACAAGCGGAACATGGGCCTGGTTTTCCAGAATTACGCTCTTTTTCCGCACCTGAGCGTTTCGGAAAACATCGCCTTCGGCCTGAGGATGCGCAAAATGCCCGGGCCGGCCATTGAGAAGCGGGTGCGGGAGATGCTGGAACTGGTTGACCTCGGCAACCTCGGCGGCCGGATGGTGGCGCAGCTCTCCGGCGGCCAACAACAGCGGGTGGCTCTGGCGCGGGCTCTGGCGATCCAGCCCAGCGTGCTTCTTTTGGACGAGCCGCTCTCCAATCTTGACGCCCTGCTCCGTATCAGAATGCGGGCCGAACTTAAACGCATCCAGCAGCAATTCGGCCTGACGACGGTTTTTGTCACCCATGACCAGGAGGAATGCTTCGCGGTCGCCGACGAGGTAATCCTGCTCAACGCAGGCCGGATCGAGCAGAAGGGGACGTCTCGCGAGATCTTCGACCGGCCCGCCAACCGTTTTGTCGCCGAATTTGTCGGCTTCGAGAACATCTTCCGCTTGCCGGACGGCCGGGAGGTTGCGGTACGGGCTGAAGATGTGGCGCTGGAAAAAGGGACGTTCGGGGCGGGCATCCGGTTCGACGGGGACGGTGTCCGGCTGGGCGGCGTGGTGGAACTGGCGACACGCAAGGGGCGCGGGACGTTGCTTCTGGTGCAGGCCGGCGAGGCCGAATTTCACGTCCTGACCAGGGACGAAACGGTTCACGAGAGAGGTGAACAGGTAACACTCTTTATGATGCAACGAAACCTGATCCTTCTTTAGCTCCTGAACAGAAAACTAAACTAATTGAATCGGGAGGAGAGCGAAGTTGTTGAAGCGTAAAGTAATTATTACCTTGTTGCTGGCCGCGATTTTGACCTTGCCGGTTGGCGCAGCCCATGCAAAGGAACAGCTTGTTGTTTCCACCTGGGGTTTTGCCTATGACATCTTCAAGAAGACGATTCAGGAACCTTTTGAGAAGCTTTACGACGTGGAGATCGTCTACGAATTCGGCAACAACGCCGAGCGCATCGCCAAGTTAAAGATGTTCAAGAACAACCCACGCGTGGATGTCGTCCACATGACGGACTACTTTGCCGAGCAGTTGATCCAGGAAGGTATCTTCGAGAAGCTTGACTACACAAAGCTCAAGAACTTTAGCGAACTCCACGACTTCGCCAGGGAGCCCAATGGGGCGGGTTATGGCCCGGCCTACACCGTCTCCCGCTTCGGCATCGTCTACCGCTCCGACATGGTGAAAAAGCCGATCACGAGCTTCCACGACCTGTGGCGCTCCGACCTTGCCGGGCACATTGCCCTGCCGGAACTCTCCACCACTCAGGGGCCCATGTTTCTTGCGATGATCGCCAAGGCGGAGGGGGTGTCACTCAAGGACAGCGACGCCGTCTTCAAAAAGCTGAAGACCTTGAAGCCGGCCGTGGTCAAGTTCTACAACAAATCATCTGAGCTGATCAACATGTTCGAGCGCGGCGAAATCTGGGTGGCCCCGGCGCAGCAGCTGGTCATGGACGGCCTGCTCAAGGTGGTGCCGTCCGCTACCTGGGCTGATCCCAAGGAGGGCTCGGTTGCCGTGATCAACACGCTCAACGTCGTCGCCGGTTCCAGGAAGAAGGACCTCGCGCTCAAATACATCGACTTCGTGCTTTCGCGGAAGGTGCAATACGACAGCGCCGTCCTGATCAATGATTCGCCGACCAACAAGCTCGTCAAGATCCCGCCGGCCGAGGTTAAAACTCTGACCGTGGGGAAGGCGATGATTAACAGTCTGATCACGCTGGACTGGAATTTCATCAATTCTCAACGCGACAAGTGGCTGGATCGCTGGAATCGCGAGATTGCCGGCAACTAGACGTAAACTGTGCAGGAGCGGCCCGGCCGACCGGGCCGCTCTCTTTACTGTCTGCCATTATACGCGGCGCCTTAAATTTATACGGGAGGTTGGCAAATGACTCAACCTGGGCTTCAGAAACATATCCGGTGCGTCCCCGGCGATGTCGGGCGCTACGTGCTGCTCCCTGGAGACCCGGCGCGGTCCAGGCGGATCGCGGAGTACTTCGAAAATCCCCGTCTCGTTGCGGAGAATCGTGAGTATACGGTCTTCACCGGGACATTTCACGGCATCCCCGTGAGTGTCTGCTCGACCGGCATCGGTGGCCCGTCGGCGTCCATTGCCATTGAGGAGTTGATAAAGGTCGGGGCGGACACCTTTATCCGGGTTGGTTCCGCCGGCGCCCGCCAGGAGTACCTTCCGATCGGCGACGTGGTGGTCGTGACCGGCGCCTACCGGGGGGAGGGGACGAGCCAGGCTTACCTGCCGGTCCAGTTTCCGGCGATCGCCGATCTGGAGGTGACCAACGCGCTTTTGGCCGCTGCGCGAGAGCAAGGGGAGAAAGGATACCATGGCCTGAGCTTCACCCGGGACGCCTACTACGTTCAGGACAAGGAACTCAACGAAAAGCTCAAGACGGCGGGCGTGATGGTCTCCGAGAACGAGTGCGCCACGCTGTTTGTCGTCGCTTCCGCGCGGCGCGCGCGCTGCGGGGCGATCGTCGGGACCGACTCCAACATCTGGCTTGCCGAACAGCCGGCGCTGGAGGAGAAGGACCGCCTCTTTAAAATTGCCGAGCGCAAGGAGATCCTGATTGCGCTCCGGGCGATCGAGTTGCTCGCGAGCGCCGGGGCGGCCAGCGCGCAAGGGAGGTGAACCTGGTGCCTGTAACCAGCGGGAACCGATCCGGAGGGCCGCGACGGATGATCGTTCGCAACGTGCGCGTCGTGGACGTGGTCCATAAGACAATCGTTCCCGGCCCGCTCTGGATCGAGAATGGACTGGTTTTGGCAGCCGGCGGCGAGATGGAGTTTCCTGCGCCCCGCGGAGAGCTGGAGGCTTCCACCCCCGGCGGCCCCGATGTGCAGGTGGTGGACGGGGGCGGTTGCTACGCCGTGCCCGGCCTTCTGGACGTGCACACGCACATCGAGAGCAGCTTCGTGACCCCTCGCCGTTTCGCGGAGGCCGTGGCGCCGTCCGGCACGACGGCCGTTGTCGCCGACCCCCACGAGATCGCCAATGTCCTGGGCGAGGACGGGGTTCGCTACATGCTCGAGGCCAGCCGGGACCTGCCGTTGCGCTTTTTCTTCTCTGTTCCCAGTTGCGTCCCGGCCACCTCGGCCGAGCTTGAGACTTCCGGGGCGAATTGGGGGCCTGGGGAGATCCGCCGGATCTTCGCCCTGGACGAGCGGTTGATTGCCCTCGGCGAAATGATGGACTTCCGGGCCGTGGTGGACGGTGAGGCGAGGGCGACGGCGATACTTGCGGAGGCCCGCAAGCAAGGATGGCTCGTTGAGGGCCATTGCCCGTCGCTGACAGGCGTTGCGCGAGCCGCCTATTTTGCCGCGGGGATCTCGACGGATCATACTCTGATGAACCCGGAGAAGATCCGGGATGAGATCAGGCTGGGGGTCTGGGTTCAACTTCAGGAGAAGTCGATCTCGCCGGAGAACATCGCCCTTCTTTTAGAACTGCTGGAGCATCACGAACCGGAAGGCGAGTCCTCGCCAGCACCAGGAGGACCCTCGGCGCTGGACAGGGTGGTGTTCGTCACCGACGATTTTCCGCCGAGCGGATTTACCGAGGGTCATTTGACCGGTAATGTACGCCGGGCAATCAGCCTCGGCCTTCCGCCCCTGGAGGCCCTTGCGTCGGCGACGATCCGGCCGGCGAGGCTGATGGGCTTATCGCGGCTTGGCGCCCTCCAACCGGGGTGCTACGCCGATTTCTTCCTGACCCCGGATTTGACCCGGCTTCAGGTTGAACGGGTTTTTATCGGCGGCCGCGAGATCCTTCGGTTGAGCGTAGCCGATACCGGCGTGGCAAATACGAGCATAAAGCCTCTGATGGTCCCGCGCTTGACCGGAGACGACTTTACCTTCGCGGGTCTGGATGGGGCCAGGCGGTGCCGGGTGATCCGAGCCAATGGGGAAAACACCCTGACGGAACTCGAAACGCGGGTAATTACGTTCAAGGCCGGCCGTCCCATCCTGGCGGAGGATCTGGCCCTGGTGGCTGTCTGCGAACGTCACGGCGTCAATGGGCGGCGGTCGCTTGGCTTCCTGAGCGGATACGGCCGTATGCGCGGCGCGGTGGCTTCGACGGTGGCTCACGACAGCCACAACCTCGTGATTATTGGCGCCGACCCGCGGGATATGGCCCTGGCGGCGAATTGCCTGGTGGACGCGGGTGGAGGACTGGTTGCGGTTGAGGGCGGCGAGATCAAAACGCTCGTCCCGTTGCCGGTGGCGGGACTGCTTTCCGATGCGCCCGTGGCGGTGATCAGCCGGAAGGTGAAGGAATTTGAGGCCGCACTGCAAAAGCTTGGCGTAACCCACCGGCGGGGTTTGATGTTCCTGACCATGGTGACGCTGACGACAAGCCCGCGCGTCAAGCTCTCCGACCGGGGCCTCGTCGACGTCGATGCGCGGCGCCTCATTCCGGTTGTGGAGGAGTGACAACGCAATGCCAACCTGTCAACAGAACCTCGCGGCGCTTAAGAAACGCGCCGTTTCGTGGGTGGACGAACATGCGGCGGAGCTGATCTCCCTGGCCGATGAGATACACAGTCATCCCGAGCTGGGTTTTGCGGAGCACCGGGCCGCATCGCTTCTTACTCATGCCCTGGCGGAGGCGGGTTTCACGGTGATGCTCCCGTACACGGGCCTTGCTACTGCGTTTCGGGCTGCGCTTGAAACGCCGGCGCACGGGTTGGCGCGGCCGTCCGAGGAACACCGGGAAAGCAGGATCAAAGTCGCTTTCCTTGCCGAGTATGATGCTTTGCCGGGAATCGGCCACGCCTGCGCGCACAACCTTTCCGGAGTCGCCTCGGCGGGAGCGGCGCTGGCTCTTGCCGAGCTGGGCGAAGACCTGATTGGTACCGTGGTGGTATTCGGGACGCCGGCCGAGGAGGGCACCGTGCCTCAGGCCGGCGGCAAGGTGCATCTTGCCGAGGCGGGCGCCTTCGCGGATATCGACTCGGCGATGATGTTTCATTTTGGCGATTGTAACGTCCTTACGACACCGCTTCTGGCGCGTGAGAGCCTGGTGCTTTCCTTTCATGGGCGCGCCGCGCACGCCGCGGGTTCGCCGGAATCCGGCCTGAATGCGCTCGACGCGGCGGTGCTGTTCTTTAACGCCGTCAATGCCTTGCGCCAGCATCTGACCGCGGATGTCAGGGTGCACGGGATTATCAGCCACGGCGGTGAGTCTCCCAATACCATCCCTGATTTCACCGAGGTTAAACTCAACGTTCGTGCCGAGACCCTGGCTTCGTTAACCACCGTCGTTGAACGCGTCAGGGATTGCGCCCGGGGTGCGGCCCTGGCGACCGGCACAAGGGTCGAGTTCGCCCAGTGGGCCAAGACTTACGCGGATTTCATCCCGGACCGGCGGCTTCTTGATCTTCTCGGGCAGAATCTCACCGCCCTCGGCGTCGAGTGGGAGGAAGCCGGTACGGCCAGGTTCTCCTCGGATATTGGCACGGTCAGCCACCTCATACCCTGCGCTCATCCTTACCTGGCCATCGTCCCCCGGGGTGTCCCCGGCCATTCCGAGGCTTTTTGCCGGGCGGCCGCCTCACCGGAGGGCCACCGGGCGATGCTGCTCGCCGCCAAGGCCCTCGCTCTTACCGCTCTGGACATTTTTGATTCTAAATAGACTGCATATACTGCGTTTTAGATCGCATTTTAGACATCAGATCGCGTTTCAGATCGCATTCAGGGCCCGCCAGCTCTCTTGCCGGATCAGGTCCATGAGCGTTTTTTTGAGTTGGGCGAAGACAGGTTCCGACTTCATCTCGTAGGTGCGCGGCCGCGGGAGGGGGACGTTTATCTCCGCCTTCAGCCGTCCCGGACGGGCGGTCATCACGTAGACCCGGTCCGCCATGAAGATCGCTTCCTCCACGTCGTGGGTCACAAAAAGGACGGTCTTGTGCGACTCCTCCCAGACCTGGAGCAGCAATTCCTGCATGAGCATCCGGGTCTGGGCGTCCAGGGCGCCGAAAGGTTCATCCATGAGCAGAACTTCCGGATCGTTGGCCAGCGCCCGGGCGATGGCCACCCGCTGCTTCATGCCGCCGGAGAGTTCCGAAGGGTACGCCCGGGCGAACTCCGCCAGGCCGATCTTTTCGAGGTAATGCCGGGCGATCCGGTCCCGCTCCGGCCGGGAGCTTCCCTTGAGCCGCAACCCGAATCCGATGTTGTCCAGGACGCTCAGCCATGGAAACAGGGTGTAGCTTTGAAAGACCATCCCCCGGTCGGCGCCGGGTTCGTTCACCGGGCGATCACCAATCCAGATGGAGCCGGACGAAGGCTCTTCGAGACCTGCAATGATCCGCAACAGGGTGGACTTGCCGCACCCGGACGGGCCGAGGATGGTGACAAACTCTCCTTCCGCCGCGGAAAAACTGGTATCTTCCAGCGCGGTTACGGGTTGCCTTTTTGCCGCAAAAACCTTGGATACGCCCTCCACCCGCAGTTTGGCGCTCATCAGCCCTTCCCCTCCCGGCTCATCCAGGGAAACAGCCCCCGGTGCAACATCTTGAAGAAGAGATCCAGGACCATGCCCAGAAGGCCGATAATGACTATGCCGACGATGATGTTGGCGGTGCGGAGATACCTCTGGGCGTCCATGATCATGTGGCCCAGCCCCGAAGCGGCGGCCACCAGCTCCGCGACCACCAGATACGTCCAGGCCCAGCCCAGGGTGATCCGCAGGGTGTCCACGATGCCGGGCAGCGAGGCCGGCAGGAGGATGCGCCAGAGGACCTGACCCGGCCGGGCGCCGAGGGTGTAGGAGCTTTCCAGCAGGTCCTTCGGCACGTTCTTGGCCACGTCGGCGATCATGATCACCAGTTGAAAGAAGGTGCCGATGAAGATCACCGCGATCTTTTCGGAGTCGTCGATGCCCACCCACAGGATGAGCAGCGGGATGAACGCCGAGGCGGGCATGTAACGGATGAAGCCGATGAGCGGCTCGATGAACGCGGCCACCACCCGCAAGCTTCCCATCAGGATGCCCAGCGGCACGCCAAGCAAGGCGGCCAGAAACCACCCGGCGGAGACGCGGTAGACGCTGGCGGCAATGTCGTTCCAGAGGCCGAATTGGGTGAAGGCGCGATATCCGGAAACGATTACTTCGGTGGGCGATGGCAAGAACAACGGTGGCACGAAGCCACCGTAAGTGAGCACGGACCAGGCCAATAACACCAGGGCGAAGGCGCTGCTTCCCAGAACCACCGCCAGAGCCTGCGGTATCTTTTCTTTCGGGCGCCAGAGCTTGCGGAAGCCACCGCTTCTCCTGGCCGGCCGGGAGATTTGCATGGACACTGAAAAATGCCTCCCATTTCGCTTCAAAACCGCGGTGCTTTAACCCGCGGTGCACTGCGTCTCATTTCAAAAACGCGGCGTCGATCATCTCGTTGATGTCGGGCTTGCGGTCGATGACCTTTTTGTTGTAATAAAAGTCGGCGGCCCGTTTGGCGGTGGCATAAATGGCTCCGGGAGCTTTTGGCGTGCCGAAGAACGCCAGGTTGGCCGCCTTGTCGTAAAAGCTCAGTCCGGGAAGGGTTTCCGCGAATTCGGCCACCGACCAGTTGAGCGCCCTGGCCATGATGGCGTTGGCTTCATCCGGATGGGCCTTCCAGAATTCGATGGCCTCGTACCAGGCGGCCACAATCCCTTTGATGGCCTCCGGGTTCTGCTTGACCGTATCGGCGCGGAACGCCAGCGAATCCACGATCAGGCCCGGAAAGTCTCTGGTGGAGACCAGCACCTTGCCGGCGCCCTCTTTTTCGGCCTTGGACAGCCAGGGTTCCCAGGTGACCGCGGCATCCACCTTGCCGGCCACAAAAGCTGCTCCCGCGTCGCCCGCGGTCATATCCACGGCCTTCACCGCATCTTCCGGCACGCCGCTCTTCTCAAGGGCGGTGAGGAAGAAGAGGTGGCTGGTGGACCCTTGCATGAAGGCCACCGTCTTGCCCTTGAGATCCGCCAGGCTCTTGATGCCCGGTTTGGCCAGGATTCCGTCGCCGCCGCTGGAGTGGTCCATGGCCACCACCACTTTGATGGGAATGCCCGCCGCGGCCAGAGTGACATGGACGTCGAGGGCGGTGGCCATTCCCTGGATGCGGTTGGCGGCCAGAGCCTGCTTGCGTTCCGCCAGGCCCTGGATGACCACGAATTCCACGTTTGCGCCGTGTTTTTCAAAATAGCCCTTTTCTTTCGCCAGAAGCAACGGGGCATAGCCGGACCATGTCGGCAGGCTAATCTTGATTGCGTCAGCCGGTTTGGCCGCCAGGGCGCCGCCGCCGGCCAGGCCAAACCCCATGGCCAGTGAAAGCGCCAGCAAGGCGATCAGGAAGGTTTGTCTGGTAAAAATCCTCGCCATTTCCATATTACCTCCATCCAAAATCCAACTAATATCCGAAGTCGACTGAAACATCCCGTCAGGTATGGTATAATTATAAATCAACATGTATTTTATTGCAATAGAGGGGTTCGACGCCTCGGGCGCCAGATTATTCCACGAGCACCCTGGACAGTTCGGCGACAAACCGCTCATTTTCGGGATGGCTGCCCACCGACACCCGCAGGTGATCGGGCAGGCCAAAAGCGGAACCGGAGCGTAAGACCAGCCCGGCGGAGAGCAGTTGGCTGCAGGCGGCGTCGGCGTCCCGGCCGATCTTTACCAGGATGAAGTTGGCCTGGGACTCTTGAAATTCGAGGCCCAACCGGCGAAAAGCGCCGTATAAATACTCTTTTTCCGCGGTGACGGCGGACTTGACTCTCCGGCGGTGCTCCGGATCGTTCAGGCTGGCCAGAGCGCCGGCCTGGGCAATCCGGTTGACGTTGAAGGGCAGCCTGACCTTCTCCATCCAGGCGATCAGGTCTTCCCCGGCCAGGCCGTATCCCACCCGGAGCGAGGCCAGCCCGTGGATCTTGGAGAAGGTCCGGATGAGAATGATGCGGGCGGAATATTTATGCAGAAAATCGCCCGTCGCCGGGAAGTCCCCGGCCGTGACATATTCGCGGTAAGCCTCATCCAGCACCAGAAGCACGTGCGCGGGAAGACGCTTCACAAAGTCCAGCAACTCGCCCTGATTGACGTAGGTTCCGGTCGGATTGTTGGGGTTGCACAGAAACAGGAGCTTGGTCCGGGGGCTGCATGCGGCGAGAAGCCCGTCCAGATCATGACGGAAATCCTTGAGGGGCGCCTTTTTGACCCGGCCGCCCATGATTGCCGCGCTGGAAGCATAGGAGCCAAAGGTCGGATCCGAGACGACGGCCTCTTCGCCTGGCCGGAGAAAGGTCTGGCAGATGATGCCGATCATTTCGTCGGCGCCGTTGCTCAAGAGGATGTTTTCGGGGCGGAGCCCGTTTTCCCGGGCCAGGGCCTGCCGGAGCTCCCGGCCGGCGGAATCGTTGTAGTAGGCCGAGTCCTCCAGCGCCCGGCGCATGGCGTTGAGAGTTGCGGGAGAAGGCCCCAGCGTATTTTCGTTGAAAGAAAGCTTGATCACTTCCGGCAAACCAAGCTCTTTCCGCAGCGCGGCGGGTTCGCGGTCGTAGACCCCGGGCACAAAGGGCCGGGCGTCGAAGATCTCCGGGCGCGCCAGCGCCGAAGCGGGGACGGGATAGGCGCCGCGCGCGCCGGTCTGGTCTGCCGATGAGCCGGTTGGGCCAGCCGGTGAGCCGGTTGGGCCGGTTGATGCGCCGATTTGGCCGGTTGATGCGCCGGTTTGGCCGGTTGATGATCCGGCAAGCGAGGGCAAGAGCCGGAAGGCGTCCAGAAGGTCGACGGCCGATACCGCAAAGGGCATATTCTGCATGTCCGGAGAAGCGGCCGCCTGGCTGGCGACGTTGATCAACCGTGGATCATCGGTGGCCAGGCCCAGATCCGCCAGTGAAACGGGCAGTGCCAGCCGCCGGTAGAAACCCATCAATTCTTGAAGCTCACGGGCGGGTTTGTGCTCCACCGCCGCCTGGCAGAGGACGCCGAAGGCCACCAGCTCGCCGTGGAGAAGGCGCGAAGCTTCCGGCAGGCTGGTGAGCGCGTCATGCACGGCGTGGGCGCAGGCCGTCCGGCAGGCCTTGCCCCCCAGGCCGCTGGCCAGGCCGGCCAGGAGGATGACGGCGTCCACGACCGCCTCCAGCAAGCTGGTTTCCGGCACAACTGTTTTCGTTGAAGCTGCCTTCGTTGAAACGGTTTCTGGTGTTTCCCCGGGAGATGCAGCGCTGGGGCTTGATCGGTCGCCCAGAACGGCCGGCGCGTGGACCAGCAGGGCCTGGTAACACTGGTAGGCCGCCGCGCGCGCCGATTGAACGGCGAAGGAAGCGGCCGTTCCGCCGATTTCAGGGTCCAGGAGGGCTTTCTGGGCGGTGGCGTTCACCTCGTGCCATTTGGCCAGGGTGTCGCCCACGCCGGACCGGAGGTAGCGCCGGGGAGCCGCCGCGATTATGTCGGTGTCCACGATAACCAGGGACGGGGTCTGCACGGCGTACTCCATCCGCAGGTACTGGCCGGTGTCCGAGTAGATCACCGACAGGGCGGTGACGGCGGCGCAGGTGGCCGCGATGGTCGGGACGGTGACCAGCGGGATGCGCGCCCGGAAGGCCGCGGCCTTGGCGGTGTCCAGCGCTTTGCCGCCGCCAGCGGCCACGAGGAGGCCGGCCCCGGCGCGGGCCAATTCTCCGGCCAGGGCGGAGATGGTTTTTTCCGTGCAATCCTTACCGTACACGTACTGGCGGATCGACGTCTCCTCGCCCAGGGCCGCGGCCAGGCTCGCTTGCAGCTTGCCGGCGGCCACCGACAGGGCGGTTTCGCCACCGCTAATGAGTATTGCTTGCCCGGGCCTGGCCAGGCCCATTTCACGGGCCAGTTGGCCAAGGTCGGACAGGCGCCCGCTTTTCCGTATGTATCGTTGTCCCGCGATGACGATGTCCAAATAAAACTCCCCCAGGTGCTTTTTTATGCGCTCCTTGGGCATTATTATACACCATTTTGATCGGGGGCGTAAAGCTAACAAAGCTAACCTCAGGTGCTTTAATTTTCATCCCGTTAGTGGTATATTGATACTGTAACTCCGAAGACGGAGGCGGAATTTAAATGGCTGGCAAGCAAGTTGGGGTGACGATACGCAAATATATAAATTTGTTGCGGAAGAATAATATTGATGTTCGCGAAGCTATCCTATTTGGCTCTCATGCTTCTGGACATGCCCGCGAAGATAGCGACATTGATGTGGCCATCATCAGTCCTGATCTCGGGAAAGACAGGATAGAAGAGATGGTGACCCTTAAAAGACTTGCTGAACAGATAGATTATGATCTATCTCCCCGTCCTTATTCGTTGGAGCAATACCGTAACGCCCGGCGGGGCGATTTCTTGCATGATGAGATTATCAGAAAAGGGAAGGCTATGTTGAAAAGATGAAATTCCGCACCAACAAGGTCAAGCACGAACACTCGACTACCAACGACATGAAAAGCCTCTTTGCGGCCGTCTCGCAATCACCGTTTGCCACCAGCGTGCTCCCGGGGCAGATCAAACGGAAGCACGGCACCGAAAGCGGGCTCTTCTACCAGTACACGCAGGGCGGGACGGTGAAGCTGCTTGCCAAGGGAACCGGCCTGGTCCAGGAAGTCTTCGTGGTGGCGTCCGATCCCGAAAAGCTGCTGGCCGACCTGCGCGAGCTGGGGTTGTTGCGGGAAAGGTGAGCTTGTCAAACCAGGTATTCTATGCGGGCTCGCGGAAACATGTTCCCTATAGTCCGGGTGAAATATTCGTCAAACTGGCTCATTGTTTCTTTGCGGTAAACAAATTTGCCGTAGCCGAACTGTCCGAACTTGAACCGGCGCTCGTCCTCCTCAAGAGGAAGTTCGGTCTCCGGGAAAACCGCAAGTTGCAGTTCTTTACCCCTTCGTGTGAACCGGTGGGTGATCAGTTCGAAAGTAACGTCCGCGTTAATGATTTCATCCAGCCCATCCCTCAACATCTCGAACATTTCCGCATATGCTTTTTCCCAATGCTCAAAGACCAGGATTGGGCCGATTAGAAAACCCAGGGGATACCCGGCGTGCAGCACACGGTTTGCGGCGGCAATCCGGGCCTTCAATCGCGGCGTTCCATGCTCGAATTTTTCTATGACATGCTGGGAGTTGATGCTGAAGCGAAAGCGGGTATGCCCGCCATGCTCAACCTTCAGCAGGCTGTCGATGTCGGTGAACTTGGTGACGAACCGGAAGCGAGCCTTTGATTGCCGGGCGAAGAACTCGATGGCTTTCGCCAGGGATCCGGTAAGGTACTCCACCGGCACCGGATCCGAGGTGGCGGCTCCTTCGAAATAGGTCTCGTCGGGCAAGCGTTGTTGAATGTATTTCTCAGCCCGGCTCAATATTTCTTCCACATTGACATATGCCCGGATATACGGGCCTGGCCCCAGGGTAGTGGAAAGATAGCAGTACTCGCACAGGCCGGGGCAACTGCTGGTAAGGGGGAGTTGGTAGTGCGCCGACGGTTTGCAGCTGGCAAAGTCGAGTTCTTTGCGGACCCGCAACGAAAGCGTCCGTTTGGCTTCACGGTAGCGTTCCGCCGGGGAGAGTTCGCGACCGGCGGCAGGGACCCGGCTGGTGACGGTGATCGGAACACCAAGTTGCTTCAACTTGCTGGTGGCCTGCCGGGTGGCAGGATAAGCCAGAGCGTCGGGTTGCACGAAAACCTGGCTGGGCACGAAGTGGTGCACTCTTAATCCTCCCGGTGGATCCGAATAACGGGCTAAGCCGAATAACTGAGATATTAATATGTTTCCCCCGCTGGCCCGTTTTATCGAAATCGGGTAAGACGAACGAGGGCATTACGGGAGAAGGGTATTTGCAAAGAATGTTGAACCAATAACTCAAGTAGAAGACATCCGGTTTTTAAAAGGATAAAGCTTAAAAATGCAGTTAAATTCGAAACTAACCAAACCGATTCAGGAGGTCAAATATCTGGCCGCGGAGAATTCCTGGCGCTACCGGCCGATCATGCGGCTTTTTTACCAGGAGTACGAACGGCTCAGATACTGGCTGTATAAGGAGGATGTCTTTGCGGAATTACGCCCGCATCCGGAGTTTGCCGGTTACACCCTGGAGCAGTGCCAGCTAGACCTGGAGGTTCTGGTGGAATGGGGCAACCTGGTGCCGGTGCAGGACACCTCCAAGGCCAGCACCGTGGCGGAGTTCAAGAACAAGCAGTTCCGCTACCAGCTCTCGGAGTACTCCGTGGAGATCGAGCGGATGACCATCACCCTGGAAAATTTGCTCGTGGAGGGGGCATCGCTGGAGCCGAGCCTGATTGAGCGGATCAAGGAAGCATTGCAAAGGCTTCCGGAGATGGCGGGGGCGGATTCCAGGACCGTCGGCCCCTGGTGGCGGGAGTTAAATACGGATTTCAAAAGCCTGAACCAGAACTACCAGGACTATATCAGAAGCTTTCACAGCTTGCGCGCGGAAGAGTTGATGAAGACCACCGCGTTCATCGCCTACAAAGATTCGATCATCGAGTACCTGCGGGAATTTGTCAAGGGGCTGCAGACCAATTCTTACTGGATCGAGGCGACCTTGAAAAATTTTGGGGAAGCGCAGGTCCGGGTCGTGCTGGAGAAAGCCTTTAATTATGAGAAGTCCATCCCGCGCCTGGAGACCGTAAATGAAGAAGAAATGTTTGAAACCATCCAGGGGCGGTGGCGGAGCATCCGGCGGTGGTTTCTGGGCGCCGGCGAAGGCGCCGCCGATCGTGCCGCCGAACGCACCGGCCGGCGTGCCAACGAGCGCGACAGCGAAGTGGTCAAGCTTTTTGAGATTACCAATGAACTGATCCGGAAGATCACCCGTTACGCGGCGCAGATCGTGGAAAGCCGGAACAGCGCCGCCAACCGCAAGGAAGAGTACAAGAAGTTATGCGAGCTGTTTCTGGCCGCTAAAAGCCTGGAGGAATGCCACAAGCTGTCGGCCCTGGCTTTCGGCGTCTTTAATTCCCGCCACCTGAAGGGGGATCTGGAGCGGGTCACCGAGAGCATCAACAGCAGTGTCTACGCCGAGCCCCCGCTGGTTGTGGAGATCCGGCCCCACGTCCGGACCTACCGGGAGAAGGCCGCCAAAAACCCGATTGCCGACAAAAGCGGCTTCAAACAACGGCTTTATCACCAGCATATTCAAGATCTCCAGCTGGAGCGGGAGGTTATTCAAGGATACATCCGCGATGACCAGATCGACTTTGCCGTCCTGCCACAGATTCCGCCTTATGTCCGGACCACCTTGTTGCGGTGGGTGGGGAAAGCCTGCGCCGCCAGAGATCGCACCGGCAAGACCGAGGACGGGCGGGCCTTCCGCTTGATGGATCCGCCGGGAGGGGCCAGATGCACTCTGCGGTGCGACGATGGCCGGCTGGAGATGCCGGCGTACAAGCTCCGATTTGAGGGGGCGTAGGTCCAGGCTTACGATACGGGATCATGCAAGGAGTCGCAGATGAAAGAGTTTGAGGCGCTGCTGGAGAACTACTGGATCATCAAGGAACAGGACAAGGAGCTGTACCAGACGCTCAAAGACGCCAGCCCCCGGTTGAAACCGTTCCTGGAGAGCCGGCTGGGGTACAGGTTGCTGATCAATCCCTACCTGATCAAGCTGGAGAAGCTTCCTGGCAAGGTGGAGGGCTGGATGGGGATTGAGGAGTTTGAGGACCGCCTGGAGTATGCCTTTTTATGCCTGTTGCTGGTCTTCCTGGAGGATTACGGCGTCCAGGAACAGTTTGTGCTGTCGCAGGTCACGGAGTTTATCCAGTCCACTTTTCCGGGGGAAGAGAAGATCGATTGGACCCTGTACCGCCACCGCAAATATCTGGTGAAGGTCTTGAATTTCGCGGCCAACCTCGGCCTGATCAGGGTCGATGACGGCGATGATCGCGATTTTACCATGACCGTGGAGACCGAGGTGCTCTACGAAAATACCGGCGTCTCTCGTTACTTCGTGCGCAACTTCTCGCGCAATATTCTATCCTACGCCAATTGGCGGGATCTGGAAGACGACGAGTGGCTGGAGATGGACCGGGAGCGGGGCGCGGTCAGGCGCCACCGGGTCTATCGCCGGATCTTCCTGTCTCCCGCGGTCTATGCCGAGGGGGCTGACGACCCGGATTTTCTGTACATCAAGAACTTCCGCTCGACGATCCAGAAGGAAATAGAGGACTATCTGGAGAGCCAGCTTCACGTGCACAAGAACAGCGCCTTTCTGGTTCTGAACGGCGATAAACAATTCAAATCGGCCTTTCCGGAACAGAAAACCATCTCGGCCATCGTCCTGCAGGTCAACGCCGAGCTGCGCCGGCTGGTCTCCGCCGGGGAGCTGCAGGTCCGGGAGGACGATCTGATCCTGATCTCCCGGAACCAGCTGGAGCGGGTGATCGACCATTGCCGGAAAGAATTCTCCGGCGGCTGGAGCAAGGAGTTCCGGGAGATGCCGGACGCGAAGCTGTACGAAGAGGTAATCGCCTATATGTCCGGTTTTTCCATGCTCGAGCCGGGAAGCAACCGCCAGGAACTCCGATTGTTGCCGCTGGCGGGCAAGGCGACCGGCAGGTATCCCGAGGATTTTGGAGGAGAGGCCCGTGAATGATCGGAATAACCCGGATAATCGGAATACCCCGGATTACCGGAATAACCGCTGGCTCATCAACCGGATCGGGTTGGTGAACTACTGGTACTACGATGAGGAAGAATTCGAGTTTTCCGGAGGGCGGCTGTTGTTGCGCGGCGCCAACGGTTCGGGGAAATCCGTCACCATGCAGAGTTTCATCCCGTTGCTTCTGGACGGGAACCGGAGCCCGGAACGGCTTGATCCCTTCGGCTCCCGGGCCCGCAAGCTGGAGGACTACCTTTTGGGCGAGGAAGAGCTGGGCGAAGAGGAACGCACCGGCTATCTGTACATGGAATTTCTCAAGGAGGAGAGCGGCAACTACCTCACCCTGGGGATTGGGCTGCACGCCAGACGCGGCAAGGGCCTGGACTTCTGGAGTTTCGCCATCACCGACGGGCGCCGGGTGGGCCGGAATTTTTTCCTGTATAAAGACCTGGGGGAGAAGGTCCCCTTGAGCAAACAGGAGTTGAAGAACCGCATCGGCGAGGGCGGGCAGGTCCATGACCGGCAGAAGGACTACATGGACATGGTCAACAACCTGTTGTTCGGCTTTGAGAGCCTTGAGGACTATGATGAGCTCATCAAATTGCTGGTCCAGTTGCGTACGCCGAAGCTTTCCAAGGATTTTAAGCCCACGGTGATCTACGATATCCTGAACAATTCCTTGCAGCCGCTCAGCGATGAGGACCTGCGGCCGATGTCGGAAGCCATTGAAAACATGGATAACATCAAGAGCCAGCTGGATCACCTGCAGGAAAGCAAAAAGGCCGCCGACAGGCTGGGCAAGGAGTTTGACAGGTACAACCGGTTTATCCTGTGGGAGAAGGCCAGAAATTTTTTGAGCAGCCACCACGAACTTGGCCGCCGGGAGAGGCAGGCCCAGGATCAGGAACAGCTGCGCGGGCAGTACCTGAAGCAGCATCTGGACGCGGAGACGAAACTCCAGGAGCTCAAGAGCAGCCGGGCGGCGCTGGAGCTGAAACAGCGGGAGTTGTTGCAGCACGACAGTTTTCGCTTCCTCAGGGAGATCGAGGAGCGGCGAAAGACGGTGGCGGCTCTGGAAGAGAACCAGCGGCAAAAGGAGCAGCAGCGCGAGCAAAAGGAAGGCCGGGAACGAAAACTCCGGGAAGAGCTGCGGCGGGCCGAGGAGGGCAATTCCCGGCTGGAGGCGAGCCTTGGCGGCATATTAAAGAACATGTCGGACCTGGCCGGCCAGCTGCATTTTGATGAGCACTTCTTCATGCAAGGCGAATTGCAGGCCAACCTGGCGGCGGAATACTCCTGGAGCCTGCTCAAGGGGGAGTTGCAACGCTACCGGGGGCGGATCACCGCCGCCCGCAAAAAACTGCAGGCCGAGCGCGAACAAAACCGGGTCTACGATCAGGCTTACGGGGAACTGGAACGGGCCAGGCGGGAGAAGGAGGATGCCCAGGCCAATCGGGAGAAGGCCGAAAAATTGTTGGGGGAGATCAAAGAGGAGTTTGTCGAAAAAGTACATATCTGGAAGAACGGGAACCAGCTGTTGAAGCCCGACGCGGAGACGATGATCCACTTGCAGCGCGCCATAAATGCCTATCCGGAGCAGAGTTACGACGATCTTCTGTCCGCCGCGCGGGAGGTCTACCATGCCGCGGAGAGCCGGCTGGTGGAGGAACGTTCCGGGTGGCAGGCGGAAAAAGCCAACCAGCAGGAGCGCCTGCGGGAAAAAGAGCAGGAACTGGCCGGATGGAAGAGCAAAAAGGATCCGGAGCCGCCCCGGGAGGAGAAGGTCGCGCTGAACAGGGAGCGGCTGACCCGCGAGGGTATCCCTTATCTGCCGTTTTACCAGGCGGTGGATTTTCGGGAGGACCTCCCAGAAGAGCTGCGGGGCCGGATCGAAGAAGCCCTGGGCGAACTTGGCCTGCTGGACGCCCTGATTGTTCCGGAAGAGTCCCGAAGCCGTCTGTTTCGGATGGATCCGGGGATGGCCGACCGGTATCTATTTCCCAGGTTCCAGTTGCTCACCGTGGATCTGTCAAGATGGTTGCGGCCGGTGGCTCCGGCGGATGGCCGGATCACCGCCGAGGTGATCGATTCCACCGTGCGCAGCCTGTGGATTGAAGACAGCGACGATCGGGTTTACCTGACCAGTACGGGAGAGTATGGGTTGGGCGGCCTGTTGAAAGGGAAGGTGAGCGGCGCCTGCCGGCCCAAATTCATCGGAGCCGAGGCCCGCAGGAGATACCGGCAGGAGGTAATTGACGGGTTGCAGGCGGAGATTGCCGCGCTGCAGGCGGAGATTGCCGGGATAAATGAAAAGATTGCCGGGGCGGATGAACGATTGCAGTTATTGCAAAGAGAGTTCAAAGCTTTCCCGGGGAAAGATGATCTGGAGACCGCGGCGGCCACCTGGCAGGAAGCCCGGCTGGTTCTGGAAAGCGCGGTGAAACTGGTTGCGGTGAAGAACGCCTATGTCGACCAGTGCTACAAGCTCCTCCAGCAGATCCAGGGCGAGATCCGGGAGTTGACCGTAAAGATTGGGATACCGGTGAATGTGGAGGCATATGAGGAGGCGGAGGAAGTCGCCGGGGATTACGCCGACCAGTTGCGGGAACTGGAGACCGGCCATTCCCGGTATCTGGCGGGAAGGCAACAGAGAAGCTACCTCGAAGAGCAGCTCCGCGACCTGGAACTTGATCTGGACAACCTGCGGCATGACCTGGAGCAGGTCCGCCGCCAGCTCGGCCAGGAGCGGGAGATTATCCAGCAATACCGGGAGATGCTGGGCAAATTGGATTATGAGGCGGTAAAGCAGGAGATGGAGGACTGCCTTCGCCGTCTGGAGGCCATCCCCGCCCGGATCGAGACGGAGACCCGCCGGAGCCAGGAAGGGGAGACCAGGTCTCAAGAGGCGGAGGAGAAGCTAACTGCCTTAAGCCGGGAGATCGGGTTCTGGCAAAAAGTAAGGGAGATCCACCAGGAGGGTTTTGAGCTGGAGTACCAGCTGGGCTATGTCCGGGACCGGGAAGACGGGGAAAGCGGCGAAGATCTCCTGGCGCTGGCGCGGAGGATAGGGGAGAAGTTCAAGGACTTCGGGCGGGAGAACAAGGGCAGGGAGGACTACGGGACACTCCTTCAGGTGCGATACCACGACAACCGGCAGTATCTGAGCGAGTACAACCTGGCCATGGCGTATCTTTTCAACCCATCGGGGAGCCTGGAAGGAGAATGGGAAACAGCGGCCGGCGCGGCGGCCGGCGCAACGGCTGCGGTGGCCGTGGCGGAGGCCGTGCCAGATGTTGCAGCGGAAAAGGAAAGCGGCGCCGGGCAGGCGGTGGATGAGGCGGTTGCGGCGGTTGCGGAACAGGAATTGAAATTGATGGCGATCCAGCGCGATCTCCGGCGCCTGGATCTCACGGCCAGGATTCAGGGGAAGGACGTCAACTTCCATGATCTGCTCCGGTTTTTGGAGGAGTCGATCACCGAAAACGAAAAGCTGTTGCTGGAGAGCGACCGGCAACTTTTTGAGGATATCCTGGCCAACACCATCAGCAAGAAGATTCGCGCCCGGATCTACAACAGCGAGCAGTGGGTCAAAAAGATGAACGCCCTGATGGAAGGGATGGATACCTCCAGCGGTTTGTCTTTCAGCCTGGTCTGGAAGAGCAGGGTGGCGGAGACCGAGGAACAGCTGGATACCAGGGAGCTCGTGGATCTCTTGAAGTCCGACGCCAACCTGTTGCGGCCGGAGGACTTTCAGAAGCTTTCCGCCCATTTCCGGTCGAAGATCGCCCAGGCTCGCAAGGAACTGGAGGAGAAGGGCGAGGCCCAGAACTTCCACACCTTGATGAAGAATATTCTCGATTACCGCCAGTGGTTCGAATTTCAACTGTTCTTCACCAAGGCCGGGGAGAGGAGACGGGAATTGACCAATAACGCCTTCGACAAGTTCAGCGGGGGAGAAAAGGCGATGGCCATGTACGTGCCGCTGTTTTCCGCGGTGTACGCCCGGTACGAAGGCGCCCGGCGCGACTGCCCGCGCCTGATCTCTCTGGATGAAGCGTTCGCCGGGGTGGACGAAAACAATATCCGGGACATGTTCCGCCTGCTGGAAGCGCTGGAGCTGAATTTCATCATCAACTCCCAGAGCCTCTGGGGCGATTACGATACGGTGCCTTCCCTGGCTATCTGCGAGCTGGTGCGGCCGAATAACGCCAACTTCGTCTCGGTGATCCGCTACCGCTGGAACGGCCGGGTGCGGGAGCTGGCGGCCAGGGAGGCGGCAAGTTGAGCCATTTTCTGACTTCGCCGGGCCAGATCACACACCCAACCGTCTCGGAAAAGGAACAACTCCTGGCGGGCTCGGAGAAAGCACAGCTCCTGGCGGATTGTGTGCGGTATTTTCGGGAGAACCCCGGCTTTTACCGGATGTTTCGCGAGCTCAAAGAGAAGTACCGCTCCTTTGGGGCGGTGGGCGGATCAATTCAGCTTGCCAATTTGCAACCGGAGGAGAAAGCGGCCCTGAGCGGCTTGCTGCGGAAAGATTATACCCGGCAAAAGAGCGCCGTGCTCAAAGTGGCCCGGATTGCCGCGGCGTTAGGCTGGACCCGGTTCGCCGGGCTTGATCTGGAAGAGGTGGTGCTGGCCTACTGGGGCACGGAGATCCTCCCCAAAAAGAAGGAGCGTCAGGATTACCTGGCCCGCCGCCGGGAGTTTTTTGACGCAATCGGCCGGGAGCTTTCGGGACGGGACTTCCCCGGCCAGAAGTTTCCCGGTCAAGAAGTTGCCGGCCGGGCGGCCGGGGACTGGTTGGCCGGGGCCTTTATTCCGGGGAATAATGCCTACAAGACGTTGA
>JAMCQP010000015.1 GCA_023381695.1 Bacillota bacterium | reverse complement strand
TTAGTTACATGTATGACCCCAGCGGCAACCGCGTCGGGATGAGCGATCCCAGCGGTTCGACTGCCTATACCTATGATCCCTTGAACCAGCTGATCGAGGTGGTCAAGGCCATCCAGGGGACCACCTACACCACGGGCTATGCCTACGACAGGGCCGGGAACCTGACCGGGATGAAGTATCCCAACAGCAGCCAGTGGCTGGCGTATAGCTACAACAACCTGAATCAGCTGGTGGGCATCGGGGGCTTTGCCACCGGAGACATCTACAACCCGGCCTTCACCTACGATGCGGCGGGGAACCTCGCCTCCATGCACTACGATAACGGCGTCACCACCGCGTATACCCTGGACAAATTGAATCGCCGGACGCAGATTGAGGCCACGGCGCCCAGCCTCCCGAGCCCCGTCCTGGCCCTCAACTTCCGCTTCGACGGGGAAGGGAACATCCTGCAGCGGAATGACAACCTTTACAGCTACGATGCGCTCGACCGCCTGCAAGCTGCCCAGGTGAAGGGCATCTTCCACGAAGATACCGGCGGGCAGCCGGGGTATGCTACTGGGGATCTCCTGGGCAAGAAATCCATCAACACCACGCTGGATCCCAGTACCGCAGTGGGTCTGGACTACGGCTCTTCCAGCATCGGGCTGGACTTTGGCCGCCAGGTGGCCGCGGTGGACACCATTCACCTGAAGAAAGATCAGCCGGGCAGCACCTACCGGGTGAACAAGAAGGCCCTGGAGGTTCTCTACTCCAACGACAACATCTCCTACAGCAAAGTGAATGATGCCACCTGGAAGTTCTCTGACGACGGGAAAGGGAACTACACCCTCACCCTGGATGAGCCCATCAACGTCCAGGTGGTGAAAGTGCACAACCGGTATGACGACCGGGACGAGGACCTGGGCTTTACGGACAAGGCACAGTTCAAGAATACCCTGGAGAAAGCCATCTCCGCCGAGCAGAAACTGAACCAGGCGACGCTGGAGTATGTGTATGACGAGGTAGGGAACCGTATTGAAGAGCGCTTTACCCGGGCCACCACCCAGACCACGCTGTACACCTACTACTTAAACAGCAACCGGCTGCTTACCAACGGCAAGTATGCCTTTGTCTACGATGCCAACGGAAACCTGACCAAGAAGGGCAACACTTACACCATCGGTGCTGGGCAGCAGGTGACCTTCACCACCTCCGGCGAAGGGGTGGAGTACTGGGAGTATGGGTATGACCTGCGGAACCAACTGGTGCAGGTGGCCAAGAACGGGCAGGTGGTGGGAGGTTACAGCTACGATGGAGAAGGGCTGCGGGTGGCCAGCACGACCCTTGGTGCGCTTTCGAAACCGGGCCGTCCACCTGTACACCGAAGTCGATGAGCAGGAGGTCTACGACATCATTCAAAACCAGCTGGGGGACTTTCGGAAATACATCGCCCAGATCACCGGTTATCTCCTCGACAGCCGGGATCAGATGTAAAGCCCGGGCTTCGATCAGGTCGATCCCGGGCTTTACCGCTATCTTACCGCTATTTTACCGTCAGATGAGCTGCCTATGTCTTTTGGCTCGTGGGTTTCCGGGCTTCGTTCAAGGGTTCACGCCATAGTGCCAGGCCAACCCACGGTAGATGTAGTACGCTTCCCGCCAGGTGTAGCCTTTATCCCGCAGCCTGGCTTCCTCGGCCGGGTTAGAGATGAACGATGCTTCGGTCAGAATGGCCGGCATCGTGGTGTAGCGCAGGACCGCAAAGTTGGCGGTTTTGCCGCCCCAGTCGGGCAACCCCATGCCCTGCACCAGGCTGGCCTGTACGTTATCCCGCAGGTTGAAGTCGGCCCAGCCGCCGTACGGATGGGCGTAGACCTCGGTCCCGTTCACCCAGGGATTGACGGAAGCGTTGTGGTGAATGGAGATAAAGCGACCCGCCCCCCACTGGTTGGCGATATCGGCTCTTTGCCATAGATCCACATCATAGACGTCGCCGTCGCGGGTCAGCTTGACCGTGGCTCCGCCCCACTCCACCAGGATGTTGCGCAACGCCGTTCCCACTCTCCAGTTGACGTCCTTTTCCATCAGCCCGGTGGGTCCCACCGCGCCCGGATCCCAGTTGCCGTGCCCTGGATCAATCACGATCTTCGTGCCGGTCAGGCCGCCCCTGGCCTGCGCCGCCATTGCCATTCCAAGCAACAACACCCCAACCACAAACACCATCACAAGTCTCTTCGACACCAATCTTCGCATGCTATCCATACCTCCTAATTCCGCCTGCTTTGTTTCTTCCTGGTGGCTTCCACCAGAAAGTCCCAGGAAAAATGCCGACACGAACCCCTTTTCTCCATCACCTCCCTTTAAGGGGCAGCCCCGCGGGCGGGCCGAGGCCGATCCGGGGTCAGGACAAACCTGATTAACCCCTGGCGGCCGACCGCTGTAAGGCTCGTCAGAACCGGTAGGTCCAGTTCAAGCTGGCATTTTCGTAGGCACTTTCCCCCGTCCGGACATGCTTGAGCTCCAGTGCCAGGTCGCTGTCCGGGGTCAGGGTAAATGTCAGGCGGGTTCGGAGCTCTGTTGTAAACTGTGGTGCAACTAATCCTGCGTTTGCTTGCCCGGTTGCTTGCGTGTCTGCCTGATTGCTTGCTTGCCGCAATTCCGGCGGCGTAGTCCAGTCCAGGCCGTGCGCTATGCGGCTTACCTCAACATCCCAGACCAGGGCTTTGGCCAGGGCCCTGGAATAGTTCAATTCCGCCCCGGCATCGCCGTTGGCAAACGGGATCTCCCCCCCCGCCGAGCGCAGGTTGCTGTACGGAGGGCGGAAACGCCGGTTAACCGCGCCGAGATTTATGTTTAGAAGGTTTTTGGCGTCGCGGTAGAGGTCCATGCTCGCCACCCCCGCCGCTACCAGGCCCGGCCGGTAATCGTAGTCGCCGGGATTGACGCTGTATAACGCCAGTTCAGCCACGGTGGTCTTGCCCCACAGGGCGCCGCGGTAGTCCAGGCTTCCCCCCTGTTCCCCGGCCAATCCGGAAAAGAGAAGGTTCAGGCCGTAAGCGCCGGAAGCCGCCGGATAAGCGAGCCTGGCCGCAGCATAGTTATCGCTTGTAAAGACGACGCTACTGCTGGTTGCCAGCGGGTAATAAGCATCCAGACGGTAAAGTAGCCCTGTAAGCTCCAGCCGGTTCGGCGCCTGTTTCGCCACCGTGATCCCTTCCAGAGCCCCCGCCGGCGTCGCCGCCAGGAGCCCCAACGGGCCAAGTTTGAACCGTTGCCGGCCCAGAGCCACCATCCCCTGGCCCTGGTCAAATATCCACCGGCCATAGGCCTCATCCGTCAGCAGCAGATTGCTGCTCACATTCCCGACTCCTGGCTCCTGCCCCCAGAGCCGGCGGTTGCGAAAGCTCAGCACAATCCCCAACCGGTCGGTGATCGCCCCGGACAAGGACAGATCCAGCAGGTGCGAGAATTCCGCATAACTGTCCCGTGGGCTGGCGGCGCCGGGGTAAGAACCTTGCCAGCCCTCCACGGTAAAGAGTACCTGGCCGCTGGCCCGAACCGGGCTCTGCTGCTCCCCGATCTCCATCAACCGCTTTTCCAGCCCGGGCAACTTCTCTTCAATCTCGGCAAGTCTTCGCGCCAGGCCGGGATCCACGCCCTGGACCTTCCGATTTGGTGGAAGAGCTTTGGAATTGGTCGACCCCGTCAAGGCCTGAGCGAACGCCAAACCTCCCAGCCCGGCCAGAAGGCCGAAGATCAGAAGGCCAACGAACAGGAGGCCGACCAGCACCGGGGCCGGCGCCCAAATATCACTCTGCCTGGGGCGCTGGTTGGCGCCATTTTTGTCATATGTCACCGCCGGCACCCCCCATCAAAATTCGAAATCCACCGCTGTTCTAACCCGGCTGAAGATCCGGTCATCCAACCTGGCCAGATCTCCCCGGATATTAATCCAGGTCGCCGGAGACAGCGCTTTACTCAAGGAAACTCCCAGGCGCATCAAACGGCTCTCGCTTTCGCCGCCGGCCAGCGCCAATGATTTTGTCGAACGGCTCCCCAGCAGTCCCCCGGCCAAAGCCGGCCCTTTGCCGGCCTGGCCGCTAAACTCGGCCTGTAACTTCCCGAATGTGGGCAAGTCCCACTGCGCCGAAAGCATATAACCCCGTGTTCCCGCCGCCAGAGGCAGGCTCCCATGTGTGTCAGCCAACGCGGAGAAAAGGGGGGCAAACTCCGGCCCGGCATAGCCGAGCTGAAGATTGTAAACGGATCTCCGGGTTCTATAGAGATCGGCGGAGATGATTGCCGCTGTCGCCGTATCCCAGCCGGCAAATTCGCCGGAAAGCTGGCGGCCCCGCCAGACCCCGGTAAAGTCGGCGGAATAACCCTTCCGCGAGTCCCCACCGTTCTCCCACTGCTGCGTCACATTGGCTCCAAAGATGAAGCTTCCCACGCGCCAGGCGGCGCGCCCTGCCGCGTAATCGCCACCATAGTCGCCCGCAATCCGGGATTGCCCACCAGTGGTCTCCCAGCGGTGCGCCGTCCATTTGCCTCCGATGGCGGTAACCTGCCCGGCGCCTTTCCCCAACCCGGCATCCACCCGCAAAGCAGGCATGGCCGGCGTAATTACGGTGTTAGACACCCACTCGGCGGCGTTGGCCATCCGGCTGCTTAACAGGCCCAAGGGCCCCAATTGGAAGTACTGGCTGCCTGCGGTAACCTGCGCCCCGGGGCCTGTCCAACGCAGGGTCAACTCGTTAACCCGGAACGGGCCATCAGTGAAGGACTCCGCCATCTCCAACCCGCCGGGGGTCACCCCCCAGAATCCGTAGTTCACCAACCCCAGGTGAAAGTAGACCGGTTTGTAATAGTCACTGTCCAGGTTGAGCCGGACCGCCTGTGTCAGGCGCAACCCATTGCCCAGCAGCGAGACGAAATCCAATTCCGGCCACCCGCCGGGGTTGTTCCTTATGTAAGCTTCCAAATCTCCCCCGTACCAGTCGCCAGCGATGGCCAGCCCCCCCGAAGCGCGCACCGGAGATCGCTGGGCGTTGAGGCGGAACAATTCCTGCTCGATCTGGTCCAGCCGGTTGTCGAGCTCTCCAATCCGCAGGGGAAGCGACTGCGCCCTGGACAGTTCGCCCCCCAGGCTGCCCGTGGGCGGGTTACCGGCCGCAAGTGCGATAACATATGTTAGCTGACTGACTAACATGGCAAATGTTAGCCAAATGGCGATAAAAAAAACTCTACGCAATGAGAAGCCTCCTTCAAGAGGATGTTCACACGTTTTATTCGTCTTGTTCGTCTTATTCGCCCCGCAGCCCATTCTTTCCTGCGGCGCCCAATTTGCCAAATTGTGCTTCACGCATACCGCCGGCCCGCCACCGGGCATAATTTGGGTGGATTGGTTGGAAAGGAGTGAACATATGGCCAACATTCTTGCGTATTTCCCCTCCGAGGACGACGCCGAAGATGCCGCTGCGAAATTACGTTCCCTGGGCTATGAGGATCTGGGGATTACCAAGGTCACCGAATACCTCGGTGACAGCACCGACCGCAGGTTCAACCCCATGACCGGCCGGATCTCCAGCCTGGCGAAGCTCACCCTGGGCGCCGATTTCAGCGCGGAAGGGGACGACGTCGGCCCCTTGCTGGCCGCCGACCCCAGCGCCAGCGGGCTGGCGGATACCCATGAGGGACAGGGGGCCAATTATCTGCTGACCGTAGTCATCGCCGATGAATTATGGGTATCCGCCAGGGAGATCATCAAACAATACGGGGGGATGGCGTAGGCAACTAATGATACAACACTACCATCATGACAACCATGATTACCAGCATGGCCACAGGCATTGCCATGGGCTAACCGTTGACATTTATTTTCTGCCATGATAAACTTCAACCATATAAAATATATGGTTGAAGTTGAAGCATTGGAGGTGCCCATATGGCCTACGATGAGTCTATCCGGGGCGCGCGGCTCTTTTGCCGCACTCTGACCTCGGTGGTCTTTCAACCGGCGCTGGAGGTGGCGCGCAGCCATGAGGTCACCGAAGCCCAGCTGGATTGCTTGCGCTTCATCGCCGGGCACAAGGATTGCACTCCGGGGGATATTGCCAGGGGGCTGCGGATCAGCCCGGCGGCGGCCACCAATCTGGTGGACCGGCTGGTGAGAAAGGGTCTGGCCAACCGGCAAGAGGATCAGGAGGACCGGCGGATCGTCCTTCTTTCTCTTACTCCTCCTGGAACAGAGGCTTTTGAGGAGATCTCCCGCTCGGAGGAAAAGAACTTCGAAAAGATCCTTTCCCGGCTGGAACCCGGTCACAGGGATCTGTTGCTCCAGGCGCTGGACGCCTTCGTCAAAGCCGGCACCGCCGATGAAGCGGTGGCGCAGAAGATCTGCCTGGAATGCGGCAAATGGCACCAGCCCGATTGCCCTTTGGCGGGCAGTTACCCGGGGGCCGAAGCCGACTCCCTGGGGGGAATGCCAGCCTTATAATGTGGTTTACAAGCAGAAGACGAATAATCTTTTTTATATAGGAGATGTTGTAACTTCATGTACAACATCTCCTAGCGTTTTGTAACCAGCACTTCAACACCCTCCAAAAATATCCAGCTTTTGCACCAGCCCCCTTGACAAATATATCAATCCGATATATCATGATTTATATCAACTTGATATAGGTGGTTGGCGATGATTGAACTCCCGATTTTGGGTCTTCTCAAGGAAGCGTCGTTGCATGGCTACGAACTGAAACGCCGGCTGGAAAGTATCGTCGGTTACTTTGGCAAAGTCAGCTACGGCTCGCTTTATCCCATGCTGCGCAAACTGGAAGAGCACGGCCAGGTTAACAAGATCGTGGAAGAGCAGCCCGGACAAAGGCGTATCACGTACCAGATTACGTCTGAAGGCGAAACCCGCTTTCTGGAACTCATGCGGGATCCCGGCGCTTCTTTCAGCCTGAAGATGCTATTTTTTGAGAGCATCACTCCCTCGGATCGAAGGTGGCTGCTGGAGCAACAGCGGGACGAATGGGTTCGAAAGTTGGAGGAGCGACGGCGCAACCAGGAACAGATCTCCGGCCAGGGTGCAGACCGCTTTGTAAATCGTTACCGGGTAGCCCTTCTGGCAAGGTCTATAGAACACCTGGAGCGAGACATCGCCTGGATCCAGAATCTCATCAAAGGAGAAGAGCAAATCATGAAAGGAGAAGATCCATCTTGAAAAGGCTAACATTGAAAAGGTTCACCATAAACGAGAACAACTACAAGTGGTGGGGCTTATCGGCCATGCTCGCGGGCACCTTCACCGTCGTCCTGAGCCTGAGCTTTCTTTTCCCGGCCACCCCGGTCATTATGGGTGACTTCGCCGTCCCGATGGAGACGGTGGCCTGGCTCAGCCTGGCCTACGCCCTGGGCGCCGCTGTCTTTGAGCCGATGTGGGGCCGTCTGGGAGATCTATACGGCCGTAAACGAAACGCCTTGATCGGGCTTGGCCTTTTCATCGCCGGCGCCATCGCCTGCGCCTTGAGCCCCAACATCTGGATCATGGCCGGCGCGCGCTTTGCCCAGGGTCTGGGCGCGGCAGCGATTATCCCTATCGGCATGGCTTTTATCGGTGAGAACTTCCCCCAGGCGGAGCGAGGTCGCGCCCTCGGGGTCTGGGGCATGATCTCCGGCGCTGCCCCGGCCCTGGGTCCAACTCTCGGTGGATACCTGATCGACTGGTTCGGATGGCGGTCAATTTACTGGGTCAGCGCTCTCATGGGATTGGCCGGGCTAATGATCATCGCGCTGGTGGTTAAAGAATCGCGCCGGGCGCGGCCGGAGCCCTTTGACCTGCCGGGGTCTGCCCTGCTCTTTCTCTCCGTGGGCAGCTTGCTCGTCGCCGTGAACCAGGGACGGGGATGGGGCTGGCTATCGCCCTTGACCATGAGTTTCGCCGGGAGTTTTATTCTCTTCCTGACCCTCTTCCTTGCCGTCGAGAAGCGCACCGCTCACCCAGTGGTGGATCTGGCCATCGTGCGTACGCGCTTATTTATTACCGCGGGGATAGCTGTCTTCATCTCGTTTCTGGTCTTCCAGGGCGCCTTCTTCCTGATCCCGTTCTTCCTTCAGGAAGTGCAAGGTTACCCGGCCAGCCAGACGGGCCAGCTTGTCATGCCGCTATTTCTGGGAATTATGGGCGCCTCGCTGTTGAGCGGTCGCATGAGCGACCGGCTCGGGGCACGGTTGCCCGCCACGCTGGGGACCTTGCTCACCGCTCTTGCCATCTACTTGCTCTCCCTGGTACACCGCGAGACGAGCTATGTTTCTTTGCTGGCAGTGATGACGATCCTGGGCATCGGCATTGGAGCCGCGCTCCCGCCTCTTTCGCGGGCAATTACCGGGGGGGTCCCGCTGCGCCAGATTGGGGCGGCGACTGGAATTTTTAACATGGTGCGCAACCTGGGCGGGCCTTTCGGGGTTGCCATCGCTGCAACCATCTTCGCCCAACGAGCAGCCACTACCGGCCGGACCTACTTTGCGAATCGTTTAGCCGCGCTGGGAATCGATCCGCACCTGCTCCCGGACTTGCCCACGCTGCAGGAACTCGCCAGGAGCGGCAGCCTGGACCCGGCACAGCAGCGCCAGCTCGGCCTGTTGCGCAAGCTGGGCCCCCAACTCCAGGCGATCCAAAAAGAGGCCAGGCTTGAGGCGTTGCAGTCGGCGTTCACCGAAGCGGCATTGGCGATGTTGGCTATTGCAGCTATAGGAATACTGGCGACACTGGCGGTGGAAACAGGCAAGCGAAGGTTGGGAGAGGCTGGAAAAGGCGGCAACCGCAACCCGTGACGTGAAAAAACTTGGATATAGGTGGATATAGGTGGTGTGGCACATGAAGTTACAACATCACCTGATGTCCGATGGATGTGATCTATATCTATACTCCGATCTGGTCATCCTTGGTCTCGTGCTCCAGGGGCGTGTCGACCGCTTTCTTCCTGGCGATAAAGAGCTTCCCTTCGGTATCAATGCTGGCCAGCAGGACGTCATCCACCTTTTGCACGCCCTGTTTGGCCAGTTCCCGCCGCAACCAGGCTTCCGTCAGGTCAATCTGCTCCAGATTCGGCTGGATGATATGCCCGTCGGTGATCAACACCGTGGGAACCCCCTCGTACTGGGTGGGAATCCCCAGGTCCTGGGGCGTCACCGGCCGGCGCTGGGACTTCGGGATGGCGCTCAATTGACCGGAGGTCTCCAAAACCGCAAATTCCACGTCGGCGATATTGAACAGGTTCTTCTGCCGGAGCTGCTCAAGCAGATCCCCCATGTTGTACTTCAGTTTCTTCATGTTCTTTTCGACGATCTTGCCGTTCTGGATAATGATGGTGGGTTTGGCGCCGAAGAACATCCGGATCGTTTCGCTTTTGAGGGAGATCCAGGAGACGAAGAGCTGCAAGGCCACCAGGAGCACCAGCGCCAACAAGACGTTGGAAAGCTTCAGCTTGTCATCGATGAAGGGCGCGGCGATGACCTCGCCCAGGGCAATCACCACCACAAAATCAAAGGGCGACAACCTGCCCAGTTCGCGCTTTCCCAGCATCCTCACCAGAACCAGGGCCACAAAGTAGATTAAAATTATACGCAAGGCCATCAGCCAAAGTGGCATCAATATTCCTCCTCTAGGGCGCCTGACAAGCTATCTGTCAATTAAACCTGAAATTATCCGCTGTCCTCTTGAAGTTATTCGTTAGCCGGCTGGCGATCGATGTACAGCCCGCCCGCCGTGTCCAGAGTAGCCAGGAAGACCTCCCTGGGGCTTTCGACCCCGTATTTTTGCAAGGCCTGATCCAGCCAGTGCTTGTCCAGGTTAACGAGTTTCAAGTTCTCATGGATAATCCGGCCGTCTTCGATGAGTACGGTGGGCATTCCCACATATCCGGTGGTTATCCCCAGGTCCGCGCAGGTGGCATAGTCTTCCTGCGATTTTCTGATCACGCCGAGCTTTCCGTCCGGCTCCAGCACCGCAAATTCCACGTCGGTGATATTGGGAGTACCCGCCGCCCGCAGTTGCGCCAAAAGGTCGGTAAGGTTATACCCCCCCCTGGCCAGATTGGATTTGGAGATCTTGCCGTTTTCAATGACCACCAGGGGGCCGCCTCCCACCAGCCGGGAGAACCAGCGGCTTTTCAAGGTCAGGGATGCCAGGATCGCCTGCCAGAAGGTCAGGGTCAACATGGAGACCAGGGTGTCCACGACAGACACCTTGCCATGGATCAGCGGCGCGGCGGCCAGTGCGCCGATGGTGATCGCCATTGCGAAGTCAAAGGTGTTCAACTCGGCCAACTGTCGTTTGCCAGCGATCCTGAGCAAAGCAAACAGTACCACCCCCACCAGCAAAGCGCGGAGTACAAAGCCCAACAGGCTCAAGCTTGGATTTGGGCCAAAAAGAGGGGTCATAAAGCTTTCATCTCCATATCCTCACAAATTCGGTGTACGCGGCTGGATATAGTCCACATACAGATCACCCGAGGTATTCAGGCTGGCCAGTAGAACATCTTGCAGCCTGGTGATCCCTTTCTGCTCCAGCTGGTTGAAGAGCCAGACTTCATCCTTGCCGGCCCTGGACAGATTCTCCCGGTCAATTTGGCCGTTGTGAACCAGGATCAGCGGCAACCCGCGGTATGGAGTGGCAATCTTGAGATCCTTGTTACGCACCGGCTCCTTTTGCGACTTCTTGATCACGCTGAATTCTCCGGTGGGCTCGATAATGGCGAATTCAACATCCCCTATGTCTGGAACATTCTTCTCCCTGAGTTTGGAAAGGAGATTGTCCACGTTGAACCTGGCGGCGGCCAGGTTGTCCTCCAGAATGTGCCCGTTTTCCACCAGCACCAGGGGACCTCCAAAGACCCATTTCCGGAAAGTGACCGATCGGAGGGCCAGTGTTTGGACCACGATGGTCAGGACAGTCAACACCGCGATCTGCACCAGCGCCACCAGTACCGAGGAGTCCGGAGCCGCAAGGGGCAATGCGGCAATCGAACCTATGGTGATCGCCAGAGCGAAAGTGACCACCGAGAAACGCCCCAGGAGAGTTTTACCGAGGATCCTGATGAAGAATACCAGGCCGAAGTAGACAATTGTGGCTCTCACGAAAAAACCCAACGGGCTGAGCAGGCTGGTTTGGCCAAAGATCTCGTTTAAGGTGAGGTTCATCGGTCAAGTCTCCCATTCTCTCATCTGCATCATCCGTCCCCTATTATCCCCCTCGCCGGAAGCGCCTTATACAAAAACAAAAACCCCGTGCGGCTCTACGGGGAAAAGCCTTACAGGGAGGTTGGGACAGGGTATTTTCTTGAACTGGTTATCTTGGTTGCAGCCTGGGGTTGGGGTTGTACTGGCGCCCCGCCTTGGAGCGCGGCTGGCCGTCCACCATCACGATATCCGCCGTGTAATCGTAATTCCCGCGGTAGAGCGAGCTGCCCACCCCGTAAATGTCCACGGGGACCCCGGCTTTTTCAAAGGCGGCGATCTTTTCCGCGTCAAATCCGCTGGTCACAATGATCTTGACGTCCTTGTAACCTTCGGCGTCCAGCGCCCGCCTGACCTTCCAGACCAGTTCCGCCGAGACGCCCTTCAACCGGGTGGGGTCCTCCAGCCCATGGGCCTCGGCTTCCAGGGATCTGTCCAGCACATTGGGCGACGTGTCCAGGCGGACCCCCCAGAGCTTTTTCCCGAGAGCCCTGGCCACCGCCAGCGAGGTGTTCACACACTCATTGTCGAAATCCACCAGGATCAGACGGTTAACCTCCGGCGAAACATACTTGTCGAACGCCAGAGCCGCCGCCACCGTATCCCCTCCATAGCAGGCAATCAGGGAATGGGGGACGGTTCCGACGCCCGCCTGACCGAAGTAAAACCCGTTGGCATCGGTGGAAACCGCATAGGCGCCCCCCACACGGGCCGCATAGCCATCCTCTTCCTGTACGGAAAAATAATCGTAACGGGCGCCGAAGAAGAGCACCGGTTTGGCGCCCGCGGCTTTTACCACCTTGCGGGTATTGGTGGCCACCCTGGTCTGCCGGGCCAGGATCCCCAGGTACAGGGTTTCCAGATGGGCGAAGTCGGCATAGTTGCCCTCGATGGTCATCACCGTCTCCCAGGGGGCCGCCTCGTCTCCATCAGACAGCGCCTTGATCTTCAGCTCTTCGGGGTGAACGGCGCAGGTGCGCAGGAGCGCCACGGCCTCTTCAACACCGCATACCACCGCCTCATGGCGCAGAAAGACCTGCATAAGCACTTTCACATTCCGGTTGTCCTTCCGCAAGATCTGCTGGGTGGTCAAAAAATACTTATCCGTATAATAGCCGGACATGATCTTCTCAACCGGAAAATGGAATTTTTCTTCCTGATTCCCCAATCGTGGCCCTTCTTTCTCTTCCTCGATCCCGCTTCTCGAGCCTGCCAGGCTCGAGCCCTTTTCTCGAGCCCACCAGGCTCGATCCCTTTTCTATTCCTCGATCCTGGCGCCTAAGACCGTGGCCATCTGCTTCAAGGCAAAGTTGTGCGCATCCTCGTCGAAGCTGGCAACCCCTTTGCGGTAGACCACCACGTCATAATCCCGGTTGCACAACTCCTCAACCGTATACAGGACGCAGATGTTGGTGCAGACGCCCACGACGCCTACCTGCTCCACCCGGTTATCCTTCAGGATCTTTTCCAACTCCGTGCCATAAAAACCGCTGTAACGGTTCTTGGTAACTGTATATACCCGGCCGTTCGCGCCTTCCGCCGCCCGGCTCAGCCGTTCAATCACCCGGGCGCCCGTGGTGCCGGCCACGCAATGGCGCGGGAAACGGCTGAACTCCCGGTCATCCGGAGCATGGTGGTCGGCGATGAAGATCACCAGGCCGCCCCCGGTCAGGTACTCCCGGATCTTCGACTCCACGAACGGGATGATCCGCTCGGAGGTTTCCCCGCAATAAAGGCTACCTCCGGCGGCCACAAAATCCTCCAGCATGTCGATCACCAAAAGTGCCCGCATTATAACACCCCTGCGTCACAGATTGCTTGGTTTTGATTCTATCCCGGCGAAAGGGATTTGTCAACGGCCCCCGATGAATTTATCCACGGACTTTTTAGAGCTTCATGAGCCCGCCGAGGCGTAAGAGCCTGGCCACACGCTCAGCCGCGCTGGAAACGAAGACAGCCGCGTTGGCCACCGCCTCCTCAAGAGCCATGGGGCGTTTCACCAGGCTTTCCAGGGCATCAATCCCGTGGTCATAGACGACATCGGCATCGTCCGCAACCGATCCGGCGATCACCACCACGGGCAGCCCGAAGCGTTTCGCCGCATGCGCCACGCCAATCGGAGCCTTGCCGTAGATGGTCTGCCGGTCGATACCCCCTTCGCCGGTGATCACCAGATCCGCGTCCCGCAGCTTGCCGGCGAGATCTGTCGCCTCAATCACAATTTCCACCCCCGGCCGCAACCGGGCGTGCAAGAAGGCCACCAATCCTCCGCCCAGACCGCCCGCCGCGCCGGCCCCGGGCAGATCCGCGATCTCCACCCCCAGATCCCTGCGAACCACTTCGGCGTAGCGGCGGAGGCCGCCGTCCAACTCCCCCACCATGGCGGGAGTGGCGCCCTTCTGGGGTCCGTAGACCGCCGCCGCCCCCCTGGGGCCGAAGAGCGGGTTGTCCACATCGCAAGCCGCCACAATCTCCGTTTCCGCCAGCCGTGGATCCAGACCGGTGGTTTCGATCCCGGCCAGGCGGATCAAAGCGGCTCCGCCCCACGGGAGGTCCCGCCCGTCCTGATCCACCAGCCTGGCGCCCAGAGCTTGCGCCACGCCCGCCCCGCCGTCGTTGGTGGCGCTGCCGCCAATCCCGATCAAGAGCTTCCGGCAACCCCTGTCCAGCGCCGAACGGATCAGCTCGCCGGTGCCATAAGTGGTGGTGACCCGCGGATCCCTCTTATCCTTTGGGACAAGCGGCAAGCCGGAGGCGGCGGCCATTTCAATCACCGCCGTCTTCCCGTCGCCGAGTATGCCGTAAAATGCCTCCACCTTTTCGCCCAAAGGGCCGGTCACCGGCACCCGGACGATCCGTCCCCCGGTGGCGTCCACCAGCGATTGAACAGTTCCTTCACCCCCATCCGCCATCGGCACCTTCACAACTTCAGCAGCGGGGAAGATCCGGCGCAAGCCAGCTTCAATGGCCGTAGCCACCTCCAGTGCGGTGAGACTCCCCTTGTAAGAATCCGGCGCAACCACCACTTTCATTTTACCGCCCCCAATCGTACATTTCCGCATATTTGCCGGGCCAGGCTCAAATACTATACCTGGTCAGATCGCTTTCATCCTCGGAGTTTCAACAGGTGAGGTGGAAAATTATGCCTTTGATTCCTCAGTCAACCAGAAAAAAGACCACCGTGGTTGGAGTTGGCGATCCCCTCCTCGGGGATCGGGGGGTCGGCATTCTCATCGCCGAGGCCCTGGCGGATCATAACCTGCCGCCGCACGTGCAGGTCGTGGATGCCAGATCCGCCGGAGACTCGCTGGATTCCCTCTTCGCCAACTCCGACAAGGTGATTCTCATCGACACCGCCGATACGCCCGGTGAACCAGGCACCATCTACCGGATTACCCCCGCAAATCCTCACGATCCCGCCTGGGCGAGCAGGCTAAATTACGCAAGTACAACCGGAGTATTCGCAGCCTGGGAAGACGCGTTGAAAAGCGGCGCCTCCCCAAGCCTGACCATCATCGCCATCAAGCCGGAGGTGATCAGGCCGGCGGCGGGGTTGTCGAAAAAGGCCGCTTCGGCCGTGCCCAAGGTTGTACAGGCGGTGATGGCCGAGGTCGCCAGCGAGCTGGACAGTGACACATGACGGGCGAGGTGGCGCTAGCGGCTCCGTCGATCCTTGACGTACGTGCTTCCCTGGAAGGTTTTCGCGTATTTGATGAGTTCCGTCGAGATCTCCCCCACCTGAAGATCGGATTGGATCTTCCGGCGCTCGTTGGAGACCACCGCGATGGCCATACTCATCAAGGGCCTGCGCTCCTTTTGCCCTTGCCGGCTTCTGGTCAGCAGATACCCATTCTGGCGATCCTCCGGGTTGTAAAGTTCGAGGATCCGGCTGTCAAAGGCCGCGATAACTTCCTGGCAGACCGCATCAACAAATACCGGGTCGACCACCGCGATAAAGGCGTCGCCCCCCACGTGCCCCACCAGGCTTCGCTTATCGGCCTTCCTGTCCACAACCTCCTTGATCAGCTTGCCGGTGAACCGGATCGCCTCATCGGCCCGCTGGAAACCATACGCATCATTGAACGCCTTGAAGTCATTTATGTCAAAGTAGATGGACGCAAAGGGGCGGTTCTCCTTGATCCGGCGGGAAAGTTCCGTCGAAATTACGGAACTTCCCGGCAGACCGGTGGTGGGGTTGGTGTCCTGGGAACGGCTGGCCCGGTCCAGGACGGCTTTAACCCTGGCCACCACTTCACTCATATGAAAAGGCTTCCGTATGTAATCATCGATCCCGAGGTCAAAACCGCTTACCACATCCCCTTCCTCGGTCTTGGCGGAGAGCATGATCACCGGAAGATCCCGCGTCTCCTGGTTGCTCCGGATCGCCCGGCATACCGTATACCCATCCACCCGGGGGATCATCACATCCAGGATCACCAGATCGGGTTTGGCGGCTTCAATAAGGCTCAATGCCTCTTCGCCGTCATAGGCCACCTGCACCTCAAAACCCGCGCCCTCCAGCCCGAACTTGATCAGCTGGACGATGGGCTCCTCGTCGTCAACCACCAGAATTTTCACTTTTGCCCCCCTCTCCCGGGTCCTCCACTCCCATGCCAACCGCTTCCACTATGATTCAGTATACCATTCTTCTGGGAAAAAACGCAAGACCTCGGCATCCTGCGGTTTTCCCGCCAGGCGCGCCATATCCGGCTTCTTCGGGTTCCTGGCGCTTTTGTGTGATTTTCCTTGCCTTCCCGGCGGATCTGGTCTACAATATTAGCTGAATAGTGGAAAGGAGAATTTCATGACCGAATCAAAACGTTTTGATGAACTGGTGGTGTCCAGGCCAATCTTACGCGCCGTGGAAGAGCTGGGCTACGAGGTGGCCACGCCGATCCAGTCCCTGACCGTCCCGCTCCTGATCGCCGGGAAGGATGTCATCGGCCAGGCGCAAACCGGCACCGGCAAAACCGCCGCTTTTGCCATCCCAATCCTGAACGACCTTTTGGACCGACGCGAGGTGCAGGCGATCATCCTCACTCCCACTCGGGAGCTGGCCATCCAGGTCGCCGGGGAGATCCACAAGCTGGGAAAGTTTCTCCGGGTAAAAGCCGTGCCCATCTATGGCGGGCAATCCATCGAACACCAGCTCAGGGCTCTCTCCCGTGGCGTGCAGGTGGTGGTCGGCACCCCGGGGCGGGTGATGGACCTCCTCCGGCGCGGAAGCCTGCGCCTGAACAAGATTCGCACCTTCGTCCTTGATGAGGCCGACGAGATGCTGGATATGGGGTTTATAGAGGATATCGAGTTTATCCTGGGGCAAACGCCCGCGACCCGCCAGACGGTGCTCTTCTCGGCGACCATGCCGCTCCCCATGCGCGAGTTGGCCAAAAAATACATGCGCGACCCGGAATACATCACGATTCCCAAACAGTCCCTCACCGTGCCACAGATCCGGCAGGTCTACTACGAGGTAAGCGAGCGGGACAAGGTGGAAGGCCTTTGCCGGCTTTTGGACACCCTGTCCCCGGATCTGGGACTGGTCTTCTGCCGCACCAAAAGGATCGTCGACCAGCTCAGCGCCACTTTGAAGGAGCGCGGCTACTCCGCAGAGGGGCTCCATGGCGATCTTACCCAGCAACAGAGAGACCGGGTGATGAAAAAGTTCCGGCAAAGGGAGATCGAGCTTCTGATCGCCACCGACGTGGCGGCAAGAGGCCTCGATGTGGAAAACATCTCCCATGTGATCAACTTCGACATCCCCCAGGACCCGGAATCCTATGTGCACCGGATCGGGCGCACCGGGCGCGCGGGAAAAGAAGGCATGGCCCTGACTCTGGTCACCCCCCGGGAACAGAATCTGCGGCGGGCAATTGAAGACCTGATCAAGACCCGGATCCGCAGGGAGACGATGCCTTCCACCGCGGAGACCCAGGAACGCCAGCGGGAACTTGCCAGATCTTATCTTCTCAAGGCCATCAACCGCCATGAACTGGGAGATTACCGTCCAGCCGCCGCCGAACTGCTTGAATCGCATGAACCCGCGGAACTGGTGGCCGCCGCTTTGAAGGTAATTGTCGATCAGGCCTTTCACGTGGTTACGGAACCCGCCTTTCACGAACGGGAAACCGCTTCGCGGGAGGTATCTTCCTTCTCCTCGCGCCGGCGTTTCAATGTCCGTCGGGGCGGCAACCGGTCCGAGGTGGAGGAGGGCATGGTGAGGCTGTTCATCAATATCGGCCGCCTGGACCGGGTGGGGCCAGGAGATATCGTGGGGGCCATCGCCGGAGAGGCCGGGGTTCCCGGAGAGATCATCGGAAGAATCGAGATCCACGACCGGTTTAGCTTTGTGGAAGTACCGGAGGAGAGTGCGCATCAGATCTTGGAGGCCATGCACGAGAACACCATCAAGGGGCGCCCGGTGAGCGTCGAACCGGCGCAACTTCGCGACCAGGCGTAATTTAAGGATCGGATCTCCGTTCCCGATAATAATTATGGGAGACACTATCCCGGGAAGGAGGTCGCCTTATGCGCGATTCAGTCAAAGCCGTTGAACATGTCCGGGAGATACAGATGGTGGTCTTTAGTCTCGGTTCCGAGGAGTACGGGTTGCCCATCGAACAGACACGGGAGATCATCCGGCTCATACCCATCACCCGGTTGCCGATGGTCCCGCCATACGTGGAAGGCGTTGTCAACCTGCGTGGCGAGGTGACGCCCATCGTTAACCTCCAGAAGAAGCTCTACCTTCCCCAGACCGCTTCCACCGACGATACTCGCATCGTCATCGTGGAAGCCGCCGGAAAACGGGTTGGCATCATTGTGGATCAGGTCTCCGAGGTTTTGAGGATTCCGGAAAACGCCATAGAGCCTCC
The DNA here is from genome assembly GCA_023381695.1 of Bacillota bacterium. Taxonomy (GTDB): domain Bacteria; phylum Bacillota; class UBA5301; order JAMCQP01; family JAMCQP01; genus JAMCQP01. The sequence continues at coordinate 2,091 of JAMCQP010000015.1, read as the reverse complement.
CCCGCCGGATACGGTGGGCATCGATGCGGCTTTTATCCGTGGCGTCGGCAAAGTCGGGGAACGCTTGTTGATCCTTCTGGATGTGGAAGCCGTTTTGACCAGGGAGTTTTCCGCGGTATCCGCCGCCGTTGGTTCTGACGCCGCCGAAGCGGTAGCGGACACCGCCCACGACGCCGCCGTAACTACCGAAACTGTATCCGTTGATGTCGATAACAGCGGCGCCACCGGCAATGACGAGGGTCCCGCCGGGGATGTTTCAGGCCTTCCGGCGCTTGGCAACGGAGGGTTGCCAGCGGCTATCTAAAAAACACGTGGTTCCCGATCCGGGTGACAACGCTCCGGCTGGCCACCCACCACTGGTTGGTCTTGGCCGGGTTGTAGAAACCCAGGGCGCCGCCGGTCGGGTCCTGTCCCGCCAGCGCCAGATCAGCCGCTTGATATGAAGTGGCGGTGGGGTTCTCGTAGATCCGGCCGTCGGCCACAACCTGAAACTGAGGATAGGAGACCCCGGTATTCGGGTTATAAGTATTCTGGTAAATTACCCGGGAGATACTGTCGGGGTACTCCGAGCTCTTCACGCGGTTCAAAACCACCGCTCCCACGGCCACTTGGCCCAGAAACGGCTCTCCCCCGGCCTCGGAATGGATGAGCCGGGCCAGGAGTTCCCGGTCCTGAGCGGAATAGGCAACCCGCGAAGGAGAAAGAGCATCTTGAACCCGCGAATATGTTTCCTGTGAATTGGGCCGCGTCTGCGGCTCATATCTTGTGGACTGGGACGGCCGAACCGGCTGGGTCTGTTGGGTCGGCCGGGTAACCGGCGGCGGCGCGGGCACATCCGGTGCTGCCGTGGCCATGGGGAGAGTCTGGCTCAACAAAGCCAGGGTGAGAATGCTTGCTGCTGCGATTTGACCTGGTTTCATGCTTCAACCTCTCTTGCAACGAATTGTCTTTCAACGATGATTCTCTAATTTTCAATTTGGACGGCCACCCCCTCTTCTCCTGCCAGTAAGTTGTTCCAGAATGGTGATAAATTTCCAGTGGTCTGGTCGCCGACGAGGGATAGTCAAATTTGGCGAAGAACCGGGTGATCTCTTTGAGCGTCTGCTCCAACAGATCACCCAGCCGCCGGAGGGAATCCACGTCGGCAAACAGCAAGGTGATGGTCAGATTCCCGGCCCGAATATGGACCGGATAATCGCCAAAGATGGTATTTCTTTTCCAGGACTGCAAGCGGGTCTGCTTATCGATGCGGACGTTCATTGGGCGCACCTCCTTCCCGTTTTAAGCTTGAAAAAGCGCCAGGTTCTGGTGCGCCAGGCGGATGATCTCGGCGTCCAGGGCTTTGATGCGCCTTTGGTAGCCCCGGAGCAAGGCCTTTTCGGCCAGGGCGTTGATGATCCGGGGGCTGCCGGCGCTGCTTAAGGCCATCGCCTCCACCTGGCGTTAAACAGTAAGCAGTTACAAAAAAAGGCTGAGAAGACCATGACGATTCTGCTCCGTCCATTTACCAGGCCAAACCATTGTGACTACATACTCTCCCTGGTGGGAGTGGATATGGAGTAATAACGCGGCGCAAGATTACGGGCTGAATATATAAAATCGCTCCCCCTGTCTTTGGAGCGATTTTTGTTCCTTCTCGCCGGCAAAGTCCACGCATCGGTTGTAGCCCAAACTCCGGCGGGTAAAAAGAAGGCCCCGGGTTCTGGCCAAAGCCTCCGCAGCCTGATCCGCAGCACAGGTTGTTTTACCTGTCTGCCCCACCCATCCGTCTCTCAGGGGGCGGACGAGCGCCAAAACGACGGCTGAGATCGGGTGGGCGGGGAGTTAGATAGGCAAAGGCCCCCGGAACTCCATCGGAGCCAGGGATGGCGACCAGCTAGAGTTCATTTGTTCCGGGGGCCGGACGGAAACGACCTGGAGATGGCAGGCTAGGCCAGAGCCTACCGAACCCTCCCCCCAAGAGCGCCCCTCCCTCCATCTGGCGTTGTACAGTTACAAGGCACATTTAGGGTACCACCCTCCCGTAAAATGCGGGTTTCAGGTCCCTAAGCGTAGGAAAAACGAGAAAATCTGTAGGCACAATAAATGGCA
>JAMCQP010000094.1 GCA_023381695.1 Bacillota bacterium | reverse complement strand
GCTTTTTTGGAATCTGGCCCGGAAAGTGGTGGCGCCTTTGGGGGAACTGGCCCGGACCCATACTTCTCCTTCCATTGAACGGTCAGTGCTCTTGCGCATGGGTTTTAGCAGCCTGGAGGCCAAGACCCTGGTGGCCGGGTGCGTCGAAAAGGGATTGCTGGGCAAAGGAGCCGGGCATGTAATCTGGCGGGTGGCGGTGGCCAACCGGCTTGGGATTCGCGAGGCCGGGCAGGCCCTGGCGGAAGGGAGGCTCTGGGAGAGTTTCGACCCTGCCACGCCTGTCGCCAGGGCTGCCGCGGATGTGGCGGCCGAAAAGTCGGCGGCGGATGTGCAAAATCCAGCTCCTATAACATCTTTGCCGGCGCTGCAACCCGGCGCCAGGATCGACGTCCCGCAACTTTTCGAAGGGCTGGAAGGCTACCGTCCCCGGCGGAGAGGCTGGCACTGGCGGGATGGGCGTGGTGAGCCGCGAGTGCTCGGCGATTTTGAATACCGGCAGACCTCCGAGAGCCTCAAGCGGAGTATTCCATTGCCGGCGGCCCGCAACTTCGGCGGGATCGACCCCCAGCCCGATTGCGCCGTGACGGCGGAGATCGCCTCCGGCCGGTTTGAAGACGACATCCGTCGCATGCGCATGGCGGCCTGGCATGGGGCCGACCACTTGATGGTGATCCGCACCGCCGGCCAGAGTCATTTCGACGGCTTGATCGAAGGAACGCCCGAAGGGGTGGGAGGCGTTCCGATCAGCCGCAAGCAAATTCGCGCCACCAGACGAGCGCTGGATCTGATCGAGGATGAGGTGGGCCGCCCCCTGAACCTCCATTCATATGTGAGCGGGGTGGCCGGCCCGGAGATCGCCGTGCTCTTCGCCGAGGAGGGCGTAAACGGCGCTCATCAGGATCCCCAGTATAACGTCCTGTACCGCAATGTGAACATGTACCGGTCCTTTGTGGACGCCGCGGAGGCCAAGAGGATCATGGCCGACGCCGCCATGATCCAGATCGACGGCGCCCATAACGCCAACGCCACCGCCCGGGAGGCCTGGAAGGTGATGCCGGAGCTGATGGTCCAGCATGCCTTGAACGCGGCCTATTCCACCCTGGCGGGCATGCCGGAGGATGCCATCTGCCTCTCCACGGTGCCTCCCACGGCGCCGCCCGCGCCGGCGTTGCGCATGGACCTCCCCTATGCGGTGGCCTTGCGGCGGCTCTTTGAGGGGTACCGGATGCGGGCCCAGATGAACACCAAGTACATCGAATCGGACGCCCGGGAAGCCACGGTGACGCACACCCTGAATGTGCTTCTGTCGCGCCTGGCCAGCGCCGATATTCAGAGTACCATCACGCCGGACGAGGGCCGGAACATCCCCTGGCATTTCAACACCATTGCGGCCGTGGATACCGCCAAGCAAGCTCTGGACGGCCTGGATGGGCTGAAGGACCTCGTCCGGTTCGAAGAAGACGGCAAGATGGCCGAACGGATCCGGGAACTCACGGAGCGGGCCGTGCTCTTTCTGGAGGAGATCCTGGCCGTGGGGGGATATTTCGCCGCGGTGGAGACCGGTTTCTTCGTGGATTCCGGGATGTATCCCGAGCGCAACGGCGACGGGATTGCCCGCCAGGCCGCGGGCGGGGTGGGCGCCGGCACCATCGTCCCGCGGGATGTGGACTATTTTGCCCCGGTCTGCAGCCATTTCGGCGCGAACCACTTGCCGCTCTTGCGCGAGGGGGACGGGCGAACCGGGTCTCTGGCTCATGCCTGCGACTACATCGCAGGCTGCACCCTGTGCCGGCCGGAGAAGATCGTCTTCATCGATGAACTTGATGAAGAGGACAACGTCCGTTTGCCGCGCTGGAGTTCGCCCGGCGGATGAACCTGAAGAACCCGGAGGTAATCCACAAGCTGGTGTTGCACCCGGCGGAAGGAACTTATGTGGAATTGAAGGGCCAGGTGGACTTTGCCGTGGACCTGGCCAAACTGGAGATCCCGCCGCGACCGGACGTGCTGCCGCCGGAAGCCATCCGGGAAGCCGTCGCCAGGCGGCCGATGCGGATCGTGGCCGCCACCGTGGGCGAAGACGAACACTCGGTGGGAATGCGGGAGATCATCGATATCAAGCACGGGGGGCTGGAGGGGTTCGGTATCCGGTGCGAGTACCTGGGCACCTCGGTGCCGGTGGAGAAGGCGGTGGATGCCGCCATCGAGCTTGACGCAGGCGCGATCTTGATCAGCACCATCATCACCCATGCCGACATTCACCAGATCAACATGCGTAAACTGCACAACCTGTGTGTGGAGAAGGGGATGCGCGACAAGCTGCTGCTGGTTGGCGGCGGCACCCAGGTCACCAACGAGAAGGCGGTGGCCTGCGGGCTGGATGCCGGCTTCGGCCGGGGAACCAAAGGGATCGATGTGGCCAGTTTCCTGGTGAGGCATCGCCGGTAAGGAGGAGAAAATGCACCGGGTGGATCTGCTGGTGGCGGAGATCGGGAGCACCACCACGGTGGTGAACGCCTTTGACGGGTTGAATACCGCAAACCCTGTCTTTGTGGGGCAGGGGCAGTCCCTGACCACCGTGCGGGAAGGCGATGTCACCAGAGGGCTGGAAAAGGCCATCGCCGATCTCACCGCGGGGCTCCCAAGCGGGGCGGATCAGGGCGTGGTTCGGGGGGGCGGACCTGCGGGCGGGCTGCAATGGTCCGAGTTGTACGCGGCCAGTTCCGCGGCCGGCGGGCTGCGGATGTCGGTCCACGGCCTGGTCTACGATATGACGGTGCGAGCCGCCAAAGAGGCGGCGCTGGGGGCGGGGGCCATCGTCAAAATGGTCACCGCCGGGAAGCTTGGTGAAGGGGACCTGAAGGAGATCGCCTCCCTGCATCCCAACATGATCCTCCTGGCGGGCGGCGTGGACTACGGGGAGAAGGAGACGGTCCTCCATAACGCCCGGCAACTGGCGGCCCTCTTTTCTGGAAGAGGGCTGGCGGCGCCGGTTCTCTACGCCGGAAATGCGGCGGCGGCCGGGGAGGCGCAGGCCATCTTCAGGGAGAAGGCTCCCGCGGCGGAAGTGGTGGTGGTGGAGAACGTCTACCCCAGGATCGATCTTCTCAACGTGGGTCCCTCCCGCCGGGCGATTCAGGCCCTGTTTGAAAAGCACATCGTCTCCGCGCCGGGCATGAACCAGATTCGCTCCATGGTGAAGGGCACGATTCGCCCCACACCGGGCGCGGTCATGCAGGCCGCGCAGCTGCTTTACGAGGAGGCCGGCGACCTGATGGTCCTGGATGTGGGCGGAGCCACCACCGACGTCCATTCGGTGACCGAAGGTTCGCCGGAATGGGGGCGGTATCAGGTGGCGCCCGAGCCTCTGGCCAAGCGCACGGTGGAGGGGGATCTCGGGGTCTACGCCAATGCCGCAAACCTCTACGCCATCCTGGTGGAGAGGCTCCGATCGGCCGGCGCGTCCCCGGAGGAGATCCCGCCCGAGGAGTGGCTCGGGGAGTTGAAGCCGATTCCCGGCACGGACCGGGAGCGAGCGATGGTGGAGATGCTCACCGCGGAAGCGGTCCGGGTGGCCGTGGAGCGCCACGCGGGCGAGGCGCGGCAGCTGTACGGCCCCACGGGGCGTTCCACGCTGGTGGAGGGAAAGGACCTGACGCAGGTCAAATGGATCATCGGGACGGGCGGCGCTCTCACCAGGCTTGCGGCCGGGCGCCGGATCCTGGAGGGACTGCGGGTGGAGCAGGTCACGAGGAAACTCTTTCCCCCGGCAACCGCCCGGGTGGTTATCGACGAGAAGTACCTGATGGCGGCTCTGGGCGTGATGAGCGAGAGCTATCCGCGCGAGGCGCGCCAGATCCTCCGGGAAATTCTGGCCATCGAAATTTAAACGGGGAGGTGCGGCGGGATGGACCGAGATGCGAACGCGGATTTTTATCAGGAAGTGCAGTCTCTGGTGCTGGAACTCATCCAGACGCCCAGCATCGTCAAAACGGCCGGGCAACTTCACGTGGCGCAAAAGGTCCACAACTACCTGGCCCGGGTACCATATTTTCAGCGTTTCCCGCAACACCTCAGACTTTTGCCGGTGGACGAGGTCTCGGGGGCCAATGTGATGGCCCTGGTGAAAGGCTCTCAAAGCCTGGCGAAGGATCACAAGAGCGGAGCGAAGGACTCTCAGAGCCCTGACTACCGGCCTGGCCGGGTGGACACGGTGATCCTCATCGGACACCTGGACACCGTGGGGGTTGAAGATTACGGGGCCCTCAAGGAGCATGCCTTCCAGCCCTTTCAGCTCTCCCAGCGGCTTTGGGAGATCAATTTGAACCTCCCAGCGGCGTTGGGAGACCAATTTGAACCCCCAGGCGGAGGAGGACCTCCGGTCCGGCAAATATCTCTTCGGCCGCGGGACCCTGGATATGAAGGCGGGGGTGGCCGTTCAGACCGTGGTTACCAGGCGGTTGGCCGAGACGGTGGACCAATTCGCCGGAAATGTGGTTTTGGTCTTGACTCCCGATGAAGAGGGGGATTCCCGGGGTATCCTGGCCGCTTTGCCGCATCTCAGGCAGCTGGCGGCCCAGGAGGGGTTGCACTATCTGGGAGTGATCAATACCGATTACACGGCGCCGCGTTTTCCGGGGGACAACTCTTTCTATGTGTACTGGGGCGCGGTGGGGAAGTTGCTTCCCACCTTCTATGTGGTGGGCAGGGAGACCCATGTGGGCGAGGCTTTTGACGGTTTTGACGCCAACCTTCTGAGTTCGGAACTGATGCGGCGGATCAACATGAATGCGGACCTGTGCGATGAGGACTCCGGAGAGGTGGCCTTGCCGCCCGTTTCGCTCAAGCAGCAGGATCTGAAGTTCGAGTACAGCGTTCAGACCCCGTTTGCGGCGGTCCTTTACTTCAACATGGCCACCCATGCCGCCTCGCCCGGGGAGATTCTCGACCGGTTCCGCGCCAGGGCGGCCCAGGCGTTTGACAATGTGATCGCTTACTTGAACGCCCAGTACCGCCGCTATTGCGACCGGATCGAGCACGATTTCCGCCCACTGCCCTGGAAGAGCCAGGTGCTGACCTATGAGGAATTATACCGGAAGGTCCGGGGGGTACAGGGCGGGACGCTGGACAGGTCGCTGGACGCCCTGGCGCAGAGGCTTGGCGCGCAAGAGGCCGCCATGGACGAGCGGAAACTCAGCCTGGCGATCGTGGAGGAGGTCTGGCGGCAAAGCGGTTTGCGCGGCCCGGCCATCGTACTCTTCTTCTCGCCCCCCTACTACCCGCACATCGGGGTGCCGGAGGGCGGAACAATGGCGGAGGTGGAGGCGGCCTTGAAAGACGATGCCGCCCGGGGTGAGCCGGCGCGGGACGCACCGGCCAGGTTCTACGCCGCCGCGGAACGCATGTTGCGGGAAACGGTGCAGCGTGAGCAGTTGCGGATCGAAAAACGTCACTTTTACCCGTACATCTCCGACATGAGCTTTTTCGGCCTCTCCGCCCGGATTCCCGGGACGAGGGAGTTTATCGCCAACACGCCGGCCTGGGGACGGGGGTACCATCTGGCCGTCGAGGGGAACGAGGACCTGCTCTTGCCGGTTGTAAACCTCGGTCCTTATGGGAAAGATGCTCATAAGATGTCCGAACGGGTGCTGGTGGACTATTCGTTCCGGGTGGTCCCGGAGATGGTTTACGGAATGTTGATGGAAATTTTTAGAGGGGACAGGTGAATTGCCATGGAAAAGAAGCGCGTGCTGATCATGGGGGCGGCGGGACGGGATTTTCACAACTTCAACGTGTACTTCCGCAATAACCCCGACTACGAGGTGGTGGCCTTCACGGCCACGCAAATTCCAGATATCGAGGGGCGGCAGTATCCGGCGGCTCTGGCCGGAGAAGGGTATCCGAAGGGCATTCCCATTTACGCCGAGGAAGAGACGCCCCGGCTGATCCGGGAGTTGAAGGTCGGGCAGGTGGTCTTCGCCTATAGTGACGTGTCCCACGAATACGTGATGCACAAAGCCTCCCAGATCATGGCCAACGGGGCGGACTTCTGGCTGATGGGGCCGGGGACCACCATGATCAAGTCCTCAAAGCCCGTGGTGGCGGTTTGCGCGGTGCGGACCGGCTCCGGCAAGAGCCAGACCACCCGGAAGGTGAGCGAGATTTTGAAAGCCATGGGCAAGAAGGTGGTGGCCATCCGGCATCCGATGCCCTACGGCGATCTTGCCAAGCAGGTGGTGCAGCGTTTCGCGGAGTACGCGGATCTGGACCGGCACAAGTGCACCATCGAGGAGCGGGAGGAGTACGAGCCGCATATCGACCGCGGGGTGGTGGTTTACGCCGGGGTGGACTACGAGAAGATCCTGCGGGAGGCCGAGAAAGAAGCCGACGTCATCCTGTGGGACGGCGGGAACAACGACATATCCTTCTACCAGCCGGACCTCTATATCACGGTGGCGGACCCGCACCGGCCGGGGCATGAGGTGACCTACTTCCCCGGCGAAACCAACGTGCGGATGGCGGGCATCGTGATCCTCAACAAGGTGGAGACCGCCAATCCGGAGAACGTGGCGAAGACCATCTACAACATCCGGCAGGTGAACCCCGCGGCGACGATCATCGAGGCGGCTTCGCCGGTCTTCGTGGAGGATGTGGAGGCGATTCGCGGCAAGCGGGTGCTGGTGGTGGAAGACGGGCCGACGCTCACCCACGGTGGAATGACCTATGGAGCGGGCGTGATCGCGGCCCGGCGGTTTGGCGCGGTGGAACTGGTGGATCCGCGGCCGTGGGCGGTGGGTTCCATCGAAGGGACCTACAAGAAGTACCCGCACATCGGGGCGCTGCTTCCAGCCATGGGTTACGGCGACAAGCAGGTCCGGGAGCTGGAGGCCACCATCAACAAGGTGGACTGCGACACGGTGGTCATCGGCACCCCCATCGACCTGAGAAGGGTGGTCAAGATCAACAAGCCGGCCGTCCGGGTTCGCTACGAATTGCAGGAGATCGGCGAGCCCAACTTGCAAATGGAACTGGCCCACTGGGTGAAGAACGGGTACAAGTACTGAGTGATCGGGCGGCTGTTAAACGGCCGCCCGTGTCTTTGCCTGGAGCGCGGCCTGGATGTTTTCCAATTCCACGATGGCAGACTGCAATCTGGCGATCTCCGGGGCAATGGTTGGGGTCTGGTCGCGGCGTTTGGCTTGGGCTGCCTGAATGGCCCCATGAGTGGCCGCGATGGCCGCCTGGAGATGTTCATCCAGGGTGGAGCCGAAACTTCGAAAGGCCTGATCAAGGTTCTGCAAGGTAGCCCAACGCAAGTTTTCCACGTTAAAAAGGACCAGTTCTTCCACCTGTTTCATCAACCGTTTTTCCAACCGCGCCCGGCGCAGCCCGGCCGGCAACAGCCTGGCGGCCCAACCCACCGGGAGCGGGTTCAGGGTTGAATTCCAGGGATGGGTCACCCAGTAGGGTTGGCGGTTCATCTGGAACGCACCCGAGCTTTCCAGGGCATGGTAGGGTACCTTGAAAAGTTCGGCGGCGGTTTTGCGAACTGTTTCGATCAGTTCATCGGCCCGTTGCTGGTGAGGCAGAAGTACCTCGCTTACTCGAAGATCAAAAGCATGTGCCATCTCGCCAAGCTCATGTTCAAAGAAGCGGGGGATGGCATCGGCCAGGTCTTCCTGGACTCTGTTTTCGTCAAAGGCAGCGTCGATTCTGGCCAAAGACTCCCAAACGGTCCCTTTAAGATAGACTCGGGCCTTCTGGCGCAGGTGCTCGGCCTGTTCCTCCAGAAATTCCACCGTCCGCTTCCGGTCTCCGGCCAGGAGGTCGCGCATGACAATTTGTTGTCGCCCGGCCTCCTGGAGCTCCTTTTCGAAGATTTGCAGGCGTTCATCAAGTTCCGTCAAAGGCATCTGGAGGGAACGAATGGTGATCCGCAACCGCATCAGAACGTCGGCGATCATTTCCCACGCTTTGTTGGCCAGTGCTTCCCGCAAGGCGCTGGTTTTATCCCTGGCCAGAAAATCTATCAGATGGCTTCTTACCTCCTCCAGGCCACTGCGTTTCCAGAGGGCGACGTCAGCGGATTGCCTGGCTTCAAGCCCCTGGCGAGCCGATACGCAGAAGATGGGGGACTCCTCCTTTATACCCACCTGCTCTCGCAAGACATTCCCCACAAAGTGCAGCAGGGCGCCTTTTTCTTCCTCGCTCAAGTAGTCCACCTTGTTGACAATGAAAAAGAGGCGGGCCACCCTGGGGCGGACAGCTTTCAGGAAGTCCACTTCCACCTCGGTGATGGGCGGGTCCGCCGATACCACGAAGAGAGCGGCGTCGCACTGGGGCAGGAAGTTGAGAGTTGCTTCGGTGTTGTGCCGGAAGGTTGAGCCGATGCCGGGGGTATCGATCAACACTACCCCGTTGTGGAGCAGGGGGGATGGGTGGAAGACTTCCACATGGGATACCCCCTTGCAATTTTTGGGATTGCCCGACTCGGCGACAAATTGGGAAAGAAACGAAGCCAGGATTGGACCGTTCCTGGTCTTGTCGTGTTCAGTCCCGTCATATGCAGTTTTGTCGTGCCGGGTTGGGAATTCGTCGCCGGGACGGCCGTCCTGGTAATGCACCCGGGCGCGGAGCTCCGGACCCCATAAGATGAAAGTGGGAATGGCGGTCAGGGGCACCACGGACGTGGGCAGCAGCTCTTCGCCCAAAAGAGCGTTGAGGAGGGTGCTCTTGCCGCGCTTGAATTGCCCAAGAACAGCCAGATGGAAACGTTCCTCTAAAAACCGTTCCAGCAATGCTTTTACTTTCTGGCTGTCGGCGGCGAATTCCGATCCCAGTTTGTTTAGATGTTCTAAAGTTCGCTGGAGAAGAGCGGGCAATCCCTGCAGGCTCATGAAGACCTCCGTTACAATACAGCCGTTTTCCCCTTTACGTACAACATGATTGGGATGGACAGGAGCTGGGTTACCACCGAAAAGGCCACCACGTATCCCACCGATATGTCATACAGCACCCCCATCAAGGCGCTCCCCAAAAACCAGAAGAGCCCGTAGCCGGTGTTGAAGACCCCGTAAGCCGTGCCGCGCCTGTCGGGGGGAATCATCCCGGCGATGGCCGCCCTCAGGACGGATTCCTGCGCCCCCATGCCGATCCCCCAGGCAGCCATTCCCAGCAGCGCCATCGTAAAACCGCCAAAGAAGACCAATGGCGCAAATACGGAAGAGATCAGGGCGGCGATAACCAGGACGTAGATCCCGATCCGGTCGAACAAGTACCCGAAGATCAGGGCCGCCAGAGCGTCCACGCCCATGGCCACAGCATAGAAGACGGGGAGCCAGTTGTTGGAAACCACCGCTGCTTTCTTCAAGTGGTAGGAGATTAAGGGATAATCCACATAGCCCGCGGCGATCAGAACGACCGCCGCCAGATAAAGCCAGAAGGCCCGTGGAAAGCCCGTGCCTACCGACGGCTTGGGCTGCTCCGTTTCCAGATCCCGGGGGGTTGGATAAATTACCCTGGCAGCGATAAGAACGACAATGGCCAGTAAGGCAGGAACGAGCAAGACGGCGAATCCCGTTTTAAAACCGCCTTTCAGGTAAAGCACCACCGTCACAATCAGAGGGCCGATGATGGCGCCGATTTGATCCAGGGCTTCGTGGAGGCCGAACCCCCACCCTCTGCCCACTTCCTTGGTGGCGTGGGAGAGCATGGCATCCCGGGCGGGGGTGCGAATGGCTTTGCCGATGCGCTCGGTGATCATCAACGCCGCCGCGATCTCCCAGCGGCCCGCCAGGGCCAGAAGGGGCACCGCGAAGAGGTTCAGTATGTAGCCCAGGATGGTGATGGTCCAGTACTTTCCGAGCCGGTCGCTGAGAAAACCGGAGAGCAACCTTATCCCATAGCCGAGCAGTTCTCCGAATCCGGCCACAAGCCCCACCACCGTCCCGCTGGCGCCCAAAACCGCCAGAAAAGGCCCGGTCACGCTCCTGGCCCCTTCGTAAGTCATGTCGGAAAACAGACTGACGATCCCGATCAGGACCACAAAATTTATGGCTTTTTGCTTGGAAGACATGGCTTTGTTATTACTTTGCGACATTGATCAGACCTCCTTAATATGCTTTGCTATCAAATGTCAATCTATAACGGCGCTTGCCGGTGAACCCCGGTGTCACATGGAAAATCTCTCACCGAGATAGAATTTCCTGGCCATCGGATCCTCGGCTACCAGCTGGGACTCTCCCGCCACCAGGATCTTCCCCTGGTGCATGATATATGCCCGGTCCGTGATGGCCAGGGTTTCACGCACGCTATGGTCGGTGACCAGCACCCCCAGGCCCTTCTCCTTCAAGTGGGAGATGATGGCCTGAATATCCGCCACCGCAATGGGATCCACTCCGGAGAAAGGCTCGTCCAAAAGGATAAAAGAGGGTTCAACCGCCAGCGCCCGTGCGACCTCCACTCGGCGCCGCTCGCCGCCGGAGATGGCCATCCCCCGCAGTTTTTGGATGGAACCGATCCCGAATTCATGCAGAAGCTCTTCCAACCGCCTGCGGCGCTGGGCCGCGGGAAAGTTTTTGGCCTCCAGCATGGCCAGGATATTCTCCTCAACCGTCAGCTTCCGGAAGATCGACGGCTCCTGCGGGAGATAGCCGATGCCTTTCTTGGCCCGCAGGTACATGGGCATATGGGTTATGTCCTGCCCGTTCAGTTGGATCACCCCGGCGGCGCAGTCCTCCAAACCCACGAGCATGTAAAAGGTGGTGGTCTTCCCGGCGCCGTTGGGGCCAAGCAGGCCCACCACTTCCCCCTGGCTCACTTCCAGCGAGACCCCATCCACCACCTTCCGCCCCCGGTAGGTTTTCACCAGGTTTTCCGCCCGGATCTTCATCAGGCCCACTCCCGTTCCAAATGTTTAGCTCTCATGAACGCCGGGCCTCCTCCATGCCCAACTGCCGCTCATAGAGCCTTCGGTACAACCCGTCTTTCGCCAGCAACTCGCCATGGCTGCCTGCCTCTGCAATCCGGCCTTTTTCCAGCACCACGATCCGGTCCGCGTGTTTGATGGACGACAGCCGGTGGGCGACAATAAACGTGGTGCGGCCACGCATCAGCCGCCCCAGCGCATCCTGCACCAGCATCTCCGATTCAGCGTCCAGGGCCGACATGGCCTCGTCCAGGATCAGGATGCGTGGGTCGCGCAACACCGCCCGGGCGATGGCGATCCGCTGCCGCTGCCCTCCCGACAGGCTTGTTTCCCGCTCCCCGACCACGGTGTCGTAGTCCTGTGGGAGGGCCATGATGAACTCATGGGCGTTGGCGGCCTGGGCCGCTTTGATGATCTCATTCCGCGAGGCTTCTCGCCGGCCGTAGGCGATATTTTCCGCCACGCTGGCGCCAAACAGGATGGTCTCCTGGGGAACCAGGCCGATCTGCTTTCGCAAAGAGGCATTTTTTATTTCCCGCACATCGTGGCCGTCGATCTCCACCGCCCCGGCGCCCGCGTCGTAAAAGCGCGGGATCAGATTCACCAGGGTGGTCTTGCCGGCGCCGCTGGGTCCCACAATGGCGATCACCTCGCCGGGAGCGACCTCCAGGTTGATCTCCCGCAAAACCGGCTGGCCGGGGTGATAGGCGAATTCCACGTTTTTAAAACTCACCCGCCCGGTTGGACGGGACAATTCCACGGCATCCGGGGCGTCCTCGATCTCCGCCTCGATGTCCAGAAAGGAAGAGATCCGGTCCCCCGCGGCCAGCGACTGCTGCAAGGAAGCAAAAATCCGGCCCAGGTTGGAGATGGGCTGCCCCGCCAGGCCCAGGTAGGTGAAGAACTCAATCAGCTTGCCGATGCTCAAGTTCCCCCGGATCACTTCCAGCCCGCCGTACCAGATCACCACCGTCATCCCGAAAGCGCTCAATAGCTCCAGAAACGGTGTCAGGGTGGCCGACAGCTGGGCGGATTTCATGGTAACCTGGAAATTGGCGTCGTTCTTTTCGGCGAACCGCCTGGCTTCGTGCTTCTCCATGCCAAAAGCCTTGACAATCCGGATCCCAACCAGAGTCTCCTGCAAGATGGAGGTCAGGTCGGCGATCTTCTCCTGTATCGTCCAGGTGAGCTGACGGATCCTGGCGCCGAACCGGTTCACCACCAGGCCCAGGACCGGAAGCACAATGATCATCAGGGAAGCCAGTTTCCAGTGAATCATAAAGATGCTGGCCAGCGCTCCCGCCAGTAACAACGACTGCTGGAGCAGGTCCAGCAGGCCAACGGGAAAACTGGCCTGGACAAGCGCCACGTCATTGATGGCTCGGGCGATCAGTTCCCCGGACCGGGCTGTCTCGTGGAAAGCCAGGGACAACCTTTGCAGCTGGCTGAAGATCTGGTTGCGCAGATCCACAATGAGCCGCTGGCTCACGTACGAGTTGAGGTACCCCTGGCCGTAGCTGGCGACCCCTTTCACCAGGAAGAGCAGGATAATCGCACCCGCCAGCAGGTTCAGCGCGGCGGTGCTCTTCTCCTGGGTCAAGATCCGGTCGATCAGGTCACGTCCAAACAGCCTCGGGATCGCCAGATTGACGGCGGTGGTCAGGAGCAACGCCACCAGGCTCAAAAGAATCTGCCGCCAGTACGGCCGGAGGTATTTAAACATGTGGTAAAGCGTACGCATCTTGCCACCCACTGTCAGGAATCATTTTCGGGATTTTTTGGGGGGACTTTTGCCGGCTTCAAGCCTGTTCCTGGCCCCATGGGCTTTGAGTTTGACTCTGGCTCTCTTCCTGGAGCGGGGGAGCCGGCAAACAGGGCCACCGCGTCCCGTACCGCTGAAGCAAACGGCTCCCAGGGCTGGTCGCTGTACCGGTAATCGTGCGCCTGTATAAAGCGAGCCAGGGCGGATCCCACTTTATCAAGATCGCGTTCCATCTTCGCAATGGTCACGTTGAGGAACGCAGCGAGGTCGGAACCCCGCAGCGAAATTCGAGCGGTTCGGATCAGGAGCCCGGAGTGCGGCAGGCAAAGGCCGGGAGAGCCCTCATATGCCCGGCGAAACCCGGGATCTCTGGCAAAAGCCTCCACGGCGGTCGCCGCATACCTCTCGACGCCGGCTGACACGGAAGCGCATGCGGTGCACTTTTCGCCGCGCACGTAGGTTTCGAACCTGCTTATGGCGCCGGTTACGGCGCCGGCTGCCAAAGGCCCATTCAACGCGTCTTCCGGGTGCCTGCGCAGTTGCCGTTGTTTCAGCATCTGGAGAACGTTCCCTATCCAGTTGCCAGGACTGTGGCCCTTCTTCAGGCCGTCCACTTCCCGCCGTACGGTGGAAAGCATGGATTGCAGGGTCAGCGCCAGCCCCAACTTGTCGGTTCCGCTGTGGAAAATCTTGAGGTGGCGGGCGCAGAGGCCAAAATCCTCGATGCGCTGGCGGAATTCAAAATCCATGACCAGTTCATCAAGATATTCCTGTACAAATCCCTGTTCCAGACTTTCGGCGAGACGGCAAAAGGGGCAGCCTCCGCTCTGCTGAAAAGCGTCAAGCAATGGAAAGGTCTCCAGGCCCATCCCGTCATCCCTTCTTCTGTCAAAGAGGCTCTTCAGGTGTCCATGAAGAGCCGCAAGTTTCAAGTCTCTTTTTGTTCATCAGGGTCATCCTGGATCTTTTTTAGCGACCGCTCCGCCTCCCTGCGCACGATCTCATTGGGATCCTCCCGCGCCAGGGTGGAGAGCTGCTCGATAATGGAGGCATCGCCCATTTCACCCAGGATTTCCACGGCCTTGAGGCGAACCGCCAGAGGCCCGGTCCTGGCAAGCACAAGCAACAAGGGGATAACGCGCCGATCTCCGATCTGGCCTAACGACACGATCGTGGCCTCCTTTAGCTCGGAATCTCCAGTGGTGGCCAGAACCTCCATCAAGACTGGTGCGGCCTGTACTTCGCGTCTTTTGCCGAGAATCCATGCGGCTCTGACCCGGGTTTCCAGAATGGGGTGGCTCCGGAGAGCGCGCAGGAGTTTTTCGACATAGCTTTTCTGGTCAAGGCCGCCGGTCAAGCCGGCGCCGCAGTGGGAGCAGCGCACCGCCGTATCCTCGTTTTCCGCCCAGCATGACGTGCAAAAGACAATCATGTTGGTTGCCTCGCGACCGCCTTAGCGGACGACCAGGACCGAACAATGCGCATGGTGCACCACAACCTCGGAAACGCTCCCGAGCACGTACCGTTCCACCGTGGAGAGCCCCCTGCTACCGATAACGATCAGATCCGCCAGACTCTTCCTGGCGTATTCCAGGATCGCCTCCGACCGGTGGCCGTAAATTAACTCCGTTTTCAAGGACACGCCTGCTTTAAAAGCGGATGCTTGCGCCTCGCGAAGGGAGTCCTCAAAAAACTTGCGCCCCTGTTCCTTGACCTGATCGACCTCGTCGACCGACGCCGCAAATTCCGGCAGGCTCACCACGGTTACCGCGGATACCTCCGCTTTATAGCGGCGCGCCAGATCAACCGCGACATCCAGCGCCCGGCGCGCGTTTTCAGAACCGTCAAAAGGCACCAATATTCGTCTGAACAACCTCATCGCCTCCGTATCATATTTTCAGCTTAGCGCGCGGCAACTCCGCTCTGGGCCGCCTCTTTGGCGGGCAAAACCGCCTCCTCGAGCTTTGGCCGGAAAAATGCCTGCGCAATAAGCGTGGGCACCACGGCGCTCAAGATGACCACCGTCACCAGAATGCTGTACTGGCCCCTGGTGAGGATGCTGTGGGTAAGCCCGAACAGCGCGGAGATCGTGCCGAATGTGAGCCCGGTGGACATCAGCAACGTGGTGTACATCCCATTGCGCTGGCCGAAACGAAAGCCAATCGTCAAGGGCCAGACACCGGCGAACTTCGCGGCCATTTTAACTAAAAGCAGCACGCCAATCAAGCCGGCGCCCGCCACCAGGCCGTTGAGCGACACGAACATCCCCGCCCTGAGGAAGTAGAACGGCGTCAGAACCGCGAAGGTCAGCGACCGCATGCGCTGAATGAGATCCTTCCGCTCCGCCAGCACCCCTGCCAGCACAAGACCCACCAGGTAGGCCGGCAGAACCGCCTCGCTGTTGCTCAGAGACGCCAGCCCGCCAAGGATGAAGAGGACCAGGAGCAGGAGCTTGATCTCCGGCTCGCTCACCTTTCCGGCGAAGGAACGGAAGAAGAAACGCGACACCTTCGGCAGCAAAGCCAACGTTACCGCGGTGACGGCCATAAAGAGGAACATCCACTTGTTGAAGCTGGCAAAGAGAAGCCCCAATGCCAGGACCGTCCCCAGGTCGGTAATAAAGCAAGCGGCCAGGATGACCTTGCCCAGTTCCGTATTGTTGAGCCCCGTCTCAAGCATCACCGCGTAGACAACCGCCACCGACGTGGTGGAGAGAGCGACCCCGGCAATCTCCGCGGCGTGAAGGTCCCAACCTGCAATCCTGTAGGCGTAGAGAAGCGCGCCCAGGAAGGGGACCAGAAAGGAGATAAACCCGATCGT
Source organism: Bacillota bacterium (assembly GCA_023381695.1). GTDB lineage: Bacteria > Bacillota > UBA5301 > JAMCQP01 > JAMCQP01 > JAMCQP01. The sequence goes on along the minus strand of JAMCQP010000094.1, from coordinate 5,240 downwards.
CGTCGCCTCCTTGAACTTGCTCCTGAGCACCGCGGGATCGATGTCCGCCCCGGCCAGGAAGGTGAGAAGAATGCTTCCGAAGCCGGCGAGGAAATCAATCCAGGGTACGGTGTGCAGCCCCAGAAAGTTGCCGCCGATGAAGCCCGCCAGGATCTCCACCAAAGATACAGAGATTCCGGTCCAGACGGACCCCAGACTTGCTGCCAGCGCTAACCCCATCCATACCGCCGCAATCAACCAGTTGTTCATTTGCCATACCTCCTGTTCTCTCTCTGTTGTCTCTCCGAGATCGTCGCAGAGAAACAGGCCTGGCCAAGGGCACAAAAAAGCCCCTACTCTGCTTCTCCCCCGGGAGAATATTAAGTAGGAGCTATTAGCCATCGGCGTTAGGCGAGCTCCATCGCCTCATGCATTGTTAGTTATAACGTTATTCTACGACAAAGGCCGGCATCTGTCAAGGGATGCCGGGCTGGTTTTTTCCATGAGTGGCTACTTCCTCTTTTTTTCAGTCCGTTTTCCCCAACTGGCAAAGAATGACGACTCTTTCTCCGGCGCATTCATGCCCGGCGCCGGCGTCGGGGCTGCCGGTTGCAGTCCTTTCGCGAGCAGGAACTCGTTTCGCAGTCTTCGCACCTCGGTTACGAGAAGCTCGTTTTGGAGTAAGACAACGCCGGCGCTGGCCTCCCATTCGTCCAGCACCCGGGTCGCCTCATGATACTTGCGCTGCAAGGATGCCAGGGCCGCTTCTGACTCCGCGAGCATGTGCCAGAGCTCGTCATGTTTGGCCTTGAGGCTGATGTTCTCCTGCAGCGCCTTTTCCAAAGGGATTTTTTCCATCTGGCTGTCCATGGCCACGCTAATCATTCCCTTCCCCCAGCCGTTTTTTCCAGGAAACAGGGAAGTCCGGCAACTTCTCAAACTGATCTTCGTTCTCCAAAGGTGGGGGCTCCTGGCCCGTGGCGATTCGCAACCCATCCCGCAGTTTTGGCAGTTCTCCCTTGAGCGCCCGGTTCTCGTTCAAGATGGCGCCAGCGCTCATTTCCCATTGCTTAAGCGCCTCCAGAACCTCCCAGTACTGGAACCGCAGCGAGGCGTACCTGGATTCCGTAAACATGATCTTCTGAATGAGCAGATCGTTCTCTTCCTGCCAATGAGTATTCTCTTGAAGAACCTCTTCCAGCCCCTGGTGGTCAGTTTCCCCGAGGGCTGGGATCTGCGGCGTCCGCATCTCCCTCCACCGGTTTCCAATCTTTTTAAACAAAATCGCTGCAACCTCCCCGAGAAGCAAAAAGCTCCCCACCTTTTAGTTCTTTTTAGTTATTTTGTGCTCTTTATCTGTTAAATTAAGCAGGTTTGTGCTCTCATTTCCAACCGCTTTTCGCACGGCGCGGATCCAGGAGGTCTGCTCGTTTCCTTTTGGTTCGTGGGCATAGAGGTAGTTATGTTTTCTCAAATACTCTTTCAACTCATCCAACAGCAGGGTGATTTTATGCCGTTCAAGATCCAGAAGAGTAACGAGTTTGCTTTTGTGATCTTCTCCGAATTCGTTGGCGCCGAGGATCTGCACCAGGTGGGGGATGCATAAGCCCTCCGACGCCTGGTATAGTTTGCGGAAGCCAGCGTCGGATATGCTTTCGAGCAGGCCGAAGGCAAAAATTTCTTCTGCCTGCGCGGCGATGCGGCAGACCGGGCAGGGCTCCGTTGAGGTGTGTTGGCGTGTCACACGCTGCAGAGCTGGATCCTCAGCCGGGTGTTTCCCGGCATAGCCAACCAGGCGCAGGACTCGTCCCCAGGCCTTCCGCCAGCCTGACCGGCGGGATGAACTTTCCAGAACCTTTGAAGCCCCATCAAGTTCTTGCAGCCATTGTCCAAGAAGCTGCTCGTGCAGGATGGCTGTTCCCATCCCGTCACCCCATTCGGAGGACTCCATCTTTTGCAGTTGCCAGGCATGTTCCCGGCAAAAGCCCCTGGATCTGGCGAGTTTGGCTCTAAGACCGGTATCGTTTACAAATTCATAAAGCAGGGAGTAGAGATAACGGGACACACTGTTCTGAACGGAGGCGCACATGGGGCAACCGCCCGCTTTCAGCGCTCTTTCAACCTCGATTTCGAGCAAACCTTTAACCATGGCTTTAGAACACTCTCACGATCTGGTGGACGACGGAACGTTGGAAGCTACAGCTGGTGTGTACTTTACCATCTCCACACCCCGGATTTCCGTAATCCCCGTCAACCCCTCCTGGCGCATTCTTTTTACAATGGCATGGTACAGTGGTTTACCGCCTTGTCGGTTGGATTCGTTGATGTCCTGTCGGCCGCACACTCGTGATTTTAGCCGTGAGGAAGGACGACAAATATTTTGCAGGATAATCACTTTCCTTGTCGAACTAATGGTTGGCACCTTGAAAAGCGAAGGTAAAGGGTTGTAGCGGTAAGCCCTCCGCTATGTAAAACCTTCAGGGTCTAAAATAGGGTAGGAACTACCCGAATTCACGCCTGTGGAGATCGTGTAAGACCACACGGCAACGGTCAACGAAGCAGGAATCGATGAAACGCTGAAGTCCGGGGTTCCTGAATCCCGCGACTTTAGTCGTGGAGAGGTTCAAAAAAATCCTGAGCAAGCTACCTTTGCCCTCCAGCTTCATGCCTGCACCCCCGTAACATTATTTGCGGGACAAAAAATAATTCCTGCCCAGAATCAATCTTCCGGGCAGGAGTTATCAGCTTGGCCGCCGGCCAGCAGTTTCAACGCCTTTCGGCGTTGTGTCAAGGCGAACTCCATCACCTGAATCTTAATTAACAGCGACTAATGATATTTAATTATATCCCTTGGCAAATCCGGCTGTCAATCTTTTATTTGCCTGCGGTGACTTCGATGACAAGAGCGCGTTACCGTTGACCAACTTTTATTGATTTAGTCTTGCTATTAATAGACATCTCCGGGCAGAGAGAGTTCTTCTTGGGAAGGAATTGGGCGATTTGGCGAGAATTTTTAAGGGAATGAGGGGAACGCGGGAAATAGGATTTAACATTACTTGCGAGAAGTCCCCCGTCCTCTACAGGCGGGGGATGAATCGCTATTCACGCAACAATTGAGACCGACCATACAATGTCCACAAAATTTCCATGGTATTTGGGAATATATTTTGGTATAATAGAATCAGTCGTACTAGCACGAGTTTACGAGTTAACCAAATAATTTCCATCTAAAAATACCCAATGGCAGAGATACTGAAATCCGCAACGTCATTTATCAAGCGTAAGAAGGAGATGGAACGAAATAACAGAGATGGAAGCCAAACGTATTACCCTACTATCATATGATTAATAATATTTTTAGATCCGCTAGCATCCTTTAATAGCAAAGATTTTCCAATAAATGAAGGATTTTTCAACCGCCTTGTCGAAGATAAGTATTACCCTATCATAGACAGGGGGGGGGAATCCTGTGGCCACCATCATCAAGAAGAAAAAGAAGAACCAGAACTATTACTATTTGGTGGAATCGGCCCGTATCGACGGCAAGCCAAGAATAGTCCACCAGCAATACCTCGGACGCGCCGAGGAGATCGCCAGGAAGTGTTCACGGAGCACGGATCTCGATACACCCAAATACAGCATCGCCATCGAGTTCGGGGCCGTCTGCGCCCTCTACGAGATCGCCAGGGAACTGAAGGTGGTTGAACTAATCGACAAGTACGCCAAGAAGCGCAACCAGGATCTCAGTATCGGCGCTTACATGTTGATCGCCGCCATCAACCGGGCGGTCGCCCCCACCAGCAAATTACAGATAGCTGACTGGTACACCAAGACGATGCTTAAAAGACTGCTTCCCGCAGAAAAAAGGATGCTTTCAAGCCAGCGCTTCTGGGACAACATGAGTTTGCTTTCAGATACGGCCATAGAGGGCTTTGAAGACGCCTTCACCGAACTGATCGTCAGCAGGTACAATCTGTCAACGGACTGCCTGATCTACGATGCCACCAACTTCTTTACCTATCTCGACACGGAGTCGGAAAGCGAACTGCCGCAGCGCGGCCACTCCAAGGAGAAGCGTTTTGACCTGAAGATTATCGGCCTGGCGATGATGGTGACCCCGGACTTCAACGTCCCTCTGTTTTACGAAGTCTATCCCGGCAACAGGGGCGACGCCGTAGAATTTGACAAGGCAGTCACAAAGCTGAAGGAGCGCTTGGCCAGGGTCTGCGGTGCGCCTCGCGGTGTGACACTGGTCTTTGACAAAGGCAATAACTCCGGACCGAACATCGAGCGTGTATTTGAGGATGATCCCTCCTTTCATGTAGTGGGCTCTCTCAAGAGATCCGAACATAAGGATCTGCTGGACATCCCCAAGAAGCAGTTCCAGCCGGTTTCCGAGCATTGCTACCAGGGCGTGACCGCATACCGGGTCCAGCGCCAGGTTTACGGAAAAGAAATGACCGTGCTGGTCGTCCACAACCCCGAACTGCTCTCCGGGCAGATGCAAGGGATCATGCACAGCATCGAGAAATGCGTCCTCTTGCTCGGCGAACTCCAGCGCTCCCTCCTCAAAAGAACTAACGGTGAAGTGACCAAGGGGCGCAAACCAACGGTAAGTTCCGTGGAAAAGCGCGTAAGCGACATCCTGAACCCGGAATTCATGACGGAGATCTTCGATGTGGCGGTAACGGCCGACCATGACGGTGTGCATCTTGACTTCGCCTTTAACAACGATAAACTGGAGCACATCCAGGAACGCTTTCTGGGTAAGACGATCTTGTTTACGGACAACCACCACTGGACGGATGCACAGATTGTGACGGCATACAGGTCTCAGTACCATATCGAGGACGCCTTCAAGCAGATGAAAAACACCAAGTTTTTGCATCTTCGTCCCATCTACCACTGGACCGACCAGAAGATCAAGGTTCATGCCTTTTACTGTGTGCTGGCGTTGCGCCTGTGTTGTCTGTTGCAGCGCAACCTGTACGATCACGGTATCGACCTCAGCTTGAACAAGATGCTCTCAACGCTATCGGAGATCCAGCAGATAATCACTGTCTTTCCCAAACAGGGAGCATCCAAGAAAGATCGGGAATCCTTCTCCCTGACCCAGTTGGAGCCCGAACAAAAGAAGATACTGGAGGTGCTGAACGTAAATCAGTATGCGTTAAGAGGGTAATACGAGTTTGAGCCTTAAAAACCTTGTAGCGCAAGGATTGTAGTGATTTATTAAGTGCTAATTCGTAAACTCGTGCTAG
>JAMCQP010000088.1 GCA_023381695.1 Bacillota bacterium | reverse complement strand
TTTTATTTTGCTTCCGGATTGCTTCCAGCACATAGACCAGGTTGCGGGTCGTGCCGGATAAAACATTCACCAGTCCGGAGATCGGCGCCTGGAAACCAGCCAGCATCCTGGAGAGAAGCACCTCCCTGGAGGGGAGTTCCGCCAGAGTTTTGACCGCGTTAAAATCGATTGCTTTGCCGGACAGAAGCCCGCCCTTGATCTCCAGGTTCTTGTGATCCTTTGCAAAACCGGCAATAATCTTTGCGGGCGTCACAGGATCCTGGTAGCCGAAAGCGATCGCCGTAGGTCCGGCCAGGTAAGCATCCAGGCCCCCGACGTCAAGCTGTCCGGCGGCCAGGTTAAGCAGGGTGTTCTTCACAACCTTGTACTCCACGCCAGCCTTGCGCAGTTCGCTGCGCAACTTGGTAATCTCCTTGACCTTCAACCCGCGATAGTCGGTTAATACCGCGCCGCTTGCCGCAGAAAGTTTCTCTTTCAACTCGGCAACCGCCGCCTCCTTTTCAGGCCGCGCCATCCTTCACACCTCCTTATCAGGCAAAATAAAACGGGCCTTCGTAGCCACACGAGACCCGCCATGCTTAAAACGCCCCTCCCCTTCAACGGGGAAAAGACTGCATCCGGCCTCGGCAGGCAGACACCGCACATTATAGATGTGGCCGCCTCTTAAGTCACCCGCCTGGATGACACCTGCTGTCTACGGCGCCGTAATATTGAATTTTACATGAAACAAACCAATCAAGCTCGGATTCAAGCCTTTTCGGGACCGGCGGCAACCTCGGCGGTGTTCACCTTGACGCCAGGACCCATGGTGGTGGAAAGCGCCACCTTCTTCAAATAGGTACCCTTGGCGGCCGCCGGTTTGGCCTTGATTACCGCCCCCATCAAGGTCTCAAAGTTCTTCAGCAGTTTGTCCGCCTCAAAAGAAGCTTTCCCAATCGGCACATGCAGGATGGCCGCCTTGTCCAGCCGGTACTCCACCTTACCTGCTTTGATCTCATTGAGAGCTTTGGTAAGATCAAAGGTTACCGTGCCGGTCTTGGGGTTGGGCATCAACCCTTTGGGGCCGAGAATCTTTCCCAGTTTACCCACGGCGCCCATCATGTCCGGCGTGGCCACGGCCACGTCGAAATCGGTCCATCCCTGCTCAATCTTCGCCACCAGATCCTCCGCGCCCACAAAATCAGCGCCGGCCTGTTCGGCCTCCTTGGCCTTTTCGCCCTTGGCGAAGACCGCCACCCTGGACACCTTGCCAGTTCCATGGGGCAAAACCACGGTGCCCCGCACCTGCTGCTCCGCATGCCGCGGGTCGACTCCCAGCCGGACAGACACCTCCACGGTCTCATCAAACTTGGCCTTGGCGGTCTGCTTGACCAGATTGACGGCTTCCGCCGGGCCGTAAGATTTGTCGTGATCGATCAGCTTTGCTGATTCCAGATACTTCTTGCCATGTTTCGCCATTGTTGCTCCTCCTTTGTGGTCCTAACGGCTACGCCTCCCACCTGGCGAGAATCAAGACCGCGTCAATCCTCCACAACAATTCCCATGCTCCGCGCCGTACCGGCCACCACGCGCATCGCCGCCTCAACGCTTGCGGCGTTGAGGTCGGGCATCTTCAGCTCCGCAATCTCCCGGACTTTGGACCAGGGAACCTTGGCGACCTTTTCGCGGTTGGGAACCCCGGAACCCTTCTCAATCCCGGCGGCCTTCTTGAGAAGCACCGCCGCCGGCGGCGTCTTGGTCACAAAGGTAAAAGACCGGTCTTCATATACCGTAATCTCCACCGGAATGATCGTGCCGACCTGATTGGCGGTACGTTCGTTGAACGTCTTGCAAAACTCCATGATATTTACGCCGGTGGGGCCGAGCGACGTGCCTACCGGGGGCGCCGGAGTCGCCTTGCCGCCCGTAACCTGAAGTTTCACCACCGCAGTAACCTTCTTTGCCATAAAAAGACCTCCTTTCTACCTTGCATCTTCTCTATCCGGCATCTTCCCTTACATTTTTTACATCTTTTCAATCTGGCCGTAGTCCAGTTCAACCGGCGTCTCCCGACCGAACATCGACACCAGAACCTTCAGCTTGCCCTTTTCCGGATTAACCTCTTCCACCACGCCCGCAAAATTTTCGAAGGGCCCCGAAACCACCTTCACGCTGCTCCCAACCGGGAACTCAACCTTCTGCCTCGGCTCGTCCACACCCATCTGGCGGAGAATGGACCGGACCTCTTTTTCCTGCAGAGGAATGGGTTTGGATCCCGATCCGACAAAACCGGTCACGCCCGGCGTGTTGCGCACCACATACCAGGAGTCGTCGGTGACGATCATCTCCACAAGCACATAGCCGGGGAAGATCTTGCGTTTGGTGATCTTCTTCTTCCCATCCTTGATCTCCACCTCGTCCTCCATCGGGACCAGGATCCGGAAGATCTTCTCCTCCATGCCCATGGATTCCACCCGGCGTTCCAGGTTGGCCTTGACTTTGTTTTCATAGCCCGAGTATGTATGGATTACATACCACTGCTTCTCCATTGTCAAACGGGGACTCTGCGGCAAGATCCTTGCAGCAGGGCCCTCACCCCCTCAGCCTGGCGATTATCGCGAGGATCTGCGAGAAGAGCAAGTCGACGAGGCCGATAAAAGCGGCAATTACCAGAACAGATACAACCACTACCACCGTATATGTTACAAGCTCTTTGCGGTTGGGCCAGTTGACCTTGCGCAGCTCGGCCCTCACCTCGCGAAGGTACCTGCTCATACGGCCGTTGTTTGTCGCAGCCAGCGCCATCCCAGTTCACTTCCTTAAAGATTAGATCTCGTTAGGGATAGAGAAGATGCAAGGTATGAGTATGGCAGAACTTGCAGTATTTCTTGAGTTCAAGGCGATCCGGGTTGTTGCGTTTGTTTTTGTTGGTCCGATAATTTCGACGCTTGCACTGCTCACATGCTAACGTGATTCCTTCACGCATTGTTCTCCCTCCTCCTATGCCCGAAAGCAGTCACACTTATAGTAATGTACCATATTTCGGGGGGTAGTGTCAATACCTTAAAAAATTTTGGGGGTATTGTCAATACCTTAAAAAACCCTAGGCGATGATCTTGGTGATTACGCCTGCGCCCACGGTCCGGCCGCCCTCCCGGATGGCGAACCGCAACCCGTCCTCCATGGCGATGGGGGTGATCAGCTCGATGCTCATCTTGATATTGTCCCCGGGCATCACCATCTCCGTCCCCTGCGGCAACGTCACCACCCCGGTCACATCCGTCGTCCGGAAGTAGAACTGCGGCCGGTACCCGTTGAAGAACGGCGTATGCCGCCCTCCCTCCTCCTTGGACAGCACGTACACCTCCGACTCGAACTTCGTGTGCGGCGTGATCGATCCCGGCCTGGCCAGCACCTGGCCCCGCTCCACCTGCTCCCGGTCGATGCCCCGCAAGAGCACCCCGATGTTGTCCCCCGCCTGCGCCTGATCCAACAGCTTGCGGAACATCTCCACCCCGGTGACCACCGTCTTCTTGATCTCCGGGGTCAACCCGATGATCTGCACCTCATCGCCAACCTTGACCACTCCGCGCTCCACGCGGCCCGTGGCCACCGTCCCGCGCCCGGTGATGGTAAATACGTCCTCCACCGGCATCAGAAACGGCTTATCCGTGTCGCGCTGCGGCGTCGGCACATAGGCGTCCACCGCGTCCATCAGCTTCAGAATCGGCCCGCACCACTGGCATTCCGGCTTGCCGCACCCGCATTCCAGGGCCTTTAGAGCGGAACCCGCCACAATCGGGATCTCATCTCCCGGGTACTCGTAACTGGAGAGCAACTCCCGGACCTCCATCTCCACCAATTCCATCAGTTCCGGGTCGTCCACCATGTCCGCCTTGTTCAGGAAGACCACCATGCTCGGCACCCCGACCTGGTAGGCCAACAGGATGTGCTCCCGGGTCTGGGGCATCGGCCCGTCGGCCGCGGAGACCACCAGGATGGCGCCATCCATCTGGGCCGCGCCGGTGATCATGTTCTTCACGTAGTCGGCGTGTCCCGGGCAGTCCACGTGGGCATAGTGCCTTTTTTCGGTCTCGTACTCGATGTGGGCGGTGTTGATGGTGATCCCGCGCTCCCTCTCCTCGGGCGCCGCGTCGATCTCATCGTACTTCTTCACCTGGGCCATCCCCTTCTTGGACAAGACCAGGGTAATGGCGGCGGTCAGCGTGGTTTTGCCATGATCCACGTGCCCGATGGTTCCCACGTTCACATGCGGTTTCGTGCGCTCGTACTTTTGCTTTGCCATGCCTGCTTCCTCCTTTAAAACCAATAACCTCCAGGGCAGTATCTTATTTTTCACTCTGGAGAGGAAAAACATGCAGAATTGCATGCACGGAGAAATCGCG
>JAMCQP010000033.1 GCA_023381695.1 Bacillota bacterium | reverse complement strand
CAGCGGCAGCCGGCCGTAGGTATTCATCACGAAGTCTCCGGTCATGGCGATAATCTCATCCGTGGTCTTGACGGATGCCACCTCCACTTTTGCCGCAGACATGCTTTTCATCTCCCCCACCCCAATTTGTTCAAAGTAATATCCGATTGAACCTTTTTCCTACGAGTTATTTAGATACACCTCTGAGTTATAGATACACCTCAGGGCCGTAGGAGATGTTGTACATAAAGTTACAACATGATCTACGGTGTGGCGGGTACAGTAAATACCCCTCCATGGCGTCGCAGGCCTTTTCAGGCCACGACCATCGTCCCGACCCCGGTGTCGGTGAAGACCTCCAGAAGCACGGAATGCGGCACCCGCCCGTCGATGATGTGCGTCCGGTTTACCCCGCCCTCCGCCGCCCTGATGCAGGCCTCCACCTTGGGGATCATCCCGCCGGCGATCATTCCCGCGGCAATCATCTCCCTGGCCCGGCGGGCGTCCAGCACCGACACCAGGCTGCCGCGGTCGCCGGGATCTTCATAGATCCCCTCCACATCTGTCAACATGATCAATTTGGCGGCCCCCAGCGCCACGGCCAGTTCCGCCGCCGCGGAATCCGCATTGATGTTGTAGCTCTCTCCGCCCTCACCCAAGGCGATGGTGGAGACCACGGGTATGTAGCCGGCCGCGGAGAGGTCCTGCAAAATACCGGGGTTGACCCGGGAGACCTTGCCCACAAAACCGAGTTCGGGGGAGAGGCGCGTGGCTTCCATGAGGCCGGCGTCGACGCCGCAGAGTCCCACCGCCTTCCCGCCGCACTGCCCTAGAAGGCTGACCAGGTCCTTGTTCACCTTCCCGGCCAACACCATCTGAACGATCCCCATGCTCTCCGCGTCGGTGACCCGCAGGCCGTTGACGAAGGACGGCTTCTTGCCCAGCCGTTCCATGAGCGCGTTGATCTCCGGGCCGCCGCCGTGGACGACGATGGGGTTTAAGCCGATATACCTCAGAAGCACGATATCCTGGGCCACCGCCAATTTCAAATGGTCACCAAGCATGACGTTGCCGCCGTACTTGATGACCACCGTCTTGCCGCTGAACTTCCTTATGTACGGCAGGGCTTCCACCAGGATCCCCGCCTTCTGCAACGGCTCCATCCCTTCCCCCTCCTTGCGCCCCCGGCGCCAGTTCCCTGCCGCCAACCCTGACGGTCACCCAGACCTGGCCGGCCCTCCCGGCTAACTCCGGTAGCTGGCGTTGATGTTTACGTAATCATGGGTGAGATCGCAGGTCCAGACCACCGCATCATTCTCGCCCTGGTTGAGATCGACGCGGATCTGGATCTCCTTTCGCGCCAGCAGCGACTTGGCCCGCTCCTCGCTGAACTGGACAGCCTCTCCCCGGTGAGCCATCATCTCCGGGCCGATGAAGATATCCACCTTGCCGACGTCGAAGTCGGCCTCGGAATAACCCGCCGCGCACAGGATCCGTCCCCAGTTGGCGTCCTCGCCGTAGAGCGCCGTCTTGACCAGATTGGACGTGGCAATGGCCCTGGCGATCTTCTTGGCGTCCGCATTGGTGGGAGCGTGCTCCACCCGCACCTCGACGAACTTGGAGGCGCCCTCCCCGTCCCGCACCACGGCCCTGGCCAGGTGACCGGCCACCTGGTGCAACGCCGCGCAAAAACGCGCGTAGTCCTCGCCCTGTTCGACAATGGGCGGGTTTTGAGCCCGGCCGTTGGCCAGCACCACCACCATGTCATTGGTGCTGGTGTCCCCGTCCACGGTGATCATGTTGAAGGTCCGGTCGATTATGCCGCCCAGAGCCAGTTTCAGCAGGGGCGCCGGGATGGCGGCATCGGTGGTGATCACCGACAGCATGGTCGCCATCTGGGGATGGATCATCCCCGAGCCCTTGGCCATGCCCCCGACGGTAACCGTCTTTTCCCCGATGGGAACGGCCACGGCACATTCCTTGACCATGGTGTCCGTGGTCATGATGGCCCGCACCGCATCACCGCCCCCCGTGGCGGAGAGGGCCCTGGCTGCCTGCTTGATGCCTGCCAGCGCCTTCTCAACCGGCAGCCGCACCCCGATGACGCCGGTGGACCCCACCACCACTTCCTCCGGCTCAATATCCAGCGCTCCGGCGACGCCGGACGCCATGGCCCGGGCGTCCGCCATCCCCTGTTCCCCGGTGCACGCATTGGCGTTGCCGCTGTTGATCACCACCGCCCTGGCTCTCTGGCGGCAAAGGTGCTCCATGCTCAGAATCAACGGGGCGGCCTTGACCTTGTTGGTGGTGAAGACCGCCGCGGCGGCGGCCGGCGCCTCGGAATAGACCAGGCAAAGATCCTTCTTCCCGCCCTTTTTGATCCCGCAACTCACCCCCGCGGCCAGAAAGCCTTTCGGTGCGGTTACCCCGCCGGAGCAAGGTTGGGGATGATCATCATCCTGTTCGGTCCGCTCTTCCATCAATCTCATCCTCCCAGATCAATAATTTCCTGAATCCTTTGCCTCCCAAATCCCATCGTTCCTGAATCACAATCCAACATCTCACCGCCCACGGTCCACACTTCACGGCTCAGGGCCAGAGGGCCGGCATCTCCAGGCCGGCTTTCTCCGGCAAGCCGAAGATCAGGTTCATGTTCTGGATCGCCTGGCCGGCCGCGCCCTTCACCAGGTTGTCTATGGCGGAGAGCACGATCAACCGCCCGGTGCGCTGGTCCACCCTCCAGCCTATGTCGCAGAAGTTGGTCCCCTGGACCGCCTTGGTCTGTGGCAGTTCCTCTTCCCCGAGAACTCTTACAAAATATGCACCGGCATAAAATTCCCGGTATAAGGCCAGCAAGTCCCCGGTTTTGGCCGGCGCGCGAAGCTTGAGGTGCAGCGTGCTCAAGATCCCCCGGATCATCGGGACCAGGTGCGGAGTGAAGGAGACCAGGACCTTCTCCCCCGCCAACTCGGAGATCTCCTGTTCAATCTCCGGCGTGTGGCGATGCCCAACCACCTTGTAGGCTCTCAGATTCTCCTGGCACTCGGGAAAATGGAATTCCTGAGCGGGAGTATGGCCTGCCCCGGAAACACCCGACTTGGCATCGATGATGATCTCTTCCAGCAAGATGGCCCTCGCCGCCAGAAGCGGGGCCAGAGCGAGGATCACGCTGGTGGGATAGCATCCGGGGTTCCCGATAAGCCGGGCGGCGGCAATCTTTTTTCCCTTAAGTTCCGGTATACCATAAACCGCCTCAGAAAGCAAGAAGGAAGCTGGATGTTCTAGATTATACCATTCTGTATAAACACTCGGATCCCGGAACCGGAAGTCCGCGCCCAGATCGATTACCCTGGCGCCCTGTTTTAAGAGTTCCGGGGCGAATCTCACGGCCACCCCGTTCGGAACCGCCGTGAATACCACATCGCACCCCTTCATGCTCTCCGGGGTCTCCGTGGGGAGAAAGGCCAGATCCACCGCTTTGCGCAAACCCGGAAATACCTTGTGCACCGGCTGCCCCGCGTGAACACGCGAGGTGACGGCGCAGACCTCCGCCGCCGGATGCCCGGCCAGCAGGCGCAACAACTCCGCTCCGGTATACCCGGAAGCCCCGATGATCCCCACCTTGACCTTGCTGGCTCCTGCTTTTTCTCCTGTTCCCATTCTTTCCCCCGCCCCGCCCTGAGATATGGCATAATTATACTACCGTATTGCATAAATATGCAATACCCCGCAAGAGGTTTCCGCAAAAAAATATCCGGGGAAAAGAACCATCTCCGGAAGCGCAAAACCTGCAATGTTTCCCCCCTGACTCGATGTGCAACCCAGAACCAACGGGGTTATGGTTGAGTTAAGATAAACGGCCCTTCCTCTGTAATTGCGACGGTGTGCTCATACTGAGCCGACAGGGTCCCGTCGACCGTGCGGGCCGTCCAGCCGTTCAGATCGACCCTGGTGTGGTATGCGCCGATATTCACCATCGGCTCAACGGTGATGACCATCCCTTCTCTCAGCCGCAGCCCCCTGCCCGGCGGGCCGGCATGGAACACCGGGGGATCTTCGTGGATCGTACGGCCGATGCCGTGCCCGGTAAAATCCCGCACCACCGAGAAGCCGTACGCCTCCACATGGGCCTGGACGGCGTGCGAGATGTCCCCGATCCGGTTCCCGGCCACCGCCTGCGCTATTCCCAGGTAAAGAGCCTCCTTGGTCACCTTGAGCAGGCGCTCCGCCTCCGCCGAGATTTGACCGACCGGATAAGTCCAGGTGGAATCGGCCAGCCAGCCGTTCAAATTGGCCACGAAATCGACGGCGACAATATCCCCCTCCCTGAGGAGGTTTTTGTCGGGAAAACCATGGCAGATCACATCGTTCACCGACGTGCACGTGGCAAAGGCATACCCCTGATAGCCCTTCTGTTCCGCCCGGGCCCCGTGCGCCGCCAGGTACTTCTCCACAAATTGGTCGATCTCCCGGGTAGCGATGCCCGGGCGAATCAGTTTGGCAATCTCCTGATGGCAAGCCGCCACCAGCTTGCCCGCCTCCCGCATCAAGGCGATCTCCTCTCGGGACTTCAAGATGACCATCCACCCACATCTCCCTCAGCCGGTCGCCTCCCGGCCTCTTTTCACGAACCTACTGGCAAGGTTGTTCCCCGGCTTCGGCGATCCTGGCGCCGCACTCGGGGCAATGGCCGTCCACCAGCTGGCTCTCCACCTGGTAACCGCGGCGCTCGATCACCAGCTTGCCGCATTCGGGGCACCTGGTGTCCGCCTCGCCCAGTTCCCAGGCGTTGCCGATATACACGAATTTGAGCCGGCGCAGGGCGATCTCCCGCGCCATCTCCAGGGTCTCCAGCGGCGTGGCCGGCAGGTTGAGGCGGTATTGTGGGAAATACCGGGAAAAGTGGAGGGGGGTATCCTCGCCCAGTTCGTCTGCCACCCAATCCACCAGCGCCTTCAGTTCCTCCGGGGCGTCGTTTTTGCCGGGGATCAGAAGCGTGGTAAGCTCCACATGGCTTTGCCGTTTGGCCAGGCGAGCGGTTTCCAGAACCGGGGCCAGCCGGCCGCCGCAGAGTTCACGGTAGTACTCCTCGGTAAATCCTTTCACGTCTATGTTCAAGGCGTCGATGTACGGCAAAAGTTCGCCCAGGGGCTCGGGGTTGATCTCGCCGTTGGTGACCAGGACGTTTTGGAGCCCGGCGTCCTGCACCGCCCGGGCGGTGTCCAGCACGAACTCATACCCCACCAGAGGCTCGTTGTAGGTGTAGGCCACCCCGATGCAATCGTCTGTCCGGCGTTCCAGGGCCAGCTCCGCCACCGTCTCCGGGGTGATCTCCCTGGTTGGCGTCTCCGACTGGGCAATTTCCCAGTTCTGGCAGAACTTGCAGGCCAGGTTGCAGCCGATAGCGCCAAGGGAAAGGATGGTGCTGCCCGGAAAGAAGTGATAGAGCGGCTTCTTTTCAATGGGATCCAGGGCGATGGAGGAGAACCGGCCGTAATACAGGTAGACCAGCTTCCCGTCCACATTCCGCCTGGCCCGGCACACCCCCGTGGCCCCCGGCTTAAGCCGGCAGTAGCGCGGGCACAGCGTGCACCTCACCGTGGCGGCTGCCTCAACTCCGGGGGCAGCATCTCCAACCCTCTCGTAAAACCGGGCTTCCCGGCCCGCGACGGCCGCGCTCCGGGATCCGGCTTCGTCCTTCTTACTTATAGCGGATCACCTCGAATCTCTGGAGTTCAACCTCTTCGCCGGGGTCGATGCCGGCTTTACGCCTGGCGATGGCCACCTGCTTCTCGGGGGTGTCGATCCCTTCCAGAGCGGGAAGCAAAAGCCCGGTCCGGTAGCCCTTGCGGACAATCACCCCGTACCGGGCGGGGTCCAGATCCTCCAGCCCCTTGATGGGTTCCGGCTCGCTGAGCACGTCCACCGAATAGACCAGATCGCCAAGCTCCTCGGGCTCGACCGGATCGAACCTGGGATCTTCGGTTGCCGCATGGATGGCGTTCCGGATGATCTCCGCGGCGACATTGGGCTCCGTGGGGCCGATGGTCCCGATGCACCCCCGTAGTTGCCCATGTTTCTTGAGCGAGACGAAGACCCCCGCCTGCTTTTCCATCCCCGGCGGAACGGGGCTGGGCGGGCGTAACCGATGTCCCTCGCCCACGTACGCCTCCACGGTCTGCCTGGCCAGGGCGACATAGGGGCTCTCGCCGGCCCTGGCTTGATGGATATCGGATTCTTGCCTCGCTTGCAGCCTGTCCAGGAACCGCCGGGATTCATCGGCCGGCCCGGGCTCGATGAGGACCACCCCGTAACCAACCCCGAAAGGCCCTTCGTAGGAGAGGACCCGTGAGGCCACCTTGCGCCCCTCAAAAGCGCCGAGCATCATCAGGATCGGCCGGTACCCGCATTCCCCGGCCTTCTCCGTGAAGGCTTCATCCATGGTCAGAATCCCTTCCACGTCGCCTGTCTCGAGCATTTCCACCATTTTGGCGTCAAATTCCCGGCCTGACGGGTTATATCCGGCGGGCGCGCCGGGAATCAGCCGGTGGGAGAGATCCCCGCTGGCCACCAGCACCGCCTTCCGTCCCGCCTCTTCCACCGCGCGGCGGATGGCCGGGCCGATGCTGTAGAGTTCCAGGGGCGGCAGAAAGCCCATGGTCATGGATACCAGCGGCCCGTGGTACCCGGCCCGGGAAAGGAAATAGAGCGGCACCAGCGCCCCGTGGTCCAATTCCGTGCCGACCCCGTAGTCTCTGGCCGCCCGCCCGTCGAGTTCGGCCACCATCAATCCCTCACTCTCAACCGCCTCCTTGACGGCCCGCGCCAGGGGCAGATCGTTTTCAAAGGCCAGGCTCACCCCGCCGGCGCCAAAGTCGCCGAAATCCCCGGCCAGCTCCGGGGCGAAGTTAATGGCCACCGCGTCGCGAAAGACAGGCCCGTGCGGCGAGATGAGAATCACCGTCTCCGGCCCCGCTTCCACAATCTTTTGCGCCCACTCCTTCATGGCCGAGGTGGTCTTCTCCACCCGCCCGAGATTCTCCCGTCCAATCTCCGGCACCAAAAGAGGCGGATGCGGCGAGAGCGCCCCCATCACAATTCCAACCTGATCCGGCATATGCAACCCTCCTCTGGTCTTCAAACCTCCGTCTTCAAACCCCGGCTTTCGACCGCTCTTAAAACCTGGCTCTTCAAAAGGTGATCTTTTCCACATAAGGCGAGGTACATGCACCCAGGATCGCCCCGTAATCCGGCCTGAAACGGAGCCTGTCCCCCACCCGCACCGGACCGGCCGCCGCGGTGACATCGAGAATCAGGTGGTCGCTGCTGGCGCCGACCACCTCGACGCCCGCCTCTTCCGGCATTACGTGGCCCGCCCCGAGATCCTGCTTGCCCAGGGCCACAATCGCCCTCTGCCTCAACCCTCTGTCCTCGAAGTGAGGCCGGTTTCCAAAGGCGTCGAACCCGATCTCCCCGGTGGGCACCGAAGGCTTCCGCTCGGTCTCGATCACCTCGGCCTCCAGCAAAAAGGCATCCTGGTGCATGCCGGCAAAGGGCCGCCGGCTCACCAGATCGTAGCCCAGAAGGATGCTCTCCCCCACCCGGAGGTGGTTGATCCCCGGCTGCCAGGCGCCTTCAGCCAGAAGATGGAGGCTGGTGCTGTTTCCCCCCGACAATACCGGCATGTCCACCCCGACCTCCCGCCGGCAGCGGCCCGCCAGTTCCGCCAGCCCGCCCAGGGCGGGCAGGGAGGGAACAACCCCCCCGAAACAGGCGAAGTTCGTCCCCAGCCCGGCCAGGCGAACGCCGGTGGCATAGTCCCGAGCGTGTTCCTCCAGGGAATGCACCTCGCGAACCAGCTCCAGCACCCGGTCCGGCCACACCCCCTCCCGCAGATCCCCCAGATCCACCATGAGGATCGCCCGGTGCAGCACCCCCTGTTGCCGCGCTTGCCTGTCCAGTTCCCGGATGACGCCCGGGTCGCTGTTGAGGCTCATACCGGCCAGCTGGACCACCGCCGGGATTTCACTGGGCATCGGCGAGCGCAAAAGAAGGAGAGGGGCCTTGATTCCGGCCTCTTTTAGCCTCCGGAGGTTAATAAGCCGGGAATCCGCCAGCCCCCCCACCCCTCCCCTGAGCATCGCCCCACCGACTTCGGGATCTCCGCAGCAGGCCTTTGTCACGCCGAAGACCGACACCCCGTGCCTTCGGCACAGGTCCGTAACCCAGCGCGCATTGGTTTCCAGTTTC
The DNA here is from genome assembly GCA_023381695.1 of Bacillota bacterium. GTDB lineage: Bacteria > Bacillota > UBA5301 > JAMCQP01 > JAMCQP01 > JAMCQP01. The sequence continues at coordinate 12,884 of JAMCQP010000033.1, read as the reverse complement.
GCCAGATCGATCAAAAGCCGCGGGAAACCCAACCAAACCCTCTCCTTGGCCTGCAAAAGTCTCGTCTCAACGGTTGATCAGTTCCTGATACCGGACCAGGGGCTGATCCAGCAGGATATGGCCGCCGATGGTCCCCGGCTCCCCTTCAATGAGGATCTGGACCTTATCGATTCCCCGAATCGAGGTCAGGGTGTTGACGATGGAATAGACCGTCATCTCCTCGTTCCAACTCCCGCCCCAGTAATCTTTCGACACCTCTTGATCAAAGTCGACGGTAGCCAGGCCGTTCTTGACCGTAAGCGATCGCAACCTGGCATGCGCCGGCACGGTAGGCTGCAACCCGCTTCCAACGTGAGGTCCCCGGATCAGTTCCTCCATGGCGGCCCGCGCCCGTTTCTCAACCGGGACGCCGGCGTTCAGCCCACCCGGTCGCCGGATCTCCGGAACCAGCCAGTTGTTGGCATCAGTCCCCCCGCCGAAATAGACCACCACCCCGGCCGGCCCCGGCTCAACCTGGGGCGTCGAGCCGCCGGAGCCCAGGCCAATTTGTCCTGCCCCCGGCGTCCGGCCGCCCTTTTGGCCGGTCCTCGCCCCAGTTTGCAGGCTCAAGGGCGCCGGAGGCTTGATGCCTCTCTCCGCCTGGACAAGGTAATCCACAATACCTTCCACAATCGCCCCGGCGGCCTTCTCCCGGTAGGCGGCGTCCTTCAGCCGCCCGGCCTCTTCCGGGTTGGAGAGAAACCCGATCTCCACCAGCGCCGCCGGAATCTCCGTATGGTTCAGGACAAAAAACTGCGCGTCCTTCGCCTCGCGGTAGTTTGGCCCCAGCCTCTCCACCAGCCGGGTCTGGATGGCCACGGCCAGCGCCATGTTCTCCGGCCGCTTGACGGTGTAGAAGGTCTGCGCCCCCGACCAGATCGAGGATGGGAAGGTATTGGCATGAATGCTGATGAACAGATCCGCCTTGTGCTTGTTGACAAATTCCACTCGCTTTAAAAGCGCTTCCCGCTCCCAGGCCTTTCCTTTAAGCTCTTTTACGCTCTTGCCGCCAACCCCGCCCTCACCCCGCAAGATGGCATAATCCAGGGGGTCCATGTCCCTGTCCCGGGTGAGGATGCCATAGACCGCCAGCCTGTTGAGCAGGCGTCTAACCCGGAGGCTGATGTCCAGATTCACTTCCTTCTCCACCAGCCCATTGCCGGAACAACCCGGATCATCCCCTCCGTGGCCGGGATCAATGACCACGGTCTTGCCGGAGACGATCTCCGACAGCGGAGCGGTGGTCTGGATCGCGGCGTGCCTGAGGAAAGCCGCCGCCACGCCCACCAGCACCAAAAGGACGACCCCCAGAAAGTAGAGAAACTCCTTATGCACCCATAGAATAACCGGTTTCCGGGGCACAGTCACCACACTCCCCCCCAAACTTGGCTCGTAAAAAGATATTCGAGGGGGAAGCAGAATATTTCTTTACGCGCGGCGCGCCAGGATCACCCGGTAGCCTCCCTCGCGTTCAACATCCTCGGCGTTTCCAAACTGGTTTTCAATCTCCCGCATCATGCTTTTGGCCCCCTGTTTGGTCTGGACCACCACATAGAGGCGCCCGCCTTCCTTGAGGTGATCCCGGGCCTCCCCGATCAGGGCATACACCACCGCCTTGCCGGCCCGGATCGGCGGGTTCATCAGTATCACATCGAAATCCCGCTCTTCCACCGCCGCGAACCCATCCCCGGCAAGCACCCTGGCGTTGGTCACGCCGTTTTGCCGGAGATTGCGCCGGGCAAGCTCCACGGCCCTCTGGTTGACATCCACCATGAGGACCCGCCCTTCTCCGGCCAGACCCCCGGCCACCGCCCCCAGCGGCCCATAGCCGCATCCCATGTCCAGGACGGTATCGCCGGGGTGAATCTCCATCGTTTCCGCCAACAGCCGGGTCCCGGGATCGATCCGCCCCTTGGAAAAGACCCCGGCGTCCGTGGTGAAGACAAACCTCTTCCCCCGCAAGATCGCCGTGATCTCCCGGAGGTCGTGCTCCGCCCGCGGCTGCCCGGTATAGTAATGCTCCGTCATGGTGCTCTCCCCGGCCACAATCAGTTATTCCCTGCCATAACCGGCAGGAATCAGGCTTGATACCGCGAAACCATAAATGTTTCGGGTCAAGATCATTGAGAATCGTCAAAAATGATTACGCCAAACAAGATCATTATGCCAAATAGGAGTGTATCAGATGTCTCTTGGAAAGATGCTCGCCCGCAAAAATGTTCCGCCGGTGCCCGGCGCCTCCGAGGGCAAGGCGGAGTACGTTCACACCCTTTTCAATTCCATCGCCGGCCGGTACGATCTGATGAACCTGCTGATGACCGGCGGCCTGGTGAAGCTCTGGCACAGGGTGGTCATGCGGGAGGCCGGCGTCGGGCCGGGAACCAGGGGGTTGGACGTATGCTGCGGCACCGCCGAGCTGGCCCTGGCCATGGCCGTCAAATCCGGCGGCCGCGGCAAGATCACCGGTATCGACTTCTCCGAGGAGATGCTGGCGGTGGCGGCCGGAAAGATTCGGCGTCGCGGCCTTGCCGGGCGGATTGAACTGGTGCAGGGCAACGCCCTGGAGTTGCCGTTTCCCGACAACACCTTCGACTGCGCCACCGTGGGCTTTGCTTTGCGTAACGTCACCGACATTCCCAAAGCGGTGGCCGAGATGGCCAGGGTGGTAAAACCGGGGGGAAAGGTGGTCAGCCTGGACCTGGCGCGGCCCACCAACCGCCTCTTCCAGATTCCTTACCGGGTCTATTTCCACCATGTGGTTCCTTTACTGGGAAGGCTGAACGAGCAGCGCCGGATGCCCAATGGCCAGTCCCGGCCCTACACCTATCTGCCGAATTCCCTGCGCACCTTTCCCGATCAGAACCGGCTGGCGGAGATCTTCCGGGAAGCCGGCCTTTCCGACGTTCACTATCATGGCCTGGCGGGCGCCGTGGTCGCGGTCCACACCGGCACCAAACCCGAATAACCTAACTCAGCCTTGCAAATATCCAGGGGGCGCCGGCCGTCGCCCACAAACCGACAATCAGGTACCGCGCCAGATCGAAGAAAGGCGCCGCCGGAAAGAGATCTTTCAGCGCCAGGCGCAGGATGAATATCCCGCTCAACCCCACGAAGGTTTTGAAGACCTGGATCCCCACCGGTTGCTTTTCCTCAAAGCGGATGTACTCCTCTTCCAGGGCGTACCCGGCGCTGATTCCCATCAAGAGCCCCACCAATTTCACGATCTCCCCGGAGCGGGAGAACAAGAGAAACAGGAATGGGAGTCCCAGCGCCAGCACCAGTTTGGCCGACAGCGCATCGAAGGCGAACCCCTGATCCGTGGTTGCCAGCACTTTATGGGCCACGATCAAGACGGTTACTCCGATCAAAAAGCCCCCGAACAGGTCCACCGGGAAATGCACCCCCAGGTACAGGCGGGAAAGGCTCACCAGGATTACCATCACCGCCGCCAGCGCGAAAAACCAGGCCCGCCGGATCTCCAGCGCCCAAAAACCCCAGAAGGTGGTCGCCCCCTGGGCATGGCCGCTGGGGAAGGCATAGCCGCCGGCCCACTCCGGCATCAGAACCCGAACCGCCTTGGGAGAGGGGCGCGGCGTCTGAAACAGATCCTTCAGATAAGAATTGAGGGCCTGGGACGAAAGCAGCACCGCCCCAATCCGGAATCCCAGCCGTTTATCCACATTCCAGAAGAGAAAACCGATCACCACCACAAAAAACTCCTCGGTCCCCATCGCGCTCAATGCCACAAAAACCGCATCCCAGAAAGGGTTGGCGATTGACTGGATGGCTTTGATCACCGCAATACCCGCCGCATCGCTCATCTTGTCACCCCGATTTTGAAAAAAGGCGAGCAGCCAGATTGTAAGCTGCCCGTCCTTCCCGTTTATTTTCCGGTCAATTGCCGGTCTGCTGCCGCAATTCCCCAAGCCAGCGCCGCACGTTATCGGCCTGTTCCCCGGAGGGATAAAATTTCAGAAACTGCTCCCAGGCCGCTTTTGCTCCCGCATAGTCCCGTTTCCCATCGCGCAGGACCACTCCCTTGTTATAAAGACCGTTACGGAAGTTCGGGGCGATCTGCAACGCCCGGTCGTACAGGGCGATGGCCTTGTCTGGATTCGAATTTTTCTGGTAGAAATAGGCGGTCCCCAGATCCACCAGCAAGTTGGGATCATCCGGCACCATCCGCGAGGCTTTCTCGTAATTTTCCACGGCCTGCTCGAACTTCCCCTGGTCAAAGTAGCTGTTTCCGGCGTTCACCAGAGAGATATACTGCTGGTTGGAAGCGGCGTTTGCGCCTGTGCCGGCCGGCACGGGCGCTCCTGCGATTCCATTGTCGGAGGCGCCAGGTGTTCCAGCTGTATTGGAGGTGGAAGGCGTCAGGATCCCGAAACCGCCCACCATTGTCCCAACCAGGGCCAGGATCACGATGGCCCCCAGGACGAGCACCACGTTTCTATTGGTCAAACTGCGCACCGGATTGCCTTTGGTAACCTTTTTGCCGTTTTTCTTCTTGGATGACACCGGGTAAACTCCCCTCTCATCTTTTTCGCTCATAGATGATTTTTCCCTTCAATGCTTCGGCGTAGATAAACCCGGCTGTATGACGATAGCTTTCAGCCCTTTCCGGCGTTTCAACGATCACATCAACCGAAACAGGAACGTCAACAAGTTCTCTGTAGATCTGCTGGGCGATAGCGCGCCGGCGTTCCACGCCCTTTTTTAAGACAAGCAGATCGTAATCGCTATCCGGCTTTTCCATCCTGCTCCTTGAGCCAAAAAGAATGATCTTATCGGGATCGGCCGTCTTCCGGATCCGGGTTACAATCAAGTCCAGCAGATCGTCCATCATTATCACCCCGGCTCGCCATGATCACCCTGATTTACTTTGCACACTTTCCCCCATTTTATTTTCGACAGGTTTTCCCGCTTTTCCTGCCAAAACCGCCGAGCCGGCCAGCGATAGCTTTGCCCGGATAACAACCTGGTAAACAGGCAACAAAGCGATAAAAAAGAAGGGAGTATGAGCGAAACGGTGAATTACTCCATCAGAAACAAGGGGGGTGAAACTTATGCAAGCAAACGAACGCTTTGAGCCCCAGACCGGCGTGGCCCCAGGCGCCGAACCGTTCTTCCTTCCCGCGGGAAAGACCGGATGTCTGTTGCTCCACGGGTTTACAGCTTCCACCGGCCAGCTCCGGGAGATGGGGGAATACCTGGCGGCGCAGGGGATCACCACCAGGGGAATCCTGCTGGCGGGGCATGGCACCACGCCGGAAGACCTGAACACCCGCCGCTGGCCCGAATGGAACGCCCAGGCCGAGGCGGCCGTAAAAGATTTGCGGAAGATCTGCGACCGGGTCTTTGTGGCAGGCTTGTCCATGGGCGGAACCCTGGCCTTGCATCTGGGAGCGCACCAACTGGTGGACGGGGTGGTGGCCATGGCGGCCGCGCTCTTCTTCGCCGACCGGCGGATGCCTTTCCTGCCCCTGGTACTGCTCTTCACCCAGTATATGGACGGCGCCACCGAGGAAGCCCGGGCTCTGGCAAAAGGCGGCCCGCAAGCCGCCGCCGTCGCCTATCCCGGCTTCAATTACACCCGCGTGCCTCTGCGCGCCATGAAGTCCCTGGTGGAGTTCACAAAACATCTAAAGGGCGAATTGCCGCAGATCCAGGCGCCGACCCTGATTGTCCAGTCCCGGGACGACACTACCGTGGCCCCGCGCAGCGCCCGGTACATTTACGACCACATCGGCGCCGCCAGCAAATCGCTCAAGTGGCTGGACGGGGCCGGACACGTGATTACCGCCAGCCCCCTGCGGGCCGACATCAACCGGGCGGTGGTCGACTTTATAAAGACTGCGGGGGGCGGAGCCTGACCCCGAACGCCTCCGCCTCGGCGGCTCCCTTGAGCGCCTGGAAGTCGAAGACGTTGGCGCCCTGCTTTTCCAGTTCCCCCATCAACGTCCGCAATGATTTGGCCGCGCCCAGCGGCGCCACGGGGACGAAGGCCGCGGAACGTTTGCCTTCCAGGCGCGAGCACCTGGCGATAAATTCGGCCACCTCGGGAGAGATCCGGCCTCCGATAGTGCCCAGCACCGGGCTCCCCGCACAGACCAGATCATAGGGGGCCAGGCTTTTCGGGGGCTGCCCCCCGGCCTCCAGGATCTCCACCTGGTACCCGGCCTTTTCCAGGCCGCGCGCCACAGCCTTGGCCAGCGTCCCAACCTTTGGTGATCCGCTGGCAATGATCGCTGCTTTCATGATTTCACGCTCCCATCGGAAAGATTCCTCCAGAGCCCGTAGGCATGAAGAAGAGCCCGCAACCTCCGGTGTTCCGGAAACGCTCTGGACAATAGCCGCCAGAAAGCGGCGCCGTGGTTTGGTATTTGAAGGTGGCAGAGTTCATGGGCCACCACGTATTCCAATAACTGCAGCGGGGCGTCCTTCAAACGGTGTGAAATGTGAATCCGCCGGCTGGCGGGGTTGCAACTCCCCCAGCGGCTCTCCTGCTTTCTGAATTTGATGGATACGTCGCCGAAGCGCCAGTAGCGGCGGTCCAACCGCGCCGCAATCCGGGCCAGATCTTCATCCGTCCTGCCAGGGACAACGGAGGATTCCTCGGGTAGCGGAAGGAAAGCAAGTTGATCCAGTTTGCGGCGCTGGTTTAACAGCCTCCGAGTGAGAAGATGCACATGCCGCGCCTGTTCCGCCTTGGACAGGCGGCTGGAGATGTACAGGACGATGCGGCCCTCCCGGATCCGCCCGGATGAATTGCGCTTATCCTTGTAGACGATCTCGACAGGTATCTCCCTTTCCATCTCTTCCCCGGCATCTCCTCGGAATTGGAAATGTGCAGCATCTACTACATCATAACTCCCAGGAGTTTCCCGGTCAATAGTTCCCTGCGCCAATCCCTCCTTGTTGAGCCTTTGGGTCAATCCATCCTGCCCACAATACGGTAGTGCACCGTCTCCCGCCGGGCGGGCGCCAGGAGGGAATCAGCCAGCACGCCGCCTTTAACTAACCCCTCAATCACCCTGGCGTTAGCGGTAACCTTCAATATAGTGGCGTATAAGGACGGTGGGACGATCCCTTTGAGGATCTCTACATCATATTCCACCGAGGTAGCCTCCACAAAACTGACTTTCCCCTGGCTGGTCTTGACCCCTTTAGTTCCCGTGGCCCTGAAATACTCCTCCAACTCTTTGCGGAGCATCGACTCCCGTTCCTCCAGTTCTTTGCGCTTCCGGCCGATCTCCAGAAATTCGTCGGCCAACCTGGTGATCTCCATCGGACTTTCGACGCCTCCCCCCGGCTCCCCTTATGCGCGTGTTATCTGGCAAAACCTGTCCAGGATCAGCATATTTTGCCGGCCGGTATTTATGTCATGGAATCATGTCTCCGAATCCCCGGCTTTAGCTCTGGGAGGCTTGGTGAAGCAAAATTTCCCTGGCCGGGATTATTTTTATGGGTTATAATATAAGAAAACGGTACGTGAGGTGGGCCAAGTGGCGAATCGCAGCCAGGATTGGCTGACCCAGGACTTTTCAAATTCGTCCGGGATCTACTTCCTTGATGTCGAAAAAATAATGAATGAGCTTCAACAAGCTACCCGCAATCTGAAAAAAGAAAGAATCGATGTGGAAGAAACCATTCTCTTCGGTTCGCTGGCAAGGAACGACTACCGTGGGGCAAGCGATGCCGATGTCGCCGTTATCCTCACCACCAGCCCATCTTCTCCAGAAGAACGTATCCGAGAATTAGGCCGCTACTTCTGGCCTGTCTCAATTCCGGTAGACCTCCTGGTTTATACCAGAACGGAAATAAATAAAGCCTTCCATGACGGTAATCGCTTTGTAAAGGAGATCATCAACTATGGAAAGCGGATATAAATCCTCCTGGTAAATCCCCCGGGTGCACCTCCCATCAAAAAATAACCGGAGCGCAGATTATTTCCGCACTCCGGTCTTTAAATATCTTTTCGCTTCTGAATATCTCTCTTCATTCCGAGGACTTGCGAACAAAAATTAACGCTTGGAGAATTGCGGCGCCTTACGAGCCTTCTTCAGGCCGTACTTCCGCCGCTCCTTCATCCGCGGGTCGCGGGTCAAAAACCCGGCCTTCTTGAGGGCGGCGCGAAATTCGCCGTTTACCTCCAGAAGCGCCCTGGCGATGCCGTGCCGGATCGCGCCGGCCTGGCCGGTGGTTCCCCCGCCGTCCACGTTGACAATCACGTCATATTTTCCTTCGTTTTCGGTCATCTTCAAGGGCTGGCGGACGATGGTTCGCAGCACCTGCCGGCCGAAATAATTATCCAGGTCCTTGCCGTTTACCTCAATTTTACCCTTCCCGGGCAACAACCGTACTCTGGCGACGGCACATTTGCGCCTTCCGGTGGCGGGAAACGCCTCCAGCTTAACTTTGGCTTTTGCGGTCAACCGTTATTCCTCCCTTCTGCAAAGATCAGAGTTCGATCTTCCCACGAATCAGACATCAGAGTTCGATCTTTTCCGGTTGCTGGGCGGCGTGAGGATGCGCGTCGCCGCGATAGACCTTGAGTTTCTTGAACATCTGATCGCCCAGCTTGTTATGGGGCAGCATTCCCCGAATAGCGCGTTCCAATGCCATTTCCGGCCTGGTCTCCAGAAGCTTGCCCATCGGGATGGCCTTCAAACCGCCCGGGTACAGAGAATGGCGATAGACCATCTTATCCCGCAGCTTCTTGCCGGTCAGCCGGATCTTTTCCGCGTTGACGATGATCACGTGATCGCCTGTATCCACATTGGGCGTAAAGGTCGGCTTGTTCTTCCCGCGCAGGATATGTGCGACCTGGCTGGCCAGACGGCCCAACACCTTTCCGTCGGCGTCCACCAGGTACCATTTCCGTTGTACCTCACCGGGTTTGGCCAAATAAGTCGTCTTCACTTCTATTCCCCCCTTTGCTCGCTGTGCAAATTCCCGAAGGCTCCTGCCGTTGCGAACCCCGGGGCTGGGAGGTCGAAACAAGCATGCCTTTTTTATTTTAATCTATCCAACAAATGGTGTCAAGCTAATAATGGACTTCCAGCAAACACAGGCCCCCGGCGGCCGCCGTCGGTCCCGCCCTCCGGCGATCCCTTGCCGCCAGGATCTTCGCCACTTCCGCGGGCGCGATCTTGCCTTTGCCCACCTCAATCATCGTGCCGGCGATGATCCGCACCATGTTGTAAAGAAAGGCGTCCGCCTCGATCACCATGGCCAGGAGCCGTCCCAGGCGGGCTGTATCCGGTGGCGCGGTGCTTGCCGCCGGGCTTTGAGACGGGTTTTCCGCCGGGCTTGCGGCAGAGATCCAGCCCGCCGGATCCCCGGAGCCCACCGGCATCTCCTGCCACTCCAGCCTCCTTACGGTCCGGACCGGCCTTTTTGCGCTGCAACCGCTGGCCCGAAAAGAGGAAAAATCGTGCTCCCCCAGCAAGCACCGGCTGGCTTCCCGCATCGCCGCCAGATCCAGCGGCTCAAAGACCAGGTGTGCATAATTTCGCCATAACACCGCGGGAATCCGCCCATTCTGGATCAGGTAACGGTAGGTCTTTCCCCTGGCGCTGAACCGGGCGTGAAACTCCGGCGCCGCCTCCCGCGCCTCCGCTACCCGGATATCCGGGGGAAGCACGCTGTTTAAGGCCAGTGCCCAGCGTTCCTCGGGTATACGCGACGCGGTAACAAAATTGACCACCTGCCCGACCGCATGCACCCCGGCGTCGGTCCTCCCGGCGCAGATTACCTTTGACTCCTCGCCGGTAAGTTTGCGGATCGCCGCGTCCAGCGCATCCTCAATGGTGCGAAGCCGTTTGTCCGGCTGGCTTTGAAAGCCATGATAAGCGGTGCCGTCATAGGCCAGGTTCAGCCTGATATTTCGCAAGGCCAGCATCTCTCGTCCCTCTCCGGCTGCGCGGCGCCTCACCGTTCCCGTCAAACGCGGAACCAGATTACGGTTCCGGTTAGAAAGGCCACCGTCGCCAGCAGGGCCACCACATCAACCCGCCGCACCACCAGCTGGGTGAGCTTTGTCCGGCCTTCGTCGCCCCGGTAACACCTGGCTTCCATGGCGGTGGCCAGTTCGTCCGCCCGCCGGAAGGCGCTGATAAACAGCGGCACCAGGAGCGGCACCAGATTTTTGGCCCTTCCCACCAGATTTCCGCTCTCGAAATCCGCTCCCCTGGCCATCTGGGCCTTCATGATGCGGTCGGTCTCCTCAAGCAGGGTTGGAATAAACCGGAGCGCGATGGTCATCATCATGGCCAGTTCGTGGGCCGGCACCCCCACCCTCTTGAACGGCGCCAGAATCCGCTCCACCCCGTCCGTAAGACGGATGGGGGAGGTAGTCAGGGTCAAAAGCGAGGTGGCCAGAATCAAAAGGACGAGCCGGATCGACATAAAGGTGCCGCGGTACAGCCCGGTGTCGGTAACCTGCAAAGGGCCGAGCAACAAAAGGGTCTTCCCGGGGGTCATGAAGATGTTCAATATAAAGGTGAAGATGATGATGATCACCAGCGGGCGGATGCTGCGCATCACAAAACGCACCGGGAGGCCGGATAAAAGGATCGCCACCCCCAAAAACCCGGTGATGAGCCCGTAACCAGTAAAGGAATTCACCAGAAAGAGCGCGACGATCAACAAGGTGACCGCCCCGATCTTGGTCCGGGGGTCCAGTTCGTGGATTATGGATTCCGCCGGCACATACTGCCCGATAGTGATCGTATTGACCATGGAGCAACCTCCCGAGCTATGGTCAAAGTGCGCTAACCCAGGTTTCCAAACCGGCGAGCCTGATTTTGCCCAAGCGCCGCCAGGATCTCCACCCGGGCCTCTTCCACGGTAAAGACGGTTTCATCGACCTTAAGCCCTTTTTCACGCAACCGCCTTGCCAGCTGGGTCAATTGCGGGGTGGCCAGGCCGATCTCCCTCAAAAGTTCCGCCTGCCGGAAGATCTCCCGTACCGGGCCATCCAGCGCAATCCTTCCCCTGTGCATGACAATCAGCCGCTTGACCATGCGGGCAACCTCTTCCATATTGTGCGAGACCAGGATCACGGTGATTCCAAGTTCCTCGTACATCTGCCTGATCTTTTCCAGCAACTCGTCCCGTCCCCGGGGATCGAGCCCCGCGGTCGGTTCATCCAGGATGAGCACCCTGGGTTGCATCGCCAGCACCCCGGCGATGGCGATGAGGCGTAACTGGCCGCCGCTCAATTCATAGGGCGAGCGGCCCTTGACCGCCTCGTAGTCCAAACCCACCGCGGCAATCGCATCTTTGACCCGCCGCGCCACCGCGGCGTCGGAAAGCCCGAGGTTGCGGGGCCCGAATGCCGTATCCGCGGCAACCGTCTCCTCAAAGACCTGGTGTTCCGGAAATTGAAAAACCAGGCCAACCTTTTCCCGGATCGCCCGCAGATTGACCTTCCGGGCGCCCAGATCGACGCCGTCCACGGAAACCCGCCCCAATTCCGGACGGATCAGCGCGTTCAGATGCTGGATCAACGTCGACTTTCCGGAACCGGTCTGCCCGATAATTCCCACAAACTCTCCGTCCTCGATGGTGAAGCTCACGTCATGGAGAGCGGTGGCCGCCAGCGGCGTCCCCTTCATATACGTGTATGTCAAATTTTTGACGACTATGGCCATCACGAAGTCACATCCCGTCAGTTACCCAACAGTTGCTGCACCATCTCCTCCACCGTGAGGGTGTCCGGAGTCACCGGGACCCCTTCCCTGGCCAGGCTCTGGGCCAGTTCGGTGATTGGAGGCACATCCAGATGTAACTCCTTGAGCCGCCGCACCTGGCTGAAGACCTCCTTGGGCTTTCCATCCATGACGATCCGGCCGTTTTCCATGACGATCACCCTGCCGGCTTCCACCGCTTCTTCCATGAAATGCGTGATCAGCACCACGGTGATCCCCTCGTCCCGGTTCAGGCGCTTGATGGTGCCCAATACCTCTTCCCGCCCCACCGGATCCAGCATGGCGGTCGGCTCGTCCAAAACGATGCAGGCGGGCCGCATGGCTAAAACGCCGGCAATCGCCACCCGCTGCTTCTGCCCCCCCGAGAGCAAATGCGGGGCATGCCGGGCGTACTCCTCCATCCCCACAGCCTGGAGCGCTTCGTCCACCCGCCGGCGGATCTCCGCCGGCGCCACGCCAAGGTTCTCCGGTCCAAACGCCGCATCTTCCTCCACCGTGGTGGCCACAATCTGGTTGTCGGGGTTTTGAAAGACCATTCCCACCTTTTGGCGAATCTCCCAGAGCCGTCCGGCATCGGAGGTGCTGATCCCCGCCACCCAAACCCGGCCCGAGGTCGGCGTTAAAAGGGCGTTAAAGTGCTTGGCCAGGGTGGACTTCCCTGACCCGTTGTGCCCGATGATGGCCACAAACTCCCCTGGCGCGATATTCAGGTCTACCCCGTCCACCGCCTTGAGTTCCTGCCCCTGTCGTGTCTGGTAGACATGCGTCAACCCTTCAACCCTGATCAAGCTCTCCATCTCAGAGACACCAGGCGGTCAAAGGAGTTCGATGATGGCCATCGGAGCGCCATCACCCCGCCGCGGGGCAACTTTGATGATCCGGGTGTACCCGCCCTGCCGGTCCGCATACTTGGGGCCGACGGTATCAAAAAGCTTCTTGACCGCTTCCACATCCACCAGATAGGCGGCAGCCTGGCGGCGGGCGTGCAGATCCCCCCGCTTGCCGAGGGTCACGATCCGGTCGGCGAACATCTGCACCGACTTGGCCTTGGCCTCGGTGGTCTCAATCCGCCCCTTTATGATGAGCGAAGTGACCAGCGTCCGGAAAAGAGCCCGCCGGTGGCTGCTG
>JAMCQP010000086.1:17903-74100 GCA_023381695.1 Bacillota bacterium | reverse complement strand
GGTGGCAAGACTTGACCAGCGCCAGGACTTTCAACTGGAAGGTTCAAGGATCGTTTACAATTCCCTCTCCGGCAGCCTGGAAAACAAGGTGCTGGAGCCCTTGATTGTGACGGTGCCGCCGGGGTTAAAAAAAAGTGAAACACTCACCTACACTCATCGGGGCGAGGAGTTTGGGTACGTGCTCAAAGGTGCTCTGACCATGATCATCGATGGCGAGTGCTACGTGCTGGGTCCCGGGGATTCAATTCACTTCGATTCTTCGGTTCCGCATCACTGGGAAAATCGGACGACGGAGCCGGTGCAAGCCCTGTGGATCTTGACACCCCGCCTTTTTTATTAAGCACAAGCGTTACGTGCCACTAATAGGCAGCAGAGAAAGGAGCGATAAAATGCGAATAGCGACGGACATCGGCGGTACCTTCACCGACCTGGTTTACCTCGACGAAAAGACAGGCCGGGTAGGGTTTGCCAAGGTGGACACCACCCCGCCCAATTTCGAAGCAGGGGTAATCAACACTATTGGTAAAGCTGGAATCGACCCTCGCGAAGTGGACTTCTTCGTCCACGGTACCACGGTGATCATCAACGCGCTCACGGAGCGCAAAGGAGCAAAAACGGCCCTTATCACCACCAAGGGGTTTCGTGACGTATTGGAGATCGGCAGAGGCAATCGCCCGGATCTTTACAATTTTTACTACCGTAAGCCCAAGCCCTTTGTGCCGCGCTATTTGCGCTTTGAAATAGAGGAGCGGATTAATTATAAAGGGGAAGTGCTGAAGCCACTGAAGGAGGAGGAGATCCACCGCGCCATTCAGCGCCTGCGCGCCGAGGGAGTCGAAGCCGTGGCTATCTGCTTCCTGCACTCCTATGTCAACCCGGCTCATGAAAGGCGTTGCGCCGAAATAGTCCGCGCCGAGTGGCCGGAGGTGGCGTTGACTGTTTCCCACGAGATCACCAGGGAATGGCGGGAGTATGAACGTACGAGTACAGCGGTGCTTAATTCTTACGTAATGCCCACCGCCCGGCAATATATCGACCGTCTGGCAGAGCGCCTGGAACACCTGGGCGTCGGCCGGAGCCGTTACATTATGCAGTCTAACGGCGGGACCACCAGTTTTCAGCAGGCCAGACACTCACAGATCCAAATGGTCGAGTCTGGTCCTGTGGCGGGGATTTTTGGGGCCTCGGTGGTGGGCCGGCTGTTGGACGAGAAAAACGTGATTGCCCTGGACATCGGCGGCACAACGGTTAAATGCTCGTTAATAGAAAACTTTGAGATGAAGGTGACCACCGAGTACAAGATCGAATGGACAAGGGAGTTTGCCGGCTATCCGATCAAGATCCCGGTGGTGGACATCGTGGAGATCGGTGCGGGAGGAGGCAGCATCGCCTGGATTGATGCGGCGGGCTCGCTGCACGTTGGTCCGCAGAGCGCGGGAGCAGTGCCGGGACCGGTCTGTTATAGCCGTGGGGGAACCAGCGCCACAGTCACTGATGCCAATCTGGTTGCCGGACGAATCAACCCCAACTATTTCCTCGGCGGTGAAATCAAGGCGGATATAGCCAAGGCCCAAGAGGCTATCGGACACCTTGCCGAGCGTTTGGGAGTGACCACTGATGAAGCCGCCCTGGGGATTATCCGGCTGGCCAACGCCAACATGGTCAACGCCCTCAAGCTGGTTTCAGTCCGCCGGGGCCATGATCCACGTGACTTTGCACTGGTGGCTTTTGGCGGCGGTGGCTCAATGCACGCCATGGCATTGGCCCGTGAACTGCGAGTGAAAAAGGTCGTGATCCCCGTGGCGCCAGCCGTCTTTTCAGCCTGGGGAATGTTGATGACGGATCTGCGCTACGACGTGATCCAGACATCTATCCGCCGGGCGGACCAGTTCAGCCCTGAAGATGCCAATGCCTTATGGCGGGAACTGGAAGCCGAGGCCGCAAAGCATTATGTTAACGAGCGAATTCGACCAGAGCAGGTTGTATTCTCTCGATTCGCCGATATGCGCTACCTTGGGCAGGAGCACACGGTCAAGGTTCCCGTGCCAACTGTAAAACTGGACGAAGCGCTACTGGAGGAGACCAGAGTCCGGTTCCACCAGCTTCATGAGCAGTCCTACACCTTCCGGCTTGAATCTCCCATTGAATACGTAAACTTCCACCTTACCGCTTTTGGCACGGTTTCCAAGCCTGAACTGGTCAAACTCACGACCCGCGGCGTAGCTGCTCGGGAGGCAATGAAGGGAATCCGCAAGGTTCACTTTGACCAGGAAGGCTGGCAAGAAGCCGTTATCTATGAGCGTAGCAAGTTGGCGGCGGGTGCAACCTTGACGGGTCCGGCGGTGGTAGAAGAACCAGCGGCATCCACCGTGGTCTTTCCTGGCCAACGGCTCACCGTTGATGACTATGGCAACCTGATCATTGAGTTGGGGGTGTGAACTGTGCGGTTAGTTAACAGGGCAGCTTCGGTAGATGTCGATCCCTTCACCCTGGAGATCGTGAAGAATACCCTGGTGGCAATCGGCGATGAGATGTTCTACGCACTGGAGCGGACCAGCAAGAGTCCGATCATTTACGAAGTGCTGGATTATGCCTGCGGCCTCACCGACGCCGAGGGACAGCTTATTACCCAGGGCAACGGAGTGACCGGTTTCCTGGGCACCCTTACCTTCGCTGTCAAGGATGCCATTGAGAAGTTCGCCAGGAAGGGATTGTTGGAGCCAGGCGACATGATCATCACCAACGATCCTTACGGCGGCGGTGGAACACACCTGTCCGACGTGGCTTTGGTAATGCCCATTTTCTATGATAGCCAGGTGGTAGCCTATTCAGCCAACAAAGCGCATTGGACCGAGGTAGGGGGCAAGGACCCTGGAAGTTGGACCACTGATTCGACGGAGGTCTACCAGGAGGGGCTACAATTTCCCTGTGTCAAGCTTTTTAAAGCGGGGCAAGTGATTGATAGCATGGTGGATCTCATTGCCGCCAATGTTCGCATGCCGGACATGACTCTGGGAGACATGTGGGCGCAGGTGGCTGCTCTTCGTGTAGGCGAGCGGCGGCTTTCGGAAGTCCTTGGAAAATATGGGAAAGATATGGTTGTGACCTGTATGGGCCGTTTGCTGGACCAGGGGGAGCAACTGGCCCGGCTAGAACTCTCCAAACTGCCCAAAGGGGTTTATGAGGCTGAAGACTTTATCGATGACGACGGCATTGGCAACGGTCCTTTCCCGGTCCGGGTCAAGGTGACCATCACCGACGATGAGTTCATCTGTGACTTTACCGGTACCCACTCGCAGGTGCCTGGGCCGGTGAACTGCACCTGCACCGGGTTGGAATCCGGGTTGCGCAGTATCCTGAAAGCCCTGGTTGGGCCGAACACCCCCACGAACGAGGGCGTTTTCCGTCCCTTGCGCGTGATTTGTCCGCCGCGGACTATTTTCACCGCTGAGCGCCCGGCCGCAGTGTCAACTTACTGGGAGACAATGGAATACGTCACGGATCTGGTGTGGAAGGCTCTCGCTCCTGTTGTGCCCGGAAGGCTTACGGCGGGGCACTTCCTGAGCGTTTGCGGCGTCGTGGTAGCAGGCAACCACCCCGATACGGGCGAACTTTTCTTGCTGGTTGAGCCCCAGGCTGGCGGTTGGGGGGCGGGGATCGACAAAGATGGGGAAAACGGACTTGTTTGCGTGGGTGATGGGGAAACGTACATCATCCCCGTGGAGGTCACGGAGACCAGACACGGGATACTGGTAGATCAGTATGCCCTCAACACCAGCGGTGGCGGTGCCGGAAAGTACCGTGGCGGCCGGGGCCTTGTGCGGGATTATCGGATAATCGGCGATGAAGCTTATCTGACAGCGACTTTCGGACGCCACAAGTTCCTCCCATGGGGGATGGCAGAAGGTAAACAGGGATCGCAAAATGCTGTGCACATCCTGCATAAGGATGGCCGGCCGCCGGTGGTATTTGGCAAGACGGCCCGTTACCGCCTGGTCAAAGACGAGGTAGCGCGGCTGATTACCGGAGCAGGCGGTGGCTGGGGGAACCCAATGGAGCGCCCGGTGAGGTTGGTGGTGGACGATGTACGGAATGAGTACATCAGCATCGACGAAGCCGAGGCGGATTACGGTGTGGTTTTGGAGCCGGGAACGCTTAAGGTTCTTGGTCTTACTGTGGAGCGGGAGGCTCTCAAAAAATGAGGACGGTTACCATATCCGCGGTGGGCGTTGGCAAAGTTCCTTCTAACGTTCTGGACAGAAGTGTGATCATGGAGAACCTGCTCACCGCCGAGGAAGCCGGGAGGATGCTTGCCGTGGGAGTGGCGATCATTCCGCCGGGGGTCAGGGTTCCCGGCGAGGGAATGGGCGTCCACGACGCCGATGAGATTTCCTACATTGTCAGCGGGAAGATTACCGCAGGCACAGCTTCAGAAACACGAACGTTGAGCGCCGGGACGGTAACCTTTCTTGCCGCGGGGGAGACTCACTGGTCGTGCAATGACAGTTGCGACCCGGCAACGATCTTTTGGGTGTTGGTAAACCCTCCTTTCCCGCTCTTGCGGGCGGTAACGATGCCATTCCCTGAAGAAAGGGGGTGAATAAGATGACGAACCTTGCGTCTCCGCAGACAGAGTTGAAGAAGCGGAACACGGTGATGAGCGCCCGACAGGTTGCTATTGCCGCCGTTTTCGGCGGAATTACCTTCGCTTTCGAGGCCCTCAAGATTACCATTCCGTTCTATCTTCCGGGTGTGTCGATGAATTTTGGCGGATTATGGCTTACTCTAGGCACTGCTATTGCTGGGCCGTGGGCCGGCGGAATCATCATGTTTCTGGACAGCCTGCCCTCGGAGGTCGGCCTCTGGGGTTGGCCCGGCTACATGATTCATGTAATGGTGTTGGCCCTGCTGTACAAACAGATCTATAAAATTGCCAACCGCTGGATCAGGGTGGTAGCCTTCTGGGTTTGGAATATGTTCGCGCTTTTCCTGCAGTACTGGTATTGGATCATTCTCTACGCTTACATTTTCAAGCTTATGCCGCTAAAAGCCTTGATCACGTACAATTTCCTCGGTGGGCCATATGTCGGTTTTATGCTCATTTACAACGTAGTTCCGGCTCTGCTGCTGCTGACGGCGCCCGAGTTTATGAAGCCCGATTGGTCCTGGTTTGGCAAGAAGAAGTGATCAACTAAAAGTGATCCGCGGAGGAAGCAGGTCCATCTGGGCCTGCTTTCCTGCCCAAAGCTGCCGGGGAGGTGACTTTCCTGCTCGAGTTAAAAGGTGTCTCATTTAGCTACCGAGGGACGAACAAGAAGGTCATTAAAGATTTGAACCTGTCGGTGGAGCCTGGAGAACTGGTCCTGCTGACCGGCCCTAGCGGCGCGGGGAAGACGACAGTTTGCCGTTGCGCTAACGGCCTGATTCCCCAGCTTTTCCCGGGGGAGCTTCAGGGTGAAGTACTGGTGGAAGGGCGCTATAAAACCTCCGAATACGAGGTGGCCGCGCTCTCTAAGATTGTGGGGCTCATGTTCCAAGATCCTGATACCCAGCTCTTTTCGCCTACGGTGCGCGAGGAAATCGCCTTTGGTCCTGAGAACTACGGGGTTGCGCCTGATGACATCAGGCGACGGGTCGAGGTGATGCTGAAGGCTACCAGGCTGCAAGAGCACGCCGAAAAAAATCCTCACGCCCTGTCGGGTGGGCAGCAGCAAGCCTGCGCCCTGGGTGCGGTTTTGGCCATGAATCCTCCCTTGCTTGTTCTGGACGAACCTACCTCCAACATTGATCCGGTCGGAAGTGAAACCTTTCTTCAACTCATCAAGACGCTGGTTCGGGAGCAAGGGTTAAGCTTGTTGATCGTCGAGCATAAGCTGGAGGAATTGGCGGAACTGGTTGACCGGCTGGTGGTGCTGGATCAGGGAGAGATCCGGTGGCAGGGTCGGCCGCGTGATGTGCTGGAGAACGTCGAACTCATGGATGATCTTGGACTCAACGTACCCGACGTTGCACTTCTGGCTGTTCGCTTGCGCCAGCGTGGATTTGACATCCCGCGGCTTCCCATTACCGTCAACGAGGCCGTGGAAGTGCTGGAGCCATTTTTGCGCGAAGGGAAAGCACGGGTTGCGGCCGAGCCCTGGAAACGGGCGGTCGTGGCAAACCCTGATGCTAATGCTTCAGAGTCCCCAGTAATCATCCAGGCCCATGAACTCATGCACCAGTATCCGGACGGAACCGAGGCCCTGAAAGGGGTTGGCCTCGAAATCCGCGAGGGTGAATTCGTCGCCATTTTAGGGCAAAACGGATCGGGCAAAACGACCTTTGCCAAGCACCTGAATGGCCTCTTGCGTCCTTCTTCCGGTTTGCTCGAGGTGGCCGGGAAAGATGTGCGCCTCCAAAAAAAGCAGGCTGATCTTGCTGCGGTGGTGGGCTATGTCTTTCAGGATCCTGACGCCCAGATCTTTAAGAACTGCGTGCGCGATGAAATCGCTTTCGGCCCCAGGAACCTGGGGCTCACTCCCCAGGAAGTGGCGCACCGGGTTGAAGAGGTGGCGGAGAAGCTCGAAATCAGCCATCTGCTCGGCCAGAATCCCTTCTTTCTCAGCAAAGGCGACAAACAGCGCATCGCCGTTGCTTCGGTAATGGCGATGAAACCTAAGGTTCTGGTACTGGACGAACCCACGACCGGCCAGGATCTCAAGCGGAGCAAAGAGGTCATGGAGTTGACCAGGCGCCTGAACGAGGGAGGAACGACGATCATTGTGATTACCCACAATATGAGCCTTGCGGTGGAGTACTGCCGGAGGGTGGTGGTCATGCGGGAGGGGCGGGTCTGGTTGGATGGTTCCCCACGAGAAGTCTTCCGTCACACTGAAGAACTTGCTGCTTCATCGCTGAAACCGCCGCAGATTACGCGGCTAGCCCATCGCCTGGCGCCCTTGGGGATGCCTGCGGATGTCCTGACGGTGGCGGAAATGGTGGAATTGTTCTTTCCAGGGGAGGTGCTGGCAGGATGATCGGCGCGGCCTACGCAAGCAAGAAGACCTTGATACACCGGCTCGATCCCCGCATCAAGCTATTGTGGTTTGCTTCCGTGTCTTTCGTAGTTGTGGCCTGGGACGACCCCCTATTCATGCTTGCCTTGATTGCCTATGTGCTTGGCTTTGCCCGTCTGGCAGGTATTCGCCCGGGCGCAGTCCTGCGTTCAGTAGCGCCTGCTGTTCCCTTGCTCCTGATCATGTTCGTGGTGAATCTATTCCTCTACCGGGTGCCGTGGACGCCGACCTATATCGGCTACTTGATCCCAAGAGTTGGTGGCTACGGGCCATATGTGAGCGTAAGTCTGGATGTTCTGGTCTTCTCGACGGGGACACTGCTGCGGTTCGTCGTGGTGATCTCGTCCGCCATGTTGCTTATGATGGTCACGGCTCCCACTGAAGTAGCCCTGGGGCTGGTTAAGCTGGGGTTGCCGCCGGAGGTGGGGATGGCTGTGAGCATTGCCGTTGGTTACGTGCCAGTATTGTTCAACCAGATTTCAGGCATTCTCCAGGCGCAGACCTCGCGGGGCTGGCGGGTATCCACCAACAATCCGATCAAGCGCCTGTTCGCTTATATTCCTGTCTTCATCCCGACCTTTTTCAGGTCAATGAACTCCTCGGAGCATCTGGCGGCGGCCATGACCTCGCGCGGCTTTGGTTATGACATTACCCACCGTACATACTTGCACCAGCTCATGATTCGTGAGCACGACAAGATCGCAGCCGGGGTGTTTGCTGGCTTTGCTGCTATTGGCCTGGTGCTGGGCTTTGCCGGCCTTGCCCGCTACACCTTTACCCTGCATCTGGTGAAGCTGGCTCTGGGTTTTTGACACTCCGCACGGCTTCAATTATACGTCTGGTGCGATGAGATGGAATAAGGTCGGAACTCCTCATCCTGTTACATCCCCAGCGGCAACTTGTAAGGAACAAGCCGGAAGAAGAACTGCGTAAGCAATGTGAACCGGTTGGTGACCATCAAGAGGCCGAAGACGAGCATCATCAGCCCCATTGCGATTGAAATCACCCGTTCATAGCGAGCTGCCCGGCGGATAAGCCGGACGGCTCGCCCCACCGAATAACCCACCAAAAGATGAGGGATGGCCAGTTCGCATCGTCCACCAGGCCGTGCAGGCTCAAACGATCCAGAAAGCTGAGTTTAAGCACGCCCAGAAGGCGCAGGCTCAGGATGAGGATGAAGACGCCGCCGATGATGGTCAGATATTTGAGGTTGCGTTGCAGCAGCTGGCCCAACTGCCCGGCCACGCCCCCGGCGATGGTAAAGACGATCCCGAAGGCGATCACGAACAACAGGGTATTGATCAGTACATGTCTGCGGAATCGGGCTTCATTATCGATGTTCTGCAGTTCCGACATGGACATGCCGGTGATCAGGGTAAAGTAGACGGCGAGCATCGGCAGCAGGCAGGGGGACAGAAAAGAGAGCACACCGGCGGCAAAGGCCACCCAAAGCACAAAAGATGAGACCAAGCGGAGCTCCTCCCATAACTACAATTCGTAGTAATACATATGTTATTATAACGTCGATGACGATATTCCGGTTCCCTGTTGAAAACGAAGGGCGAATCCACAACTGGATCCGCCCTTGCGGGTTTCATGGAAAAATTTTAGTAAGCGCGGGCGAAGATGACCTTGTATTGCGCGGGCTCGCCGCAGCAGACGCAGTGCCTGGGTCCGTTATCCGGCTGCTCCAAAGGGATGTTTCGGATGGTGGCCTTGGTCTTCTCCTTGACCTCCGCCTCGCAGGCCGCTTTGCCGCACCAGCCAGCCTGGACGAAGCCTCGCTTGTTTTCGATGATCTCGGCCAGTTCCTCGAAGGTCGCGGCCGGCCGGGTATTCTCTGCCATGAAGCCCCTGGCCCTCTCGTACATCTCTTTCTGGATGGTCTCCAGCAGCCCGGCCACCGTCTCCGGGAGGTTGTCAAGGGAGACGAAGAGCTTCTCGCCGGAATCACGCCGGGCCAGGACGGCCTGGTTCTTTTCCAGGTCCTTGGGGCCGATTTCAATGCGGAGGGGTATGCCGCGCATCTCCCACTCGTTGAACTTCCAGCCCGGGCTGTACTCTGCCCGGTCGTCGAGGTGCACCCTGGCTACCGACCGTAACTCGTCGGCGATCTGCTGCGCCCGTGCCCGCACTTCATCCTGGCCCTTCTTTAAAATGGGCACCACCACCACCTGGGTGGGGGCTACGCGCGGCGGCAAAACCAGGCCGCGGTCGTCGCCATGGACCATAATCATCGCGCCGATGATCCGGGTGGTCATTCCCCAGGAGGTGGTCCAGACATACTTGCGCTGGCCGTCGTCGTCCAGGAACTGGATATCGAAGACCCTGGAGAAGTTCTGGCCCAGGAAGTGGGAGGTGCCGGCCTGGAGAGCCTTGCCATCCTTCATCAACGCCTCGATGGAGTATGTTTCCACGGCGCCGGCGAACTTCTCGCTCTCGCTCTTCCGGCCGGGAACCACCGGGATGGCCAGGTCCGTCTCCAGAAAGTCGCGGTAGACCTCCAGCATCCGCATCACTTCCGTGCGGGCCTCTTCCTCCGTGCGGTGGGCGGTATGACCCTCTTGCCACAGGAACTCCGTGGTCCGCAAGAAGGGCAGGGTCCGTTTCTCCCACCGCACCACGTTGCACCACTGGTTGATGAGGACGGGCAGGTCCCGATGGGACTGAATCCAGCGGTGGTACATCTCGCCGATAATGGTCTCGGAGGTAGGACGCACGGCCAGCCGCTCCGTGAGCTTCTCGCCGCCGGCCTCGGTCACCCAGGGAAGTTCCGGGTTGAAACCCTCCACGTGCTCTGCTTCCTTCAACAATAGAGATTCGGGAATGAAGAGTGGAAAGTAGGCGTTCCGGTGGCCGGTGGCCTTAAACCGGCGATCCAGGCCTTCCTGGCAGCGTTCCCAGATTTCGTACCCCTCCGGCTTGAAGACGATGCAGCCCCGCACCGGCGCGTAGTCCGCCAGGTCGGCCTTCTTGATCACGTCGATGTACCACTGGGAGAAGTCCTCATTTTGCGGAGTGATCTCCTTGACGAATTCCTTGTCTTTTGCCATCGCTTGTGCCCCCAACATTGTTGAATTCGGCTAAAACAAAAACACCAAACGCTCCGGGGCGAAGGTGCTGTTTGCTATTTAGCAGTTCAGACATAAAACCTACATTCGACATCTTTTGTCAGAATCCTTTATGATCACCCCTCCAACATTCGGTTGAAGAAGGGAATTAGCCACGACTATTGTTGCCAAAAATGTATGAAAACCTATTGGAAAAATTGCTGGTCGTGAGCGGTATCGCTTCCGGCTAGACCGCCTAATCGCGAGCGGTGCCCCTTAATGCCCTTAACCGCCTCATCCACGGACAGCACCGTTTCCGAAAGGCCCAGCGCCTGCCCGAGCTGTGTCGCATGCGGCGGCTCAACGAAAGAGTCGCGCAAAAGATCCGGCCTTGAGAATACCTCTCTGGTCGACCCGTCGATGATCACCTCGCCGCGCCTTAACACCACGGCTCTTGGAAAAATCTCCGCCACAAAGTCCATGTCGTGGGTAATGGCGATTATCAACTTCCCCCTGGCTTTCAATTTCTCGATAAGCGTCCCTATTCGCTGCACGCCCGCGTAATCCTGGGCAATTGTGGGTTCATCGAAGATGACCACGTCGGTGTTCATGGCCACCACCGAAGCGATGGACACCAGCTTTCTTTCCGCCAGGCTGAGATCGTACGGGTTGGCGTCCATGGCTCCCTCCAGGCCCACATCGGCCAGGGCTTCGCGGCTGCTGGCCAGCGCCGTGTCTCCGGACATTCCAAGGTTTTTTGGCCCGAACATGACCTCATCCCTTACAACGCTCTTAAACACCTGATCGTTCGGGTTTTGAAAGACCAGCCCCACCCTGCGCGCCAGGCGGGCCACGGAAAAGTCCCCGGTATTCCAGTCACCGACCCGCACTTCCCCCGACACAGGCTTTAAGAGGCCGTTTATCAGCCGGACCAGGGTGGACTTTCCGGCCCCGTTCTGCCCGATGATCGCTGTGGCCTCACCCTCAAAATCCAGCGTGACGCCTTTCAAGACGGGCTCACCCAGGCGGTAGTGAAAACGAACATTTTCAACTCTTACGCGCATGGCTTTCACCCCTCCGGCCCCCGTCTGCTTTCGGGCACCTTGTCTCCAGCCGTCCCGCATGAATCCAACACCACTGTCACGAATTAACGCTACTGTTACGAAGCAAGGCCACGGCATCGTCCAGAGTCACCGGCAGTGTCCCGTCCGGCCGCCGGAGATCCAGCTCCCGGGCCACGGAGGTATATGCCGGCGGCCTGATCCCCAGATCGAGCAGGTTGTCCCGGGAGAAGACCACCTCGGGCCGGTCGCAGGCGGCCACCTTGCCCTTGTGCATCAAGAGAACCCGGTCCGCATACCGGGCAATCTTTTCAACCTTTTGCTCCGCCATGATCACCGTGAGGCCCTGGTTCCGGAGGGCCGCGACGGCCTGAAAGACCTCAGCGCTCCCCTGGGGATCCAGCTGGGATGTGGGTTCGTCCAGCGCCACGATCCGCGGCCGGAGAGCCATGATGGAGGCGATGGCCATCCGCTGCATCTGGCCGCCGGAGAGTTCAAAAGGGTTGTGATGCCGCACGTGTTCCAGGCCGAAGAGGGCGATCATCTCATCAACCCGGCGGGTGATCTCGTCCCTGGGAAGACCGATATTTTCCAGCCCGAAGGCGATCTCCTCGTAAACGGTGAGCTTCGCGCCGGTCACCTGGGTAAACGGGTTCTGGAAGACAAGCCCGACGGTCTTGGACAGCTCGTCCACCGTGGTCTCCCTGGTGTCGATTCCACCGGCGACCACGCGGCCATCCATATTCCCGTGGAAGAAGTGCGGGACAAGGCCCACCAGGGCCTGGCAGAGCGTGGACTTTCCAGCCTTGTTCGGGCCGACGACCCCCAGAAACTCTCCGGGGTAAACTTCAAAGGAAACGCCATCCAGTGCCTTTTCTTCCCCGTCGTCATAGCGGTAACTCAGATCTTGCACCATAACTTCCGGCTTCACAATATCACCCTCCAGATCACCGCGGCCACCAGCCCCAAAGAGGTCAGGACCCGGATGGGCAAGGCGTGGCGGGAGATTATCTCCTCGTGAAGAAAGGTCTTCGGGTTTCTGGCGCCAAACGCCCTCACCTCTAAAGCCATGGCCCTTTCCTGGGTCGCCACCAGGGAGCTCATCACCAGGGGCGCCATAAGCGGGAGATAGGCCTTCATCCTGGTGACGAGGCGGCCTTCCGTCTCCATTCCCCTGGACCGCTGGGCATCCATGATCGTTGAGGTGTTGCTGATCATCATCGGGATGATCTGCAGCACTGAAGCCAGCACATATCCGATTCTGGGCGAAAGCCCCCGCCGCACCAGGGATTCGATGAGGTCGGAGGGTCTGGTGGTGAGGATCAGCACCATGGAAGCCGAGATAATGTTAAAAAACCTCAGGGTGAGGAGAGTGGCATACCGAAGCCCTTCCCGATAAAACACCAGGGATCCCAGGGCGAAGGCCTCGGTACGATTGCCGCCGTAGAACATTCCCTGGATGATGAAGAGGGTGATGATCAGGACCAGGCTCATGGCCAGAATCGAAAAGATCCGCCGGATGACCCTGGCGACGGAGAGCAGGGCCAGGTTTATTCCCAGGCAGACCAGCGTGGATTCAATGTTTCCCACGATAAAGGGGATGATCAGCAGGGACGCGGTAAGCCAGAGCTTCGTCACCGGATCGAGGCCATGAATGAAACTTTCTTTTTCCACGTAAAGGCTGATGGTTCGCATGGGATCCTCCCGGCAAACGAGCTGCGCCGTCACGGCATATGCCCTGCGGCGCGACGGTAAGCCACTGACCACTGACGAGTCAGGCGGACGCGCCTCTTCTGAAGAGCCGGGTGAGCCTCTTGGGCAGGCCCTTGAAGATGAGCCACGCCACGATCACCGTGGCTACTTTGTCCGGGATGTCCACCACGAATTCATCCAGGAACGACGCGCCCCAGAGAGGAAACCCGCCCTTTCTCAGGGCCGCGAAGAGAGCATCGCCCCATACGTTTCCCGTCTGGCCCCCCCAGAAGATGACGTTGAGCGGGGTGGAGACCAGGGCGGCGGCGATGCCGACCAGCAGGCCGATGCCCAGCATCGGTAGAACTCCCCTGCCAATGTAGTTGATTCCCACCACCCCGGATACAAGCCCGATGGCCACCGAAGTGATCGCGTAGACAAACGACATGGTATCCACGGTCAGACCGTAGATCAGGTTGTTGATGAGGCCGGCGATGGCGCCCACAATGGGGCCGTTCAAAAAGGCGGCGAGAATGGTCCCTATGGAATCAAGCCAGAGCGGGAGCTTCAGGGTCTGCGCAAACAACTTTCCAATGTAGTTGATTCCCACCACCACGGGGATCAAGACCAGGGACATGGTACTGAGGGTAAAAGCCGGCGTGGTCTTCGGTTTTGCGGACAATTCGGTCCCTCCTTCATCTTTTGAAAATAATTTGGAAAACAATTTGGCAATTAGACGATGATTCCACGGCACTCTGCAACTAATTAATTCGGCGCTTCCCCGGGCAATCCTCCATGGGATTCCATCAACTGGCATTTTCATTGGTCCAAGGGCTGAGGATCCGGGAGAACTTCTCGGGGGTTTCGGGAGGATTCGGGAACCTTGCCCCGAATATAATCGTTATACGGGATGGAGGCAGAGCGCTTACAGCAGAGTTTTTTTTACATCTTATATACTACAATGGGTAGTATAAAGGGCGGTGGTGGCGAAGAGATTGTGTTTGCCGGCACTAAGGTCTCGGCGCCGGCATAAGCTGCTTGCATCATGCAAAAAGGGAAGGCCTGATCTTGATTACTACACTACATAGTATATGCGAATGTGCTGAGGGAGGAGTTTGGATGTTTTCGAGACCTGCAAAAAGTGTACGAGCCCGTCTCGCGCAGACCTGGCTGCTGTCGGGTCTGGCAATAGCCCTTTTTTCCATATTATTTACGGCTTATCCAACGACAGACGTCCGGGCGGCGGAAGCCGGCGCCCTGCGCATGGCGGACCTGAATCTGGAGGTGAAGCCCGAGTACGACGAACCGGGGGTGCTGGTAATCAATTCTGCGCACCTGCTCAATACCGGCAATACCCCTTATTCCGGTCCCATCGCCTTCCGGATCCCCAAAGGGGCGAATATCGACATGGCCTGCGAGATCGCCGCGGATGGCAACCATGTCTGCCAGCTCTACGGCATCGAGGACAAAGGCGATTACAACGAACTGTCCTGGAAGGCCTCGCGCCCAATCCAGCCGGGCGAACGGTTCCCGGTTTATCTGGAGTTCTACTACAATCCTATCCAGGGTGAGAAGGACAAGACCGTGGCCTTCGTTTACAACCCGGTCTATCCCATCGATCAGTTGAATCTGGCGGTCTACCAGCCGCTGCGGGCCAGCAACTTCAAACTGGACCCACCCGCGGCGCGCTCCGGGAAGGCTGGCGACGGCCTGACCACCTATGAGTATACTTATACCAATTTCACGGCTCCGAAGCTCGATCTGAAGATCGCCTACACCAAACCGGATAACACTCCTTCGTTCAAGAAAAAGCAGCAAGATGCCAATCAGCCCGGCCAGTCCGGTGCGCCGGTGCCGGCTTCCGGTGGACTCTCCGCCAATAATGCGGTGATCGTGCTTCTGGTCGTGGTTCTTCTGGCGATCCTGGGCATGTTTATCTACTATGCCACCAACAACCAGCCGAAAAAGCGCGCGGCGGTTGGTTACGGCCGCGGTTCAGGAAACAAGGTCAACAGGGGCTCGCATCACCAGGGCAAACCTGCAAAGACCGCGGCTCCCGCGCCGGTTACGGTGGAGGAAGAGAAGCGGCGGGCGCGCCAGGCGCTCCTGGATGGCAAGATCAGCGAGCAGACCTACAACAAGCTGATGGCCGACCTGGACAGGGAAGGAAAGGGAAAAAGGTAACGCATGAGCTGTTTGAGGGCCGGTAATAACAGGAGGTGCCACAATGGCCGGTAGCAACCAGAAGATCAAATTGGCGGCGGGGATCCTGATTATCCTTGGTGGCCTGGCTTATCTGATGGTCACAGGATTCTCGTCATCTTCCAGCTATTTTGTCACCATTGCCCAGATGAGGGAAAAGGGAGACACCATCGTAGGGAAGAGTCTGAAGGTGAGCGGCAAGATCGTGGGCCAGAGCGTGAAGTGGGATTCCCAGAAGATCCGGCTCAATTTTGAGATCCGTGACGACAAGGGGCAGACCATCCCGGTGGTGTACAACGGGATCAAACCGGATAATTTCGAGGACGGGAAGGAAGCGCTCATGGATGGCCGCCTGGGCCCGGACGGGGTATTTACCGCCCAGAGCCTCCTGGTGAAGTGCCCGTCCAAATATGAAGCTGAAAAGAAGGATAAAAACGGCGGAGCGTAAAGAGTCGGGGAGGTTTAATGTTAAATGGCCGATATAGGTTATATCTCACTGGTTCTGGGAATATTTGTGGCCCTCTACGCGCTGGCGGCGGCTATCCTGGGCATCCGGAACCGGGACAACCGGTTGCTGGGCAGCGCCCGGGGCGCCGTGGTGGCGCTGGCCTTTTTGACCACTGTGGCCAGCGTGGCCCTCTTCTATCTGTTCTGGGTCAGTGACTTTTCCGTGCGTTACGTGGCGGAGAACTCTAGCCGTGGATTGCCGGCGTTGTATAAGATTTCGGCTTTCTGGGCCGGGCAGCCCGGGTCCTTGCTGCTATGGGAATGGTTCCTGGCCTTCTTTACCGCGGGGGTGGCCTTCACGTCCCGGCGCGAAGCGAAGGACATGGTTCCGTACGCCACGGTGGTGATGCTCATGGTCAACCTCTTCTTCCTGGTGATCCTGAGCTTCTTCTCCAACCCGTTTGCCCGGCTCTTCCCGGCGGCGTACGACGGCAACGGGCTAAACCCGCTCCTGCAGAACCCGGGGATGATCATTCACCCGATCACCCTTTATGTGGGGTATGTGGGGTTCACCGTGCCTTACGCTTTCGCCATCGCGGCACTGATTCTGAACCGGTCCGACGATGCCTGGATCAAACTCACGCGGCGCTGGACCTTGTTCACCTGGCTCTTTTTGAGCATCGGGATCATCTACGGCGCCCAGTGGGCCTACGTGGAACTGGGCTGGGGCGGTTACTGGGCCTGGGATCCGGTGGAAAACGCTTCGCTGCTTCCCTGGCTTACGGGCACGGCCTTCTTCCATTCGGTGATGATCCAGGAGAAGCGGGGGATGCTCAAGCTCTGGAATATCAACCTGATCATCGCCACCTTCGCCCTGTCCATCTTCGGGACGCTCCTGACCCGCAGCGGCGTGCTGGCGTCGGTGCACGCCTTCGGGGATTCCAGGATTGGCTCCCTGTTCATCGGCTTTTTGGCGGTAATCATCGTGGTGTCGCTGGCCCTGGTCTACCGGCGGCTGGATACGCTGCGGAGTGAAAACAAGTTCCAGTCCTATCTGTCCCGGGAGAGCAGCTTCCTCTTCAACAACCTGCTGCTGGTGGGGATCGCTTTTGCGGTCTTCTGGGGGACAGTCTTCCCGCTCATCTCGGAGGCGGTGCGCGGCGTGAAGGTGACGGTGGGCCCACCATTCTTCAACCAGATCACCATCCCTTTTGGGATCGCTCTGATGCTTCTGATCGGGGTCTGCCCGCTGATTGCCTGGCGCAAGTCGTCGGTTGATAATTTGCGGGTGAACTTCCTCTATCCGTTCGTCACCTCGGTGGTCTTCATGGTGGCGGCTTATCTTCTGGGGATCAAGCATATCCTGTCCCTGGTCGCCTTTGCCACCGTGGTCTTTGTGGCCACCACGATTTTGCTGGAGGTCTTCCGCGGCGTGCGCGTGCGGCGCAAGATGACCGGAGAGAATCCGCTGGTGGCCCTGGTGCGCCTGACCACCAGGAACCGCCGCCGTTACGGCGGGTACCTGGTCCATCTGGCCATGGTGATCATGGTCATCGGATTTACCGGCATGGGCGCCTTCCAGCAGGAAGTGACCAGGTCGGTGAAGCCCGGCGAGACCATCACCATCGGCTCGTATACTCTTACTTATCCGGGTCTCTATGAGCAGCCGCAGGGCGAAAATACGGCGGTTTACACCGATCTCGCCGTGACGAAGGACGGGAAGCCGTTGGGCATCCTCCGGCCCGAGAAGGTCTACCATCCCAACCACGAGGAACCCTCCACCGAGGTGGCCATCAAGGGCGGCCTCAAGGAGGATCTCTTCGTGATTCTGGCGGCCTGGGACAAGGGCGGCATACCGGCCACCTTCAAGATACTCCTCAACCCGCTGGTGGCCTGGATCTGGCTCGGGGAATATGTGTTGATTATCGGCACGCTCTTTGCATTCTGGCCGGAACGCAGCCGGGTACGCCAGATGCAGTATAAGCCGGCTCCGGCGCCGGAGTTTGCCCAGGGAGGTCGGTAAGATGCAATCTTTTTTCGGTAAGATTCTGGCGGCCATGGTGCTGATACTGGCGGTGCTGACGGCCGTGGCTCAGGCACCCTCGGCTCTGGCCAGCACTCCGGAGAGCAAGGCGGTGGAGGCCAACCTGATCTGTCAGTGCGGTTGCACCATGGTGGTAAACGTCTGCGATTGCGGGACCGCTGACCAGATCCGGGCGGATATTCAAAAGAAGCTGGATCAGGGGATGACCAGGGACCAGATCCTGGCCTCCTACGTGAAGACCTACGGGGAAAAGGTGCTGGCCGCGCCGACCAAGAAGGGATTCAACCTGACTGCCTGGATTACGCCGTTTGTGGCGGTTTTGCTGGGGGCAGGGGTGATCCTCCTGGCGATCCGCCGCTGGGTGGGAACTTTCCGGGGCGAGGAGACCGTAGAAGTGAATGAAACAACGGGCAACGAGGATCTGCGCAAGTACTCCGACCGGTTGCAGTCGGAGTTGAAGGACTACCTGTGACGAAAGACTACCTGGAAACGAAAGAGGGGCTGGTCAATGACCATTGTGGTCGGGTTGTTATTGGTGCTGATCGTCGGGGGGATGATCGGGATTCCGTTGTTGCGCAGCGAGGAGGCCGAGGCGGGGGAACTGGAGTCCCCCGGATTGGAAGATGCTCCGGCGCCGCAGGCGCCAGGTGCTTCCCGGGACGCGGTCTTCAAGGAGCTCAACGAGATCGAATTTGACTACCAGATGAAGAAACTCTCCGATGAAGATTACCGACTTCTCAAGGACCGTTACTCCAGGATGGCGGTGGCCATCCTCAAGGAGGAGGAAGAAGAAGAGAAGTCGGCCATGGACGAGGTGGAGCGTGAGGTGGAGGCGGAGTTGGAGCGGTCAGAAGACGCCGCGGAAACGGGTTTCTGCACGCACTGCGGTGCGGCCTTGAAGACAACCGGGCAGGCGTTTTGCCACAAGTGCGGGGGCAAGCTCGAGAACCAAGCGGGGTGAAGCTGGAAAATGAAGCTGGGCGGAGAGCATCTCTTGCGGCGAGGTAAAAGAATTTGGCGCGATAAACGCAATAAAGGGGTTTATGGAACGGGAAAATGGGTTCTTGCCGCGGGCGGAGGACAGATCCTGAACAAGCAGATTCACGGCGGCCCGGACAACGTGATGCTTTGGATGCGGGCCACCGGCATGCCCGGCCATGCCGGCATCTATGGCGCCGTGCTCATGGTCCTGATGGTGGTGGTAATCTTCTGGGCGGCGTTTGTGATGGTGAGGCGGGCGTCCCGGCCCAAACCGGCGTGGTTGAAAGGACAGCCGGCGAATGCCATGGCGGGAGCCGTTAGCGGGGTGGAACCCCCTGGATCCGACCCCCTTCGGCGGCTGGCGGCGGAAAAAGCGGCGCTGGTCAGGCAGATCGCCGAGTTGGACCGCGGGTATAAGGATGGGTTGATCACGGATCCTTCCTATAACCAGATTCGGGCGGAACGCAAAGAACAGCTCCTGGCCGTGACACGGCAATTGAAGAGCCTGGAGGGGAAGAGCAAAGCATGAAAAAAAATCAAAGATGGTGGCTCATCAGCGTCATCGCATTAATCCTCTTTTTTGCGGCTTTTGGCACCATGGGTTACCTGGAATACGCGGGTAAAAGCGGCGGAGTTACAGGCGCCACCGGGGCGGCCGGGGGTGCCAGTCTTCCTGCTTCTATTGGGGCTTCCGGCGAGGTGTCCACCGAGGCCGGCAAGTTGCCCAAGACCATTGAGGGCCTTACACTGGCCAACGTGGTAAGCGGTAAAGCGGCTCTGGATCAGATCTCACAGTTGCACGGGACCAATATCCAGATGACTTCGGGAGATATCGCCACCTATGAAAAGGGTCAGGAGAAGGTCATTGTCTGGATGGGCCGGGCGAAAAACGCGGCCGGCGCGCAGGCGCTGCTTGATGAGATGGTGGGCAAGATGGCCAATAGCAAGGTCTTTGAACAGCCGCAGAAGCTGGTGATCAAGGACAGGGCTTACTATTACACCGTGGGAGCCGGTATGTCCAATTACTTCTACGTAAAGGACGATAGTGTCTACTGGATCGGGGCCGTCACCCCCAATGAGGTCAACGTGGTGAAGACGATCATCCGGGTGATGTAGGCCAAAAGATCACAAAGAGAGTCAGGAGGTTTATGGGCCCATGACCAGGCGCACGATCTTCGGAGTGTTGGCAATCCTTGCCCTGGCGGTAGGCGGGCTGGTAATGGCCGGGATCTGGCGTTCGGCGTCAACTCCGCGGGAAGCGGCGGTTGAGGCTCCCCAGGACCAGGCGGTGGTGGCCCGGGCGGCTGCATCCGGCGGGCAGGGCAACCAGAAACAGGCGCCCAAGCAGGATGATTCCGCCAATGTAACAGTGATGGCGGTGTTGGCGGCGCCGGAGGCGGGGGATGCCGCCGGCGAATTGACTTTCCAGATCTTCCTGAATACCCATTCGGTGCCGCTCTCCAAATACGATCTCACCAGGATCACCACCTTCAGGAACAGCGAGGGTCTGGTGGTCAATAACGGATTAAGCTGGGAGGCGGAGGGGAACAGTGATCACCACCGGAGCGGTTATCTGCGGATCAAGGCGCCCGCGGGCAACGTGCTCCTCTCTGCCAAGACCCGGTTCTTTACCCTGGAGTTTGCCGGGATCGGCGGGGTGAACCGTGCCCTGCGCTGGGAGCGCAAGGACTGGGAGTAGGGGAAGGCGGGAGAAAGGAAAGGTGGAGAAAGGAAAGCAGGGGGAAGGCCGTTGCAACGAATCCTGTTCAAAGTTGGGCCATTTTCGGTGTACTTTTTCGGGCTGATGACGGCGGTGGGGATCCTGGCCGGGATCTGGCTGGCGGTCCGGGAGGGTAAACGCAAGGGACTTTCACCCGAGGATATCCTTGACTTTGCGTTGTACGCCGTTATTGCCGGCCTGGTTGGGGCGCGGCTGGTCTTTGTCCTGTTTGATCTGGAGTTCTACCTGGCCAACCCGGTGGAGATTCTCCGGGTGAATGAAGGCGGGCTTTCCATTCATGGCGCGATACTGGGGGGGACGCTGGTGGCCCTCTGGTTTTGCCGCGGGCGGAAGATCTCCTTCTGGCGGCTGGGGGATATCGTGGCACCCTCCCTGGCCCTGGGGGAAGCGATTGCCAGGGTGGGTTGCGATATTTACGGCGCTCCCACCAGCGCCCCCTGGGGAATCCTGATCGGCGCCCAGCGGTATCACAACATCCCGTTGTACACCACGGTCGCCCTGTCGGCGGTCTTTGCCATCCTCTGGTTGCGGCGGAGGCGGGCGCGATATGACGGGGAGATTCTTCTGCGTTTTTTGGCCCTCTATTCCGTGGCCCGCTTCATCATCGAGTACTTCCGTGTGAGCGTGAGCTTTCTGGGCCTGATGACGGTGGCGCAGTTTATCAGCCTGGTGATCATCGCGGTGGCCCTGGGGCTGATGCGCTGCCGCCTGGTGCGCTACCGGCCGGCCGGGCGTTAAATCAGAAGGGAGGCTCTTAAAAGGGCCTTCTTTTATAATGCGCAATTTATGGCAGGACTTGCGAGTTTTGGGATCGGTAAGCAGGATTTCCATGTCGGGCATCGAACGATCAATATAAAGTTATAACCTTATGTCAAATACTTGTGAGGTAATGAGCCATGGCGCATTTACACCACTTCACGGACATTTACCCGACGGAGTCAAGGCTGGCGATTGGCCTGATGTCGGGTACGTCGTGCGACGGCATAGGAGCTTCGCTCATCAGGACAAGCAATATAAGTTTTGAAAGGCAGGTGGAGTTTCTGGCCTATCACTATGAGCCGTTCGAACCAGAATTCCAGAAAAAGCTCTTCAAGTTCTACCCGCCGTCTTCTTTTGACTCGCACAGCCTCCTGTTGGCGCATCTGGAGCTGGGGGAGCGTTTCGCCGCCGCGGTCGACCGCCTGCTTGCCAAAGCGGGCCGGAGGGCGGAAGAGGTTCATGCTGTCGGCCTTCACGGCCTGACGATCTACCACGATCCACCCGGGCCTCACAACAACGGGCACGGTGGCCACATGGAGATCGGCGAGGGCGCCATCGTCGCGCAGCGGACCGGCATCACGACGGTGGCGGAACTGCGGGCCGCCGACCTGGCGGCCGGAGGGCATGGAGCGCCGTTGAGCATCTATGTGGATTATGTCCTGTTTCGCCATCCAACGATTACCCGGGCGGTTCAGAATATCGGCGGAATCGCCAACGTGACCGGCCTGCTCGCCGGGCGTTCGCTATCGGAACTCTCCTCGTTCGATACGGGCCCCGGGAACATGGTCATTGACGGTGTGGTGCGCCATTTTACCGGCGGCCGCGCCGAATTTGACCGGGACGGCGAGATGGCGGCTCGGGGCAGGGTGAACGAACGGCTTCTGGCCGAACTCATGCAACACCCGCACATCAGGAAAGCCCCGCCCAAGACGACGGGGCGCGAGGACTTCGGGGAACAATTTGCCGCGGCGGTGATCAAACGCGCCACGGATCTCGGCGTCTCTCCAGAGGATGTGGTGGCCACGGTTACGGCGCTTACCGTGGAAGCCATCGCCTTCAATTATCAAACCTATCTGTTCAAGTCCGAACCGGTTGCCGAGGTTATCCTGGGCGGCGGGGGAACACATAACAAGACGCTGGTGCGGATGCTCCGGGAGCGCCTGGCTCCCGCGCGGGTCATGACCCACGCGGATTTCGGGATACCGGATGATGCTCGTGAGGCGCTCACCTGGGCAGTTTTTGCGGACGAAGCCCTGTATGGCGTACCGGCCAACGTTCCCAACGCCAGCGGGGCGCAAAGGAAGGTGATTCTCGGGAAGATCATCCCCGGTCGGGTCAGTTAATAAATTTTGAACGGAGGGATATTCGTGAAAACGGCAAAAAGCCTTGCGGGCGTACTTATCCTGGTTCTTATCCTGTCGGTTTCCTGGTCTGGTCAGGTTGGCGCTGCTCCGGCCAGGGGCGGGAACCTGACCATTGGCGTCGATCAGGAGGCTGTCGGTCTGGATCCCAACCTGGTGACCGCTTTTTCCTCTGTCGCTCGCGTTGGGCTCATGTACAACCGCCTTGTCCGCTACGACAACGACCTGGATATCATCCCGGACCTGGCTGAATCCTGGGAGATTCCGGACAACCTGACCTACACGTTCCACCTGCGCAAGGGCGTCAAGTTTCATGACGGCGCCGAGCTGACCAGCGAGGATGTCAAGTTCACGCTGGATCGAATTCTCGATCCCAAGACCGGCTCGCCGGCGCTTTCGTACCTGGCGCCGGTGAAAAAAGTCGAAGCGCCGTCCAGATATGAGGTGACGATTCGCCTCAAGGAGCCGATGGCTTCGCTTCTCAGCGTTTTAGCCAGCGACAATCTCTCCGTCGTTCCCAAACACGCGGTGGAGAAACAAGGCAACCTCCAGCGTGTGGTGGTGGGGACCGGCCCCTTCAAGCTTGCGGACTATGTTCCGGACAATTACATGAAGCTGGTCCGAAACCCCAATTACTTCAAACCCGGCGAACCGTACCTGGATTCGGTAACCTTCAAGGTCATCCCGGAACAGATGTCATTGCTCGCCGCGGTGCGTTCCCGCAACCTGGACATGGCGGCAATCTCCGAAGGCGGCATCATTGTGCAGGCCAGGCGTGACTCGGGTCTCAGCGTCGAGCAGGTGCCGAGCCTGAACGCCAGAACCTTCGGGTTTAACGTGACCCGGGCCCCGTTCAACGACGAGCGCGTGCGCCAGGCGGTGGCCCTCGCTCTGGACCGGGAGCAGATTATTGCCGCCGCCGAGTTTGGATTCGGCCAACCCACGGGCCCGGTTCCGGCTTCCGCCAAAAAGTGGGCGCTTCCTGTTTCCGCTTTCCCGTCTTACGAGCGGAACATCGCCAGGGCGAAGCAGCTTCTGGCCGAGGCGGGTCTCCCCAACGGGTTCGCCTTCTCCATCCTGTGCGCGGCATCCTATGAGGGCGGACTCCCGGTGGCGCAGGTAATCCAGAGCCAGCTCAAACAGATCGGGGTCACCGCCAACCTTGAGGTGGTGGAGTGGGGCGCCTACATCGACCGCTGGGTGAAACGCGATTACCAGGGAATTGTGGAGCTTCGCGGCGGCGGGGCCGACCCCGACCGGTTCCTCTACCGGATGCTGCATAGCACCGGCAGCGTGAACAACTTCCTCTTCAAGAACGCCCAGGTTGATGAACTCCTGGAAAAAGGCCGGAGCGCCGTTGATTACAAGACGAGAAAGAACGTCTACGACGCGGCGCAAAAGCTGATCGTGGAGAAGGCCCCGGTGATCTTCCTGTATGTGGGCAACGAAAACGCGGCCATGCAGAAATACGTCAAGGGATTCAACGTAATGCCCAACGGAGCCCTCTATTACCTGGAGGAGACCTGGCTGGACAAGTAGCCGGCCAGGACTAAAATTTACGTGGGTGACATGCAGGGTAGTTACCTCTGAAAAAGTGCACCAGTTGCGACATTGCTCCGAGCCGCTTTGGTCGGCAAGGAGCGCCTGGAGCAAATGGGCACTTTTCAGGGGTAACTGGATACAATCCAGCGTGGGTCAGCGAGGTAACTTCCATGCGCCAGTATATTCTTAAACGGCTTTTACAGTTGATACCGGTCCTGCTGGGCGTTTCCATCGTGGTCTTCCTGTTGATCCGCCTGGTGCCCGGCGATGTGGTGCAGATGTATGTCGGCACGCAGGTTTCGCCCACGGCGGAGCAGATGGAGGAACTCAAGCGCCTCTTCGGCATTGACAAGCCCCTCTATGTCCAATACCTGGACTGGATCTGGCGGGTCATGCACGGGGATTTTGGGGTGTCGTTGCGGACGGCGCGCCCGGTTTTGAATGATATCCTGGCCAGGTTGCCGGTCAGTGCGGAACTTGCGTTTTTAAGCCTGACCTTTGCGCTTTTACTCGGCGTTCCCGCCGGAATCCTGTCGGCTCTGCGGCGCAATTCGGTGACGGACGCCATTTCACGCATCATCGGGATCATCGGTTTATCCATCCCGGACTTCTGGCTGGCGACGCTCATCATTCTCTTTGCATCCAGGTATCTGACCGTTCTGAGGTTGGCCTCATTCGTAAGTATTACCGCCAGCCTTTCCGAAAATCTCAAGGCCATGGTCCTGCCGACCATTGCTTTTGGGCTCGGCCTGGCGGCGGTGCTCATGCGCTACGTGCGCTCGTCGGTCCTGGAAGTCCTCGGCCAGGACTATATCAGGACGGCGCGCGCCAAGGGGCTTGCCGGGAGAACGGTGATCTTCAAGCATGCCCTGCGCAACGCTCTGACGCCGGTAATCACCGTGGTGGGGATCTACGCCGGCTATCTTCTAGGCGGCACGGTGGTCATCGAGGAGGTCTTCGCGTTGCCCGGCATGGGCCGGCTAGCGCTGTACGCCATTTATCAGAGGGATTATCCTCTGGTGCAGGGGATCGTTCTGCTGGTCACCCTGGCATTTGTCCTGATCAACTTGCTGGTGGATATTCTCTATGTCCTGGTGGATCCGCGCATCCGTTACGACTGAAGGGGGAGAAAGATGCGCAAGCTCTTAAAAAATTACCTGAGCGTTACGGGGCTGATCATCATCATGATTTTTTTCCTGGCCCAGGCCCTGGCGCCCAGTATTGCGCCATATGATCCGACGATGATGGAACCGGGCAACCTGCTGGCCCCGCCCACGAGCCACAATCCGCTTGGCACCGACGGATACGGCCGGGATATCATGAGTCGCCTCCTGTACGGGGGCAGGGTGTCGTTTGTGGTCTCGATCCTCTCCACGCTGGTGGCGCTTCTCTTCGGGACGGCGACAGGGCTTCTGGCCGGTTTTTTTGGCGGCTGGGTGGACACCGTTCTCATGCGGATCATGGACATAATTCTGGCCTTTCCCGCACTGCTTCTGGCGATCTGCATCATGGCGGTGCTGGGCCAGTCCAATCTGAATATTGTCCTGGCTATCGGGGTCGTGTACATTCCCCAGTTTGCCAGGTTGACCCGCGGCTCCGTGCTGGCGGTGCGCGATCTGGAATTTGTGGAGGCGGTGCGTGCGCTGGGTGCGCGGTCGCCGCGGATTATTGTGAGGCACATCGTCCCGAACATCTTGCCGTCGCTTCTTGTTCAGGTCTCCCTGACCATCTCGCTGGCGGTTCTCTACGAGTCCGCGTTGAGTTTTCTGGGTCTGGGGGCACAACCGCCCACGCCTTCCTGGGGGAACATGTTGAGCGAAAGCCGCCGGTACATGGAACTGGCGCCGTGGACGGCGGTGGCGCCGGGCGCGGCCATCATGCTGGTTGTTTTAGGGTTCAACCTGCTGGGCGACGGCCTGCGCGACGTGTTGGACCCCCGCTTGCGCGGCCGCATCTAGTGCCTCGGGGAGGGAAGTTCTGTGGAGGAAAGTTCAGTGGTGGAAAGTTCAGTGGTGGAGAGTATCGGCCCGGACGCCCGGGAAGTGCGGCGCCTGGAAGAGGCTGGATTTGATTTCAAAGGCTCGGCGGCGGCTTCCCCGGCTGGTGACGGCCCCATTTCCGAGGCGGGACGGGTTCTGCACAGGGTCCTCTCCGACGCTGTAACGGCCGGCGTCTTTCCCGGGGCGGTGGCGCTGGTGATCAAGGACCGATCCGTGCTCTTCTTCCAGGCGTTCGGGAAACGGATGGTTACCCCCGAGGTTGAGCCAATGACTTGCGACACCATTTTTGACATGGCTTCACTGACGAAGCCGCTCGTTACCACCACCCTGGTCCTCCAACTGGTGGATGAAGGTGTGATCCGGCTGGTTGACCCGGTGCGGGAGTTTTTCCCGGAGTTTGCGTCGAATCCTCTGGGCAACGCTACTGTCGAACAATTGCTGACACACACGGCGGGTTTTCCGGAGTGGCGCCCGGTCTACCTCCATGCGCGCGGGCGGGAAGATGCCCTGTCCTTCCTGGCGGGGCTGGAGGCCGTGGCGCAACCGGGAGAATCCGTGATCTACAGCGACCTGGGCTTCATGTTGCTTGGTTTTCTCGTGGAGCGACTGGCTGGCCGCACGTTGGAAGTGCTTGCCCGGGAAAGCCTTTTTGAACCGCTGCGGCTGCAAGATTCCACCATGGCCAGGGCGGCCGATGCCAGACGCACCGCTCCAACCGAAGACGGCAATCTTTTCGAGCAGGGGATGATCGGCCCGGAGGCGCGGAATTTTGGCCGCTGGCGCGAAGGGATTATCCGGAACACGGTGCATGACGGCAACGCCTTTTATGTGCTGGATGGGACGGCCGGGCACGCGGGATTGTTCTCCTCCACGGTGGATGTGGCGGTTCTTCTTCGAAATCTGATTGGCGGCAACCGGGAAACGCCGTTGTTTAAAGCTCTGGGGAAACGCTATGTCGAGCTGGTGGGCCTGGATCGCACGTCTCACCTTTCCGGGGATCACCGCGGCCTGGGGTGGGTTTTGAACCGTAGCGCCAGCCTGCTTTTTGGCCCTTCCCTGAATTCCAGGGCGTTCGGACATACCGGATTTACAGGCACCTCCGTGGTGGTGGATCCGGGACCGGGGGACGAGGCCGGCCGCGAGCCCGGCGACGCGGGGATCTACATTTTACTCAGCAACAGGGTGCATCCCGGGGCGCATAATACGGAAATCATCGGCTTTCGGGGCAGATTTCATGAGTTTGCCTCCCGGCTTGTGGCTGAAGAGGAATAGGGCAGGAAGGAGGCGGTTGCATTGCACGGAACCGGGGCCGAAACCGGGGACAAATACAGGAGCAAGAGTATTGTGGTGGTGGGGGCGCACGCCTTTGACGCGGAGGCGATGGCCGGGGCGACGGCTGCTGCAGCAATCGCGGCAGGCCACCGGGTTACCCTGGTGCACCTCACGCGCGGGGAGCGCGGGAACCCGCTCAGAGATCCGGCGGTTTACGGGAAGCAACTCGAATCGGAGATGGCCCGGGCGGCGGCCGCCTTCGGAGCGGAGTATCTCTGGCCGGGGTATCCATCCGGGCGGCTTCCGGGCGAGGAAGAACTGGCCTCGGAACTGGCGGCGATCTTCAAGCGTTGCCGGGCCGACGTGCTGATCACCCACTGGCGGGGAAGCTGGCATCCCCGGCACCTTCAGGCGCATCAGGCGGTAATGAGGGCGGTGGGGATGATCTCCGAGACCCAGGAACCACCATGGGTGTTCTTCGGCGAAAATTGCGAGGATCTGGAAGGGTTTGCCCCGGACGTGTACGTCGACGTATCCCATACCGCCGAGAAAGCCTGGCGCGCCATGGGGGAATATGAACTGTTCAGAAGGGAATCATCCCCGGATGCGGCGGGGCGGACGGTCAAAATCCCGTATGAGCCCTACTATCGTTCCATGGCGGCCGTGCGGGGGGTTGAGGCCGGCGTCCTGTACGCTCAGGCTTTCAGGCTGGCCCGGGTGGTGTTGCCGCTGCCGCCCGGGGTTGGCCGTGGAAAGCCGGGCCTCAGGCCTGTGCGCGTATTTTGAGTCAGGCAAAGGAGGTCGGTGCCGGTGGCGATCAGCCGGGACGGCAGAATGCCGCTCTATTACCAGATATATGACCTGCTCCGGGAGGAGATCGAAAGCGGCGTCTATCTTCCCGGGGACCGCATTCCCACCGAGTCGGAGTTGAGCAAGAATTTCGGCGTCAGCCGCGTCACCGTGAAACAGGGCATCCAAAAGCTGGTGGTGGACGGCCTGCTCTACCGCCAGCAGGGCAAAGGCACCTTTGTCACCAGTCCCAAAGTGAACCGCAAGTTGAGCGGGCTGATCAGCTTTCACGACGAGATGCTGCAGAAAGGTTTCGTGCCCACGACCCGTCTTCTGGAGTTCATGGTCGTCCCGGCGCGCCGCGTGGTTGCGGAAGCTCTGCGGCTTTCGGAAGGAGAGAAAGTGATCCGTATCAAACGCCTGCGCCTGGCCGACGGTGAAGTAATGGCGGTTCAGACCTCCTTTGTTCCCCACGCGCTCTGCCCGGAACTGGCCAAAAGGCGCGAGAAGTTAACCGGATCGCTTTATAAGCTTTTACGGCAAGATTTTGGCCTTGACCCGGCCGCCGGTCGCGAATCCTACTCGGCGGTCGTGGTTCGTGGCGCCGATGCCGCAATACTGGGAGTTCTGGAGGGTTCGCCGGTTTTTGCGGTGCGCCGTTTCGCCTGCCTGGCCGACGGTCGGCCGGTGGAATACGCCGAGTCGCTGTTGCGGGCGGATCGGTACAGCCTGGATGTTGAACTTAGCGGGTCTGAGACGGGGAGGAGGTGATCCGTTACCTGGCTTTCTCCAACACAAGAATAAAGTCAGACGGGGGGTTAAGTTATGAGAAGATGGGTTGTTGTCTTCATGGCGATCGTTGCCCTGGCGGCGCTGGCGGTTTCGCCGGCGCTGGCCGCGGAGAAGATCAAGCTGATCATGTCCATCCACACCGATTTCAATCGCGAAGGCCTGGACGACTATATTCGCGCTTATGAGCAGCTCCACCCGGAAATCGAAATCGTCAAAGAGGTTACCCCGTTCGAAGACTACCTCAAGAAGATCCAGATCGCCTCGGTTTCGGGGCGCGGGGCGGATATCTATCACGTTTACTCGCTCTGGGGCGTGGAACTCGCAAAATCCGGCATTCTGGACGCCCCGCCGCCAGCCGTCAAAAATGACGTGCGCAAGAACTACGTTCCCGTGGCGGTAAACGGCGTGACCATCAACGGCGACATCTGGGGGATTCCCACGGAGATTGACAACTATGCCCTGGTTTACAACAAGAGGCTTCTTCGGGAGGGCGGTTATTCCGAGCCGCCCAGGACGTGGGACGAACTGGTGGAAATGGCCAAAAAATTGACCAGGTTTGATTCTAACGGCAACATTAAGCAGTACGGCTTTACCTTCCTGGCCGGCTGGGAGTCGGCGGTGGTTCACCCGTTCCTGGCCATGTTGTGGTCCAATGGCGGCGAGTTTCTGAGCGCCGACTTCAAAAAAGCGCTCTTTAACAGCCCGCAAGGGGTTGAAGCCCTCGAAGCCCAGCTAAAGTTATTCCGCGAGAAGGGCACCGACGTCAACGGCAGCGTGTGGGATTTCCCCAACGGCAATATCGCCATGATGGTTATGGCGCCGTGGGACGAAAATAACCTCAAGACGACCATGGGCGAACGCTACGCCGATGTGGGGGTAGCCCCCATTCCCGTGATGAAAAAGCCCGCTACTGCGTTGTATACCTGGTTCGCCGGCGTCGGCAAGAGCAGCAAGCACAAAAAAGAAGCCTGGGATTTCCTGATGTGGTTGACGGCGCAGGTTCAAGGGCCGAACCAGACCACCAGGATGGGTGATTATCTGGCGCAAAGGGTCGGCGCCATTCCCAGCCGGAAGATCGACACCGAAAACCACCCGAAGGAACTGAACGATCAGTATACGGCCACCTTTATCCGCGAATTGAAAAATTCCATCGCTGAACCAAACGTGGCCCAGGGTGCCGAAATCAAGATTATCCTGATGAATGAGATCATGGCGGCCTGGTACGGCAAGAAAGACGCCAGGGCGGCCCTGGACGATGCGGCCAGCCAGATTAACGCTATTCTCGCGAAGCATTACAAATAAAGCAAGTTAACGGCGCGGGAGCGGCCGGAGATGGCCGGGAGAGGGCGGAGAAACGTTTTGATCGATCCGCCCTCTTCCGGGGGCAAGGGCTCGGGGGAAGCAAAAGTCTGCGGGTGCAAGGCTGGCGAGAGTGGGGATATGGAATGAGCAAAAGAACACGAACGGCCTGGCTGTTTCTTCTCCCGGTCCTGATCTTTTATGCCATCTTCCTTGTTTTTCCGGTGCTGAGCTCGTTCTTTTTGAGCTTCCGGGAGTGGAACATGTTGACCCCGCCTTTACAGGCGCCAAACGTCGGATGGAGCAACTATAAATATATCTTCACGGAAGACCGGGTGTTTCTCAAAGCTTTGAGCAACACGTTCATCTACGCCATGGTGACGGTTCCGGTCAGCACGGCATTATCCATCTTGCTCGCGGTCCTGGTTTACGGGCGGCGCCGGGACGGGTTCTGGCGGTTGCTGTTCTTCCTGCCGACCATTACAACCCCCGTGGCCATTGGCATGGTGTGGATGTACCTCTACCGGCCCAATTACGGGCTGATCAACTCCATTCTCAATGCGTTCGGGCTTCATTCTCTTGACTGGCTGAATAACCCGGCCACGGCTTTGCTGTCCATCATGATCACCGCCGTCTGGGCGGGCGTCGGGACGAACATGTTGATTCTGTACGCCGGGCTTAAAGACATTCCCGAAACGTACTACGAGGCGGCGGCCATCGATGGGGCCCACGGATGGCGTCGATTCTGGTACATTACCTTCCCGCTTTTGAAGCCGGCCATTCTATTCGTGTTCGTAACGGGCATGATCGCCGCATGGCAGGTCTTCGACTTCATTGTGGCCATGACCGCTCCCGCGCTTGGAAAGGCCGGGGGTCCCATCAACAGTACCATGACCATGGTGCTCTATATGTATCAGACCGCCTTTGAATACCTGAACATGGGGCGGGCTTCGGCGATGGCGTACGTACTTTTCGTCATTGTTCTCGGCATCTCGCTGGTGCAACTTCGCCTCTTCCGGCGCGGCGGCATCGAATCTTATTAGAAAGGGGGGCGGCCTATGCCGGCGCGGCGGGCCAAACGGACGATCAGCACCGTTATCCTTGTTCTTTGCGGGGTGACCATGATCTTGCCTTTTGCCTGGCTATTAGCGTCCGCCCTGAAGACCAGGGCCGAACTTGTCGCGGTTCCCCCGGTCTGGATCCCGAAGGCGCCGCAATGGGGCAACTTTGTCGCCGTGATCGGCGAGGTACCCCTTTTTGCATATTATCTAAACAGCCTTATCGTGGCCGGCGGGATCAGCTTTTCGGTGCTGATGACCAGTGCGATGGCGGGATTTGCGCTGGCCAAGTATGACTTTCGGGGCCGGGACGTAGTTTTCAAGGGAATTCTGGCCACCATGATGCTCCCGTCGTTCATCTTCATCATCCCGGTCTACTATATGATGCGGCGGGTTCCGCTGGCGGGCGGAAACGACTGGCTGGGCCTGGGCGGCTACGGGCTCTTGCATTCCCACCTGTCGATGATCCTTCCTTTTGCGGTCAGCGCCTGGGGTGTCTTTCTGATGCGGCAGTTCATGCTGGGCATCCCGGACAGCTTGCTTGACGCCGCCCGCATCGACGGGGCATCGGAAGGGCGCATTTTCTGGAATATTATCTTGCCGCTGACCAAACCGGCTCTGGCGACGGTGGGCATCTTCACCTTCATCTCGCAGTGGAACAATTTGTTCTGGCCGTTGGTAATCGCGACGTCCGCTCCGGAATTGACCACCCTGACCGTCGGTCTGAAGATGCTCGCCATCGCTTTTGACCCGAACCGTAATTCGCACCTGATACTTGCCGGCTTGACTCTGGGGATTCTGCCCGTGACATTTCTATTTGCGTCGTTGCAGCGCTATTATGTCAAA
Organism: Bacillota bacterium; assembly: GCA_023381695.1. GTDB lineage: Bacteria > Bacillota > UBA5301 > JAMCQP01 > JAMCQP01 > JAMCQP01. The sequence continues at coordinate 42,109 of JAMCQP010000086.1, read as the reverse complement.
GGGATTGCCATGACCGGGATAAAGGACTGAGCTGGATGGTGGATTTCGTAAAATCCGATTTGGTGGCCGTCGGGGTGGATATCGGGGGCACCAAGGTGGCTGTCGGGGTTGTCGATGCCCGGGGAAGAGTGCTGACAAAAATTGCGGCACCGTTGCAGGCTTCCGCGGAGGATCCTGAGATCACGGTCACTCAGGTGGCGAGGCTGGTGCAAGAGATAACCGACGGGCGCATCTCTGGCGGCAACCTGGCTGTCGGGGTGGGCGTACCGGCGGTGGTGGATCGCGGGCGGGGGGTTGTGGTCTGGGCTCCGAATATTTCCGGCTGGCGCGACCTTCCGGTGCGTGAGAAACTTTCGAAGCGGCTGGGGACCAGGTTGGTGACCCTGGATTTTGACGGCAATACGGCGGTCCTGGCGGAAGGGTGGGTCGGGGCGGGCCGGGGCAAGCAAAACGTGGTTTTTCTGATCATCGGGACAGGGATTGGGGCGGGTATGATTTTGGACGGCAGGGTCTACCGGGGGAGCACCGGCATCCCCGGCGGGGTGGGGTGGTATGCGCTGGATCCCGCGTTAATCGGGGATGCCGCGAGGAATCGAACGCCATCCTTCGAGGAACTGTGCGCCGGACCGGGATTGTTGCGTTCGGCCAACGCCGGGGTCCAGGGAACGGGTCCGGACCCACCCGGTAATTTCCCCGACACCCGCGCCCTGTTCGCCGCCTACGACCAGGGGGATCAAAGGGCGGCTCTGGCGTTGGAGCGGGCTGTCACCTACGTGGGAATGGGGGCGGCCAACATCATAAGCACCTTGAATCCAGAGGTGCTGGTGATCGGCGGAGGGATTGGGATCCAGTACTGCCGCCGGCCGGATCTCTTCAACCGGATTCGCCGGCTGGTGGACGATCTGGCGCAACCAGCCGCCGCGCGGGCCGTCGAGATCCGGCCCGCCTTGCTTGGCGCGGACGCCGGCGTCGTGGGCGCCGCCAGGCTGGCTCTGGATGAATTCATTGCGGAGGACTAGACAAATTCAATATGGGGATCTAGACAAATTCAATGCAGGAAATTAGGAGGAGCAAGAAGATGAGCGGACAAAGCTACCTTATGAAAGCGCAGGAACTGCTGGAGAAGATCAAGACCACCCAAAAGGAAAATATCGAGGCTGCGGCGCGCCTGATGGCGGACTCCATCGCCGGCGAGGGCCTGGTGCACATGTTCGGCAGCGGGCATTCGGTCATACCGGTGCTGGATATCTTTCCGCGCTACGGCAGTTTCGTCGGGTTTCACCCGATGATGGATCCGCGCTTGATGTGGACCAGCGTGGTGGGTCCGGGCGGCGCGCGCGAGCTTTTGTGGCTGGAACGGGAGGAGGGCTATATCGCCAATTTCCTGCAAAGCTTCAAGTTTGAAAAGCGCGATACGATGCTCGTCTACTCACACGGCGGCTTGAACGCGGCTCCGGTGGAGGCGGCCTTGTACGCCAGGGAGAGGGGCCTGGCCGTGGTGGTGGTGACCTCGGGAGAAAACCACCGCAAGGCGAAGGCGACGCATTCGAGCGGGAAGAAGCTGGGCGATGTGGCGGACGTGATCATCGATAACTGCGTCCCGCTGGAGGATGCCCTGGTGCACATTGACGGGCAGGTCGAACCGGTGGGCGCCGGGTCGACGCTGGCGGCGGTTTCCATCTCCATGGCCCTGGTGGCGGAAGTGGCGCGGCTGCTCGTGGAGCGGGGGCAAAAGTTGTCGGTCTTCGTTTCACCGAATGTGGAAGGGGTCAGCCCCGACCATAACCCGGAAGTTTTCAAGGTGTACGCCAGGGCGGTAACAAAATAAGGCTTCCCTGCCGGGAATCTGCGGTAAAAGGTGGCCGTTCTTCTGAACTCCAGATCAAACGATGCGCTCGCCGGCGGTGGCGGGCTTTAAGGGGTAGAGTTCGTCGGATTCGTGAATGGCGGCGGTGCCCACGAAGCGGTAGCCATCCAGAACGTCGCGGTTGGCCACCGCAACGGCCACCTTGGGGTTGACCCGGATATTGTGATAAGTGTGCTTGCCGGTGGCTTCGTTAAAGACCAGGGTATTGTCGTCCAGCACCCTGGTGGAACGTTTGGGCCCGATGTTGGGGATTCCCGCAAGTCAGGCAAAGTATGGACAACTGTCCAACGAGAATGAAAGGGGACAGGTTGGCGTACTACCTGCATATACATATAATAGAATCATGAGATGGCCGCAGGGCATCGCGGCGCTTAGAATTTTGAATTCCTGTGCCGGATTTTGTACCGGATTCGGAGGGAAATGGCGGCGGGCAGCGAACTCCTCTGGAAAGAAAAGTGAAGGAGGCGAAAATATTGGGTTTGCAGCCGCAAAAGTTTTTTCGCCGCGCCATGACCGGTGTGGCGGCGGCTACGTTACTTTTCAACAGTTTTTCCCTGGCCTCGATGACTTCGAGGTCTGGAGACAATATCGTACTGGCGGAGAGTGCTCCACAGGATGCCGCGCAGCAAAGCGCCAACCAGCCGCAGAGTGCCGTACGCCCTGAGCCCGCGCAGCCCGGCCTCCGGCGGGAGGATACCCGGCTTGTGCACAAGGTTCTTCCCGGCCAGACGTTGTTTTCGATTGCCGCTCAGTATGCCACCAGCGTAAATGCGCTGGCAGCGGTCAACGGCCTGGCCAACCCCAACAGGATCAAGGCCGGCCAGCTTCTGCTCATCCCTTCCGGGGCTGCTTCCGATAGAAAGCAACTGGCGTCAAGATCGCTGGGACTCCGTGGACGGGTTGGCCTGGCCTTGATCCGACCGGTGCAATCCAGGATCTCCTCCAAATTCGGCCAGCGCTGGGGCCGGATGCACTACGGGATCGATTTTGCCACGCCGGCGGGGACCCTGATCGTGGCCGCGGCAGGCGGAACGGTGGTTTTTAGCGGCTGGCGGAGCGGCTATGGCCGGTTGATCATCCTGGATCACGGGGATGGCGTCCAGACCTATTATGCCCACAATTCCGAACGGCTGGTGGGTGCCGGGGTACGGGTGAACCAGGGCCAGGCGATCGCCAGGGCCGGTTCCAGCGGTTCAACCACCGGCCCGAATCTGCATTTTGAAGTCCGCGTCAATGGCGAAGCCGTGGATCCGCTGGGATTTTTGCCGTAGAAAGCTGAGAGTTTCCGGCCATGCCTCCGCCTTTTTATTTGCAGCCAATTTGCTGGCCGCGAGCTTACCTTGCAACGAGCGAACGAAGCCCGTGCCGTCCCAACCACCAGCCCGCGCCGATTTGCGCCAGGATCAGGCCGGGGAAGGCCACGGGGAAAAACGGAGGAACGGGGCGATAGATGGCAAGGCCAATGGCTTCGGCGGCAAGGAGGACCATTCCCAGGATGAGGGCCGCCATTCCGTGGCCGGTCGGGATCTGTTCCAGAAGCAAGGATTCGACCGCTTCACCGGGAAATGCCTCCGGATCGACAGGCCGTCATGCCGGTGAGCAGCGTCCCGGCGCCCACCGTGGCCGGGAGGGCACAGATCAACGCCGTAAACAAATCCCTCACGTCAAGGCCGGCCAGGTCTTCCTGGCGCAGGAGCATGAGATGGAAAGCCCTGACCTCCGCGAAGTGCCTGCGGGGGGTCGATTCGGGTGCAGGGTGGCAAAGCCACCCTGCGAGGTCATTTCAGGTCAGGTGAGGTTTCCGGTGTTTGTGGGCTGTTTTCATCGACCAGAGATTCCTCGGCCATCTGAATCATCTTGCGAACCATGTGTCCGCCAACTTTTCCCACTTCACGGGTGGTCATGTTCTCCCAGCCTTCGCGTTTGATCTTGTCCAGGAGGCCTAGTTCGTCCGCTACCTCGTATTTGAAACGATCCAGGGACGGTTCGGCTTCGGGAAGCGCGGGAGTCCGATTGTTGCGGGCCATGTGCACACCCCCTCCATATCCGCTGGTGGCGAATATGTACCCTCCCTGAACCTTGACCTCATTTTAGTTTGCCCGCCGAGAAAGGCCGCGATCCTGGTAAATAACACAATAAGTAGGCCCGGTTGCCGGACCTACTTATAGCCTCACGTTTCCATATCACTGGTTGTTAGGGGCGTTGCCCGTTGAAATTCTCCCTGAACGACGCCTTGACGTTGGCGGTGGTCTGGTCGATCAAGGACTGCTCCGCGGCGGCGATCATCCGCCGAACCATATGTCCTCCGACAGCTCCGCATTCACGAGAAGACAGTTCGCCCCAATAGCCGTCCTTGATCTGATTGGTGTCCACACCCAGTTCGTTGGCTACCTCGTACTTGAACTGATCGAGCGCGCCGACTGCACCCCAGATGAGCGGTTTGTTGGTGGTATTTGCACCTCTGCCCATGATTGTCACCTCCTTTGTTCTTCCGTTTCTAGTTTTAACAGAGGGGATCGCCGGTATGCTAGAATATTTTCCCTTGCGCTTCTAAATAAAAGTTTGCATCTTCAGAATAAAATGGGCAGGCCGCAGTTGCTGCGGCCTGCCCGTCAAGCCCCACAACATTCCAACTGATTAGTAGTTGGTGTTAGGAGCCGAAGCGGTCGGGTTTCCTAGCTGTGTTTGAAAGCTGGATCTGACATTGGCGGTGGTCTGGTCGATCAGCGACTGCTCAGCAGCGGCGATCATCCTGCGGACCATATGTCCTCCAACGGCGCCGCATTCGCGAGACGAGAGTTCGCCCCAGTAACCGTCCTTGATCTTGTTGGTCTGAATGCCCAGTTCGTTGGCCACCTCATACTTGAACTGATCCAGTGCGCCGACCGCACCCCAGATGATCGGTTTGTTGGTGGTGTTAGCACCCCTACCCATGAAAGTCACCTCCTTTAGAATCTATGAGTAGTGTCTCCGCGGGGGAGCAGCCGGATACTAACACATTTTGGTTAACCCATATTTATTTGGAGTTTTTGAGAGAGTCATCGTGATCATTTCTTTTCATGAGGACTTCCTCGCCGCGTTTTACCATGTTGCGCACCACAAGGCCCACGTCCTGGGTCGTTACGCCTTCCCATCCCTCTTCTTTCACCTGATCGGCCACGCCGATGTCTGCGGCGGCAGCCATTTTGAGCCTTTCGGATGCCACACCTTTGCGTCTGGACACAATCATCACCTCTCTTTTATCACGGGGCGACTTTCAGTGGGAACTTGTCAGGACCGGCAGGGGTTTTAGAGCTTGTTTTTCCGTCAAAACAGGGGCGAAAAGATCGCCAACCCTTTGCAGCCTGGCTGGAACGGTCAAGATGTTGAAGCCGGCCGGGTCGGCCGCGCGAAGCTCGTCCCAGGTCACCGGCGTGGACACCGGCGCGCCCGGCAACGGCCGGATTGAATAAGGCGCCACAATCGTGTGGCTGGGCAGGTTCTGCAGGTGGTCGATGTAGACGTGGCCCGTCCGTTCCGCGACCTTTCGCCTGTTGGTGGCTTTGTGGGGCATGGCCTCCACGATTTGACGCCCGAGACCCGCCACCCATTCGGTCACCTCCTGGAAGGCGTAGCGCCTGGCCAGCGGTATGTAGATATGCAGGCCGGTGGCGCCGGAGGTCTTCGGGAAAGATTGCAGCCCCGCGTGATCCAGAAGGGATTTCACCGCGAAAGCGATCTCCACGGCGTCCCGATAGTTGGCGGGGGGCGCCAGGTCAAGATCGACAATGGCCCAATCCGGGCGATCCAGCCGATCCACCCGGTAATGGGAAGGATGCAACTCCAGGGCCGCCTGATTCACCAGCCACAGCAGGGTGGCCCGGTCATTCGCCAGGCAGTAGCTTATGAAACCATTCTCCGCATCCTCCGAAGGGACCTGGAAGGTTTGCACCCACGCTGGAGCGTGGGGTGGCACATTCTTCTGGTAAAAGAACTTGCCCGGAATGCCGTTGGGATAACGAACCACGGTTAAGGCCCTGTCGTGCAGAAAGGGAAGAATGTAATCAGCAACGGCATTGTAGTAACCCAGAAGGTGCGCCTTGGTCAACCCCCGCTCCGGCCAGAACAATTTGTCCATGTTTGACAGAGTGAGCGTCTGGGAGCCTACTTTTACGAACTGTTTTTGTGGTAAACCTTTTCTGGTCATCTCTAGCTGCCTTTTTATTCGCCTTTATTCGCCCTGGGAATCAAGCGTTCCGTGAATCAAGCCTTGCTGGCGCGTCCCGGTTTGGCCGGAACCTTTTCGGGGGATTTGGCCCTCGCGCCGGCGCCGGCACCGGTGGCGGATTTTACGGCCCTTTTGCCGGTGCTTTTTACCGCCCTCTTCTCCTTTTTTACAGGGGGTTTGCCCTTCTCCCCGGTGGCCCGCAGGCTGGCTTCCAGAGCAGCCATCAGGTCAATGACCCGCCCCTGTTCGCGAGGCGGCGGCGTTTCGAACTTTTCCCCCTGGATCCGGGCATTGATCAACTCCATCAGGGTTTCCCGGTGCTCGTTGGTGTACTTGTCCGGTTCGAAGCTTGCGGAAAGGTTGGAGATCAGCATGGTGGCCATGGTTATCTCGTTTTCATGGAGAGCCGGTTCGGCCTCCAGGTTGGCCAGGGCTTCCGTGGAACGAATCTCGTCCGGATAAAACATGGTCTCCATGACCAGCGCCTTCCCATGAACCCTCACCACCGCCAGTGACTCCTTGGAGCGGATCACCACCTTGGCGACGGCGATCTTGCCGGTCTCCCGCATGGCTTTTTTGAGCAGCGCATAAGCTTTTTGCCCGCCGTCGCCCGGTTCCAGGTAGTAACTTTTTTCAAAGAAGATCGGATCGATCTCCTCCAGGCTCACGAAGTCCAGGATATCGATGGTGCGCGTGGTTTCGAGCGGGATGCTTTCGAAGTCGGCCTGATCCAGGACCACGAACTTATCCTTTTCGTACTCGTATCCCCAGACGATCTCCTCCTGGCCGACCTCCCTGTTGCAGGCGGGGCATACGCGTTCGTAACGAATGGGGGTGCGGCACGCCGCATGCAGATAACGGAACTTGAGATCTTTTTTTTCCGTGGCGGTGTACAACCGCACCGGAATGTTTACCAACCCAAAGCTGATGGCGCCTTTCCACAGGGAGTGCAAATCTTTCACCTCGACTTTGTTACTAATATTTTTACCGGCGGGGGTAAAAAATAACCTTCGAGGAAAATTCACAGCAGGAATTTCAAGGCCACCGGCGAAATAAATAAAATATCAGGAACATACGTTCTTGAAGTGGGGTTACACCAGGCGTCACGCGGGTCGGGGATTGCTGGGCGAGGATCATGAAGCAGATTGTGCATGTGGATATGGACGCCTTTTTTGCGGCGGTGGAACAGCGGGACAACCCGGCTTTGCGCGGAAAGCCCGTGGTCATAGGAGGGGATCCCCACCGACGCGGGGTGGTCTCCACCGCGTCGTACGAGGCCAGGAAGTTCGGGATTCATTCGGCCATGCCTTTGCGGGAGGCCTATGAACGGTGCCCGCGCGCCGTCTTTCTGCCGGGAAACCACGCTAAATACCACCGGGTGGCCCTGCAAATCCAGGGGATCTTCTCCAACTACACGCCTTTGGTTGAACCGGTCTCTCTGGACGAGGCTTTTTTGGATGTCAGCGGCTGCGAGCAGCTCTTCGGAGACGCCGTCCAGATTGGCACGGCCATCAAGAAACGCATTGCCGGGGAACTGGGGCTGACGGCGTCGGTGGGCATCGCCCCCAACAAATTATTGGCCAAGCTGGCCTCCGATCTGGAAAAACCCGACGGTTTCGTGGTGATTACCCGGGAGAAAGCAGAGAAAGTATTGAAGGACCTTCCGGTCTCCCGCCTCTGGGGCGTGGGAAAGGCCACGGAGCAGATCCTGGCCGGGTTGGGGGTCAAGACCATCGGCGCTCTGGCGGCGCTTCCGATTGAGACCCTGCGGCGGTTGTTCGGCACGAGTGGAGAAGAACTCCATCGCCTGGCGCAAGGCATTGACAACCGCCCGGTTGAGCCCTTCTGGGAGCCGAAATCCGTGGGAAATGAGCTCACTTTTGAACGGGATATAAGCGATCCGGAAGCAATCCGGCTGACGCTGTTGCAGCTGAGCGAGCATGTGGCCTGGCGTTTGCGGCAAGCCGGCGTCGCCGGGCAAACGGTAACCGTCAAGTTCAGAGATGAAGGGTTTCACACCATCACCCGCAGCCGGAGCCTGCCGGAGTCGGTGGATACCTCCGAGACCGTCTACAGGACGGCCGTCGAACTCTGGAGGCTGAGCGGGTGGATGGGAAAACGTTTACGGTTGGTGGGGGTTTCGGTCTCGCATCTAGGCGCGCCGGGAGCGGTTCAAATGGATCTCTTCGCCGCCGGACCCCAGAAGATCCTTAAACGGCAAGAACTGGAGCGCACCATGGATGCGCTGCGGGAACGGCACGGAGAACCGGTTATCCGGCGCGCAAGCCTGTTGTCTGGTACGGATGCCAGGGCGCCGCGCGACCCAAAGACGGGCAACGACCGATAAAAAAGAATTTTTCTTTAAGCCCGGCAGGGGATCCCGGATTAAAGTAGAAAATAATATGGCAATAGTAATTCCATTTAACCAGAGAAGATGTAAAAAAACCGTTCATGCCGAATATGATTAATTTGGAAAGCAAGTGCTTCACGAGAATGAGCGCCGGCAGTGGGGAGTGAGATTGGATGATCGATAGAGATGTGGTCCTGACAGAGGAGGGGCTGCGGAAACTGGAGTCTGAGCTTGAGTTTCTGCGGACTGTCAGGCGCAAGGAAGTTACCGGCCGGATCCGGGAGTCGTTGGAATTTGGCGATGCTTGGGAAAACCCGGAGTATGAGTCCGCCAAGAATGATCAGGCTTTTGTGGAAGGGCGGATTCTCACCCTGGAGAATATGCTGCGCAATGCCCGGGTAATCAGTGAAAAAGAGGCGCGCAGGGATGTAATCGGCCTGGGGAGCAATGTCCGGCTCAAGGATATGGAGACCGCCGATGAATTTGAGTGTGTGATTGTCGGTTCAGCCGAAGCGGATCCGTTTCAGCACAGGATATCCTACCAGGCGCCGGTAGCCCAGGCCATTTTGGGCCACAAGGCCGGCGACCGGGTGAAGGTGGAGGCGCCGGCGGGGCCGATCGAGTATGAGATCCTTACGGTGGCCCGGGATACCCTTTGAAAGGCCATGGTGCGCTGTGACCGCGAATTGGCCAGCAAAACCGAGAGAAAACGCGTATGACAGGCTTTGGAACCGCTAAATAGGTTCAAGGGTGGCTTGCTATTTTTGACTATTGAGCCGGTTTCAGGTATACTTAAAAATGCTTTAACGGTAACCGGGAAGCGCCATGCGAATCAGGGCGAATAGCTCAGCTGGGAGAGCACCTGCTTTACACGCAGGGGGTCACAGGTTCGAGCCCTGTTTCGCCCACCATAGCTCTAAAAACGCGGCCCCGTAGTTCAGTTGGTTAGAACGCTTGCCTGTCACGCAAGAGGTCGACGGTTCGAGCCCGTTCGGGGTCGCCATTTTATGCCGAGGTAGCTCAGTCGGTAGAGCAGAGGACTGAAAATCCTCGTGTCGACGGTTCGATTCCGCCCCTCGGCACCATAAATATGCGGAAGTGGCTCAGCGGTAGAGCATCGCCTTGCCAAGGCGAGGGTCGCGGGTTCAAATCCCGTCTTCCGCTCCAAAGGCCAATATGGGGATTTGCCGGGGCAGTTGTCCGGCAAATCCTATCAATATTTAGTGATCTTGTCGAGGCGGCATAGCCAAGAGGTAAGGCAGAGGTCTGCAAAACCTCTATACCCCAGTTCGAATCTGGGTGCCGCCTCCAATAACGCCGGAGTGGCGGAACTGGCAGACGCAAGGGACTTAAAATCCCTCGGGCCCAAAGCTCGTACCGGTTCGATCCCGGTCTCCGGCACCAGTGCAGTATTAAGGCAGGGAACTTCTAAATTGGAGGTTCCGCTTTTTATTCTGGGATGTGAAAAGGATTACAAGTACAACGGGAGAAGTTATATTTGGCAGGTTTCGCACATTGTGGGATGTTTGTCACGAGGAGGGAAAGCGATGGATTTTTTGGAGGTCGTGCAGGGTAGGCGTAGCATCCGGCGTTTCAAGCCAAATCCTCTTCCACGGAAGGATATAGAAGAGATTATCAGGATAGCTACTCTCGCTCCCAGCGCCAGCAACCGGCAGATGTGGCGTTTTATCGCGATTTCAAACAAGGACGTGCTCCTCCGGATGCGCGCGGTGGTGGAACAGGCGATTGAAGACATGACCAGGATTCCCGAGCTGGCCAGGGAACGGCCGAAGATCCTGGGATTCAAAAGCTTTTCGGTTTTTATGGCGGATGCACCCATGGTTATTGCGGTCTGCGGCGAGCCTTACCGCAGTTCTACGGATGAACTCCGGCTTTTGCACGGGTTGCCGGTGGAACCGGGACGGGCCTGGGCCAGGCCAGACATACAGAGTATCAGCGCCGCGGTGCAAAACCTGACGCTGGCGGCGTATTACAAGGGGTACGGGACGGTCTGGATGACTTCGCCGCTGATTGCGGCATCGGAACTGGAAAAGATCCTCAGAATCCGGGAGCCCTGGCGGCTGGTAACCCTGGTGCCCATCGGCATTCCCGATGAGCGCCCCGGCATGCGTTCACGCAAACCGGTCGAAGAGGTTTTGCAATTTATCGAGTAGAAACGGTGGGGAACAGGTTTGAAACGAATTACCCGAGAAGAGCTTGTCAGGGAGATGTCACGGGAGTATCCGGCGGTGGAAGGAGCGGAGCCCGGCGAAGAGATCATCTTCGAGACGTCCGACAGGCCTTTGGCCACGGGCCCGGTGGCCATTCTCGGGGCCAAGCCGGGCGATGTGCTGGTGGTGGATATTCTGGAGATTACCGGCGGGGAAGCGGGCACGAACAGTCCCGAGGGCTGGCGTCCGGCGATTGGCTTCATCGGGGTGGAGCCGGAAAAAGGGGAAGCCCCGGTTCCCATTTCAAAAACGGGTGGAATGGGGAGGCCGGTTGCGAACGAAGTCGTCGCGGGGACCCGGGTTAACCTGCCGGTGCTTGTCCCGGGGGCCAACCTGGCGGTGGGATTGGTTCATCTTCTGGATAGGAGCGGCGCCGAAAGTGTCGCCGCTGCGCTGGATACGGCCCCGGTAAAAGCCCTGGTCCGGCTCAGGGCGTCTCTTTCCGAAACTGCTCCCCAAACCGCCTTCAAAACCGTCTCTTGACAAACACCGCCGGATGGGTTATAATCAACTGTGCCAAAGTGGGGCTGTAGCTCAGATGGTTAGAGTGCTACGTTGACATCGTAGAGGTCATGCGTTCGATCCGCATCAGCCCCACCATCTTTCTTGAAAACAAGGCCTGGTTGCGACCGGGCTTTTTTTATTTTGGATGCTTGTAATGCCCATCCCTTCCATTCCTTCGCCGTATACAAACTTTTGGGCACACATATAATAGGCCCAGAAGGGAGTGAGGTGGATGGAGTCTATCTCGATCGTAACGTCTTCCAACATAGAACCCGTACGGTCCCGACTTTATAGAGAATTTTCCTTGCTGCAAGATGAGGGCATTCTCTTTAAGATAGATGAACGGCAAACCGGTGAAATGATCTTCTTCGGTTGCCGCTTGATACCGGCTGGAAAAACCCCTGCCGGAGATACGGACAAGATCCTCCGGTATTATGTGGCCAGCGCCATTGCCGATCTCATTGTCAATGACTTTCAGCTGGGGCTTTTGCCAAAGATCCTGAAAAGCCATTACGCCAACTTCACCGAGGAAGAAAAACAGCAGATTGTCGCCCGGGCCGGCCAGCTGTTGACGCGGAACGTCGAAACCGGCGAGGAAGATCTTCTCCAGCTCATCAACAGGCGCAATCAGATCCTCTACAAGGTGGTCGATTACTTAAACACCAGCAACAAACTCATCATTGAGGGGTTTGTGAGGTTTTGGCTCAAGGATTACTTCCAGGAGCTCTGCGAGGCGGTGGACAGGGCCGTGGATGGTTTTGTCGTGGACAGGGAATACCAGGAGTTCATCCGCCTGCTGAAGCATTTTGTGGCCATTCAGGAACCCAAGGCGGACGAGGTGCATGTGATCGTGCGGGCGTCGGGCCTTTTCCGGTTGCTGGACCGTGACAGGCGCGTGGTGGACAACGAATATCTCGAAGGATTTGTCTTCGATCTGGTGCAGAACCAGATGGACTACGACGACCTTCTGGTCAGTGCATTGATCACCATCGCCCCCCGGAAGATCGTTTTGCATTTTCGCAAGAAACGGGAGGTTGCTCAGACCATTGTAAACGTCTTTGAAGAGCGGGTTGAGTTTTGCCCCGGCTGCCAGTTTTGCGAGGTGGAGCAAGGGACCGATTCCCCGTTATGGCGGCGGAGGTAACCAGCTTTCTTTCGTAACGACATCGGCAAGGGCGTGGAAACCGGAGGGCAGATCGGCGCAGCAATAAAACTGTTGACATCCCTATCGCAGATTGGTATAATAATTGTCAATAGATTCAAGCCAATTTGCAAAGACGATGAAGAGGAAAGTAGGATATGAAGTCCGATAGAGAAGGAGAGCCGGCGGCTGGAAGCTCTCCGCGGCCGAGATGTCCGAAGACCCCCTTGGAGTTGCAGGCTGAAAGAGCCCGTGATCGATTCACCAGGCGCCCGTTCGGGGTGGGATCGATCCAGGCCAGGTAGGCCGAGCCGGCGGGAGCCGTTATCTTCACAAATGAGCGGGTTCGCTAAATTGCCTGCGGGTTCGTAAGTTGCTTGAAAGAGCGACTTGTCCGGAGCAATTTACGGGCCAATAAGGGTGGAACCGCGAGAAGGCCTCTCGTCCCTCAAAAACTTTGGGGGGGTGAGGGGCCTTGTTTATTTTAAACGTTTGAAATGTGCAAAAACAAAGTATGCCAAATATGCCAAAGGGGTGTGGATGATGAGCAAAGTGATGACGGATCAGATCCGGATCAGTTTTCCGGATGGTTCTAGCAGGGAATTCCCAAGGGGGATTACCGTGGCCGAGGTGGCGGCGGCCATCGGGCCGCGCCTGGCCAAGGCGGCTGTCGCCGCAACAGTGGGCGAGGGCCGGGTGGATCTCGGCTACAGGATAGAGGCCGACGCGCCGGTATCGATGATCACGCTGGATTCGCCGGAAGGGGTGGAGATCTACCGGCACAGCATCTCGCACGTGATGGCCCAGGCGGTGAAACGGCTCTTTCCGGAGGTGAAGTTTGCCATCGGCCCGGCGATCGAAAACGGCTTCTACTACGATTTTGACCTGCCAGTGCCCCTGGCTCCCGGGGATCTGCCCAGGATTGAAGCGGAGATGGCCAGGATTGTGAAGGAGGCCCTGCCGTTTAAACGCCTCGAGATGAAAAAGGAGGAGGCCCTGAAGTTCTTCCGCGAGGCGGGGCAGAAGTACAAGGTGGAGCTCATTGAGGCCCTTCCCGGGGAGAAGGTCTCCCTGTATCAACAGGGCGATTTCATCGACCTGTGCCTGGGGCCGCACCTCCCCTCCACCGACCGGATCAAGGCTTTCAAGCTGCAAAGCATTGCGGGCGCCTACTGGCGCGGCGACTCGCAACGGGAGATGCTGCAACGGATCTATGGCGTGGCCTTCCCAACGCAGGCGGAGCTGGACAACTACCTGCACATGCTGGAAGAGGCGGCCAAACGCGATCACCGCAAGCTCGGCAAGGAACTGGACCTCTTCAGCCTGATGGATGAGGGGCCGGGATTTCCGTTCTTTCACCCCAAGGGGATGATCCTGCGCAACACCCTGGAAGATTTCTGGCGGGAGGAGCACCGCAAGCGGGGCTACCAGGAGGTCAAGACCCCGATCATCTTGAACGAAAAGCTCTGGCGCCAGTCGGGCCACTGGGACCATTACAAGGAGAACATGTATTTTACCAGGATTGATGATGAGGATTATGCGGTCAAGCCCATGAACTGCCCGGGCGGCATGCTCCTGTACAAACGGGAGATCCACAGTTACCGCGATTTGCCCCTGCGGGTGGCGGAACTGGGCCTGGTGCACCGGCACGAGCTGTCGGGCGCTCTTCACGGCCTGATGCGGGTGCGCTGCTTCACGCAGGATGATGCCCACATCTTCATGCTGCCGTCGCAGATTCGCTCGGAGATCGAGGGCGTGATCGACCTCGCCGACCATATCTACCGCGTCTTCGGGTTTGAGTACCATGTGGAACTGAGCACCAAGCCGGAGAACGCCATGGGTTCCGATGAGATCTGGGAGAAGGCCACGGCTTCCCTGCAGGAGGCTTTGGAGGGCAAGAAGATGGATTACCGGGTGAACGAGGGCGACGGGGCGTTTTACGGGCCGAAGATCGACTTTCACCTCCGGGACTGCCTGGGCCGGACCTGGCAATGCGGGACCATCCAGCTCGATTTCCTCATGCCGGAGCGCTTCGATCTGACCTATGTGGGCGAGGACGGGGAGAAGCACCGGCCGGTGATGCTGCACCGGACCATCTTCGGCAGCATGGAGCGGTTCATCGGCATCCTGATCGAACATTACGCCGGCGCCTTTCCGACCTGGCTCTCCCCGGTGCAGGTCAAGGTCATTTCGGTGGGCGAGGCGCACCTGCCCTACGCGCGGGAGGTGCAAAAGCTCCTGGACGACCACCGGGTGCGCGTGGAGAGGGACGAGCGCAACGAAAAGCTCGGTTACAAGATCCGGGAGGCGCAGATGGCCAGGATCCCCTATATGCTGGTGATCGGCGATAAAGAGGTCGAGACGGCCTCGGTGGCGGTACGCAGCAGGGACAGAGGGGATCTAGGGACGATGCCCGCCGTGGATTTCCTGAATAAGGTCACCGGGGAGATCGCCGGCAAGAAGTAGCGATTGTCGCAAAAAGCAGCGATTTTTCAAGGAGTGCCGCGAGTCGGTGATAACCCGAGGAATCCCTTTCCAGGGCCGGTGTTATTGGCAATAATCAGGAAAGGGATTTCCTATTCCAGGTTTTACTGGTCCAGGCAAAAAGAGTAGAATTATCGCATCGTCGAAAACTAAGTTGTGGAAACCAATTTGTCAGAGGAAAGGATACGCCTAATTCGCAAGAAGCGGGGGAACCAACTTATGGGGTGAATCCGCGACGCGATATCCTGCCGGTTTCGGCCAGCGGGAGCCCGTCGCATAGGGTCACTCTTCGGCCCGAACCCGTCAGCTAACCTCGCAGGCGTGTGAAGAGGAGGATGTGCCATGCGGCGTCCGGTCCGACTTTCGGGTCGAGCCGCCGTTTTTAGACCATGGAGACCCCCTCCATGGTTTTATATTTGCCAAAAGGCGGCGGTATACTACAGGCGTAAGAGAAGGTGGTAACTTTGGCGGAAAAGACGGCGGAGAAGACCGGCGGCGAGCCGGAAAAGCAGAGTGGCGGCATGCCGGAGGAGAAGCTGGAACTCCGGCGTGACGTTACAGTGTGGGGTTCTTTCATGTGGGGATACGCGGATGTGGGGGCGGATATCTATGCGGCCCTGGGATTGGTGATGGCGGCGGCGCAAGGGGCGGCCAGCCTGGCTTTTGCGCTGGCGGGCCTGGTCTATATCATGATTGGCCTGGCCTATACCGAGCTGGCTTCCGCCTACCCGGTGGCCGGGGGCGGGCAATACTTCACCCTGCGCGGGCTGGGGGATTTCTGGGGGTTCATCGCCGGCGCCGCGTTGCTTCTGGACTATACCATCGACATCGCGCTGTTCGCCGTGGCGTCGGCGGGGTACATCAACTTCTTCATGCCGCTCATCTTCGGGTTTTCCATCGAACGGTTCGCCATCGATCTGGGCCCGTTCAAGCATGTGAACCCGTTCTGGCTCATGGAATCCCTGTCGCTGATCGTCTTTCTGATCTGGCTGAATATCAAGGGGATGCGCGAGTCGTCGCTTCTAAACGAGATCATCGGCGCCATCGATATCGTCACCGAGTCGACCATCATTATCGTCGGGTTCCTTTTCGCCTGGAAGCCGGAGATGTTTGTGCACCAGTGGACGACCCAGTTCCCGACCCTGAGCAAGTTCATGTACGGCTCGTCGCTGGCGATCATCTCGTTTGTGGGCCTGGAATCCATCTCCCAGGCCGCCCAGGAGACCCGGAGGCCGGCCACGATTGTGCCGCGGACGTCGATTACCCTCATCTTCACGGTCTTCATCTTTGCCACGGCTTTTTCCACCCTTGGGCTGGGGATCTTGCCCTGGAACACCTTTGCGGCGCACGAGGGGGATCCCGTGGCCAAGCTGGCCCATGCCATCCCGTTTATCGGGGTTATCGCCGGGCCTTTCGCCGCGATCCTGGGGGCGACGATCCTGCTCATCTCCGCCAATTCCGGAGTGATGAGCGCCTCGCGCCTGACCTACGCCATGAGCAAGTTCCAGTTCATCAGCAGATGGTTTGACAAGGTGCACCCGCGATACCACACCCCGGTGCGGACCATCGTGGTCTTCTCCATGATCGGGGTGATCCAGACGATCCTGTCCTTTCTGACGCCGAGCGCCATGGACACCCTGGGGAACATGTACGCCTTCGGGGCCACCACGGGGTATATCCTGGTCTTTATCGCGCTGATCAAGCTCCGGTTTTCCGACCCGTATACGCCAAGGCCCTATCGGATGCCGCTCAATTTGAAAATGACCATTCGGGGAAGGGAAGTCTATGTGCCGATCCTGGGCTTCATCGGGATTTTAGGGGTGGGGCTGGTGCTCTTTGAGGTGATCCTCACCCACGCCATCGGCCGGATTGCCGGGCCGTCGTGGATCATCCTGTCCTTCCTGTATTACGCCTGGTACCGCAAGAAGGCGGGGCTGCCGGTCTTCGGCAGCCTGAAGCGCGACTGGGAGAAGGAGCAGATCGCGGTGCTGTCGGCCGCGGAGGAATACGAACTTCTGGAAGAGTACAAACTGGCGCTGGAGGAGCGGGATCGAAAGGCGGTGAAGGCCGATGCCGAACCGATGGGTTAAGCAACCCCCGACCCGCCTGGGATGGCGGGACTATTACCAGATCGTGACAAGCTTTCTCATGCCCGTACTGGGGGTGATGATCCTGGCGCGTTCGAAGTTTGCTGTATCCTATCTGATGCCGGTTCTGGTCGGGATGGCCATGACGGCCTTCGGTCTGTACCGGATCTCCTTTATTATCAAGTACTTCCGCGCGAAGGGGGCGAGGCGGGATGCCTGAAACAACCGCGGCGCTTACCCAGGCGCAAATCACGCCCCTGGGAGCGTTATTGGCCGTGACGTTCGCCACGGCGATGATCAGCCTGATCTGGTGGATGTTCCACGTGCCGCCTCCGGTGCCGGCTCTGGTCGCCAGGGTGAGAAGGTCCGTGGAGGCGGTCAAGACCATTCTCGTTCCCACCACCGGCGCCCTTCATTCCAAACGGGCGGTGGAGCTGGCCGCCAGGTTGGGCAGCGACCAGAAGGCGGAGATCATCCTGACCCATGTAATCGAGGTTCCGTTTGTCCTGCCGCTGAATGCGCCCCTTCCCGACGCGGAAAAGAAGGCCCGGGAGGCGCTGGACGAGGCCGTGGCGCTGGTCGCCTTGCACGATCTGCCGGTGCAGACCCGGATCCAGCGGTCCCGGAGCGCGGGCGCCGGGATCGTTCAGGCGGCCAGGGACGTGGGGGCGGAGATGATCGTCATCTCCGTGCGGCCTTCCGGGGGAGACAATCAGGACGCCATGGGGGCCACGGCCAACTGGCTGCTACGGCGCACCCCGTGCGAATTGATCATCGACCGGGTGCCCGGATAAAATCTCCTCGGGGTGTCTGATCTATCTATGGCATGCTATGGCATGGTGAAAAATGGAGGGGTGTTTACGGATGTTCGTGATTGTGGTGGGCTGTAGCCGGGTCGGCGCCAGATTGGCCCTCCAGCTGGTCTCCGAGGGGCACGAGGTTGCCGTGGTGGACCAGAAGCAGGAGTCTTTCAGGCGCCTGGGGGCGGGTTTTGCGGGCAAGACCGTGCTGGGAACCGGCCTGGACCTGGATATTTTGAAGAGAGCCGGGGCGGAGAGGGCCGATGCACTGGCCACGGTGACCAACGGCGACAACATCAACATCGTTGTGGCGCAGGTTGCCAGGAAGCATTTCGGGATCCCCAGGGTGGTGGCCAGGATGTACGATCCGGAACGGGCCGCCGCTTACCGGGAGATGGGCATGGAGATAATGTGCCCCACCCTGATTGGAAGCCAGCTTATCAAGGAGAAGATCCTGGGGGGAGGGGCATAGATGTTTGTAATTGTGGTGGGCGGCGGGAAGGTGGGTTTTTACCTTACCAAGACCCTTATCGAAGCGGGCCACGAGGTTCTTCTGCTCGAAAAGGACGCCATGAAGGCCCGGGGCCTGGAAGACAATTTCGGCGATGTGGCCGTGCAGGGTGATGGCACCGAGCTGGCCACCCTGCAAAATGTCGGCGCCAGCCGGGCGGATGTGGTGGCGGCGGTGACCGGCCATGACGAGGATAATATCGTGGTCTGCCAGATGGCCAAGAAACTTGGCTGCAAAAGGGTAATCGGCCGGGTGAACAACCCCAAGAACGAGGACGCCTTTCTGATGCTGGACATCAAGACCACGGTGAACAGCACGCAACTCATCTACCATCTGGTGGAAGAACAGGTGGGACTCCAGGGGATCATCCCGCTTCTGGAGTTGCGCGGCGGGAAGGCTGAGATCGTCGAACTGGAGATTTCGGCGGGGTCGCCGGCGGTCGGGAAGCCCGTGAAGGAGTTGAATCTGCCGGAAGATTGCCTGCTGGTGTCCGTGATGCGGGAGGAAGAGATCATCTTCCCCCGAGGGGAAACGGTTCTCTCCGGCGGCGACACGGTGATTGCCCTGACCGCCAGGGGCAAGGCGCACCTCTTGCGCGATGCGCTGATCGGATCTGGTGAAGTGTGATCCCCATCACTAAAGTCCGCCCCTTGTTGTGCGATAATCAAGGTAGAAAGCAGGCGGCTACCGCGAAAAACTTGAAGAACAGGTGGCAACCTGGGAAGGGGTGGTTTGAATGAGAAGGATCAAATTAGTTCTGAAGTCGATGATCGGGCTGGTGGTGATTGCAGGTTTGATGGCGCTTCCCGCCATGAGTTTCGCGGAGGAAGCCGCCACCGGCACAGCCGGCCAGCCCGGGGCTCCCGCGGCTTCGGCCAGCGCCGCGAAGGCTGCCATTCAGGCGCAGGTTGAGGCGCAGATTCAGGCGATGGTGGAGGCTGTCAACGGAGTCCAGGGGTTGACGGAGAAGGAACGCAAGGAACTGGAAAAACGGGTGAGGACGGAACTGCAAAAGGCCCTGATGACCGCGGCCAAGAACGGCAAGAGCATAGAAGTTCCAGCCGGGGAAGTGGCCAGGCTGATGCAGCAGGTTCGCGAGCGGGAGCGAGAGCAAAATCAGGAGCAGAACAAGGAGAAGGCCAATCTCGGCAAGATCGTCAGCGCCATGGCCAGGGCGGCCAGGATGGGAGTCCCTCCTACTGAGGTTCTGGCCCAACTCCAGGTTGAACTGAAAAACGGCGAGGGTCTGCAGAACGCCCTCCAACATGTGGAGAAAAACATGGAGCAGAAGGCTCTGAAGGCCCAGGAGAAGGCTCAGAACCAGAATCAAGGGAAAAAACCAGGAGAAGGTCAGAACAAAGAGCGGAATGAAGAACAGAACAAAGAACACAAATCCTCCGGCTCCGGTGGCGGTAATGGTGGCTCCGGCAATGGCGGAGGCGGGAAAGGGAATTAAGGTTAGAGATAGTGTAGCCAAGGCAACTGGTCCCAGGTTTGGAGAAGAAGGCGCAGACTCAAGAGTCTGCGCCTTCTTCTTTCAGGCTTCTTTCAGCCCAAGCCTTTCAAGCCTGGACCGGGACGGGCGTCCGTCCGGGCCGATCTCGCGGAGCGCATAAAATTCCGCCAGCATCAGATCCATGTCGGGAACCGAGCCGGCGGCGCCGCCCTCCGCCGTGGGGGTCAACAACCGCATCGGCAGCATATCGTCCTGCCTGCCCGCCCCGGAAAGGTTTCCGATGAGCCGTTTGAGGTTCCAGATCCGGTCCCCGCACTCCATGAGCTCTTCGAGGGTCCAGGGGAGGCCGGTGACCGCGGTGAGCGCCGCCACCAGATCGGCATCGTCGTAGACCATGCCGGCCAGCTGGCAGACGATGACCGCGCCGCTGATGACCATCCCGAGATTCTGGGTCTTGACCACCATCTCGGCCTTCCCGGCGCTCGCCATTCCTGCGTACGTCTCGATGAGGTTCAAGCCGGGGTACATGGCGGCCCCCTGTTCAACGCCCATGGTGAGGCTGGAGACATGGCAGGCGCCCCGGATGGAGGTGGCGTAGGCTAGCCCCATGCCGTGCCCCGCCCGCGGGTCGTGCATGGGAGCCTCCAGCCCCTTGACCGTCGTTAGCTTCTCCTCGGCCTTCGGGCCGATCTCCGCGGCCAGGCGGCGGCTACCAAGCGCCAGCTTCTTGCCGAAGCCTTCGCCTTTCCCAATCAGGTGAACCAGTTCGACCAGAAGCTCCGGATCGCCCCAGCGGAGCGTCAGCCCGCCGGTTTGTTCGGGCTTGATCAGCCCATCCTCGAAGCATTCGATGGCGAAAGAGATGGTGGAACCCGCGCTGATGGTGTCCATCCCATAGCGGTTGCACAGCTCGTTGAGCTTGCTGATTGCCTCCACGTCGTCATTCAGGCACATGGCGCCGAAGGTTCCCACCGTCTCATACTCCGGCCCCGGTCCCTTTTCCATGCGGAAGGGGCCGTCCTTGACTTCGACCTCACGCTTGCAGGCCACCGGGCAGCCGTAGCAGGTCCTGGTCCCCGCCAGCACCTTGTCCGAAAAGGATGCGCCGTTGATCCGCTCGTAGCCCTCCCAGGCGCCCAGTTGCCAGTTCTTGAACGGGACGTCGCCCGAGAGGCTGCCGAGATCCATGCTGGAATTGGTCCCGAAGGCATGGAGGGCCTCGATCAGGATGCTGTTCTTCATCTTTTCCAGAAGCCGGTGGCGCAGGTTCTTGACCGCCGCCTCGTCGGCGACCGGAACCTTCCCGGCGCCGCGGACAACGATGGCCTTGAGGCGCTTACCGCCCATCACCGCGCCCATGCCGGTGCGTCCCAGGACATGCCCCTTGTTGTGCACGATGGCGGCGTAGGGGACCAGATTCTCCCCGGCCGGCCCGATGGCGATAATCTGTGGTTTCCGTTTTGCGGCGGCGCTTGGCTCGCCAGCCGCTGAGCCGTCAACCGCTTCGCGATCCGTCCCGTCGCCCTCTACACCGGGAAATCTACCCGCCAGGCCGTCAATGGTCTCGTAGGCGTCTTTGCCCCACCAATCTTCCGCGGGCACAAGGCGAACCTGATCATCGGCAATCTCCAGGTAGACCGGCCGGGGAGCCTGGCCTTCCAGGATGATTCCGTCGTAACCGGCGAATTTCAACTCGGCTCCGAAGAACCCGCCCACGCTGGATTCACCCCAGATCCCGGTGAGCGGCGACCTGGCGCTGGCGGTCATCCGGCCGGTTGAGGGCACCGGCGTCCCCACCAGGGGGCCGGTCATGAAGATCAGCGGGTTGCCGGGGCCCAGGGGGTCCAGAGCGCCAACCCGTTTTCCGGCCCGAGCGAAGAAGAGCCTGGCGGCAATGCCGCTGCCGCCCACAAAATCGCGGCAGGTCTTTTCGTCCAGGGGAAGAGTTTCAATCCGGCCTGTTGTTAAATTCACGTCCAGAACTTTGCCCTGGTAACCATACATCGTCATTTCCCCTTTTACCCGAATTTGACCAGTTCCTCACGGCCATGCTCCTTGAGGAATTTCGGGTACATGGCGTAGGTCGGCTGGATAACCGGCAAGAGTTTCAGCGCCGTGGCCACCGGGCCTTTGGCGACGATCTGCCCGCGCGTCAGAGCGGCCATCAGGTTCACCTTGCCGAGCCAGAAGGAATGCGCCGTATCAGCGCTCATGGACATCACCAGATCAGGCTCCACCGCGCTATCCCCGTAATATACCGTGTAGAAGTGGCCTTCCGGGGCCGGGTTCCTGGCGTCGATGGTGATCTGTGACTGCGGCTCCCGGTAGACGAACCTGATGATGATCCCCGCCTGTCGAATCTTCGGCCCAATAGCGGGGTCATCCTTCACACTGGAAATGAACTCCCCGATGTAATCATAAACCTCCACATCGCTTTGGAAAACAGCCATCTGAATCATTCTCCTTTCGAAGGTTCTCGTTGTCACTGCACTCCGGTCACAGTCGCCTCAGTACGCCTTTTTTAATACCGCCAGGATCTCATCATATTCGGCCGGCCGCGGGTTGGTAAAGATGGCCCCGTCGACCATGGCCGCCTCGGCCATGGTCGGCAAGCCCTCCTCGGGAACGCCCGCCTCGCTCAGGGCGCGTGGCAGACCGCACCTTTCCGCCAGGTCGAAAACGGCTTCGATCGCCGTCCAGCCTCCGGCTTTCGGATCCTGGTCCTCTACATCATTGCCCAGAGCCCGGGCGATCTCCCGGAACTTTTCCGGGCGCGCTTCCAGGTTGTACTCCATGCCGTAGGGCAACAGGATGCTGTTGGCGATCCCGTGGGGTACATCAAACAATCCTCCGGCGGCGTGCGCCATGGCGTGGACGCAGCCCACCATGCCGCTGGAGAACGCCATCCCCGCCATGGTGCTGGCGACCAGCATCTGGTAGCGGGCTTCAAGATTGCCGCCGTTTGTGGTGGCTTCCACCAGGTTGGCGCCGATGATCCGGATGGCTTCCAGAGCCAGCCCGTCGGCAATCGGATTCCACGAGGTGGACACATAGGTTTCCACGGCGTGGGTGAGCGCGTCCATGCCGGTGGAGGCGGTGAGTTTCGGCGGCAAGTTTACCGTCAACTCCGGATCCAGGATGGCCAGATTCGGCGCCAGGTAAGGGCTTGAGAAACTCAATTTGGTGTGAATGGCCTCGTGCTTGATCACCGCAAACTGCGTGACCTCGCTGCCCGTGCCGGCTGTGGTGGGGATGGCCACCAGCGGCTTAAGGGGCCGGGTGATCACGCCGAAACCCTCATAGTCCAGCAGATGCCCTCCCTCGGAGAGGATGATGTTCATGCCCTTGGCCGTGTCAATGTTGCTGCCGCCGCCGATGGCTACCAGAACATCCGCCCCCGCCACGCGGGCCAGTTCCGGGAGATCGCCCGGGCCTTTTTCCACCAGTCCCACCTCCGAATTGGGCCTGACTTCATCGAAGATCCCCGCCACCTCCACAGCGGAGCCCGCCAGACCGTCCAGCACCTTTTGCACCAGGCCGAGTTGCATCAGGACCTGATCGGTGACCACAAAAGCTCTTCGGACCCCGAGTTTTTCCATCTCCGGCCCGAGGCTTCCGGACATCCCGCGCCCCGCCGCGATCCTGGCGGGAACAAAGAACTCAAAGTACTCCGGCAACATTTTCATTCCCCCTTCAACTGGCGTTCGACCCATTGAAAATGGGCTTTCATCTCCTGGTAGGCGCGATCCGCGTCCCCGGCGGCGATGGCCTCCACCAACGCCTGATGGTGGGCCAGGTTGGCCCGGTAATTGCCGTCGGCGGCCATCAACAGATCCGAGTATTTCTCCAGGACCGTCCAGATGGTGTTCATCACCTTGAGCAACACGTCATTTTTGCTGATCCTGCCCACCAGAAGGTGAAATTCCCGGTCATTGGCCGCATAGACTTCAGTGTCGAGAGGCTGGCGCTCCGCCCGCCTTTGCAAGGCTTTCAGCTCTTCCAGTTCTTCGGGCGTTGCGCGCCGGGCGGCCAGTTTGGCCGTGGTGCTCTCAATATACATGATGGCCTCGGTCAACGAGGAGAGGGTATCCGGATCCAGGCCATCCTGAGAGAGAAATTGGAAGACCACGGTTTCCAGGCTGGCTTCGGTTTGAAGATCGCGGGCAAACACCCCCTCTCCGGGTTTCTTTTCCACTACCCGCATAATCTCCAGCACGCGCAGCGCCTCGCGCACCGTGGCCCTGTTCACTCCCAGCCGTTCCGCCAATTCCCGCTCGCCGGGCAGGCGGTCGCCGTCCTGGTAAATTCCCTGGCGGATTAGCTCTTCAACCTGGCCGGCCACTTCTTCGAACAGGTTGCGCCGTCTGATGGTACGAAACAAAGTTTGGTCTACCTCCCTGGTTACTGTGACTTTTCAGGGGGAACTAATTAGCACGTTATAGTTCTGATCTGGTTCACCGGTCGGACCGGTACACCAGCAATATATCATCCTTTTTAGTACCTGTCAATAGTTCCGGTGCCAAGCGGGGAGAAACCTGTTGACGGCGATCCGAAATTGTGATAAACTC
>JAMCQP010000086.1:1004-17893 GCA_023381695.1 Bacillota bacterium | reverse complement strand
TGATCTTGGGCGGGCGGCGGACTGGACGACCCGCCCTTATTATTTTTGCGCCTGTTCTGTGTCGAATAAACTTGAGTGGAGGTGAGAGGCTATCAGCAACGAAAAGGGGTTGCGGATAAACGAAGAGATCAGGGCCCGCGAGATCCGGGTGGTCAGCCCGGAGGGGGAGCAATTGGGGATCATGTCGGCGCGAGATGGGCTGAAGCTTGCTCAGGAGAAAGAGCTTGACCTGGTGGAAGTGGCTCCGACCGCCAAGCCACCGGTTTGCCGGATCATGGATTTCGGCAAGTACAAGTACGAGCAGAGCAAGAAGGAGCACGAAGCCAAGAGGAAACAGAAGGTCATGGCCATGAAGGAGGTCAGGATGACTCCCAAGATTGAGGATCATGACTTTCAGGTCAAGGCGCGGAGCACCGAAAAATTCCTCAAGGGTGGCGACAAGGTCAAGGTGAGCATTCGTTTCCGCGGCCGGGAGATCGTTCACGCCAACCTGGCCAGGGAGATTATGGGGCAATTGGCCGGGCAGGTGAAGGACTTTTCAACCATTGAACGGGAGGCCAGGGTGGAAGGCCGGAACATGATCATGATCCTGGCTCCCAAACAGGATAATTAATATATGCCGAAAATTTAGGAGGAGAAGAAATGCCGAAGGTTAAGACCCACCGTGGAGCGGCTAAACGGTTTAAAGTCAGTGGCGCCGGCAAGATTGTCAAGAATAAATCCTTCCGGAGCCATATTCTGGAGAGCAAGAGCCCCAAGCGCAAACGCCACCTGCGCAAAACCGAAGTGGTCTCCCATGCGGATGAGCAACGCATGAAAAAACTGTTGCCCTACAAGTAGAACTGGCTAATTTAGGAGGTAGGTTTCCATGCCAAGAGCAAAGGGTGGCATAGTCACGCGCCGCCGGCATAAAAAGATTTTGAAGCTCGCCAAGGGTTACTGGGGGGCCAGGGGCAAAGTTTTCCGTCCCGCCAACAACCAGGTAATGAAATCGCTGGCTTACGCCTTTGTAGATCGGAGAAAGCGGAAACGGGATTTTCGCAAGCTCTGGATTGCCAGGATTAACGCCGCGGCCAGGTCGAACGGCCTGACCTACAGCCGGCTCATCTCGGGCCTGAAGAAGGCGGGCGTGGATGTGAACCGGAAGATGCTCGCCGATCTGGCGGTCAACGACGCTCAGGCTTTTGACCAGCTGGTGACCGTGGCGAAGGAACAACTGCACGGATAACCACTGAGCGAATGGGAACTGAACAGACAACGGATTGTAGATCACCAGATTAGTGTCAGAACTTATGGGCCTGGGCCTTTTTGCCCAGGTCGTTTGCTTAGAGGGAGGGGGCGCCTGACTTGTTCCACCGGATGTGGGGCCGGCACTGGCCATTTGAGCCGGGCATTTTGGAACGCACCGCCTTTTCGGAGTACCTAGACAGGTATATGCCGAATCTGACCCCGGCTCAGGCGCTGGTCTTCGGATTTGCGGCCCTGATCTTCGCCGGAGGGATTTTGCTGAGCCTGCCGATCTCGTCGGCCACCGATAAACCGGTTCCTTTTCTGGACGCGCTCTTCACCGCCACGTCCGCGGTGTGCGTCACCGGGCTGGTGGTGGTGGATACCGGGACAAGATACTCGATCTTCGGCCAGGTGGTGATCATGTTGCTGATCCAGATGGGCGGCCTGGGCATCATGACCATGACCACCTTGCTGGCCTTGCTCCTTGGCAAGAGGATCAACCTCAGGGAGCGGCTGCGCATCCAGGAGGGGCTCAACCAGTATTCCATGGCCGGGGTGGTATCCTTGACCAGGACGGTATTGCTCATGAGCGTGCTCTTCGAGGGGGCGGGGGCCCTGCTTCTGGCCCTGAGGTTCGTGCCGGAGTTCGGGCTGGGCAAGGGGCTTTATTTCAGCCTCTTCCACGCGGTTTCGGCTTTCAACAACGCCGGGCTCGATCTGATGGGAGACTTTCAGAGTTTGACCAGGTACGTCACCGATCCGCTGGTGAGCCTGACGATTGCGGGCCTCATCATCTCCGGCGGGCTGGGTTTCACGGTAATCCTGGGGATCAACCGGAGGAGGCGTTTTTCCCGGCTGAGCTTCCATGCCAAACTGGTCCTGATCATCACCGCGGTGCTCCTGGTGACCGGGACGCTGGTGATCCTGATGCTGGAGTACGGAAACAACGCCACCATCGGGCGTTTGAACTTCGGCGGGAAGCTTTTGGCATCCTTTTTCCAGTCGGTCACGCCGCGGACGGCCGGGTTCAACACGGTGGATATCGGGAAGATGCGGGGCGCCACCCTGTTCTTCATGATCATGCTGATGTTTATCGGGGCGTCTCCTGCTTCCACCGGCGGCGGGATCAAGACCACCACGGCGGGAGTGCTGCTTTTGGCCGTCTGGTCCATGGTCCGTGGGAAACACGATGTGGAAGCCTTGCACCGGCGGATACCGGGTGAAATCATCCTCCGGGCCCTGACGGTGGCGGTTCTGGCGATGTTGTTGCTGGTGGGCGTCACCATGCTTTTAAGCATCACCGAGCCCTTCGAATTTCTGAAGATCCTGTTCGAAGCCACCTCGGCCTTCGGCACCGTGGGATTGAGCATGGGGATCACCCCTTCCCTTTCCGTATGGGGCAAGATCCTGATCATGCTCTTGATGTATTCCGGAAGGGTGGGGCCCATGACGGTGGCGGTGGCGGTGGCCAACCGCCAGAAGGTGGCGCCGGTGCGCTACCCGGAGGAGAAGGTTGTGGTGGGATAAGGGCTTGGGGAGTGGAGGGTGCGGCTTTTCAGAAGGGACTCGTAACGGAGAGGGGTCGTCTGGGGATGAAACAGTTTGCGGTGATTGGGCTGGGGCGTTTTGGTTCCAGTGTGGCGCGCACGCTTTACAGCATGGGTTATGATGTTCTGGCGGTGGATTCGGATGAGGCGAAGGTCCAGGAGATGGCCGACGAGGTGACTCACGCGGTTCAGGCCGACGCCACCGATGAGGAAGTGCTCAAGAGCCTCGGGATCCGGAATTTCGACGTGGCGGTGGTCAGCATCGGCACGGATGTTCAGGCCAGCATCATGGCCACCCTGGTTCTCAAGGAACTGGGAGTGCCCTATATTGTGGCCAAGGCCCTGAATGTCCTCCACGGCAAGGTATTGGAGAAGATCGGCGCCGACCGGGTCGTCTATCCGGAGCGGGATATGGGAATCCGGGTGGCCAACAACCTGGTCTCCGCCAACATGCTGGATTATATCGAGCTGGCGCCTGGTTATAGCATCGTGGAATTTGTGGCCTCCAGGGAGTTTGTGGGAAAGACCCTGAGGCAACTGGGTTTCCGCGCCAAGTACGGGATAAATATCATGGCCATCAAGCGCGGTGACGAGATCCAGGTATCGCCGGGGGCGGAAGACAAGGTCCAGGGGAATGACATTCTGATCGCCATGGGGCCCGACGAGCAGTTGGAGGCCCTGGAAAGGGCGTAGCCGGCGGATGGGAAAGGAACTCGTGATTACCAGCGCCGAAAATGAGCAGCTGAAGCTGGTCCGAAGCCTGAAGCAGCGCAAGCATCGCGAGGCCCGGGGGAAGATGCTGGTGGAGGGTGTTCGTTTTCTGGAGGAAGCGCTGGCGGCCGGGGTACGGCTGGAGCTTGCGGTTTACAGCCCGCGGGTGCTGGCCGGCCAGCGGGGGCAAGGGCTTTTGGAGGCGGTCCGGCAAAAGTCGCCCATGATCCTCCTGGTAAGCGACGCCTTGATGGACAAACTGGCCGGGACCGATTCTCCCCAGGGCATACTGGCGGTTGCCGGGATTCCAACCTTCCGGCTGGAGGATCTCGAAGTTCGCGCGGCTTCCTGCCTGGTGGTTCTGGACGGACTGCAGGATCCCGGAAACCTGGGCACGATCATGCGCACCGCCGTGGCCGCCGGCGCCGGCGGCCTGATCCTCGGTAAGGGCACGGTGGATCTATATAACCCCAAGGTGCTGCGCGCGACCATGGGCGCCATCTTCCGCTTGCCGGCCCTGGCAGGCGTCGCTCTGCCCCAGGCGCTTGGCTGGCTCCAGGAGAGGGGCGTTCGCCTGGTGGCGGCCGACCCGCGAGGCGCCCGGTACTATTTTGAGGAGGATTACACCCGGCCGACCGCCTTTTTGATCGGAAATGAGGGGAGCGGGCTTTCCGCTGAGGTTTTATCCCTGGCTCAGGCGCGGGTGGCCATTCCCATGGCGCCCGGCGTGGAATCGCTCAACGCGGCGGTATCCGCCGGGCTTTTGATGTATGAGGCGGTCCGGCAACGGCATCGGATCAGTTCCCCCTGAAAAGTTGCACCGCTGGCAAACCATCTCCTTTCTGGAGAAATTTTCGGCGCGCCGGCGCCCAACTTTGGCTTGTAAACCGTTTTACGCTGTGCTATAATCAGATTACCGGGACAGCACATAATAGCGAAGGGGTGGTCTGTTACATGTTAACCGCCGACTTCTTTTGGAGGCTATTTGAGGCGACTGGATCCATCACGGCATACCTGTTATATAGAGAACTGGTATCTCATGTGCAGTAGCCTGAAAGCTGAAACGGGCGTTGGTTCGCGGGTGAGGAGCCTGTGGCCAGGTGGGGTTGGAGAGAAGAAGGAAGGGTTAACAAGCTCAATTTTGATTTTGAAATAGGCGATGACGGAGGAAAGTAGGCCGGTCTTATCCCGACAGGGAGGCGCCGCCACCGATTGAGAGCGGTGCACGGGTGCGCCGGTTGAAGTTCCCTCCCGAGCTGCCCGCTGAAGAGGCGACAAACTGGTTGCCCTGGTAGGCGTGGCCGGACTCCCCGTAAAAGGAGAAGGTGTCGGGCTTGAGGCATGTGCCTATATGGGTGCACGTATGATGTGCATGGCAAAGAGCCGGCGCCTGTGGAGTGGATCCGGGAGGGATCTATTAGGGTGGTACCGCGGGCTCCTTGTTTTCGTCCCTGGACGAAGGCAAGGAGCCTTTTGCATTCATTCAAGAAAAGGAGCGAGGGAGACGGGAAGATGGAAACGAAACTGCAAGAGCTGAAGGACGAAGCCCTGAAGGTGATCGAGGCGGCCGGCAGCCCTGAAGAGATCGAGGCGGTGCGGGTGCGCTTTTTGGGGAAAAAAGGCGAGTTGACGCAGATCCTGCGCGGGATGGGCGGCCTTTCCCCCGAGGAACGTCCGCGGATCGGGCAACTGGTGAACCAGGCCCGTGAAGAAGTGGAGTCGAGGTTAGCCGCGCGGTTTTCCCGGCTGGAAATGGCCCGGATGCAGCAACGTTTTGAAGCCGAACGGATTGACATCACTCTCCCCGGGCGGCGGCGCCGGGCGGGAACCAGGCACCCGTTCAGCATTGTGCTGGATGAGATCGTCGAGATCTTCGCGGGGCTGGGTTTCAGTGTGGCGGAAGGGCCGGAAGTGGAGCTGGACTACTACAATTTTGAGGCCATGAACATGCCCAGAGAGCATTCGGCCAGAGAAGCCTGGGATTCGCTCTACATCACGCCGGAGATCCTGCTTCGGACCCATACGTCGCCGGTGCAGGCCAGGGTCATGGAGACGATGCGGCCAAGGGTGCCCATCAAGATCATCGTGCCGGGAAGGGTCTACCGCCGGGACGCGCTGGATGCCACCCATTCGCCGGTCTTCAACCAGATCGAGGGACTGGTGGTGGACAAAGGCATCACCTTCGGCGACCTGAAGGGGACGCTGGAGGCGTTCGTGCACGCTCTGTACGGCCCGGATCAGAAGGTCCGTTTCCGGCCCAGCTACTTCCCCTTCACCGAGCCGAGCGCGGAGATGGATGTGTCGTGCTTCGCCTGCGGCGGGGCCGGGTGCCGGATCTGCAAGGGTTCCGGCTGGATCGAGATCCTGGGTTGCGGTTCGGTCCATCCCAACGTGCTGCGCATGTCGGGGTACGACCCGGAAGAGGTGACCGGCTTTGCCTTTGGCATGGGCCTGGAACGCATCGCGATGCGAAGGTACGACATCGACGACATCCGGCTCTTTTACGAGAACGATCTGCGGTTTCTCGAACAGTTCCGGGTGGAGGGGAGGTAAGAGACATGCGTGTTTCCTATAACTGGCTGGAAGATTACGTGGAGATCAAGAGGTCGCCCGAGGAACTGGCCCGGGCGCTCACCATGGCCGGGATCGCCGTGGAGAACCTGGAGCGGTCGGGGCAGGGGAAGATTCGGGGGGTGGTGGTGGGCAAGATCCGCCGCATCGAGCCGCACCCCAACGCCGACAAGCTCCGGATCTGCTACGTGGACGTGGGCAAGGCCGAGTTGCGAATCGTCACCGGGGCAATGAACGTGCAGGCGGGGGACACGGTTCCCGTGGCGCGGGAAGGCGCGGTGCTGGCGGGTGGCGTGCGCATCGGGACCGCGGACTTCCGCGGCGTGAAATCGGAAGGGATGCTCTGTTCAGCCGCTGAACTGGGGCTGGAAAAGGAGTCGGCGGGGATCCTGATCCTGCCGGACGGTCTGCCCCTGGGTTCGGACGCCGGCGCCGCTCTGGGGCTGGATGATGTCATTCTGGAACTGGATCTCACCTCCAACCGCCCAGATTGCCTGTGCATGGCCGGGGTGGCCCGGGAAGTAGCGGCGGTGGAGGATGCCGTCAAAACCCTCCGGATTCCGGAAGGCCTGGTCGAGAAGGGCGCCAAGGGCGCGAAAAGCGCTTTCAGGATCCAGGATCACGCTTCGGTTACGGTGCAGGCGCCGGAACTCTGTCCCCGGTACACGGCCAGGCTCATTACCGATGTCCGGGTCGGCGAATCCCCGCTCTGGATGCAGGTCCGTTTGCGGGCGGCCGGGGTCAGGCCGATCAACAATATCGTGGATGTGACCAATTATGTGATGCTGGAGTTGAACCAGCCGTTGCACGGCTTTGACTTCGATCAGCTGGCTGGAAACAGGATTATTGTCCGCCGGGCCGAGCCGGGCGAGCGGATTACCACCCTGGATGGAACCGAAAGGGAGCTGGACGGCGGGATGCTCCTGATCCGCGACGCCGAGAAGGCCGTCGCGGTGGCCGGGGTGATGGGGGCCGAAAACAGCGAGGTGACGCCCCAGACGCGCCGGGTGCTTCTGGAGAGCGCCTACTTTGATCCGACGAGCGTCCGGCGAACGGCCAAGAAGCTTGGCCTGCGCTCCGAGGCTTCCGCCCGCTTTGAGAAGGGGGTTGATCCGGCGGGGGTCATCCGGGCGTTGAACCGGGCGGCGGAACTGATCGAGGAGATCGGCGCGGGCCGGGCGGTATCCGGCGTTATCGACGAAAATACGCTGGCCATTGAGCCTGGAAGAATCGATCTGCGCCTTGACCGGGTGAATGCGGCGCTGGGCACGAGTTTAAGCGCTGATGAGGTGGGTGCTCTTCTTCGGCGGTTGCCGGGGGTGGAGATTCTGGAGGTACGGGAAGGCGCCGTCGATGCTCCCGGTTCCGCTCGCTCCGCCAGTGCGCGGCCCGCTGGTCCGGGGGGGTCCGGCGGTTCCACCGGGGTGGTCCTGAAGGTCGCGGTGCCCACATACCGTGGGGATCTGACGGAGGAGATCGATCTGGTGGAGGAAGTAGCGAGGCTTTATGGCTATAACCGGATCAGATCCACGCTTCCAGCCGGTGTGGCGGATCGCCCCGGCAAGAACACAGCCCAGAAGCTTGCCGGGATAGCCCGGGACAGCCTGGTGAGTTCCGGGCTATCCGAGGTGGTCACCTACAGCATCGTGGCCAGGGACACGGCGGAGAAACTCATGCTTTCACCCGATGACGAAAGGCGCCGGACGGTCGCCCTGCTCATGCCTCTGAGCGAGGAGCAGGCGGTGATGCGGGCCACGCTGCTGCATTCGATGCTGGATACCGTGGCCTACAATATTCACCGGCGCAACCTGGACGTGCAGATCTTTGAACTCGGCAGGATCTATCTTCCCACCACTTTGGATAAGCTTCCCAACGAGGTTCAGATCCTCGCCGGGGCGATGACCGGCCTGAGCCAGGAGCCCCATTGGGACAGGCCGGATCGCAAAGTGGATTTCTACGATCTAAAAGGCGTTCTGGAAACACTTCTGGAGGACCTTGGCGTATCGGACTACCATTTTGCGCCGGGAACGGATCCCACCTTTCATCCGGGGCGGACGGCCAGGCTGCTGTTGGACGGGAAACCGGCCGGGGTGCTTGGCGAGGTTCACCCCCAGGTGGCCAAAAATTACGATATTCCAGGAGGCACCTGCCTTTTCGAGCTGGATTTTGACCGCCTGATCAAGGCGTCGAAGAAACCGGTCACCTACCGCCAGTTGCCCCGTTATCCGGCGGTCGTCCGGGATCTGGCGCTGATCGTGAAGGATGCGTTTGCCTCCCAGCAGGTGGTGGAGGTGATCCGGCAAGCCGGGGGGGAACTCATCGAGGCCGTCAAACTCTTCGATCTGTACCGTGGGGCGCCCATTGAAGCCGGGCACAAGAACCTGGCCTTTTCGCTCACTTACCGGGCTTCCGACCGTACGCTCACCGACCGCGAAGTGGAAGACGTCCAGGCGCGCATCGAATCCGCCCTGGTCGGGGAGATCGGGGCCAGGCTGCGGAAGTAGACGGGAGAGGCTAAAGAGGAAAGTTGGCGGAAACGGCGGAGAAGTAAGTCAAATTTTTCCGGCCTCCAGGCAGGAATCGGCAGAAACGTCTCTAAAATATGTATGTGGGTTAAGGTATCTTGGCGTGCACAAACGGGGGTGGTTGTTTGTCCAGGGAGTCCAACATGGCGCCTGCCAGGCCTGAAAGGGTAAACCGGGTCAAGGTTAAAATCAGTGGCGAAGAGTATACTATTAAGACCGGGGCCAGCGCTGCCCATGTGGAGAAGGTGGCGGCCCTGGTCGACAAACGGCTGAAGGAGGCCGCGAAAGCGCTGCCGACCGTTCCCATGCACCGTTTGGCGATCTTTGTCGCCTTGAACCTTGCCGATGAACTGGTGCGCCGCGAGGAGCGCGACGCCGGCGGGGGTGTCGCCGGGGGAGACCGGGCGGGTAAAAGCGGCTCCCACATTGACGGTAAAAATTCCCCCGCGGGGAAGCCCGAAACACAGCAAGCGGCGCAGCAAACGACGCCACAACCGAGGGCGCAGGGTTACCGCTTCAAAAATCTGACGGAAGATCGGTTGTGAGACGCACAACGGTTATGAGGGGGTGATCTCACGAATTTTACGTGGTTGGACTGGGTGATTATTATCGTGGTGGGGTATATGGTGATCAAGGGGTTCAGCAGGGGGTTGATCCGGGAGATCTTCAGCCTGGCGGGAACTCTTCTGGGAATCCTGCTGGCCTTCCGGTATTCCTGGGTGGCGGCCTCCTTTTTGACCAACCGTTTTCTGGTATCACCCGCGGTGGCGCGCATCGTTGGTTTCGTGATCATTGCGGCTGGTATCGGCGCTCTGGCTGCGGGAATCAACTTCTTGTGGGGCCAGTTTACCCGGCGTACGCCTTTTTCCATTCTTGACAGCTTCGGCGGGGCGGGGTTTGGTTTTATCAAGTCCGGTGTCTTTGTTTGCCTGAGCCTCTTGATCCTGTCGTCCATCCCTTACTCCGATATTTCCAACCTCTTGCGCGATTCGGTGGTGGCCAGGCGATATCTGGATTTTGCGCCAGCCGTCTACCGGCAGCTTGATCGGATCCTCCCCACGGATGTGCCAAGAATCCTGGCCCCGCCGCGGGATTTTGAGACGGGTCCCAAGATTCAGTTGCCCCATCCCAGACCGTTTGACGAGCGCAAGATCTTGAATTCGCCGGGCAGGCAGGAGGTTTGACCGCTGGACGTTTGATTTTGGCGTCCGGCGGAGAGTTACCGTGGAGAATATCGAAATCGCCTGGATCTTCCGGGAGCTTGCCGATCTGGTGGAGATCTCGGGGGATAACCCATTTAAGGCCCGGGCTTACCAGGCCGCCGCACATACCATTGAAAACCTGCCGGTTCCCCTGGCCCAACTGGAGGGCGAGGGGAAGCTCAGGGAGATCCCCGGCGTCGGCGAAGCCATCGCCAAAAAGATTGGCGAGATTCTGGCCACCGGGACCGTCTCCCTGCTGGAGAGGCTGCGAGAGCAGATCCCTCCCGGACTGATCGAAATCACCGCCATACCGGGTGTGGGCCCCAAGCTGGCCCACACCTTTTACAATGAATTGGGGATTACCACGGTTGCTCAGCTTTATGAGGCCGCCAGGGCCCACCGGTTGAGGGAGTTGCGGGGGGTCGGCGTAAAGCTGGAACAGAAGATCCTCCGGGGGATAGAATTTCTGGAGAGCCGGCGCGGGGAGGCCGCGTCCATGTCTCTGCCCGGTTTGGGCGATACAGGGCCGTCCATTCCTCTGGGGATGGCGTTGCCCATCGCCGAAGAGATGCGGGAACAACTGGCCACGACCGGCGCCGTGGAAAGGATCGAGATCGCGGGCAGCCTTCGACGGCGGCGCGAGATGATCGGGGATGTGGACCTTCTGGCGGCGTCAAATGCGCCGGAGCGGGTGATGGCACTCTTTCTGAAGATGCCGCAGGTCTGGAAGGTGCTGGCCCAGGGGCCCACCAGGGCCAGTATTCTGACCAGGGCCGGGATCCAGGTGGATCTGCGCGTGGTTGCGCCGCGGGAGTTCGCGGCGGCCTGGCAGTATTTCACCGGTTCCAGGGAACATAATGTGAAACTCAGGCACCTTGCCCGGCAAAAAGGCTTAAAGCTCAACGAGTATGGACTGTTTTACGCGGACGGGGAGGCCCCGGACGCTCCGGGCGCCCCTGGTGCTTTGAGCGCAGGGGCCAGCCGCCAACCGGTGGCAGGCGAACCGGTTGCTGGCGTCGAAGCCGAGGCTGATCTGTACAACCGGCTGGGGCTGTCTTACATCGAACCGGAGCTGCGCGAGGACCGGGGAGAGATTGAAGCAGCGGCGGAGGGAGCTTTGCCCGATCTGGTTGAATTGGGGGATCTGCGCGGCGACCTGCATGTTCATTCCACCGCCAGCGACGGCGTTGCTACCCTGGAACAGCTTGTCGCCGCGGCCGGGGCCCTCGGGTACGAGTACCTGGGCATTTGCGACCATTCCAAATCATTGGCCATCGCCCACGGGTTGACCGCCGAACGCCTGGCACGGCAAGGGGAGCTCATCAGGGAGTTCAACGATAAGAAAGCCGCTGAAGCCGCCAAAGCCTTCAACACCGCCCAGGCCGCCAGCGCTTCCCCGGTGCGGCTTTTGCGCGGCATTGAGGTGGATATCCTCGCCGACGGGCGGCTCGACTTTCCCGACGAGATCCTGGCGGAACTTGATCTGGTGGTGGCCTCGGTGCACAGCGGCTTCAAGCAGGACGGTGGGACCATGACCCGGCGCATCGAGGCGGCGCTCAAAAACCCCCACGTGGATATCCTGGGGCACCCGACCGGCCGGATGCTGGGGCGGCGGCCTCCGTACCAGGTGGATATGGAATTCGTCATCGAAACCGCGGCCAGGACTGGAACCGTTCTGGAGATCAACGCCTCCCCCGAACGGCTCGACCTCAACGATACCTTGACCAGAAAGGCTGTCGAGCATGGGGTGATGGTGGCCATCAACAGCGATGCGCACAGCCTGGAACAGTTCAACCATTATCCGTTATATGGAGTGGAGGTGGCCCGGCGTGGTTGGGCTACCTCCCATGATGTCCTGAATGCTCTCCCATACCGGGAACTTCTGAAAAGGTTCTCACGCAGGCGTTAGCTATGGCGCTGACGGCGCCAATGGCAACCCGCTTGCCTATTTCCGGTTAAACAGCGCACCGACCGCAGTCTTGGTGCTGGTGAGCGTCATGCTCATGAAGCCGCGGTTTTTGGCGAAGATGTCGTCCAAGGCTCCCAACACGTGGTCAATCTGGGCACGGGTAACGGTGAGCGGCGGTTCCATCCGGATCACGTTGGGGTTGTTCAGCGTGTAGGCGGTGATCACCCGGTACCGGTTGAGAAGTTCGCCCGCCACCATGGCGCCCAGGTACTCCTCGGAGAGCTTGTTTACCACGCCGCCGGTAAGCTTGTCGAGAACACCCTTGGCGGGTTTTTCAAACTCAATCCCGATCAGGAGCCCGCGGCCGCGGACGTCCTTGATCATCGGGTGCTTCTCCTGCAGCTTTCGCAGTTCAGATAGCAGGTACTCGCCCTTTTCCCTGGCCTGGCCGGGCAGGTCCTCATCCAGGATCACCTCAAGGGAAGCGATTCCCGCCGCGGAAGCCCAGGCGTTGCCGCCGAAGGTGGAGGTATGCAGGAGCGCGCGGTCTATCCCGCCGTAGGCCTGATCCCAGACCTTCTCGGTGGCCATGTAGGCGCCGATGGGCATCAGGCCGCCTCCCAGCGATTTGGCGACGCACATGATGTCGGGCGCCACCCCTTCGTGCTCACAGGCAAACATGCGGCCCGTCCTGCCGAACCCGGTCTGAATCTCATCCAGGATCAAAAGCGCGTCGTAACGGGTGCAGAGTTCCCGGACGCCTTTCAGGTAGTCGTCGGGCGGGACGATTACGCCGCCTTCCCCCTGGATGGGTTCGAGGATCACCGCCGCCACGTCTTTTTGGCGCAATTTTTCTTCCAGCGAGCGTGGATCGCCGTAAGGGACCGGTTCGGTGCCGGGAAGCAGCGGGCCGAAAGGCGCCTGGTATTTGTGGCGCCCGGTGACCGACAGGGCGCCGAAGCTCTTGCCGTGGAAAGAACCCTCGCAGTAGATAATACGTTGTTTCTTCGTGGAGGCCCGGGCCAGCTTAAGCGCGCCCTCCACCGCCTCCGCGCCGCTATTCCCGAAGAAAGAGCGTTTAAGGTTCCCCGGCGCAATCAGCGCCAGGTTGTGCGCCAGGGCGGAGGCCATGCCGCTGAGACTGGCCTGAAGGATATTGGGCATACCTTTTACCTTCTCCAGCGCCGCCAGGATCCGGGGGTGGTTGTGGCCGGTGTTCAAGGCTCCGTAGCCGCCGAGGAAATCCAGGTATTCGTTGCCTTCATTATCCCATACCGAGACCCCGGAAGCCCGTACAAACCGTTTGTCAAAGTCCAAAAGCCCGAGAAGGCTGGCCATGCCCGGGTTGATGTACTGCTTGTAATTTTCCCGGACGGTGTTGCGGTCAAGCTCCAAAGCTTCGTCGACGGAGATGTATCCCTTAACTTCTGCCATCGTTCCTATCCACCTCGCAGAGAGATTTAAAAGTTTTTGTGCACAATATCGTGCTCAATACTTTCCATATCATACCACGGTTTTTGTTCTTTGACAAGAGGTTAAAACCGGAACTCCGGAGGGCGAACTTCATGGGGGGGAGGCTCACTGTGGTTGGCTCGATACTGGATCTTGATCGCCGGCACGTGGCAGGAGGCTTGTGCCGCTAAACGCTAATGTTGCTCCAGTTTGCCCAGAATCTTTTCCAGAAGGCGGCAGTCGTCGCAGCCTTTCTCGGCGCCGCCCTGTTGGCAGGTCTCAAGGCAATTATTGATGGACTTTTGTATCACGGAGAGTTCTTCCGGGGTGAGATCCAGGTGGATCATCGCGCTCCTCCTCTATTAAGGGCAAATGGGTCTTCCGGTTTTGAACGATTTGCAGCCATAACTTTCCCCTGCCGTCCGGGTATTATGCGGCCGGGTGAGAAAGGTATTCCAAAAAAACGGCCCGGCGCCTTTGACGGGAGCCGGGCCAAGCGGAGTGGAGGGACTATCAGAAGGATACAGATGAATCCGGATGAATCCCGATCCACCTGATTGCAGCAAGGTTATTTTGTGACGGCCATCGCTTCGCTGGCCTTGTTGGCCGGATGGGCCGCCAGGTGCCTCTCGGCGTTGATTCCGGCGATGGCGCCGTCGTTGGCCGCGGTGATCACCTGGCGAATGCTCTTGGTGCGCACATCCCCCGCGGCAAAGACACCGGGGATGCTG
The DNA here is from genome assembly GCA_023381695.1 of Bacillota bacterium. GTDB lineage: Bacteria > Bacillota > UBA5301 > JAMCQP01 > JAMCQP01 > JAMCQP01. Next base: position 4,015 of record JAMCQP010000086.1, on the reverse strand, counting down.
GTGCGCATCTCTTCGTCGGCCACAATGTAGCCGTACTCATTTACGGCCAGTTGCCCGCGGAAGCGCTCGCTCTGCGGCTGGGTGCCGATATAGACGAAGACGCCGTCGGTTTCGATCTCCCGCAATTCGCCGGTCTTGAGATTTTTGACGGTCAGGCCGGTCAGGTGCGTGCCGCCGTTCACCTTTTCCACATGGGACTCCCAGATCATCTTGATCTTGGGGTTTTTGAACGCTTCCTCCTGGGCAATCCTTGAAGCCTGGAAGTGGTCAAATTCGTGAACGATGGTTACCTCCCGGGCAAACCTGGTGAGGAAGACGGCTTCCTCCACCGCCGAATTGCCGCCGCCGACCACGATCACCCGCTGATCCTGGTACATGGCCCCGTCGCAGGTGGCGCAGTAATGCACCCCGCGGCCGCGGAAAATCTCCTCCCCTTCGGCCGGCAGTTTACGGGGCTGGGCGCCGATGGCGATCACCACGGCGCGGGCCAGGTATTCGGCGTCCTCGGTCTTCACGGACTTGACATCCCCGGCCAGTCGGACTTCCATAACCTCTTTCAGGTCATCGATGCGCACGCCGAAGGACTCCGCCTGCTCCCGCATGTTCTTCATGAGTTCCTTGCCGCGCACGGCGCCCGGTGTACCGGGGTAATTGGCGATATGATAGGTGGTGGCAGCCTGGCCGCCCGGGAGCCCCTCATCCACAAGCACCGTGTTCAGCCTGGCGCGGCCGGCGTAGATGGCCGCCGATAACCCGGCCGGCCCTCCTCCGAGAATCAACACGTCGCATTCAATCTTCGGAAGTTCGCCCTTCACAAAGGACTCGCCGAGTACTGATTCAATGGCCTTGCGCAGATCGGGTTTGTTTATGTAGCCATTCAACCTGCCGCCAACCTCCTGGCCGTTTTTAAAGAAAAGAATGGTAGGGCTGCTCTTGACCCCGTATTTTTCCGCCAGTGGCCTGTTTTGCTGCCGCAAAATCTTGACAAATCGCATCAGGCGCCCGTACTTCTCGGCCAGACGCTCAAAGATGGGTGCCAGAGCCTCGCAGGGCGCGCATTCCTCGGAGTAAAAGTCCAGGATTACGGGCCAATCGCTCTTCAGAACATCTGTTTCAAATTGCTCCATGCTGGAATAGACAATTGAATCGCTCATTCCCAAACACACCTCTTCTGTGTCGACTTGTGCCGGTAGTTTGTGCCAGGCGTCTTCCGGGTATCCGAGGTTCGTCCGGAAAAGAGATACCCGGCCCTCTTATTTGTTACCCTACGGGGTATGGTAGCATAAACTGCGGGGAAAGTCAAGAGCTTTTAACCGGGAATTTTTACAGGAGCCATGAGAAGAACCACCTGGCAAACTGGTTCGCTTGTCGTCATCACTCCCTCTCCCGCGTTCTATGCCTGGTTTTCCATTCATAGGATCTCGGGGGAGGGAAGACCTTGTTTCTTACCATCCGGTTCAGAACCTTACAGCGGTTTACCTATCTGGTGGCCGCTGTTGCCTTAATAGCCTTGATCGCCAGCCAGACGATAAATCGCAGTCGGCCTGCTTCCACCCGGCAAATTCGCCCGATCATCCAGTACGTGAGCGACTATGACCTGGGTCCGGCACTTTCCGCCGAAGCGGCGGTGCTGATCGATGTCAGCAGCGCCACGGTCCTGTATGGGAGGAATGAGCATCAGAAGCGGCCTCCCGCGAGTCTGACCAAGATCATGACGGCGATCCTCGCCCTGGAGCGGGGGAATCTGGACGATCTGGTCACGGTGGGCAAGTCGGCCATTGAGGTGGACGGCTCCGCGCTGGAGATTGAGCCGGGGCATCAGTTCCGGCTGAGTGATCTCCTGGGTGGGTTGTTGCTGGAATCGGGCAATGATGCGGCGGTGGCCATCGCCGAGCATCTGGGAAAGAGCCAGGACGGTTTCGTAAAGCTCATGAACGAACGGGCGGCGGAGCTTGGAGCCTGGAATACCAATTTCGCCAATCCATCCGGGTTTCCCGCCGCCGGGCATTACTCCAGCGCCTTCGATCTGGCCCTGATCACCATGCGGGCTCTCCAGATCCCCGCCTTTCGGGAACTGGTCAGGACCAAGGAGAAGGAGGTGGAAAACCACCAGGGAGATTGGACGCGGCTGTTGCAGAACACCAACAAGCTTCTGTGGTCCTTCGAGGGGGCGGATGGGGTCAAAACCGGCACGACCACCGAGGCGGGCGAATGCCTGGTGGCCTCCGCCACCAGGGACGGGTGGAAGTTGCTTGCCGTGGTATTGAAGAGCAAGGACAGGTGGAAAGACGCCGCGGCCTTGCTGGATTATGGCTTCGGAAACTTCAGGCCGGTGGACATGGTCAAAAGCGGCGAGATTGTGATGAGGGCCCGGGTTAAAAACGGCCTGGCCGATGACGTGCCGGTGGTTACCTTGGAACCGCTGCGGCTGGTCTTGCGTAAGGATGAAACCGGCTGGATTGTTGGAATGGCGGATGTGAAGCCGGACCTTGCCGCTCCCGTCCTGCCCGGGGAAGTTTGTGGCAAGTTCCGGGCGTTTGTGGGGAGCGAGCAGATGCGTACAGTGGATCTCATTGCCGTGCGGGGGGTGGAACGCCGCACGATCTGGCATAACCTGCGCCGGTGGTTTGGAAGATGAGGCCGAAGGGGAGATCACCGCCTCATCTATAGTTCGAAGGGAGGATCAATACTCGAAAGAGAAGCTGTGCTTCGCCTGCTCCGGCGGGCATTTTATTTTGCCGCTGGCTTTGATATAATAAGAACCGGGAGAAAAGATGAAACCGGGGGTAAGAACTATTGCCGGCAAAAAACGTGACAGATAAAGTACGGGACCAACGGGGGCAATCCCGGAAAGAACAGAGCCGATCGCATGATGAAATCCAGGAATCCCGGGTGGCGTTGCACAAACCCGAGCTGTTGGCGCCGGTGGGTGAATGGGAAGCGCTGGTGGCTGCGGTGGAAAACGGCGCCGATGCGGTCTATCTGGGAGGGCAACTCTTCAACGCCCGCCG
>JAMCQP010000086.1:0-994 GCA_023381695.1 Bacillota bacterium | reverse complement strand
CGTAAATATCCTGATCAAGGACACAGAGCTGGAAGAGGCGGCCAGATATCTGGTCTCCCTTTATGAATTGGGGGTTGACGGGATCATCGTCCAGGATCTGGGGCTGGCCTCCCTGGCCAGTTGGCGCCGGTGGGTGAATGGGAAGCGCTGGTGGCTGCGGTGGAAAACGGCGCCGATGCGGTCTATCTGGGAGGGCAACTCTTCAACGCCCGCCGGTATGCGGCCAATTTTGGGCCGGAAGAGATGGCCAGGGCGGTGGAATACGCGCACATCCGGGGCGTCAACCTGTACGTCGCCGTAAATATCCTGATCAAGGACACAGAGCTGGAAGAGGCGGCCAGATATCTGGTCTCCCTTTATGAATTGGGGGTTGACGGGATCATCGTCCAGGATCTGGGGCTGGCCTCCCTGGCCAGACGTCTGGTTACAGGCCTTCCCCTGCACGGGAGCACCCAGATGACCGTACATAACGCCGAAGGGGCGGAGTATCTCGCGCGACTGGGGTTTGAGCGGGTCGTCCTGGCCCGGGAACTGAGTCTGGCCGAGGTGGAGGAGATCCACCGGCGAGTCCCGATTCAACTGGAGTTCTTTGTGCACGGGGCGCTTTGTTTCAGCTATTCCGGCCAGTGTTTGATGAGCAGCCTGATCGGCGGGCGGAGCGGCAACCGTGGCATGTGTGCGCAACCCTGCCGCCTGGAGTATATGCTGGTGGACGGCCAGGGGCAGCCGGCCATGGACGTGGAGAAGACGGGCAACTATCTTTTGAGCCCGCGGGACCTCAATATGAGCGAGCATCTCCCGGAACTGGCCGGGGCCGGCGTGCGGTCCTTCAAGGTTGAGGGCCGGATGAAACGCCCGGAGTATGTGGCCACCGTGATCCGGATCTACCGCCAGGTGATCGACCGGTGGTGGGCGGGGCGAGGGGCAGGTTCCCCGGAGGATCTGGTTTCCGGGCGGGAAAAGCTGGTTTCCGAACCACCGGCGCAGGTCATGC
>JAMCQP010000007.1:1960-21542 GCA_023381695.1 Bacillota bacterium | reverse complement strand
CCGGAGAAATTCCGCGATAAGCTGATCCAGCTTCTCGCTCACCAAAATGGCCTGCTCGCTCTGCAAGCAGTAGTTTCCCCCATCGGTCACGGTATTGAGTCTCTGACGCAAGGCCTGGATCTCTCCTTTCAGATCTTCCAGGCGGGCCTGCAATTGCATGGACGAGCCTCCTTCAAAAGGCCTCCCCGGTGCGCACCGCCCATCCGTGGCGTGCGCCAAGTAAACTTATATCACATTTGGGTCCAACTGTCAAGGAATATGGCCGCTGGTAGCAGGCTGATTCCCCCATCGGAAGCCGGTCTCCCACCCTCGGATTCGTCCTCAGGGAGCAGGTTTGGCCTTCAAGACTCCCGGTCCCGTAGAACCGAACCCTCCCGTGGAACCAAACCCGCCACCGCCTCTTTTTGTTTCATCCAGCTCGTCCACAAACCTGAGGTCGGCCGTGACCACCGGGACAAAGACCAGCTGGGCAATCCGGTCGCCGGGATGGATGGTGTACTCCGCCTCACCCAGGTTTTGCACCGGGCAGAGGATCTCCCCGGTATAGTCGCTGTCGATGACCCCCACGGCGTTGGCCAGGCTGATGCCGTGCCGGGCCGCCAGGCCGCTGCGCGGAAAGACCAGCCCCACCAGGTTCCGCGAGGGCAGTTGAATCGCGATCCCGGTGGGAATCATGGCCCTCCCGTGGGGCGGAACGGTTGCCGGTTCGCCGATGCAGGCCGCCAGATCCATCCCCGCCGCGCCTTCGGTGGCGTAAAACGGCTCGGGCACCGTCCTGCCCATCATTTTCGAGACCTTTTTCACCTTGACTTCGATCCGTTTTGGGTGATCAGACTGGATAGCGTAATCGGGGTTGTCAGACATTGCGTTCCACCCAGCCGATGTCGTTCTGCGGCAAGACCGGCTTCTTGCGGGGGGTCTTCCCCTGGTTTTGCCGGGGCTTTGCCACTCTGGCCTTGCCCTTGCCGGGTTCGGCGCCCTTCAATGGCCCGATGGCCGCCAGGGTCATCATCTCCTCGTTGAGGATCTCCCCGGCGATCTTGTTCAGGTCCGCCATGGTCACCGCGTCGATCTGGGCGGTCACCTCATCCGGCGACAGGATGCGCTCGTGAAACAGGTCCGATTTGGCAATCCGGCTCATCCGGTTGGTGGTGCTCTCCAGGCTCAACATCAGGCTTCCCTTGAGCTGCTCCTTGGCGCGCCGGAACTCCTCATCCCCGACGGCGCCGGATCGGACCTTGGCAAACTCCTCTTTCATGAGCGCCAGGACCTTGTCCACCTGCCCCGGGCTGGTGCCGGCGTAAACGGTGAACAGGCCGGTCTCCTGGTAGGAAACATGGTACGAATAGGTGGAATAGACCAGGGCTCTTTCTTCACGAAGCTCCTGGAAGAGCCGCGAACTCATGCCACCGCCCAAGATCACGTCCAGAAGGTATAAAGCGTATTTCCTCGGGTCGTTGCGGCGGATCCCCGGCATTCCCAGGCACAAATGAACCTGCTCGGTCTTTTTTTGCCGGATCAGCGTCTGGGAGCGCAGTACGGGGATCTCATCCCCGGAGAAGGCCAGCTGGCCTCCAACTCCTCCGAAATACTTCTCCACCTCCTTGACCACCTGGTCTTGCCGGACATTCCCCGCGGCGGCCACCACCAGGTTGTCGGAGGTGTACCGCTCTTTCAGGTAGGCCATGACATCCGGCCGGGAGATGCCCGTGACGCTCTCCACGGTCCCGAGGATGTTTCGGCCCAGGGGGTGATGATCCAGGATGGCCTGGGTCAGGAGATCGTGCACCAGCTCGTCCGGCGTGTCCTCGTACATCTTGATCTCTTCCAGCACCACGCTCTTTTCCTTTTCGAGATCGGCCTCGGAAAAGAGCGCGTTTAAGAGCATATCGCCCAGTACCTCCACTGCCATATCAAAGTGGTTGTCCAGAATCCTGGCGTAGTAGCAGGTATACTCCTTGCTGGTGAAGGCGTTCAACTGCCCCCCGGACGAGTCGAACGTTTCAGCGATCTGCCTTGCCGTCCGGTTTTTGGTACCCTTGAAGGTCAGATGCTCAATCAGGTGTGAAATCCCGTTGTTGTGCTCGTTCTCATGCTTGGATCCCGCGCCGTACCAGAAACCAATGGAGACCGAACGGACATAGGGGATATATTCCGTTAAAATTCGGATACCATTGGGCAAAACCGTCTTTTCATACATCAAGTCGTCCTCCTTGCTACTGTGGTAGCTGTCTTTAAGGTATTCGCACCCGCCGTAAAAACTCCTCTCGAACAAGCCGCCTTTTCCAGGTGAAAATAGGCACGATCTGCCAGCCAGTGCTATTTTTACATAAAGGACTATCTTTTAACCGGGTCGAAATTCACATTTACACAGTTTTTACGCATGGAAGCTTAAGGAGACGGAATGATGCAGCTATCCTCGCAGCAAGGAGTTTTGATCTCGATTTTGGCGCTGGCCCTTTCCCTGACCGGCGTCTTGAGTAGCGGCAACACCCCGGACCGCGCCGGCCAGCCCGGCGGCCAGTTCGGCACAAGCCCATCGCCCCAGGTGGGGCAGCCGGCGCCGGGTTCTTCTTCACAGGCAACAGGTTCTTCACAGGCAACAGGTTCTTCTTCATCGTTGGCTGGCTCTTCTTCAGGAGCGGGCTCCTCCTCGGCGGGGCTTTCCCAGCCCGGCCAGCTGGCCACTATTTCGGGCAACCCGGCGACCCTGCGCCCGACTCCCGACATGACGGCGCCCATCTCCGCCAGGGCTCCCAGGGGAACGGTGGTCACCGTGGAATCTGCGCAAAACGGCTGGCTCCAGGTAACCCTGCCCAACGGTCAATCCGGCTGGGTGGCCGACTGGCTGGTCGATCCTGAAGCCCCGCGGACATTGCCGGCCCCGCCTTCCACCACTCCGCCTTCCACCGCCCAGCCATCCACCGATGGAAGCCCGGCAAACAGGCCGCCCGGCGGGGAACAGTCCAATATTGCCGGGCGCAGGGTAATCCTGGGCAAAAAAGAGGTCATCGGCTATTATACCGTGGAGTTTGCCGGCGACCGGGACTCTTACAACTCCATGATCTCCAACAGCAACTATCTGACGGGTATCGCGCCTTTCCTCTTCAGCGTGGACGCCTATGGAAACGTCACCGGCAACCATAACCAGGAGGCCGTGGCCTTTGCCCGTTCCAGGGGAATGAAAGCCCTGGCGCTGGTCCATAACCTGAGCAGCGGGGATTTCAGCGCGTCAAACGCCCATAACCTCCTCTCCTACCAGGTCAACCGGAGGCGGGCCATTCAAGGAATCCTGGGAATCATGAAGGGTTACGGGTATGACGGCGTGAACATAGACTTCGAGGCCGTGCCGGCCCGGGACAGGGAGGCCTTGTCCACCTTCATCCAGGAACTGGCCGCCGCCCTTAAGCCGGGCGGATACCTTGTCACCATCTCCATGCCGGCTAAAGCCTTCGAGGATTACTCATCCTCCTGGGGAGGGGCCTACGATTACCGGACCATCGGCCAGTACGCGGATATGGTGATGCTCATGACCTACGACGAGCACTACCGGTATGGACAACCGGGGCCGGTGGCTTCGGTGGGCTGGGTGGAGGATGTGATCCGGTTCACCATCGGCAGAATCCCGCGGGAGAAGGTGTTGATCGGCATCCCCGCTTACGGCTACGATTGGCCGGGCAACGGCGGCCCGGCCAGCACCGTGACCTACGACAGCGCCATGAGCCTGGCGCGCCGGCTTGGCATCGCCCCGCGCTGGGACGACTCCGCCAAGGTGCCCTACTTTACCTACTGGGACAGGAGCGGGCTCCGGAAGGTTTACTTTGAGAGCGCCTACAGCCTCGATTACAAGCTTCAACTGGTGAAAAAATACGACCTGCGGGGCGTGGCGATCTGGCGGCTGGGTTTTGAGGATCCGCGCACCTGGCAGGTCATCAGCGCCAACATGAAGTGATTCTTAATTTAGTCACTCCAGAATACGCGACACGGTCACCAGCTCAAACCCCTTGTCCCTCAGACGGCGGATCAGTTCCGGCAAAGCCTTCAGCGTCGGTTCGGTGGGGTGCATGAGTACCAGGGCGCCATTGGCGGCTCTGGGAACGATGCGCTCGATAATCGCTTCAGGCGCCGGCCGTTGCCAGTCCACGGTATCCAGAGTCCACAGGATCGTCCTGAAGCCAAGCTCCGCCGCCGTCTGGACCACCAGCTCGTTAAATTCGCCGGATGGCGGGGCAAACAGGTGGGACGGGCTGACCGGCAGCTTCTCCAGAAGCTTCTGGTTATCCATGATGAGAGCCTTGATCCCCGCCCGGTCCAGCTTGTTGGCATATTCGTGGGCATACCCGTGGTTGGCGATCTCGTGCCCTTCCCGCGCGATCTGGCGGGTCAGGTCCGGAAAGTCCTCCACCCAGGTTCCGATAAAGAAGAAGGTAGCCCGAACACCACCCTGGCGCAAGACCTCCAGGATCCCCGGGACAAACTCCTGCCCCCAGGCCACATTGAACATCAGGGCCACCTGACGGCGATCCTGCCGGCCGCTGTAGTGGGGCTTAAAGAAGTCCTGTTTGATGCGCGGGATAACCGGCGTGGTCACAAATTCCACCGCCTCCCTGGGCGCCGCGGCTAACACCCGTTGCACGGTGGCGTCCACGTCCACCACCCGGCCGACCACCTCCGGTACGACCCGCCCGGTTTGAGGGTCGAGACGGGCGTCCTGCGGGCTGACCGTGACCTTCCTGGCCATCTCCTGCACCTTGCCCTTCACCTCATCCGGCAGCAGACCGCCCATCTCCTCGCCGGCCAGTGTTACGCCCGGCCTGGTGCTGTTAAAAAAGCGTTTCCCCTCCCTGACCACCCAGAAGCCCCCGATGATCAAACCCGAGATCGCCACAATAACCACCAACGGGTAGATCTGCCGGCTGGTCACCACGTAGGACCGGATCTGGCGTCCTGCCATCGCCCAAACCCCCTTGCCAGGCCCCACCGCTACATCACTACATCATTACATCGTCTTACTCCAAATTTCTATTCGTCGATTTAGGGGTCTAGACCATGACGCCGAAACGCAAAGACATTGAAAAAAGATATCAAAAATAGTATCATCAAGAAGAGGTAGTTTGTCCGTAAGTCAGGAGGCGGAAAAAGATGAAAAAAGAAGAACTCGAGCACTATATGAATTTGAACTACGCAATTGTCATAAGGGAAAGTCCTGATGGAGAATATGTGGCGGAGATACCGGAACTGCCGGGTTGCATAACCCAGGCCGGATCTTTCGCAGAACTACAGGAAATGGCCAATGATGCGAAAAGATCATGGATTGAGGCCGCTTTGGAAAGAGGAATTAAGATTCCCGAACCAGGAACAGGGGGAAAAAGCGCGCTTAATTATGAAGACCAAGATAGCCGTCGAGTTCAAGCAAAGGCTGCTTTCCGCCGGGATTCCGGTAATAAATGTACGGGTATACGGAAGCAGGGCTAGAGGAGACCACTCGGACGATAGCGATCTTGACGTTTGTTTAATCTTATCAGATGTCCAACCTGACCTGGAGGCTCAAATCAGTCGGCTGGCGTGGGAAGTTGGTTTTAAGCATGGCAGAATTATCACTACGGTGGAATATACACCATCAGCATGGAGTAGGTCGCCGTTGCGGGAGTCTCCTTTTGTAAAGGCTATCAAACGGGAGGGCGTGGTAAATCGTAGCTATTATGCGATGTTTTATGGAGCGCTTGCGTTACTATTAACCAGGGGTCTCGGGTCATAGAAATGTCCATGATTTTGCGAGATGCCTTCAACCAACGACAGAAATCAGATTATACCGAACTTGCCCCGACCAGCGAGGGACGCGCCAAGGAAATTTTGGGGAACGCAAAAAAATTTGTATCCACGGTTAAACAGACACTTCCCTCCCTTCGTTAGTTAGCAATAGCTGGTTTCTAGATCAGTTAAACCACCGTGCCTATCTCAACCAGCTTTCAATCCGCTCGCAGACCTCCTCCACGCTCCCGCTCACGCGGCTGCACTCGGGCAGGGAGTCCAGGAAAACCTGCCCGTAACTCTTCTGCAAAACCCGCCGGTCCATGATCACCACGCTGCCGCAGTCCTCGCTGCCGCGGATCAGCCGGCCGAAACCCTGTTTGAACTTGAGCACCGCCTGGGGCAACATATACTCCGCAAAGGAATTCCCCCCGGCCTTCTCCAGTTCCTCCACTCTGGCCTCCACCACCGGCTCGGTGGGAACGCGGAAGGGCAGCTTGACCAGAATGACGCAGGAAAGTGCCTCCCCCGGAACATCCACGCCCTCCCAGAAGCTGTCCGTGGCAAAGAGCACCGAATGCACCTGGGAACGAAAGCGGCTGATGAGCTGGTGTCGCGGCGCGTCACCTTGCTTGAAGATGAGCCATCCCTGCTCCCGCCAGAGCGGGTCGCGGGCCAACTGGTCCGTAACCTTCCGGTAGACCTTCTGCATCGCCGCGTAAGAGGTAAAAAGGACAAAGGCCCGCCCGCGGGAGGCGGCCAGGATCCTGCCGATCGCCCCGGCGGCTGTTTCCTCGAAGGTTTCATGCCGGGGATCCGGCAAGTCCGTGGGGATGGCGATCAGCACCTGATCCCGGTAGAAGAAGGGTGATTGATAGATCGCCTCCGCCAGTTGTTCGGAACCAAGTTGATCAAGGCCCAGCCTTGATTTGAGGTACGCAAAACTCTGTCCCACGGTAAGCGTGGCGGAAGTGAGGACGATGCTCTTGGCCGGAAGGACGATTTGCGACAAAAACTCCTCGGCGATGCGAATTGGCGCCGCCTGCAACCTGGCCGTCTCCGCCGGATTGTCGGCGCGGCACTCCACCCAGTAGACGCTGCCGGGATCCGCTCCATCCACGATGTAGTCGACGGCCTGGGCGGCGGTCGTCACCCGCCCCCTCACCGCCGAGAGCTCGATCAGGAGGTTGGCCCATCCTTCTTCCGGCTCGGCGCCCAGTGACCCGAGCTCGCCGGCCAGGGACGCCAGCTGCCCATCCAGAGCCTGCAAGGCCATGAGAAGCTGCCCGGCCGCCGGTTCCAGATCATCGGTCCATTCAGGCATCCGGCGGTGAAAGTCACGAATCCGCAACCGGATCTCCGCCGGTTCGCCACGCCGGTTCACGCCCGATCCAGCGCCTGATCCGAAAGCTGCCCCGGGTGATCCAGAACTTGCCCCCGGTAAAAGAGGTTCCAGGGATTCCACCACTCCCAGCGCAAAACGGCCCACCGCGGCGAAGAACGCGTTGTTGGCCTCTTCGACCAGGCGGAGCGCCGCCGGCAACTGCTGCCCCAACCGGGCCTCCAGCGACTGAAGGGCCAGCGAATCCGCCCTTTCCAGGTTGCATTGCCGGATCTTGGCCCTGATCCCCGGTAAGAGGCCTGTAACCGTCGCCCGACCGGTGGCCACCGCTCGGGGCACCCCTCTGCGAAGCAGGCGGCCGGCAAGTTGCCCCAACTGGTGGCGCGAGACGGAACACCCGAAGTACTCGGTGGCCACGTTTTCCACGTTATGGGCCTCATCAAAGACGATATAACGGTAGCGCGGCAGGACCGCCACCTCAGCGTCCACGCCCCTCTCCCGCCGCACCGCCACATCCGCGAAGAGCAGGTGGTGGTTGACCACCAGGATGTCAGCTTCCATGGCCTCTTTACGGGCTCTGGTGACGAAACACTCAGTAAAGAACGGGCAATCGTTCCGCAAACAGGTGTCGCTCTCGGCACAGACCCTCTCCCAGACCTGGTAGGGCGGCTCCTGCTCCAGCTCGGAACGGCATCCGGTCTGCGCATCCTTGGCCCAGTCCACCAGCTTGGCCAGTTGTACGGATTCCTCCGGCTCAAAAAGATCCGGCGTTTCGGAAAGGGCCATCTGCAGCTTGCGCCGGCAGAGGTAATTGGCCCGCCCTTTCACCAGGACCGCCTTGAAGTCCACCCCCAGCCATTCCTGCAAAAACGGGATATCCTTGAAGATCAGCTGTTCCTGAAGGTTGATGGTGTTGGTGGAGACCACCACCTTCTCCCCGGTGGCCTTTGCCCAGTACACGGCCGGGATCAGATAGGCCAGCGATTTGCCGGTGCCGGTTCCGGCCTCCACCAGGACGTGCTCCTCCCTGCGAAAGGCATCGCCGATGGTCTGGGCCATGGCCACTTGCTGCGGGCGGTAATCAAAACCCGGCAAGGCTTTGGACAGGCGCCCATCCTTGCCGAGAAGCACCGCCAATTCCGCGGCCCAACCGGATTTGCTGTTCAAAGCCGATGTGATCCGGGCATCCACCTCTGCAGCCAGCCCCACGCGCTCAACCTCCTATCGAATGCACCGCTCTCGCGCCTTCATCACTGCGCCGAAGCCCAGATCTCCCGGATCCGGGCCAGGTTGGCCAGGTAATCCTCGCGGGTCTCCACCGGGATCTCCAGGATGCCGGCCAGCCCCCGCAATTCTGGCATGGTGGCCATGGCCGCAAACCCCTCGGCGCCGATCTGGCCCTGCCCGATCCCGGCGTGCCGGTCCAGGTGCGACCCCAGACCGCCCTTGGAATCGTTGCAGTGAAGTACCCGGAGCTTGTCCATCCCCAGCTCCCGATCAAATTCATCCAGGGCCGCCCGCCACCCCGCCGTCGTCCGGAGGTCGTATCCCGCCGCAAAAGCATGACAGGTGTCCAGGCACACCCCGACCTCGTGGCTCTCCCCGATCCGGCCGGCCAGCTGCCGCAGTTCCTGGAAACTGCCCCCGATATCCGACCCGCCGCCCGCCACATTCTCCAGCAGAACGCGCGTCTTTGGGGCGAAAGTCTCCCGCATCCGCTTGAAAGCGGCGCCAATCCTGGCCATCCCCTCTTCCAGGCCGCTGCCCAGGTGGCTTCCGGGGTGCAGGACGAAGTAGTCCGCCCCCATCTGGTCGCACCTTTTCAGATCCTCGATGAAGACATCGCAGGACTTCTCGTAGATCTCCGGCCTGGGGCTCGCCAGGTTCACCAGGTACGAACAGTGCACGACCAGAGGGCCGATCCCGGTGGTCTCCAGAGCCTGGTGCGCGGGTGGCCCCTCCGGTTCGGACATGGCCCGCCGCTGCCACCCCCGCGGGTTCCCGGCAAAGATCTGCATCGTCTCGCAGCCAAGCCCCTGCGCCGCCTCGACGGCCCTGGCCAGGCCGCCGCCGATTGAAACATGAACCCCAAAACGCATCTTACTGCCTCCTTGCCTTTCAGGCGCGACGCCTGCGGGCGACATCCGGCCGGCCAAGTTCGTCGAAATACCGCAACAGGGCCACCCGTTCAAAGGTCTCCGTGAGGGAATACTTCTCGGTATAGACATGCAGGAGGAGCAACAGGGCGGCCGTCACCACCCGGCCCCAGATGGACAGCCCCAGGACCGCCGCCAGCCCCAGCAGCCCCCCCAGAACATTGGATCCGGCATCGCCCATCATGGCCATTCCCTCCAGGTCATAGCGGAAATAGATGAGCACCGTGCCCAACCAGGGCAAGAGCAGCGCCATGGGCACCCAGTTCACCTCAAAAGCCAGGATGATCAGCCCCCAGAGGAGGAACCATTTCACCGCCCGGCCAGGCCGGAGATCCAGAAGATTGATGAAGTTGGCGGAAAGCGCGATCACCAGGGCGTCCAGCAGCAGCTCCCAGATATTGCCGGCCAGCAGCACCGACACCAGGAGGGCGGCTATCCCCCCGCCCAGAGCCTTGACCGCGCCGGTGGTCAACTTCCTTTCCCGCAGCAGCGCCCGAAAATGCCCGCGGAAGCCGCTGTTGGCCCGCGAGCCCAAAAGATCGTCCATCAACCCCAGAAAGCCCATCACGCCAACCAGAAAGAAGGCGGCCCACAAGGAATGCGTGGGCAGGTCAAAAGCCTCCAGCCACTCCCGGACGGGCTCATTCCACCCGGCCGGAAAGAGGGTCACGTACACCCCGCCTCCCACCAGGCCGAGCGCCCAACTGGCCAGAGGGATCAGGGTAAAGATCATACCGGCCCCGAGAGGAACCGGCTTCCCCGCATAATTCGGCCTGACCAGCCCGGCATCCTCCAGCATCCGCAAAAGCATGGGCAACGTCGCCCTGGTCAGAACGATCGAGATGAGCAAAGCCACAATTCCAATGACCATTGAACACCTCTCCGTAGCTTTTCCGGAAAAAAGTCACACTTTTTCCAGAGAAGCTGCTTTAAAAAATGCTAAATATTTACATCCTGCGTAGTAAGGCCAGGCCCACCTGCCAGAATTGCTTGCCGCGGTGCAGAAACCCGGCGAGATCCCGCCCGGTCGCTGCATGGCCCATCTGCACCGGCACCTCCAGGATGCGGAAGCCCTTGCGGGCCGCATCAATGGTCAACCCCACCTCCACGCCAAACCCGGAGGCAAAACCGCCCACGGCCTCGATCACCTCGCGCCGCATGGCCCGCTGGCCGGACAACGGGCTTTGCGCTTCAAACCCGGCGTAACGGCGAATCCCCCAGCGGGCCAGCCCCTTCACCAGGCCAAAGCCGGCCTTTCGCCCCGTTTTCGGGAAAGCGGCGACCGTCATGTCCGCTTCGCCGGCCAGCACCGGCGCCACCAGCTTTGCGACCTCCGAGGCGGTCCCGCCAAGATCGGCGTCAATCAGGGCCAGTATTCCTCCTCTGGACTCCTTGAGGCCGGTATTCAGGGCGCCGCCCTTCCCCAGGTTCTTTTCATGCCGGATAACGCGGGCGCCCGCTTTCCGGGCCAGGCGGGCGGTCTCATCCCGGGAAGCGTCATCGATCACCAGCACCTCCCCGGCCACGCCGGTGGCCAGGATCGCCCGAACCGTCCCACCAATCCGTTCCGCCTCATTATAGGCCGGGATCAAAACAGTCACAAACTTGCCAATATCCAAAGCCCTTCACTCCTAAACCCCGCCTGTCCCCTGCCACCGGCCAATAAAAGATCCTGAAAGAGTCCTCCGCTCAATACGAGAATCCTTCCGCCGGCGAAGGCATCAACTGCCTGGCCGTGTCCTTCACGCCGAAGTTGCCCCGTTTTCCGGCCGAAAGAGTATAGATCAGCGCCATCTGGCCGGGAACCATGTCGATGTTGTCCACCGTGGACAGCCCCTTCTGCTTGTACGGTCGGATGTAGGAGTTTTTCGCCGCTTCCGGCTCCACCCCGATCACCGAGACCCCCATCTTCTGGAGGTTTTCGATCAACGGCAAATCCACAGATCGCCAGCCCTGCTTCTTTTCGTCCAGGCCGCCCCCGACGACGATCACCGCGTCCACGGGAGCCTGAAAATCGCCCGAGGTCTGAATGATTTCGTGTTGCCTCAAATAAGCCATGACCGGGCTGGCCACCCCACGTCCGATGCTGGCCGCCAGGCCCCTGGCCAGTTCGTTGGGAAGGTTGTTGGCCGCTCCGGCGAGCCCGAGGCTCTGGGCCAGAATCTGCCGCCGATCTTGATCCAGAGTCTCAAGATCTTGCGTGAAATAGGTCGTCGAGACCACATTGGCCCCGGCGTCCCGCAATACGCCCGTCAATTCCTTCAAAAGCCGGTGATCGGCGGCATCGCCGGTACGAACCAGGGCGATCTGCTTTCCATAAAGCCGGTCCTTGATCAAAACCGGCAGAACCGTGCGCGCAAACCGGTCGTCGACGGCCACCCGATCTTCCAGCACGGCCACCTGCGCCTGCAGATCACGCTCTTCCGTCCGGATCTTTTCAAAGTCCGTCTCCAACCGGTCAATCAACAGTTTTTGCTGGGCGACTAAAAGCCCATCGCCCAGCATGGTGCTTCCGATCAATATCCCGAGGCCTAAAGCCAAAAAAACCGCCACCAGCGATGCGATGTGGTAGCGCATGTCGATAATCATCCCAAAAACTTCCTTCCTTCCGCTGTACTCCTACAAAGACAACCACCAAAGAATCAAAACTAAAGCCCGAAGAGCAACTTGAGGCGGATCAGCAAAAGGCGGCTCCATTGCCGCATGGGTTCCGACAAAGTGATGAAAAGCACGATCGGGATCAACCCCGCCAGCATGATCTGAATTACATATCTGGCTTTGGGCTGCCCCTGGTAGAGCTTGTTCACCCCTTTGGCATCCACCAGGATGCCACCCACCTTGAGCCGCACCAGAAAGGTGCTGGCCATCCCCCGGCGCCCCTTCTCCAGGAAATCGATCATATTGGAATGAGCGCCCACGGCCACCAGGAGTTCGGCGCCCTTTTCGTAGGCCAGCAAAAACGCGATATCCTCGCTGGTGCCCGGCGCCGGAAAGACGCCGGCGGCGAGGCCCAGCCGTTCAACCCGCCGCAGGCCCGGAGCGCGCCCGTCGGGGTAAGCGTGAACGATAATCTCGGCCCCGCAGCGCAAAGTCTCATCCGTGATGCTGTCCATGTCCCCGATGATCATATCCGGCGACAGGCCGAATTCCCGCAGGGCGTCCGCCCCCCCGTCCACGCCGATCAGGACGGGGCGCACCTCCTCGATGTACGATTGGATGGCGCTCAGATCTTCCTTGTAATCGGCCCCGCGCACCACCACCAGAACATGTTTGCCCTTTAACTCGTGTTTGATCGGTGGAATGGCCAGGTTGCCCAGGAGGAGGTCCTTCTCCCTCTTGGCGTTTTCGAGGGTATTCTCCACAAACATGTCGAGTTCGTGGCTGAGGTTGGCCCTGGCCAAAACCAGCTTGCGCCTCACCAGGTCGGTGGTCAGGACCACTCCGGTGGCCAGGACCCCTCCGTCCTTGCGCACCTCGTTCCCGAACAGCTCTATGGAGTCCCCTTCCCTGATCTTCTCCATGATGCCGGCGCCCACGCCGTCGAGGATGGGGATCCCGGCCTCGCAAAGCAAAAGAGGCCCCTGGTTGGGGTATTTTCCGCTGATGGAAGGGGCGGCGTTGACCACCGCCCTCACCCTGGCTCCGATCAGCGCCTCGGCGGAGACCGAGTCCAGATCCTGATGATCGATAACCGCAATCTCGTGCGGCTTAAGCCGCTTTACCAGGTTCTTGGTGCGCTTATCGACCCGCGCGGTACCAGTGATGTTCATCCGGAGTCCCTCCGATCAACCGGCTAGAAGCGAGACCCGGATCATGTCCGACACCTGGGCAATAAACGAGACGTTGGTGGGCTTGGCGCGATACTCGTTAACCGTACTGCCGAAGATTTCGTAAAGCAGATCCAAATCGCCGTTGATCCATGCATAATCTATGGAATGGCGCACCGAACGCTCCACCTGGGAGACCGTGATCTTGTAGCGTTCCGCAATCAACGCGTACAGGCGCGTCATCACGCCCTGCAACAGGCGGTCGTCCCCCACGACCATCACAATAGCCTCCCGCAGGTACAAAAAACCCTTGAAGTGCTGGGGGATACCCATCTGCCGGAGAAGATCCGTCACTATGCCCTCGACGTTCTGGGTTTTAAGCTGCGCCTCGGCCAGAGAGCGGTATTTGCCTGGCTCGTGCGCCACCTGCCAGACCCGGGTCAGAAGCATCCCGATCTCAAAAGGCTTGATGATATAGTAGTTGGCCCCGAGATTAAGAACCTGCCTGGTCAAAGACTCCTCCCCCAGGGCGGTGAGAATGACCACCTTCGGCCGGTTATTCGGCTGATCGTTGGGGAAGAGTTCATTCAACTTCTCCAGCACCCCGATTCCGTCCATCATCGGCATGATGAGATCAAGAATAACCACATCGGGCGAAGCGGCAATGATGCCTTGCAAAGCCTCTTCACCGTTTGCGGCCATTCCCACGAGTTCCATATCTCTGCGTTTGACAATCTCGGCCTTGATCATCTGGCAAAGGTCGGCCGAATCGTCCGCCACAAAGACACGGATACGTTCTCTGCTCAACTCATCTCACCTTCTGACGCACGGCAGGGATTTGCTTGTTTCCTTATAGTTCTACAAAACCCTGTCTGTTCCTCTCCAAGCGGGCAAAATTTCCGGAGACCCCTGTAAAGCCGCGCGGGCGCCGCGGGGAATCGGCGTCGCGGAACGGGTCGCCGCCCTCTCAAAGAGCCCGGCTTCTTTGAGCATCCACTCGGCTAAAATGCCATACCCCCTGGTGGCGTCATTTACAAAGACGTGAGTTACCGCACCCACCAGCTTTCCATCCTGCAGGATGGGACTCCCGCTCATCCCCTGGATAATCCCGCCGGTAAGCTTCAAGAGCCTGGGATCCGTGATCCGGAGCACCAGCCCCTTGCCATCCGGCCGGCGTTGATGGCTGATCCGGAGAATCTCGAGTTCGAACCTTTCGACCCGCTGCCCGTCGATGACCGTGAGCATCTCGGCCTTGCCCGGCCTGATCTCGTGCGCCATGGCCACCGGCACTTCGCCCGCCGCCCCGTAATTTTTGGGAATAATGGCCAGGTGGCCGTAGATTCCGAAGGGTGAGTTCTTGTCTATGTTTCCGACAATGTCTTCCTCGCTGTGAAAGGTGCCGACTTTCTCCCCCGGTTGGCCATGCTGGGCCGGCTGTATCCCGGCGATGGAAGCGACGACAATCCTCCCGTTGGAAACGTCGCTCTGGCGCCTGGTGACGGTGTCGGTGATCATATGGCCCAGAGCGCCGTAGATCCTGGTATTTTTATCGTAGAAACTCAGGGTTCCCACACCAGCGGCGGGATCCTCGATAAAGATTCCAAGCACATATCGCCGCCGATGACGCTGGTAGCCGGCCCCGGGGGGACTCACCTCGGTTATCGAAGGCCTGACTTTCAGCGTCAAAATCCGTTTCCCCCTCTGGACCTTCAAGGTCAGAGGCTCATCCTGGGCGCCGTAACTGTTCACCAGGCTCTCAAGTTGCTGGATATTCCGGATGTCTTCGCCATTTATCTCCAGGAGCAGATCGCCTGCCTGCAGCCCGGCCTCCCTGGCCGGGAAAAAATTCCGGCCGTCGGGGCCGCGCACCGGCGCGTAACCGGTCACGATCATCCCTTTGGGCGCCAGAAGCACCCCGATGGCCTGCCCCCCGGGAACCACCTTGACCGGCGGGACCACATCCACGACCCTGGTCCTCAAAGGGATCAATCCGAAAAGTTTGAGCTTGAGACCGGCCTGGCCAAGATCCAGCGGCATCACCGCGACGGAATCCCTGCGCCCCAGGCGCAGGCCGGCCTTCCCCAGGAAGCGGTCGTCGATCTTCAGGATCTGCCGCGGGTTTTCCTCGGCAATCGCCAGCGATATCGGCAGCTTTACCGTGAAGCGCTGGGTCTCGCCCCGGCGAAGCAGAAGATAATCGGGAAGGCCAACCTCATCCTCGAGCTGGCTCCACAAAAACCCGCCGAACCCCAAAAAAAATAAAAGGATCCACGCCCATCTATGATAACGCCCATCGGTTCCCAAGGCCAAACGGATCACTCTCCTGTTGACTGTCGGCCTTAGGATTCCCGCGGGGCCGGGCTCTTATGCGATTGTCCGGTTGATTATGCCAGCTTGCTGGATCATCTCGCGGGCATGCCGCAGGGTGGTGTCGGTAACCACGGCGCCGCCCAAAAGCCGGGCCAGTTCCTGGACGCGTCCCTCCCCGCCCAGGGGATGGACGTGGGTGACGGTCCTCTCCTCCTCCAGAGACTTTTCGATGAAAAAGTGAGTGGTGGCCATGCTGGCGATCTGGGGCAGGTGGGTCACGCAGATCACCTGGCGCTGCCTGGCCAACCGGCACAGCTTCTCCGCCACCGACTGGGCGGTGCGGCCGCTGATCCCGGTGTCGATCTCATCGAAGATCAGCGTCGGAATCCGGTCCGCCAGGGCCATCAGGCTTTTCAGGGCCAACATCACCCGGGACATCTCACCCCCGGAGACGATCCTGGCCAGTGGCCTGGGCGATTCGCCCGGGTTGGCGGAAAAAAGAAACTCCACCTGGTCCAGGCCGTTGGCGCCGATCCGCCAGCGCTGGCCGTCAACCTCCACCCCCTCCGGGTCCGGTTCACGCTCCAGGGAAATTACAAAGCGGGTCTTGGCCATGTTCAGATCGGCAAGCTCACCCTCCACCTTCTTCTCCAGATCGCCGGCCAGCTTTTGCCGCGCCTCGGACAACCGCGCGGCGGCCTGGCCCAGTTCCCGGGAGACCGCCTGAAGTTGCGCCTCCAGCTCACGGCGGCGCTCGTCGCTGTTTGCGAGCGACTCCAGATCCGCGGCCACCTTCTTTCCAAAAGCGATAATCTCCCCCACGGTAGAGCCGTATTTGCGTTTCAACCTGTTAATCAGGTCCAGGCGGTCCTCCACCTGCTCCAGCCGCTCGGGATCGGTCTCGATTCTCTCGCGGTACTCGCCCACCGTTCTGGCGGCCTCCTCGATCTGGGCCAGGGCCGCCTGCAGCATCTCCTGGCTTGAGGCCAGGGACGGATCCACCTTCACCATCTCGCCCAGAGACTCCTGGGCCACCGCCAGCTGATCCACCGCCGCCGCGGCTTCACCCCCGTCATAGAGGGCCTGGTAAGCCTTTTGCGCCTGCGCAAGCAGCTTTTCCCCGTTTTGCAGGATCAACCTCTGGCGGGCCAACTCCTCCTCTTCCCCTTCGGAGAGCATGGCGGAGGAGATCTCCTGATGCTGAAAGCGGAGAAGATCCTCCCGTCTGGCGCGTTCTGCTTCATTTTCTTCAAGATCGTGCCTCTCACGCTGGAGATCCCGGAACCGGCGGTGGAGATCCGCCACATGAGCCCTGAGGCCGGCCAGAGGCTGGCCCCCGAAGGCGTCCAGGTAAAATATGTGGCGGGAGGTGACCAGCAGCGACTGGTGTTCGTGCTGGCCGTGCAGATCCACCAGCTCCCGGCCGACATCCGAAAAGACCTGGAGGGTGACCGCCCGGCCGTTGATCCGGCAGCGGCTCTTCCCCGCCCGGCTGATCTCTCTGGACAGGATGAGCGTGTCCTCGGCTGTTCCGGCTGTTCCGGCTGTTCTGCCCGTTTCGCCGGTTTCAACTGTTTCCTCCACCAGTCCGAGTTCCAGCAAGATCCGCCAGACCGGCGCGCCGGGCTCCAGGTCAAAAGCGCCATCGATCCTGGCCGTCTCGGACCCCTCCCGGATGTATTCCACCGACGCCCGCCCGCCCAGGAGCATGTTCACCGCATCGATGATGATGGACTTTCCGGCGCCGGTCTCCCCGGTGAGCACGTTGAATCCTTCCGAAAAGGCCAGATCGAGCCTGTCCACGAGCGCAAAGTTTTCGATATGCAGTTCCCGCAGCATATCCCATCACCCCCGCAGTTCCCTGAATCTATCCAGCACGCTTTCGGTCGCCTCGTCTTTGACAATGATGAGGATGGTATCGTCACCGGCCAGCGTCCCCATGATCTCCGGCCAGGGCAGATCGTCGACGGCGTCCGCCACATTGTTGGCCGCACCCGGGTGGGTCTTGATCACGATCAGGTTCCGGGTGGAATCAATGCCCACCACCGTATCCTGAAAGAGCCGCCGCGCCCTTTTCAACGCATCGCCCGGCACCTGGGCCGCCGGCAACGCGTACTTGTAACCCCCGTCGCCGCTGGGCACCTTTATGAGTCTCAATTCCTTGATGTCCCGGGATACGGTGGCCTGGGTCACGTCCATCCCTTTTTTCCGGAGGGCTTCCACCAGATCCTCTTGCGTTTGAATGGCCTGTT
The DNA here is from genome assembly GCA_023381695.1 of Bacillota bacterium. Classification (GTDB taxonomy): domain Bacteria; phylum Bacillota; class UBA5301; order JAMCQP01; family JAMCQP01; genus JAMCQP01. The sequence continues at coordinate 3,964 of JAMCQP010000007.1, read as the reverse complement.
CGGCAATCAAGGCAAGTATCGCCGCCTGGCGGCTGGATTTCATGGATTTACCCCCTTTCGTGCGGTGTGGTATAGTCGTCATCCAGACGCGTGCGGAGGATCTCGTAAAAACTGCGGCCCTTGAGCTTGATCAGCCTGGTAGCATGCTCCGCGCGCCGGATCATCACCTCGTCCCCCTGCCCGAGCTCACAACCGATCTGGCCGTCCACGGTCAAAAGGACCTCCGAGGGCGCGGTAACCAGCACCTTGACCTCCTCCTCCGGCCCAATGACCAGGGAGCGGGCCTGAAGGCTGTGCGGGCAGATCGGGGTGAGCACAATGGCGGAGAGGCCCGGGTGAAGGATCGGCCCCCCGGCGGAGAGCGAGTATGCGGTGGAACCGGTGGGCGTGGCGACGATCAGGCCGTCCGCCCGGTAGGTGCCGACGGTCTGGCCTGCCACCTGGGCCTTCAGCCTTACCATGCGCGTGAAATTGCGGTGGGTGATCACCACATCGTTGAGGGCCAGGAACCCTCCCTGTTCTTGCCCATTGCGGCGGGCCATCGCCGTGAGCATCATCCGCTCCTCCAGGGTGAACTCATCCCGGATCAGCCTTGCCACGGCAAATTCCAGATCGCCCACCTCGATCTCGGTCATAAAACCGAGATATCCCATATTTACGCCGAGAATCGGCACATTCACGGTGGCCAGGAACCGGGCGGTGCTCAACAGCGCCCCGTCCCCGCCCAGCACGATTACACACTGGGCCTGCCGCCGGAAAAGTTCATCTTCCAGGCCAAGTTCGCCGCGTCCGAGGGTCTGGGCCAATTCCGCAGGCAGCAGAGCCTGCGCTCCGCCCGCGTGGATGAGCGCGATCAGGCGCCGCGCCGTCTCCAAACGCTCGCTTTTGTGCTGGTGCAGCATGATCCCAATGCGTTGCATGCCTATCCACTTCCATCCTTGAAGATCTACATGAGCCCAGGGATGGGCGAGGTGGCGCATCGGCCACATTCGACACGATGTCGAGGCACCGCGAAGCCCATGGACGGGCGGGAGCGGTGAGGTGGCCATGGTGCGCTAGCGCTCAAGATCTAGCGCCCGAGCTGGGCATGGGCAGCCTCCACAACCGCCGCGATGTCCGCCGGACCCTCCGGGCCGCCGCCCATTCCAAGGCAGAGCAAAAACTCAATATTCCCTTCCGGGCCAAGCACCGGCGAATAGGTGAGCCCGAGGGCTTCCAGGGAGTGTTCACGGGCGAATTCGTGAAGCCGCTCCAGCACCTGGCGGTGCACCAGGGGATCCCGGACAACCCCCTTCTTCCCCACCTGGGAACGTCCCGCCTCAAACTGCGGCTTGACCAGAACCACCATCCGCCCGCCCGGCGCCAGGAGGCTGCCCACGGCCGGCAAGAACTTGGCCACGGAAATGAAGGATGTGTCTATGGTGGCAATGTCGATGGGTTCGGGGATCAACTCCCGGTCCGCGTAACGAATATTGGTCCGCTCCAGGCAGACCACCCGCGGGTCCTGGCGCAATTTCCAGGCCAGTTGGCCGTACCCGACATCCACCGCGTATACCTTGCGCGCCCCCCGTTGCAAGAGGCAATCGGTGAACCCGCCGGTGGACGCCCCCACATCCAGGGCCACGAGATTCGTCACATCGATTTCAAACGTATCCAGGGCCTTCTCCAGTTTCAGGCCGCCGCGGCTCACGTAACCGATGGGGTCGCCCCTGACCTCGATGCCGGCCCCGGGGGGGATTTTCACGCCGGCCTTGTCCACGCGCTTTCCGTCCACGAAGACCAGGCCCGCCATGATCGCCGCGCGGGCGCGTTCCCGGGCGGGAAAGAACCCCTGTTCAACCAGGGCGACGTCAATTCTTTCGGACCCCTTTCTTTCCGGCCCGCCTCTCCCGGATTCGCCGGCCATAGCCTTCCTCATTTCCAACCAGACTTCTCACCACCGGTTCTTCTACTTCAACCAGCTCTGGATGGTCCCGGCGATCTGCTCGCCGTCCAGGCCCAGGT
>JAMCQP010000007.1:0-1950 GCA_023381695.1 Bacillota bacterium | reverse complement strand
AGCCTCCTGGCGTCGCCGTGCTCAATGAAACGATCGGGAATTCCCAGGCTCAGGGTCCGCACCTTGTACATCCCCTTGCGGGTGAAAAGTTCCGCCACCGCACTGCCGAAGCCACCCATCAGGACGTTCTCCTCCACGGTGACAACCCTGGGCGTCCTGGCCGCCAGCCGGCAGAGCAGTTCCGTATCCAGCGGTTTCAAAAACCGGGAGTTGACCACGGTGGCCTCAACCCCCGCCACCGCCAGGATCTCCGCGGCGGCCAGGCTCGGCGCCACCATGGCGCCGATGGCCAGAATCAGGAGATCGCCACCCTCGCGGAGGACCTCGCCGCACCCCAGCGCCAACTGGCGCCATTCCTCGCTTAACGGCGCGCCAGGCCCTTCCCCTCTCGGGTAGCGCACCGCAACCGGGCCGTGATGCAAAAGAGCGGTCTTGAGCATGTGCTGCAGCTCGTTTTCATCCCTGGGCGCCATCACGGTCATGTTCGGCATATGCCGCAGGTAGGAGAGGTCGAAGACCCCGTGATGGGTGGGCCCGTCCTGCCCTACCAGGCCGGCGCGGTCGATGGCAAAGACCACCGGCAGGTTGGGGAGGCAGACGTCGTGCAAGATCTGGTCATAGGCCCGCTGCAGAAAGGTGGAGTAGATCGCCACCACCGGCCGCATCCCCTGCGCCGCCATCCCCGCGGCCAGGGTGACGGCATGTTCTTCCGCGATGCCCACGTCAAAGAAACGATTCGGAAACTTTTCCGCAAACCGACGAAGCCCGGTCCCATCAGGCATGGCCGCAGTCACCGCGACAATCTTTTCGTTGGTTTCCCCCAGACGGGCCAGCGTCCTGCCAAACACCTCGGTGTAGGTCGGATGGGACGACTCCCGGAGAATCTCGCCGGTCTTTTCATCAAACCGGCCGACGCCGTGAAAAATCTCCGGATTCTTCTCCGCCGGTAGATACCCCCTGCCCTTCTGGGTGAGGACGTGAATCAGCACGGGCCCCTCACAGGCCCTGGCTTCCTTGAAGGTGTCCACCAGAAGCTCCAGGTTGTGGCCGTCGATCGGCCCGAAATAGCTGAAGCCCAGATCTTCGAAGATTCTTCCAGGGACCAGAAGATACCTCACGCTGTCCTTGAGCCGCTCCGCGGCCCTGACCATCGTTTTCCCGATCCGGGGGATCCGGCTCAGGACGTACTCCACATCGTCCTTGGCCCGGTGGTAGGTCGGGTCGATCCGCAACTTGGTCAGATAGGTGGACAACGCCCCCACATTATGGGAGATGGACATCTCGTTATCGTTGAGAATGACGATAAAATTTTTCCCCAGTTGCCCGGCGTGATTCAAGGCTTCAAAAGCCATTCCGCCCGTCATGGCGCCGTCGCCGATGACCGCCACCACCTGGTAATTCTCCTTCCGGAGATCGCGGGCGATGACCATCCCCAGCGCGGCGGAGATCGACGTGCTGCTGTGGCCGGTTTCAAAGGTGTCATGCGGGCTTTCCCGCCGTTTGGGAAACCCGCTCAGGCCCCCGTATTGCCGGATGGTGGAAAACTGTTCCCGCCGCCCGGTAATCAGCTTGTGTACATAGGCCTGATGCCCCACATCCCAGACGATCTTGTCTTGGGGGCTGTCAAAGGTCAGATGAAGCGCCAGGGTGAGTTCCACAACCCCGAGGCTTGGCGCCAGATGGCCGCCGTTTTGGGCCAGGGTTTGCACGATTACCTGGCGGATCTCCCTGGCCAACTCTTCCAGCTGTGACTGGTTGAGCTTTTTCAAATCCGCAGGCTCATTTATGGTCTCCAAAAGACTCGACAATCCAGACCCTCTTTTCATTCCAAGCAAATCTCATCGCGGGGCCGGGCCAGGCAATCTAAAGAAGCAACGCCGCCATCACGATGCCCAAAAGCGCTCCGGCAATCACTTCCACGGGGGTGTGGCCTAAAAGCTCCTTCAGGCG